>CAZEPW010000039.1:0-34768 GCA_964514215.1 uncultured Thioalkalispiraceae bacterium
GCGGAACCCGGACCCAGGATCTTCATATTTCGATCGGAGGAAAATTGAGTTTGATGGGGCTAACACAAAAGAAATTAATAATAAAATAAAATCACTATAATATAAATAACGGGAGAGATATATTGAACATTCATGAAAAAATAAATTACATTGAATTTCCAACAAAAGATATAAACGCTAGCAAATCTTTTTTTGAAGCGGTATTTAATTGGACATTTATTGATTACGGCCCTGAATACAGTGCCTTTTCAAACGAGGGCATTGATGGTGGTTTTTTTAAATCCGAATTAACGGTTTCAAGCCAAGCAGGTAGTGCATTGGTAGTGTTTTACAGCTCAGAACTACAAGCGACACTTTCAAAAATACAGAAATGCGGTGGTTCAATCATAAAAGATATTTTTTCATTTCCGGGTGGTCGCCGTTTTCACTTTACCGATCCTAGCGGCAATGAATTTGCTGTGTGGTCTGACAAATAAGATGCCATTACTAACGACTGTTTTAATCACGATAGTTGCGCTGCTGCACATCTATTTTCTGATACTTGAGATGTTTTTGTGGGATAAACCCTATGGTATGCGAATTTTTGGCCACACCTCAAAAACCGCAAGTTTAACCAAGCCATTAGCCATGAACCAAGGGCTTTATAATGGTTTTTTAGCTGCTGGACTTATTTGGGGTTTATATCTAAATGAAACAGGTTTTGCTATTAAAATATTTTTTCTGAGCTGTGTTATTTTGGCAGGTAGTTACGCTGGGGTAACGGTTAATAAAAAAATTTTTTGGGTTCAAGCTTTACCGGCAATTGCAGCAATGACAACTTTATTATGGGGGTAAACAATTAACACGAATTATTATTTTTGGGAACTCGGGCTCGGGTAAATCCACGTTATCAAAACACTATGCAGAAAAATTTAATTTACAACATTTAGACCTTGATATTTTGGCATGGCAAGATACAAACCCGCCATCAAGACAGCCCTTGGAAAAAGCTGCAAAAGAGATTAAACGGTTTACCACTCAAAATAAAAACTGAGTTATTGAAGGGGGGTACACGGATTTATTGGCTGTTGTACTTGGAGACGCAACCGAAATTATATTTTTAAATTTGGATGTCACATCCTGCATTGAAAATTGCAAAAATAGGCCGTGGGAATCCCATAAATATGAATCGGTGGAAAAGCAAAATGCCAATTTAGCCATGCTAATAGAGTGGGTGAAGCAATATCCAGAGCGAACCGATGTATTTTCCCATCAAGCCCATAACCAGCTATTTGATTCTTATGCTGGGAAAAAAATACAATATCATTCAAACAATCCTACTGGTGTGACATTATCAAATTAGATAATACAAGTTGAAATGAGTGTAGTGAAATCCAATAGCAGTGATGGATGAATAAATTTTGTTGGGGTGAGTGAAGTTAAGCCCAACAGCGCTGATGGATAAAAAATTTTGTAGAGGTTCGAAAAACATTCACCCCAGCCTGTTAAAGTGGTTAGCTACTTTAAGTTTTTTAATGCCCGATTGTGTATTTCTTTAATATCAACCGAATGGGATTTTTGATATTTTATGCGTCGTTCACGTTGTTTTTTAAAGTGTGCAATAATGGTATTTTTTTCTAATTTGACACCAAAATCGTCTAAGCGTGGCTCTGTCGGTAAACCAGCCAGCTTATTTAGCATCATTACTGCTGTTGCACGAGTGTAATGTGATCCTTCCCAATACCAAGTCATCAATGTATCTTTATCACCTAACGCTGGAACTGGTTCGGTAGTTATAGCGTTGTAGCCTGCAAAATCCACCACCAAAAATGGTTTCTTTTTAAATTTCTGGGCTAATGATTCAACTAAGCTAACTACCGAATATTTGAATTGTTCAACACCTTGTCCTGAATCTTTAACGCAATTGACCTCTTGTAGTCTAGCGTGTATAGGACTAAAAAAAACTTTCAATTCAATTTCATCACGATAAGCAATCTCAAGTATTTTTTGAAAATAATATAATTTTTCTATTGTTGTTTTAGTGTTTTGTTCGGTAGGCATTAATGAATTAATACCACACTGTTTGATGGCTGTTAGCTTTCCAAAATATTTATTCTCATTTGCAGCAAACATTTGATGGTGACCACCGGCGCTTGAAACACGTTTTTTCATGTCGATAACGGCCAAGTTCTTTTGAGAGTAATAACGTTGTTTTTTTATCGTGCTAAGACTGGCTCTAATAGCATCAATACTTAAAACACTATTATAAATGTCATACCAATATTGAAAATAACGTTTTATATTTGAATTACCTTCTTTATCAACGAAAAACCGATTTTCATTAAAATTGGTATAGGTGCCGTTGGTAAATCTTTCGTCTAATCCAATAATGGCCGTTTTTAATGGTCGTATCGCATGAGCATGTTGAAACATACGAAACATTTCATAACCAGAACCACTTGCTAATGATAAATTATAAACGGGTAGATTTATAAAACTCGGGTGTTTCGATGGCATGTTTAAAGTGCGCGATGAACCTAATATTATAGTAGCCGGCTTTATTTGATTGGTTTTGTAGACCTTGGTCATGCGTGCACGAATTTTTGGTTTATGGATATTTAATCCTTCGATTAATGGACTACCTAAATAATCAAACGGATCAATCAACCAATTAAACGATCCGATCACAACTAGGAAGGTAATAATGCCGGATAATAATGTTATTAAATATTTTTTCATTAAAATTGAAAATATAAAAATTCGCTAAATTTTCCAAGCTTTAAAATCGCAAAGCTACCTAATAATCCAATCCACAATGCCCAGCGCCAATTCGCTTTCCAATATAGCCGTGACGCAATTGGCGGATTTAAAACGGCAGGATTTTTTGACATTAACTGCTGTACATTTGGTGCATACCAAACAAATAAGGTCATGGCGATTATGGCAACTAAATTACCCATGCCGGAAAAATGCAGTAGATAATCGAACTCGAGCCCTAGTTCTTCTAAATACGGTGCCATGAACCCGAGCTGCTCGGTTTTATTCACTGGCCATACCACACCATAAAAACCAAACATACCTTTTAACATGGTTAACGCCGAACTAAAGCTATCGGCGCGAAAGAATACCCAGGCGATAATGATACTAATGAATGTAATCAGACGAGCCACAATGGTATTAACCGGTGATGCAGGTAATGTAATTTTACAATAACGTTTAAAAGCATGCCAAGCATGATTTATAACAAGATAAAAACCATGCAATAATCCCCAAAAAATAAATGTCCAACCAGCGCCATGCCACAAACCACCTAAGACCATGGTCAGTATTAAATTACTGTAACGCCGAACTTGCCCCTTTTTATTTCCACCCAATGGAATATATAAATAATCTTTTAGAAACTGCGACAATGTCATATGCCACTGCTTCCAAAACTCAATAATATTACGGGCTTTATAGGGTGAATTAAAATTAAGCGGTAATAAAATACCAAACATTCGGGCTATGCCAACAGCCATATCAGAATAACCGGAAAAATCAAAATACAATTGAAAGGTATAAGCAAACGCACCACGCCATGCTTCAAAAAAAGTTAAGGTATTGCCATTAGCAACTTCGGTAAAAGCTTCGTTGGCATAAGGTGAATAACCATCGGCAATAACCGTTTTTTTAAATAAACCCAATAAAAAAATTGATACGCCAACTGCTAAGTGGCTGTAATTAATTTGATATTTTTTATCGTTTGAAAATTGCGGCAACATGTCGCGATGATGCACGATAGGCCCGGCTATTAATTGGGGGAAAAATGAAACGAATAAACAATAATGTAAAAAATTATATTCCTTTGTTTCACCGCGGTATGCATCAATTAAGTAAGCTACTTGCTGAAAGGTAAAAAATGATATTGCCAAAGGCAAAAATATTTCACTGGTTGCCCAGTGGCTATCACTAATGGCATTAATATTTGATATAAAAAAATTTGCGTATTTATAATATCCCAGCAGTCCTAAATTAGCACAAATACCAAATATCAATAACGGTTTTTGTTTTTGTCCGCTTAATGCAACACCAACCATGTAATTAAACAGTATTGATATAATAAGTATGATTAAATAAGCTGGATTCCACCATGCATAAAAGAATAACGATGCGGCGACTAACCAAGAAATAGCAACACGATGATGGCCGCGACTACCGATAAAGAAAAAGAATAATAGCGTGATAGGTAAAAATAGAAATATAAATTCGACTGAATTAAACAGCATTATATTTTATGTATGACATTGAAAATAATTGAAAATAGATGAAGGTATTACTTATAACAACAATACCGCCACTGAATATGGCAGTATTTTATTTTTTTGAACTCAATTCGTTCCAGCTAACGACGACGACCGCCTTTACCTTTTTTACTGGTATCTTCGTATTTTACGATTAAATTTTTATCACCCATACTTTTGCCATTAAGACCGGCTATCGCTGCACGTGCTTCATGGCCTTCCATTTCGATAAAACCAAAACCTTTACATTTCCCAGAAAAAATATCGCTGATAAGTTCAATTGAACGGACTTTTCCGTATTCTGAAAATAACTCTGTAACACTTTTTTCAGTTGCATCGTGCGGGAGACTACCAACAAACATTTTTTTCATTAAGTTTTCACCAGTTTATAAATTGGAGAATAAAAAAACCTGCATGGGAGTTACCCAAGCAGGAATTTCGTATATGGTTTATTATAGCAACTAAGCGCTAACTTGCACATCAGTTGCTTGAGGGCCTTTATCACCGCTTTCTACGTTAAAACTAACTTCTTGACCTTCGTTTAGTGTACGAAAACCATCACTTTTGATCGCTGAAAAATGTACAAATACATCTGCACTGCCATCGGCTGGTGTAATGAAGCCAAAACCTTTCGTCTCGTTAAACCACTTAACTGTTCCTGTAACCATTTCTATAAATCCTCATAATAATATTAAAAAAGTATTGCAAATTATTCAAGGAAAATGACAGAAGAACACATAGGGTGGTACAACTAGATAAAACCGAGATAATATACAATTAATCTAATCCGATTAAAACATAATAACCACCTAATAGCTAGGTAATAATCTAATGAGTTCAACGATTTAATCGATTAATTGCCTTTAAAATTCACTGGCAGTTTCAACGCTAATCTCAAACGAACTATTTAAAAAATAGGCTTGTAAAATATATTTTTATTCACCTATAATCTCTGAGGTTGTAATACATTATAAATAATTACCAAATGGAACAACGCCAACTGAAAACGACTAAGTAATTTGATAGGCTAGGAACGTTCACGACAGGAGAATCAGATACTTTGAAAGCAATATGGAATAATCAACTATTGGCCGAAAGCGATGATACTATCATCCTAGAAGATAACCACTATTTTCCTATGTCATCCCTTAATATGGCTTATTTTAATGCCAGCATAACCCAAAGCCATTGCCCTTGGAAAGGTGACGCAAATTATTACTCAATAGTAGTGGATGGTAAAGAGAATCTTGATGCTGCATGGTATTATCCCTCACCAAAAGCAGCCGCGAAACAAATAAGCGGCCGTATCGCTTTTTGGAAAGGCGTAATGGTTACCGAATAAATGTTAGTTGTCTCAAGTAGAAATTGCTGTGATAGCAATATAACCCGAATCTCAGGTTTGCAAAAAAATATTAATACCATTTAGCATGACGCTTGCCGTAAGGCTTGAGTTTTATAAACTAACCGCTGACTTTAGCATGAATAAATAATTTTGATACTTAAATTATGTTAATTTGTTTTCTAACGTGGAATAATACGCACACCAAAATAAAGTAACACTAAGCATAAACACCTGTAATGGAATACAAATAAAAGCTAGAAGGGCATCCTAATTAAATGAAACTATTTGTTAAATACATCTTTACTGTATTTCTGTTATTTGCTGCATTTACATCACACGCCAATCCCATTGATTACGGCAAACTCAGTATTGAACAACTAAAAGAACAAGCGGCAACGATACATCCTGCTGGCTTATACATATTGGCAAAAAAATTATTTAAGAACAATAAAAAAGATGACGCGGTATTTTGGTTGACGGTTGGTCACTTGCGATTTAAATTTCATTTAGCGACTAAGCCCAATACAAAATCATTAGATGGCCCATCGTTATTTTCTACCCTGCAAAATTTTATTGGTGTCCCCATTAACGAATATGCAGGTTTTAGACCGGAGCAGTGGGCTCAAGCCGCTAAAAAAGCCAAACAGTGGGATCTCGATAATAATAATTCATTTACTTCGAAGAAAAAATATCAAAAAGAATATGCTGCAACGCATGTTGAAATGGATAATATGATTAATTACATTATTGATAACAAAGAAAAAATACGGCAAGACAGGTTACAAAACGCCACCAAATAATCATTACCTTTGATTTCCAATTTAACTACCGGTCAAGCGACTGTAGACATTCGAATAATATTATGGCTCAATACCATTTCATTTATTAAGTGGTAGTAACATTATGGATATTTGGGTAGATGCCGATGCCTGTCCGGTTGTTATAAAAGATATTATTTTTAGAGCCGCGCAGCGTACCAAAATTCAAGTAACATTAGTTGCCAATCAGTTTATTCAAACACCGCGTTTACCAAACATTAAATTTATTCGAGTTGCAGCCGGTTTTGATGTTGCAGACAATGAAATAGTTAGCCGCGTTAACCCCGGAGATTTGGTTATTACTAGTGATATACCATTAGCAGCTGAAGTGATTGAAAAGGGTGCATTAGCACTAAGCCCTCGAGGTGAAATGCACACCACCGACAATATTAAACAACGGCTTAATATTCGAGATTTTATGGACACCATGCGCTCCAGCGGCATCCACACCGGCGGGCCACCACCTTTAAACCAAAACGATCGCCAGACATTCGCCAATCATTTGGATAGAATTTTAACTAAAAATAGCGCTGCGAATTAAGTAATCTGAATTTGTAAAACGATAAAGGAGTAATATTTAATGCTCGGGATAGATTATGTCGTTTGTGAGAGGGTGGCGAATCCCAATAGCGGTGATGGTTAAACAAATTTTGTTGGAGTTCGAAAAAGACTCACCCCAACCTACCTGTCCAAAATCAAATACAAGCATTTAGATAGCTACAGTTTTCAGTCATTTCAGCTATCCCATCAACTAAAGCGATTTACTGATGGTTGCCATTACGTGATCAACACCAATGACTTGCAAACAAACATTATCAACACAAGGTGTCTTTCGATGATTGCTGGCGCTGACACAAGGAGAGCAGGATAAGCCAGCGTAGATTGCAGTTGAGTTACCGAGCGAACCGTATAGTGCCGGGGTTTCGGGGCCGAATATAACGTAAGTTTTTAAATCGGTTATTGATGAAAAATGGCCGGGGCCAGAATCGTTGGTTAGCATCATGGTTGAAACACTGTATAACATGGGTAGTTCGATTAATTTTAATTGCCCGGCAAAATTAATGCAGCGTTCGTGATTTACTTGTTGTTTTAAATCGTGCGCTTCGGCTTTTTCGTTTGGGGCACCAGTGATTAAAATAATAACATCATTGTGTGTCGCTAAAATTTGTTTCATCACCTCGATGTAATTTTCTGGCATCCATCGGCGTTGGATTAATAATTCGCTGGCGTTTGGGTTTATTAATACGATTCGATGGTTGTTTTGATCATAAGCTGAATAACAGGTTTTTATAATACTGCGAATGTGACTTTTATTATCTTCACTAATAGTGGCTTTTGCTAACACAACATCAGCATCGCTAATTAACGTTTTAGAATAGGGCGTTTCAGTTTTATCACTATATGCAGCATTAACCAAGGCAATAAAATTTTTGCTAATGTGCATGTGCGCATTATACGAAACGCGGTGTGTTAATAATTCGCCTCGGTATAGGCCCTCGTTATGAAAGCCATAATAACCAACTTTACGTGTTGCTCCAGACAAACCTGATAATAGTGCAGTAAACCGAGAAAATAATTCGAGATCAATAACCGTGTCGATATTATTTTTGCGCATCCAGAAAAAAAACTTAATGGTGTCGACTAATAAGGGTATAAGGCCATCTTCACGGATGGTATAAATATTTTCTTTGGTTACGGTGTTTAGCAACGCCAGACTACCAGCATTTTTTTTAAATATGACAAAAAATAATTCGGCACCTTTTTGCTGCATATTACGCATGGCAGGATCAACTAAGATAGCGCTGCCCATTTCTGATAGTTCAATTAGTGCCACTTTTTTTGGTGTTGGCTGGGATTTTTTGCGCGGTAATAGCCGTTGAAATTGAGTGACAAGAAAACATAGCGGCACACCGGCAAAATAATCGATGCTGCGCATGGTATCTACTTTCATTATTATCCTGAATAATTTATTTAAGTTTATAAAATAGTTTTTTATCGAAAAATTTAATAAATAAAATGACTATTTTATCACTTTTTTACCGGCAAGATACACTTGTAAACCCGGTAAACTCGCAACAATCAGGATTAAACCATAAAGTACTGACAATGACAGGATTATTGATTTATCGGCACCTAATAATGTAAATAGACCAATAAGCGCGCCTTCTCGAACGCCCCAGCCAGCCAATGAAATCGGCACCAAGGTGAGTAAAATAGCCGGTGGTACGATTACTAAATAGGTCATAAAATCAAATTCAAGGCCAACACCAATACCAATGCAATAGATATTTAACATCGACAATAAATGAATAACAATACCAAGCCCCATTTGCAAAGTGCTATTTTTTACACCGTGCATAACGCTCATTAATTGCTGTGAGGTTCGTATTAAATAGCGTCCAAACCGCCAGCGTTCAAACAATGACAATTTATAAAAAAATAAGACTGTCATAAAAGCCGCCAAACCGCCTACAACAATTAAATTAATTACTAAAAACAAACCATCGGGCAATAACGTTGGATTGGCGATACTGGCAATCAGGGTCATCACTAGTAACCCGGTTAAACCTAATAAACGGTCGACAAAGACACCGGTGAAAGCATCACGTTTTCGATGTCCGGTTGCGGCAACATCTAACACGCGGATGGCATCACCACCAATACTCGTTGGTAAACCTTGATTAAAAAAACTGCCTTTGAAATAACTTTTAATGTAAAAAACGGTGTTATCAACAAAATTCATCATGGCCATCACTATCGACCAACGATAACCGGCTAACAACGTACTTAATAATTGGAACACCAAGGCTAATACCAGCCACTGATATTGTGTCGCGGCAATAACCGCTTGCACTTCGTTAATATCAACTGCACGAAAAATTAAAAATAATATTGCTAACGAAAAAACAATACGCAGCAACGGTATCAAGATTTTATTTTTTGACACTGGTTCGAGTTGTGATTTTTCAATATTAATTTGGCTTTGCTCTGTCATTTTTAATTTTTTTTATAACCCCCAATAAAGCAAGTAACAAACTCACGACGGGAATAGTTACTTCTAGAAACCGTGCTTCGACATCACCTCGTTGATGTACAAACACTAAATAATAAGCCACTGCTAATAATAAAAATGTTGGAAATAATACCATGTATTTAAATTCAAACACTTTTTTCTGTGCTAACAGTACACCAATCGCGCTGGGTAGCCAACCAATAAAAGCACCGGCCAACACATCCATTGGCCAGTGTGCCCCAATTGCGATACGCGATAAGCCTACTAATATTGCCGCAGATAATACAATAATTTTTATGGGGGTTTGTTTAATTGATAATAATACGACAGAGGCTACCGAAAAAGCTGCTGCAGTATGGCCTGATGGAAATGATTTGGTGGTAAATAAATTTCCTATTTGATGAAATAAGCTAGCATCTAACACCAATGGTGGCCGTGGTAAGGCAAAATAATTTTTGCCTACATTAACAAAAATGGCTGTAATAATGCCGGCAATGATGGCAGCCCAAACAATATCCGGCCGCCGAACCAATAACGGAAATAATACAATACCAGCAACAGCGGCATCACCAAGAAGCGTTATGTTTAACCAAAGCGATTCATAGCTGCTATAAAGCACCGAATTTAAAAATAAAAATAACGCTTGGTTGCTATCTGTCAATTGCACTAATAATAATGCCAGCAATGCGAAAGTTGGCACTGACCAATACCAAGCAGATGTAACAATTTGTTTCAAACTTTGATGGCTCACTTTTTTATCAACCTTTATACTGTTCGCAATAAAACAATTGATAACTTGCCGCGACTTTATCTTGAATGGTTGCTTCAACCGTTTCAATTAAGTGACAAGATTCAAATTTTGCCGTGCCGTTAACCTGTGGCTTGCCGTGGTATTTGGGCGGAACAACCATAACGCCACTGTCTCCGAGTTGCGGCGCGCCATACCATAAATCTGACTGACCAAGGCGTGTGTCGGTTATGACAACGGGAACAGGTCGAGCATACCAAGCCAAGCGACTGAACACCGACCAGTTACCAATAAATAATTTAAGATTTGAATTTTTATTCTTGGCTATTAATGTTGCGCGCACTTGCACCGCACGCGTAGCCACTTGTTGCCAACCGATAATGTCGTTTAATGGATGTTGGTTTTCTTTAAACGGCAGCCAATTAAAAGCCAATAAACTGTGCAATGTTAAAACCAATACCACCGAGTACACAATACTCAAATAAGTTATCACTCTTAACCAACGTGATGACCAGGATAGGTATAACTGAACAGCCACCACCGGAATTAATAATGCCCAAGCAACCGCAGTCCAATGCAATAAGCTGTGTTCGTAGCCACCATTGAATCCAAATAATAATAAAACCGGTAGTGCAAAAATAGCTAAATATCGGATACCAAAAGTGATGCTTGGTTCAGCGCGGGAATTGCCTTTCACTATTTCACGCGCCATCGCCGACCATGCGGCAATAAAAATAATTGGTGTTACCGCAATCACTTGCCCCAACTGCGATTCGAGCATGCGTTTTAATTGCCAGTCTTTATCCGGAATGCCATGACCCAATTGGTATTGGATTGAAATCCAATCGTGCTGCACGTTCCAAATAAAAACCGGAGACACGACTAGCGCAGCAACAATAATCGACAGCCACGGCCAAGGGCTAAATAGTAGTTTTTTATTTCGAAATAAGACAATAGCAAGTGCCACTGATGGCACGATGGTAATGGCCGTGTATTTTGATAACCCGGCAATACCAAATAACAAACCAAGCCATAACCACGACCATTTAGTGTCATCACGGCAGGTTCGAAACAGCACTAGCGCAATCGACAACACCACCGGAATTAGTGGTGTATCGGGTAACATCACCATTCCAAGCACCTGCAAGATAACCGGAACTTGAAATAATGCCACGGCATAAAATGCCACGCGCTCTGGCAAATCTGGAAATAATTCTCGGGTTAAGCTATATATAAGGAATGCACTAAGTGCTGATAATGCAACCGGCCATAAGCGCAATGCAAAATCACTGTCTGAAACAGCCAGAACCAAGGCATTGAGCCAACCCACCAAGGAAGGGTGATCAAAATAGCTCCAGTCTAAATAATAACCATATAAAGCATATTGCGCCTCATCATTAGTTAATTCTGGAAAACCAATCACCAATAAACGCATGATAGTAATCACTAACACAAGATAAATACTTGATTTAACAGGATTCAATTGGCTGAGTGATTTGAGGATGGACATGAGAATAGGACAATATGGGGCTAATTAAGTTTAACAGCTAACGTTATTTTAAATACCATCTGCAGTCTTATTCAGCGTTTTAAGTGCATAAGTTAGGACTTACCAACTTTTATGATTAAAATAACCTCATCAGCAACTTCTTTTGTTGATAATACTTGATGGCCATTGATACGACACCAAGCAGGGACATCATTTAATGCGCCCGGATCGGTGCACGTTACCTGCAATTGCTCATCAGGCTGCATTGTTTTAATGGCATCTTGAACTTTGATTACCGGCATTGGACACAATAATCTGCGTGCATCGAGTTGCTTCATGACTTTATATATACCAATTATCCGGAAACTGCTCAACGGCTATGGGCTCAACCGATAATTTATCTGAGCGACCATCCGGGTAGTTTACTTCAACATCGACTTTTTCCGCTAGGCGACCCTTGCTAAAGCGCGCACTAATTCGAGCCGCAACTGCAATGTCAGCATCTTTCGGTGAGCCGTCAATTAAGGTTAATGGTCCCGGGTGGCTTAATGTCCGAATGTGAATAAATTGTTTTCGATAACCTTCAAGGTATTTATTTTCACCGTGTTCACGCCCTACGATAAGCTTATAATTTTCAGCAGGACGAATATGACGACCCACTTTTAATAGCATAATATCGTCAATCTCATAATCACGTTCGCCACGCGAAGCCCATAAATCGGCCAGTTTAGTCGAATAGGATTTATCGGTTAAAAAACAGCAGCCACCGGAAGGTTGAGCATATTCATCAAAACCATAGGATTCAGCTAGTGCAATTTGTGGCTTACGATTGCGACCTGAAAAATCTTTTAACAAACTGCGATCCACCCAACCTTTTTGCTCTGGTATCGTTTCGGGTAATAATTGAGCGCATAGTGGCCGCAGCAATAAATCACCGGCACCGGATTCACGCTGAATTACCGGCATAGTATCTCGGCGTTGAGACATTGGACGTTGTCCAATAACTTCGCCAGTGATGATAAAATCAAAATCATTTTCAGTGAGCCATTCCACTGCTTTTTGAACCATAAAACCTTTGCAATCCAAACACGGGTTTAAATTTTGACCATAACCATGTGAAGGATTAAGCACCACTTTTTTATAAGGTTCGATAACATCAACAATGTGCAACTTGATGCCCAATTGCTCGGCAACCCATAAGGCATTGTTTCTTTTAGGTTTTGCCTTGTCTTTTTTACGAATTGCATGGGTATGCCCCTCGACACAAAAACCGGTATAAAAATTAATGCCTTCAACATGAACGCCTTGTTCAAGCATTAATTTTGCGGCAAGCAATGAGTCAAGTCCGCCTGATATTAGCGCGACAGCCTTAGGAGTTTTCTGAGTCATGAGTACTTACTAACTTTGTGGGATTAATTGGATGGTTAATGTGCATATTCTACCGCTTACTGCAGTATTTGCCAATCTTGAGAAATTAACCTTGGCTTCCCAAATACTCAATTATAAATCATTAACCACCTCAGTTTAACAAACTAACTTGAAGAGCGCTGCGCCCGCAAATTACCAAAATTTATCGTAAGGAAGGTAAACTAAATTGGTAATGCCGAGTGCGATTAAAGTATAAAAGGTAACCTGCATACCCAATACCCGCAAGGCTAAATTATCCGTTAACATGCCACGAGCATGGATGATGCGACCCAAAATCAACGTAATACCAAAACCATGAATGAATAAAATATTCGCCAGATTTAATTCAAGTGACATCAGCAAGATTAAACCAATTGGCAAATATTCTACCGCATTTAATTGCGCAATGATGGCAAACTGTAATTTTTCATTGCCACCATCACCAATACTGATGTGGTTCTGCCGGCGAAGTTTAATAACCTTCATTGATAATGCACCGATTAAAAATACAGCAATGACAACATACAAAACAAAAACCATAAGTCGCTCCTATTTTATTGATAGAATAGTTAAAAAAAGAAAATAGTTCAAATACTTAAAACCAATGAAAACAAGAACAAATAGCTGGCCTAGATTTAAATTTCAAATTATGTGTTGATGAATTTTTTTCCAAACGCCACAAACACCCAACTATTTATAAAAAAGCATATTTTAAATCATGGCAACGGATACTCTTTAAAATTTGAACGTACTTTTTGAAAATGTAATTTAAAGAAAATTAAATTCTCTCAAAATACCCGCTTAAATCACAAATTTTAGAGTACACCTTATTAAAACGCATAACAATCAAACCAACCTGTCTGTATAATAAAAAAAGGGCGTTAACAAAAACGCCCTTTGGTTTAAAAACGGTATGCGGCACCTAACGATATACTAGAAACATCCGAATCAGAGATCTTAACAAATTTTTGATATTCTGCTCTCAGTGAAAAATCTTGCATCACTTTAAACTCTGCGCCAAGCCCATACGTTAAATCAGTACCAGAATCTGATGCTGAAAGATTTAATGAGCTTACAGTAGAATCGACGTTCCAAGCAAACGCACCGACTTTAGCAAATAATTCAAATTTTTCATTTAAAGGTAAAAATCCTACACCTGAAATTTCAAAGCCTTTGACAGTTGTATTGGCATCTCCAAAAATAGTAGGTATACTAAATTTTCCTAAATTATGATATCCCGCTTCAATACCAAAATTTTTATTACGTAAGCCTCCAAACAATTTATAAGCCGTTGGTTTATTATATCCGGAGGCATCAACACTAGATTGACCAAACGAGCCACCAATGTAATTACCGGCAAAAACAATATTTACATTTGCTGCTAAAATTAAACTAGTTATAATTTTTTTATTTAAATACATCTTTAAATTCCTTTTATTTAGTTAAACACTATTTATTAATGTGGCTAAAGTATATTTAACATAACCTGAATGAAGCCTGAATAAAAACAAGTTCTCAAACTAGGGATATATAAGAATAAAAAAATGGTCTTAATTAATAAAAAGTGTTTTTTTACTTTTAAACTTAATCAAATTCATTACAATGAAGTAATTCTTAATCGGTAAACATAGCTGCAATACGTTAAGTATTGCCTATACAAATGGCGTATATAAAAATGAATAACTCCAAGCTAATTTCTTTTTTTACCCCTTTATTATTTTTGCTGCTAAGTTCCTGCAGCGAACAAAGCACTGGCTCATTTCCTAACAGCGCCGATATACCAAAAAAACATCAAGATAAGCTACAAGATGCCATTGCTGGTGATGCAGATGCACAACTCGCAATAGCAACTGTCTATATGGATGGACTGGATGTTCCAATCGATAAATCAAAAGCCATGCCTTGGATAACCATCGCAGCCAATAATGGTCATTTAAAATCCCAACACAAACTTGCAACTCTCTATATGACAGGTGAAGCCGGCGAACAAAGTAGGGAAAAATCCTTTAAATGGTTTCAAAAAGCGGCTGAAAGTGGTGAAGTTAATTCAATGTTTCAAACGGGGTTATTTTATAAAAAGGGCGATTTTGTGAAAAAGAATTTCCTTAAAGCATATCAATGGATGAAATTATCATTAGCAGTTTCAAATAAAAACGGCAATAATGATCCGATGGTTGACTATAAAATTATGGAAGTTAACGCTCTAAAATCAAACCTAAAGAAAAAAGAAGTTAACCAAGCCGAGTTATGGATTAAACAAAAACTGCAATCTTATACCTCTTAAACCCTATATTCACAACACCCAAATTTTGTGCGCAATATCAATTAGGATAGGGTTTTGGAGGCAGGCGCCTATTGAGTTGTTACGAATGACACTGTATGAAAGCTACCAGCAACTAAATAATTGCATGAATAATACTAAAATCAAATCTCAAAATATTAGTTTTTCGAATCAATTTTAGGTGTTAATTTAATTAGATCTTTATCAAACATTGCTGTTAATAATAAATCACCTTTTGAATTTACTCGAAACTGTCCATACAACGCTTGTTGATATGTTTTAGCCTGCCCCTCTTGAAAAAAATAGGCATTGGTTGCAAACTTTACTCGACCATTACGTACACGATAACGTACTAAAATATTGTCTTTTGATAATGTGCTATTATCAAAAATTTCTTTATAAGTCCCAATTTTTTTTTCATCCATGGTTAACACCACAAAACCATTGGGAGTCTTTACCCGTTGGCGCAATGAAAATTGCGCTTTAAATTTTGGCAAGGCTCGATAAACTTCATCTGCTACATCAAAATTAAGTGTCATATAATCACCTTGCATTAATGATCTCGGATCGCGCGGTGTTAGTTTAAGATAAACGATATCACCGTTAGCAAGGTGTTTTTCTTTTGCTATAATTGTCCAGTTGACTAAACCGAGAATAACCAGCAATGACAAAAATGCAATTTTATTGTTCATTTACGTTATCCCTTTTGTAGTCAAGCACACGTAACATAATCATTCGTAAAACCAACAAGCATAAGCCAATGATTAATAATATTTGTGCTTTATCAATTAAACTCATGCGCAGATAATAATAATACGCGGATACAAAATACAACATTGCTGCAATACCCAAGCCCAATAACACCCGATTACTATTAGCAAAACCCAATACTATAATAATCAAGCTAGCTGTAATGCCGTAAGCCTCTAATGATAAGGCGCTGAAAATCAACGTGCCTAACAATGCTAAAATAGTGACGTGATCAAAACGCTGATGACCGGTGCGTTTTAATAAATTCCATATAATAAACACAGCCACCACACTGGCTAATAACTCACTTAACCAACTGTGCGAGTTATACCTAAAACTTCTTGGTAATAACTGGGTGAAAATACTGCTAACATTATTAATTTCTGAAATATAAAGAATAATTAAAGCCAGCGTCAAACCGTATGCAATAGCTTGCCTTATTTTAATTTTCTTATAACTCTTATATTCGTTTAACCATAACCAAGCTGATAACAATAATAAAACACTGCTTGCGATATCTGGAATGCCATACTGTTGCAATGTTTTTAAATAACCCACACTTAGGATTGCCGCGACAAGTGTTGTTAATAAACGATGCACATAATTTGGCATAATCGCTGTTAGTATTATTTGAAATAGCGCAATGACGAATATTTTTGAGTTGGTATCGAGATATCCATCGCCATTATCGACAATTACAAAAATAACCAACAGTTGGCCTGCAATACTCACCGCCAAGGCAAAGTTTTCAGCAAAATCATTTTTTGAATTATAAAAAATAATATATGAAAAAATTATCATGAAGCACCCAACAATAAAAAATAAAATTTTATTATCAAAAAAACTTTCTAATGAGATGCCAACAAATAACAGTAGAAACAATGCTGCAAACCAACCAGCAAGTGCTAACAATAGTTTTACATACCAAGGTGAATTCACCTCAATATTGTTAGCTTGCTCACCTTCAACTAAATTTGCAGATGATAATGTTGCCCAAATTGTCTTTGTGTCAACGCTCATGATTGCCATTTCCTGTTAATGCGCTTTAATAAAAACGCCGAACCACCACCTAAAATAATAATTAATATTGCAATAATAAAAAAACCAATGGCACTCCAATCATCTATGATATAACGTATACAGAATATTGTTATTACCATTGAGCCTGATAAAAAGCTCCCGGACAACATAAATAAATCTTTGATTTTAAATAAATACAATGCAGTAAATATTATGAACCAAGCCAGCCAGATTAGGCTTGATGTTATCGACAGAGGTTTTGAAATTAAAATTAAATCAATTATTATCCAGGTTATTGCAATGCCCGATGCCACTGCTATTATTCGGCTTGCCCATCGTTCGTTTAACCAAACATAATATCCACTGAGTGCCTCCCAACAAATTAATATTACAGTATTAATAACAAAACTAATCCATAAGAAATTAATCCCAGAATCCAATCTCATCCAAAAAATGCTACCAACTGTATCAAAATACAGATAACTGCTTAAGTTTATTAAAAATACCCAGACTAACCAAATTGCAGCGAATCGTCCGATGAATGCCCACGGTAACATCATTATCGACCAGTAAAAAAATAGTTGCCACGGATCGGCTCCTGTTTGGTAGGTTTGTCCGATTAGTGCAAGTAACACTCCAAGGAAAATACTTGATAATAGTAACGCTATTTTTGCGAGTATTTTGGTATCACCGAGCTTCCAATAGGCAACAATCCCCAGCACCAATAACAATTCGACGCCTGCAAATTTAGTGAATTTTCCAAGTTCATTCCAATTGTAAGCTATAAAAAACACCACGGATAATGCAATGGCAAGCGCACCAACCCACAGCAGAAGATGATCAATAAAGTTTCGCCACCGGCTAGCGTTGGGGGAGATTTCAAGAAGTGAGAGAGCCTCATTAATTTTATCGGAAGCAATATGACCTTGCTCAAGGATTTGAATAAGCTGACTGCGATATGAACCCATGTGATCCTGACTCTGGTTAGATTAACACCAACATAGCAAATTTATTTAATAGATTCAAATTGGCTGTTGTACTTAGCTTTGTCTGGATTTCAAAATCGTTCCCCCCAATCACACGGTGGTATGATAATATTGTTGTTTGGACATGATAATTTCGAATGGAGATATTGATGAGCGATGAAACTAAAAACACTCATAAGGATGATGAATTTTTTTCTATGGCTGATAGCTACATTGCATTAGCCAACAAACAAAGCAAAGATGTTATCCAAGGCAAGGTCAGTGCTACTTTTTTGTATGCAGCTGCTCGATTTAATACTTTTTTGGTTGCTTCCAACGCTGAATCAAAGGAGCAGTTTAAAGCAGATAAAGACCATTCAATTGACTATTTTGTAACGGAATATAAAAAAATGTTAGAAGAACATTTTACAGATTATAGTAGTAATTACGATACTTATATTGGCACTAACGATAAGACTATCAATTAATACTTTATTATAATAAGGTATTAATACTCATTAAAAATTTATCGATATCGAGTGGTTTTGTTATGTATTCTTTAAAGCCCGATGCTTTGCTCTGCTCTAAATCACTCGATAGCGCTTTTGCACTAACGGCGATGACAGGTATATTTTTAGTTGCCTCATTCGATTGTAATTTCTTCATCGCCTGATAACCATCCATATCCGGCAAGTTGATATCCATCAAAATTAAATCCGGCGCATGTTTTTCAGCTAGTGCTATTCCAACCAAAGCATTGCTGGCTGATAACAATCTATAAGGTGATTGTTTTTTTATAATTTGCTCAATCAATCTTAAATTTGCGATATTATCTTCAATATATAAAATCAATTTATTTGAGGACGATTCTCGATATATTATTTCGCGAGTATTAAAATCGTTCTTTAGTTTTTCATGCGCGATAACATTTTCATTATTTTTAGCCGTGCCAATTTCAATCCAAAACGTACTTCCAATATCTGGCTTGCTTCTCACGCCAATACTGCCATTCATTAATTCAATTAAACGTTTGGTAATGACCAAACCAATACCGGTGCCTTGAATATTCGATTTTTCTGCCCCAACACGCTCAAAGGGGACAAATAATTTTTGTTGCTGTTTTTCAGACAGGCCACTGCCGGTATCGGTTACTGAAATACGTATTCTATTTGATTTAACAACTTCACGAGATAATGTGATTCTTCCAAACTCATGGTTGTATTTTATTGCATTTGTTAATAGATTGATAATAACTTGTTTAAGACGTATATAATCTGCAATCACTGTTACGTCTTTTTTGTGGCTTGAAATTTTATTAACTACTGTGATATTTCGTTTGTTAATTTGATTTGAAACTAAAGATAAACAATCATTAAGCAAATCATTTAAGCTAAACTTATCCATTGAAAAGGCGACATGCCCTGATTCAATTTTTGATAAATCGAGTATGTCATCGATTAGCGCTAATAGTAATTTTCCCGCGTTAACAACTTGATTGGCATTTTCTCTATCATTAGCATTAATTGAACTCATTTCTAGAAGTTGGCTAAAACCTAAAATAGCATTAAGCGGAGTTCGTAATTCGTGACTCATGGAAGATAAAAATTCTAACTTGGTATTATTCGACAATTCAGCTTCATTTTTAGCAACTTCTAACTCTTGCGTACGTTGCTGGACAAGCTCTTCTAAATTTTCTTTATGTTGTTTTAATTCAATATCGAGTAATTTTCGTTTGGTGATGTCTTCAACATTTGACCAGATATAAGAACTATTTTCTTTTATAACAACAACACTCGTTACGGAAACATAAACTATACGACCATTTTTATGCAGATAAACACTCTCGTATGGCCCAAGTTGGCTTGTGCTGGCAACTAATTTAAGTTGTTGTTTAACAGCAACATGATAATTAGCTGGAATAAATTCATATATTTTTTTAGAAACAATATCATCAACACTTAGGCCAAGAATTTTTGCGAACGATTTATTAACATCAACACAAACACCATCTAACGAACACAATGTTAAACCTATTACAGCACTATGAAATAGTGCTCGATTATAATTTTCGCTTTCTATTAGGCGTTGTAAAATTATTAAGTTACCCAGAACGCCAGCTGTTTTATTTCCAATTAATTCAAAGCATTCTATTTCTTCTTTGGTGAAATGATGTTCTTTTGCGCAATGATGAATACCGAACAACCACGGTTTGCCTGTTTTAGGATAAAAAACCATTGCTAATTGCGATTGCACAGAATAAGCTACTTTTAGATGATCGGGTACTTGATGATCAGCATTGCTACCAAATGTTACCGGCTTTTTAGCATTGATCAATTGTGTTAACGCCCTAGCATCATCGGGGGTCAGCGGCGTATTAACATCCAGTTCATTTGCACCAGGCCACTCTGGACGAGTACGCTCCATCGGGACACGCCAAGTTTTCGCATTTGGATCACACGGGTAATAAAACCAGGCACGGTCACATTGATAAAACTCTAACATTTCATCCAAGACTAAAATCAGTAAATCACTTAAAAAGTCTACTTCAGAACTTTGTTCGCTAATCTGAGAAAGTAATCTTTCTAATCTAGGCCCCACCTTACTATCCATCATTACCTACTAGCGTCCTAACGAAGTTGTTTATTCTTAAAAAATAAATTTCACCTAAAAATTATAGTCGTTATAATTGTAGTAGTAATTTTACCTATCGCCAGTGAAAAATGGTGTCGATAATAATCGTTTTAAGAATTTAACGATAATTAAATTTGCGGATAAATACAAGCAATATTGCTTATATTTTAGTCGCTATGATTTTTCCGCGAAGATAATAGATGTGGGTGGTGGATTCAAAACCGGAATCGGTTGAAAATAAGAACCACAACACGCCATCGGAATCAGGAGTGACTTCGAGTAGCGTAGTTGGATCGCTGCGTAGTGTTTTTTCTTCGTAAGTATTATCAGCGCAAGGTCGAGTATTAGCAAAATGACCAATATTAAGGGCATCTAGGCCGCTGTTTTTTTGAATGCCTTTGTCAATGTTCATGGTGTATTTATTCGCATCCAGCACCGACAACGGCTCAATATTAACCGCACCGGCTTTAATCGTAACAGCCGTGCCCGGCGCCCCGCCAACGCCATTACAATCAGCGGCTCCAGAAGCATTGGTTGCAAATGTTATTTCAAATTGAATTTGATATCGAGAATTAACGGAAAAACCCGTAAATGCTTTTTTAATAAACATATAAAGATCATCAACCCGATTGGTTCCTGAAACACTAAACCCGGATAAATTATCTAAAGGAACAGGTAATTGTTCATAACCCGATGATAACTGCAGACCATCAGAACCGACACTATAATCCGAAAAACCCGCAAGCCACGCATCAGTACCATCATTAAAACTAAAATCAATTTGGACGACATTATTTACCGGTGTTGGAATGGGTTCGGGTAAAGGTTGTTGAATTGGAACTACTGTGGAGGCGCTTTCATTATTGCCACCACCACAAGAAATAAGGCTGGCAATTAAAATTAATCCAACAATACCTTTCCATGTGTCACTGTGGTAATTATCCATCCGATGTTAAATTCCTGTGCAGAAATGCCGTTACGGTAAATTCTAATAATTTTACTGTGTAGCGTCAATTATATTAGCGCTAAATAGCGTAAAATGAGCAGCAGTTTTATTCTGGATTATCTTCACTCACGGCGATCATTGAAACAGCGCGACTTCCCGTCGCACCAATAATTATTGTTAATAAATGCAATATCGTTGGCACTAACGGAATGCTATTAATTAACGGCACCAAATCAAACACAAAAATTAAAATAGGCAATATTACAAGCCAATTTTTAGCGATGTAGATTGCTCGAAGCCACGTCACTAAAACCAATGAAGCAAGCAAAATAAAATGCAACCAAAACGTCGGGCTAAGACCATATCCCGAGGCAACACCGGCAACATTAAGCATTGTTGAATTTGAGCCTAAGAAGGGTAAGAGGTAGGTCGGTACCATGAGTAGTATATAGAGAATTAGAAACACCGCGGTATTACCGAAAATTTTTTTCATTCTTAGCCTCTAATTCTAATTTTAAGTGATACCTTTATAGCTTCTTATACTATTTTTAGCCAGTTACTTTTCTCGTTTATACAACGCATAGATATAAGGCTTTGGGTTTCCATCTGGGCTGAGGTAAACATAATCAAAATGCGATATTAACTTGAATGATGTGCCTAAATTAGCCGATAAATCCTCAACGGAATATTGCTGCAAATCCAACCCCGCACATTTCGTTGCGCCCGTTTTAGAGAATTCAGCAAATAAAATATAACCGCCTACAGCTAATATTGATTTTACATTATCAAAATACGCTTTTACATCGTGCTGGTCTGTTAAAAAATGCAAAACAGCCCGATCTATCCACAGTTTAATGGTTGGTAACTTCTCACGAATAGGGTCAGCGATATCCTGACAAAGCCAAATAATTTCATCCTGTTTATCAATCACTTTATTTTTAATCGTCTCAAGAGCGGCATGACTAATATCATTAAGAATCAGTTTTGCACCTTTCGATAAAAGTTCATCGACTAAAATAGATGTGCCCACACCGGGTAAAAATATTGAATAACTTTCCCAATCTGAAACATGAGCCAACAATTTTAATGTTTGCGACACATCATTTTCATACCAGCCTAATTTTGTATCATCAGCGCATGAAAATATCGCATCCCAATGTTCAACTGTTGTTTTCATCCTGTCACCAATGTTTATATAATATAGAATGAGATTATAGTAGATGACATAAAATTAACAGCCAATAAAAGGCTGGTAAAAAACTATTCACGCAATTAATGATTTTGATCAGCTACAGTATTTTGTTGCCTGATGATAATGTTTTCAGTGCAGTATAAAAAAATAATAACAAACCTTATAATTTATAATTAACAAATACATAGCACAACCCAAATTGGATTTTCCAAAAACAATAAACTGTCACTTTAGTTACATTATAAACCTTCTATAAATAATTTTTATTAGCCACACTATATAATTTCGTCGTAGTATGGATTTGTATAAATTTAAAAAAATTAATATTTTTTATAACTCACGCCTAAATTAAAATATTCGATATACACTACTCGACAAGGATAAAAATGAAATGGAACTTAATAAACTAGGTTTAAAAAATAAATTATCGGCAACGTTATTAGCGCTCGCAGCAAGCCTCATCATGTCACCCAGTGCATTTTCGCAAAGCCCCGATTGGAGTTATGCACCAGTTGTTGATGATGCTGAAAATATCCCAATACCGATCATCTTATTTGACGAAGGACATAATAATTTTCATATCGCGAATAAATCTTATTATGGTTTTACTAAATTATTAACAGCCGATGGTTATAACATTCGAGCACTCGATGGCCCCTTTGTGGACGACCCAACGGCAACACCCGTTTCTGATTTTCAACACCAAAAAAATCTCGCCAATATTTTAGTTATCGCTAGCCCATGCCAAGCGGTGCCGTGTAACACTTCGATTGGTGATGCGCTAACCGATCTTGAAGTGACAGAAATACACCAATGGGTTGAACAGGGCGGTTCGTTATTGTTAATAATAGACCACCCACCATTTGCACAAACCACCAATCTTGCTTTAGCTTTTGGAATTGATGTTAATCAAGTGACCGTTCCAACAGTCGTATTCGACACAGCCAATACCAGCAATAATATTCTTAATCCAAATTCCGATCTAGTGCTTGGACGAAATACAACAGAGGCAGTTTCATATGTTAAAACATTTACCGGCTCATCTTTTTCAATCAATCCAAACCCACCGCTCGATGCTACGTTTGAACCTATATTAGAGCTACAACCGGGTTTCTACCAAGGCATGGCCATTAAAGTTGGTGCCGGGCGTGTTTATCTTTCAAGTGAAGCCGCGATGTTTACCACGCAATTATTCGATGATGGAACACCTTGGGGAATGCACGTTGCATCGGCTGCTTTTAACGAGCAATTTTTACGAAATATTATTCACTGGCTCGATGGTAGAATGTCAGTAATATCCGGGCAAGTAGCACTTGCCGATGGCACACCCGTTAGTGGTGTTACCATTCAGTTTGTAAGTCAGGCAGGCAGAACTTGGACAACCGTAACAGATAACTTGGGTAATTATATTTCACCCAGAGGTTTACCCAATAGTGGCTACCTTGTAACAGGGATTAGTAGTTTGTATGATTTTTCCAGTAATCTTATCGCCATCGGTGATAGCCCAAATCGAAACCAAAATTTTACTGCCGTGCCAAAATAATAAGCCGGTCTAATTTTTTTCTAAAACAATCACCACTTTGATAGTAAACTGGATTTAAAACCAGTTTACTATTTTAATTTTTTAAGGAGCTTTAAATGCAGGGACTTGCTGCTAGTCAATTTAAATTCATTTTATTATCACTTTTTACCAGTGTCGCTTTAATCTCGTGTGGTGGAGGCAGTGGTGGCGGTGGTTTACCCAATACCGATACCACAGCACCCACGGTTATTAATTTTACACCGACACCAGCAGCAACAGGCAGCAACCAAACCTTTCCTGTTAGCACCGTTATTTCTGCAACATTTGACGAAGCAATGGATAAAAATTCCGTTGAAAACGGCTTTGTTGTTACACCCAATAACGGTGGCACTATCGTTTATGATGACAGCACCAATACCGCGACTTACACACTTGCAAATCAAAACCTGCAAGGAGCGACACTATATGAGATCACCTTAAAAAATTCGATTAAAGATAAAGCCAATAATTTCTTAACCGAGCAAACATGGTCGTTTACCACTCTCGATAATGTTAGCCCGACAATTGTGTCATTTTTACCGGCTAAAAACGCACAAAATGTCGGCCTGCAATCCAAAGTGATCCTCAGTTTTTCGGAGCCAATTACCAAAGCATCGTTTGATCAAAACTTTACACTGGAAGTAGACAGCACAACGGGCACCGGCAGAACAAAAATTGCGGGAGCATCGAAGGTTAATGGCAATCAAGTCACTTTTAATCCAAGCAAGGTGCTCAGCGCAAACACGACTCACTACGTTACTATTTCTCAAGGCATCGTTGATGCCAAAGACAATGCCATGCCGGCAATTCCAACCTACACTTTTCAAACCGGCACGGATAAAACCAGACCAAGCTTTACATTAAAAAGCCCGGTTAATGGCGCGCAAGATGTTTCATCAAAAACAGCAATCGTTATTGAATTTAGTAAAAAAATAGCAACGGCTAGCCTCACTCCAACTAATTTTAGAGTACAAGCACAAAGTGAACTTGATAGTAATGTATTAGCAACACCCATTAATGGCACATTCACGCAAACGTTATCGGCAACCAACACTTACATTGTTTCGTTTCAGCCAGTAAAAAAATTGAATTTATTAAACCAATACGTCATCACTCTAACCAGCGATATTGTTGACGAATTCTCTAATCCATTAATTGTGCCCAACGGTTCACCAACCACTTTTCGTATAAAAGACGGCACCTGGGAGGTAGCGGCTTTTCCAATACAAGAGTTACCAACTAAAATTATTAGCCAGTATAATATCCAAACTGTATTTGATAACAACGGCAATCGATTGGTTGTGTGGTTAGAACGTGATGCCTTAGTTACTTCCAATCCACCGGTAGCAGTAGAACCATACACCACCATTCGCTCACGCCAATTCTTAAATGATGGCACCGGTTGGCAAACAACTGTCACCGTAGCCAATGTTAGAGTTCCTACCAGTTTGCTCAACACCCTGCATCTGGCAATGAACCAAAAAGGCAATGCACTATTAACTTGGGTGCAAACCGATCCTGCTGTTGCAACAAACTTTCAATTAAAATCACACCGGTTTATTGCCGGTAAATGGTTAAACACACCCCCCGAAATTATTACCTCGGGATCTTCAAGCAACATGCCAAACCATGCGTTAGCAATGCTACCCGATAGCTCCGCAATTAGCGTGTGGGACGTGGATGTTGGTGGCGGCGTGGATTCAAAAATATTGGCCAAACGCTTTGTACCTAATAACGGCATCATCGCCGGTGTGTGGAGTAGCACGGCAGAGGATGTATTGCAAAACAACCCCGATTTGAAAACTGCAAACTTCGCTTATTTATCGCACGTTGGTAGCGTTAGTTTAAATAACCTTGGCGTTGCCCATGTGTTGTATATCAGCCATACGACTAATTCAACAGGTAGTGTTTATGCACTGTGGTCAAGCCAATCGCCTTTTGTTAGTAATGCGCCGGTGCGCATTGAAAACACTTTGCCTGATACCAATATTGTTTCTATCTACTCCAGCCAAACGGATAGCGGTATAGTTGATGTTACTTGGGGGCTACTCAATACCACCAACAACAATGAAATTTGGGCTAACCATTACAATCCAGCAACAGGCTGGGGCAGCGCGACACAAATTAATACAAACACGACTAATATAGCCACCATTTTTGCCCCTGATCATAAAACAATAAGCTTCACCGATGGCAATACAATTGCTGTTATCAACCAGGATTTAGAACCAAATTATGTCCCTTATTTGGCTCAGAGTGGCTGGGGCACAACAACCCCAATCGGTACAAGTTTAGCGCGAGACAATAATAGCATTCATGCCGATCAAAATAATATTGTTATGAGCAGTTGGGTTAGCGATACAAATTTATCTGGCATCATGTATAACCGCTACATACCCAGCAAAAAAACCTGGGCTGGTGAGCAACCTATATTTCTCAATGCGAAAACAATAACGCATAAACCATCCGGCAATATCATGCTTAGCAGCCTGCCCAATGGCACAAGCTATGCCGTGTGGGCTGAATTTGGACCAACAAATACAGATGGCACAACACCCACTTTTATTTATTCAATCGCGTTAGAGGAAAAATAGTGAGTGCAAACTTAAATCACATCACACCAATAAATAACTTACAAAATTAATTTAATAAGCCGGAATTTCGAGTTTAAAACAATTAAACCGTTATTCCGGCTAAATATATTATCTATAAATAAATTGAAATATTAAATATTTAAAACCCTAAACCACCAACTATTCGGTATTTTGCATATGTAAATTTTGGTTTGCTACTCTCAATCATATTAAACAACTCATATAAAAAATTACAGTTATCTAGCCTTTACACGGATTGTATAAATTTTAAACTGATTTAAATAACTGCAGCCAACCACTGTAAAAATTCAATTTAAACTTAATATTTAACTAACGTTATGTAAAATGCTGCCTTACGCGCACAATTTAGATCGTGTAGTATGTGGTCATAAATAGCTACATATAAACACTTTCTAATATAACAGAATTTAAAAATAGGCATGGAAGATGAAAAAAAAATCTCTTTTATATTCAGCATTAGTAACTCTACCTTTTTATTTATTGCTTGCGGCTTGTGGTGGGGGGAGTAGCTCATTACCAACAGCGGATACCGCTAAACCGATTGCAACACCGGCTAATAATGGCATTGTGACAACAGGCCAAACAGCATTGGTAGTCAACTTTAACGAAACTATTTTTAATGCAACAAAAAGCAATCTCGATAGCAGCAATGTAAAGCTCACATTAAAAGGCAGTAGTACTCCAATTCTCGGTACTCCCCAGAAAACTCTAGATAACCAAATTACTTTTTTTCTTGATCAAGGTGAAGATTTAGTAGTAAACCTGGATTATGAGCTCACTTTAAGTGCCTTATTTGATGGTGCTAACAATTCATTGCAAACCGATAATGCAGCAAGTTATGTTTGGTCTTTTCGAGTTAGCGATTACCAAATATTAAAAATTAACAACGGTGTTAATAATGTAGTCCAACAACCAAAATACAGTTCAAATGTTTCAAATGAAGTTATGGCCGCGTGGGTGGAAAAATCCGATACTACTTATTTTCTATATGCCAGTATCTATAGCAATAATAATTGGGGCGCACCTCAAGAAATCAATTCGACACCACTCAATATAAGACTTAATGATGTTAGTAGTAATGGCTTAGGTTTTGCTGTTGCATGGACTGATAACTCAAATATTTATGCCAGTGTGTACAGCAATGGTAGTTGGGTTAATTCACAACAACTCAATATTACTAATGTGAATTCATCCAAATTAAGTTCAACCTATCAAACTATCACCAGTCCTGCCCCCAATATTACTGGTGAAGGATATGCAATTACATGGATTGAAAGTGGCTTCATTTATGCCAGAATTTATAGTGGTTTTAATTGGGCAGCAGAGACAGTGATAGGCAAAGGCTCCTTTATAAGTAATTTAAATATTACATCAAATGGTCGGGGTTATGCCGTGTCATGGATGGGAGATGATTCCAGCACAAGTTGTAACCGAGGCACACAAGTTTTTGCCAATGTTTATTCAGCCGCTACAGGTTGGGCAAAGTTGCTATTAGAAGGCACCCAAATTAAATTCTCACGTATTATTTCAGCCGATATTGATACCCTAACGGTGAACACTACTGAATTTGCACAACAAGGAAACCTAGTATCCAATGGCAATAGCTATCTATTTTACTGGTATGCAACTGATCAAACTAATAACGGTTCATTTGTCTATGCCACCGTATTTACCCAGCTTGATATTGAAACCGGACAACCGCAATTTGATGGCCCGTTTAAAATTAGCAACATCGGCAACGTCACCAACTTGCAAGCAACCTCCAATGGCACAGGGTATGCTTTAACATGGGAAGCAACCGACGTTGCTATCGAAAATCTAAATCAAAACAATACGTATTTATTTGCTAACCAATATAACTACCCTACAAAAAATGCCCGTGTCGGCCAATGGCAACAACCTTTGGTAATAAGCGACCCTGTCGCAATTGCGGAAGCCGGAAGCACAGCAATCGCAGGCAGTAGTGCGGGTTATGCTTTTGTGTGGCAACAAAAAGAATCGGATACTACCGTGTCACTAAAAAGCCGGGTATTAATCAATAAATCTACCTGGTCTGACATAATACAACTCAGTGGAAAAAAACTAGGGACAGTTCGTCCCGGTAAAGCCAGTATCACCAGCACAGGCAACCGTTATTCTGTAATGTGGTTACAAGGTAGAAACAGCAATACCGGTAACAATGATGTATACCTTAATCAATTTGATGGTGCCAATTGGCAAACGACAGCAACACCAGTATCAAGCATGCCAATTTCCTATAACTTTGAGAAAGTTAAAATTGTAAACCAAGCAAAAACTTTATTGGCTCTCTGGACCCAAAATAAGCCAAGCGAACCAACAATAAAAACACAGCAATTGCAGAGTAAACAAATTTTATACGTGCCCACATCAAAAATCGAGATGGTAGCAGCAGATCCTCAGCTAACAACGTTAACTGGCTTACCAGAAGTTGGTCGCGATGCTAATTATGTGTATGTAAACAATACAAACTCCCTTGCCGTTTTTAATATCGATAGTAATGGAAAAACTTTGATACCGGTAGATGCCCAAACCAGCACACTAACTACCATTGAAAACTATACTGTCACAGCCAGCTCCGCACCAGTAACCGACAACCTTGGTGTTACAGTGTTTGTTGCAACTACTTCTAATCAACTAAACGCTTATCCGGTTAATCCAAAAACAGGCGAACTGCTTTTACCAAAAAGTATTGTAATAAGTGCCACAAACAACATCGCTGTGGCAACCCACCAAGATGGTTATGTATATGTACTAAGCCGTTCAACAGCCAGTGTTATTAAAGTATTTCGTTATGATACCCAAACAGGATCACTAACGTCTATATCAGAACTGAATAGTATTCCAACGAACACATTTGCTATTCAATCGAATCCGAGCGATATTATCATTCATCCATCTGGTAAATACCTTTATGTCACCAGTCAAACTAATAAATCAATAGGGATATATTCAATCAAAACAACAGGGGAATTAACACTAATAGTTGATCATCCTGTAGTGGTGCCTTCACAAGATAATGTCATTTTAGAATCTTTAGCAATTAGTAACGATGGAAAATATTTATATATTTCCGATCAGATTGCTTTAAGAATACTAAATTACACTATTAATAATGATGGGACACTATCAGCAAGTCCTAATTTTAATAACTATAATTTGAGCACCGGAGGAACGACATTTGATGTTGTTACCCATCCATCTGGAAAATATTTATACAGTTTTACCGGACAAAGTATCCAATCTTTTAAAATAAGCCCCTTTACTGGTGCACTAACATTTATTAATTCCTATAACAGTATTAACAGTGGTGGTGCTACAAGCCTTGGTTCTATAAAAGGCCTTGCAGTAAGCCCTGATGGTAAACAAATTTATGTTACTGATTCAATTAATTCCGCATTATATATTTTTGATATTAATCAATTAAATGATATCAATAATAATCTAGTCCCCGGTGGATTATATAGTCCAGGACAAGCGGCATCAGGAAACAGTGTACAGAGCGGTCAAGCTGTTACGGCTAGTAAGGCGGGGCGCTGTAAAATACAATGATCATAAGTCATTCAAGGTGGGCAGTTAGCCCACCTATTCTTTAGCTCTTATTACAGCAAAAACGCTGGTAATGAAAACAGCCTAATAGGAATCATCAAAAATACAGTAAATACAACTCCTTTCAAGTTAGCACCAACTGCACCACCAAAATATTCAATCAAAAATCCAGCAAAGAACAAACAAGTTGCACCCGCGCCGATCGCGATACCGTTATGGTGTTTGTACTTGCAATCGTTAAAACCGAAAATAATGACAGCGGTGGTGGTGTTAACACAGAATCAACATCAAACAACGCCAGCAACACCGAAATGTTAATAAAAGATCTGGCCGCAAAAAATGAAGCAATAGCCGCATACAACCGAGGCGAGAAACCATTAAAACCCTATCGCCCGTGCCTCACGATATGAACAAGATGATAAACCGAGTGTTTTAATTACAAAACCCAAAAAAGCAGCCATTGTTACTCGTGGTTTACGCGGTATTACTATTGATGGAACCACATTAAAATACCAATAACCTCGAATTAACATGGACCGGTGATGGCGTTGGCAGTGAATCATTATCAGCCACTTGGGATAAATGGGATGGAATACTCTCAATAAAACCCGGACAGTATAAACTCAGTGCCACAGTCATTGGTGGAATAAGCCACAGTGTTTCATTCTTCGTTATTTTAAAACCGGCCATCACTGCCTACACCGCTGACGATATCGAACTACTCAATACCTTTCAATGGGCAGATTACAATAAAAGCCCAGAAGCAAAACTCGTTCACGAACTAGCAATCCAAGCAGGGCTTGTTGATAAGAATGATGATTTTACAAACACACTAACCGGTAAAAATGTCACCGACAAAGTCAAAGCCTTTGCTAGCAACGCCACTGGCGATTTTAATTTATTTTATTCCGGCAGTGGTGATAAAGCATTTATTAATAACAAAGTAACGACTATTTTTGGCACACATTTAAGTGATGACTCTAAAACAGCATTAATTGAAAAACTAGAGTCAAAAACAACGGCTGGCTTCATCGATGCCACACAAGAATTTCATGAAGCCATGAATAATACACTGACTATTTTCTTTGCTGATAATTCTGTTGGTAAAATGATATCCCAATTAGACACGCCATTAGCTGTTAACCCTGCGATGACATTAGTGATGGATGCAGCTAAAACGGCTGTGAATGTGAAGCTCAATATTGAGCTTGCATTAGAATCCAATGGCGCGCCATTGGTGATGCGAGAGCAAGCTAAAAAGCAATTGTTTGATATGGTCGCGATTGAAGTGGTTGGTATGGCAGTGGGTGGGGTTGTTTTGAAGGCGGGGAGTAAGGCGTTTAAAGCTATTAAATCATTTTTTAATAAATATGAATTTAAGTTTAAAAAAACTAATAAAATAGATAAAAAACTTAAACTTAATTTAGATGCTCCTAAATCAATTTATGGTAAAGGCCATAACGAAGTTGAGGCTGAGTTAAAACCGTTAGGTTATAAAGTTGATCCAACCTACAAAGGCGAATCAAAAGCATATATGTATGTTAAAAATACTCCTGCAGGAAAGTCAACAATTATAGTTAATTACGGTGGTATAAAAATGATGAAGAAATGGCTAAATGTAAAATTGAAAGCATGGCGCTAGAATCTTATTAAGCCTACACAGTACACTTATTGGGCAAACCAATAAAATACCGCCATGCAGGCTCAACTTCTATAACCTCAGTTTGACAAATGTTAATTTTGATAACTTATTTATAATTAAAGGCATGTAACTTATGTATTAATTCTCTAACAGGAGTATTACCTTTATTACTAAAACTATTACTAACACTAACAACAATAATACGACCTAAATCATCAAACTCAAAATTACCAAGACCATTAATTCCAATTTCATAATTACGAATATTTTCATCTAAAACGAGTGTTTTCCCTAAACCACCAGACATATTCCAACCTTTGCTATACCGATAGTAATTATAAATAATAGCATCTCTTTTTCCCGAAACAGTTTTAGCAACAATCACTATTGCATTCCCATTTTTATCAGCTCGAATTTGTGGGATGCTGTAAGTAATGTATGCGTTACTATCCAAAGAAAAATAAGTTTCATCATTTGCATACGTTTCCCAACCTATTCCGCTAGCATATCGTGCCGACTGTAATCGGCTATTATTAAATCTAGCTTCTGGTTTATGAAGCCAAACAACAAAAGCATTACCTTTAGGATCAATTGCCACAGATGCGTACCGAGTAAAACCAATAACTGTATCACCAGGAACAATATTCTTCGCGCTAACTTTTGTACTACTTTTATCCCAACCAATTCCAGGTCTATAAATATTTGTATATGTTCCATTTGCACATAACCAAGCAACAATCGCATCACCATTTTCATTCATATCTACTGTAGGTGAGTTACACCTACCAGCTAAATTCTCAAGTTTTACCGGAGATTGTATCCAACCATTAATAGAATCGTATCGACGCGCCCAAATATCAACATTTGTAACAGTTACATTATTGTTAGTTATAGTTTCAATTTGTTCATAAACTAAAATGGCATCACCTTTTTTATTGCTGGCAATTCTAAAATTAGAAGCATTACCTAATGCATTTCCTTGATATGTTTCTAAATTTAATTTTTTTGGAACAATATTTCCATCAATATTTTTAGACCAGTCGCTTATATTATTATCGTAATACACCGCTAAAATTGAACCTGCATTTGCCGCTCTATCATTAATCGGTTCTCCAAATAACCAAATGACATTTGCATTACCCGAATCGTCAAATACAATTTTTGCATTTGTTGCTTTAGCGACACTATTCACCAACAAATTTAGTTTTGTTTCATTTGTTGACCAAGCCGGTGGCGCTTGATTCATATTAAATCGGTTGACATAAACACCACGAGATTGAAACTGATCCCATAAAGCAATTGCATTTCCATTTTTATCAATAGCAACAGCATTATCATAAATAATTGTTTGGGCATTCTGAACGGTGCTAGTTGAATCTTTACTTAATGATTGCGCTAAAATGTTACCAGCCAAATCTCTATTCCAAATCGTGTTTGGTGGATTAAAATAATTTGTCCACAACCGCGTATCACTTGAATCTACTGTTCCTGCAATCCAAATAGCAACAGCATTTCCATTATCACTTAATACTAATTTCTTTCTAGCAATGCCTCCTGAATCATCGGAATCAATCTTTGTACCAGATAGCTCCCAGTTTGATACAGAATCATAATGACTCACCATTAAATCAGAGTTATAAGTATTCCCAAGTACACTTGGTATTTCAGCGCCTTGTTTTGTCCAATGTGCAAATGCCTGTCCTGACTTATTAACACTAACCTGTGCCGAATATAGAGGTGACGATTGCGCTACTGAACTAGGATTCACAATTACTGTTGATGACCAAACTCCATCGCGAGTAGTAAAACTAGCCAGATAATTAACAACAGCTTGATTATCCGAGTCTATCAAATCGACAACAACATTGTATTTTGCATAAATGGCATAAGAATTTTGATCGGGAGTAAATGTTACCGTTTGAGTAGCTGTATCATAAACAGTGCTACCGGTAACAATATCACCAAATTCACTTATTACGCTAACTGTAACTTTTGCTCCATTAAGATTAGCATCGGCTACCGATTGATTAAATTTAACAACAATTGGGTCATTAAGACCAACAGACTGCGACAAATTTGCGGGTGTAATTGATGCAACTGCCGGAGCTGGTGCTACTGATGGCAAGCTACTACCACCGCCGCCACCGCCACAGGATGAAAGAAAGAAAAATAGGGGTAACGCTGTGATTGTTAAAATTAGTGTCGATTTATATGTCATCTTCCATGCCTCGTTAAATTCACCCGTATACTGACTTGTGTTTAGATATAGCTATTTATGCTGGTATTTTACACGGTTAAGATCAAAAGCGTTAGTTCTAAGTAAATTGCAAATCATCATTACGAGCAGGCAAGCACTGCTTACCATATCACCTGAACAAAAAACAAACAAAATCGTGAAACACCAAAGTAAAAAGGCAAGTATCTGGCTAATGCAAAACAAAAATAACGAATCAAAGCAATCAAAGCAACAATCAAAGGGTCAGACTCCATGAAACGGTGATAAACAACCAGATAAAGGCTGT
>CAZEPW010000040.1:0-1327 GCA_964514215.1 uncultured Thioalkalispiraceae bacterium
GGCACTTAAATGTAAGCTTCTTATAACGGATAAAGCAAAAAACTGGACTGGACCCCATGCTCAAAAAGGCGCTGACGAATGCCGCTCCAAAAAAGGCAAAAAACCAAAAGGCGTTAAATGTCCTGCAGGTTACAAACACAACATAAAATCCGGCGCAGATAGCTGTACCAAAGTTAAAACGGAACATCAAACACCAACATGTTCTTCCGGCTTTAAATATAAAAGTTTAAAAGGCAAAGATGAATGTCGAAAAAAATAAATTTAAGCATTAAATTATTTTAAAAAAATGAGTAATGTCGCGACGACCAAAATAGTGCTCCCGGTCGTCGCTACATTTTAACAACTAATGAAACGAAACAACATTTAGCATCAGCTCGTAAATATAAATCACATTTAAAAATTAGCGTCTATTTTTCAACGTTTAAAAATAAAAATTCATCATATGAAATTGTCCGACACTAAAATTCACTTTAAACTTATAACACAAAAATCTGTACTAAAATAATCTTGATGTTTTAACTCTAAATTCTGATAGAAATACCGACAAGCATTTGTTACGCCTATCAGAATGACAGGGATACAAATTTATTTCAGTTTTAAAGTTTAATTCCTTCACTCAAGCACTTCAACAACATCACCCACCGCAAAATAACCGGGACTATTCGCAATTACATTTTGTCCAAAATAAATTTTATTATCACGTTTTCTGAACGTTAGCAGTGTTTTAGTTGGCTCGACTCCCCGTTCACCGGTGTTCGTATCAATATTGGGAATAACGCAACGACTACAAGGCTTTACAACGCGTAATAGCATTTCGCCAATGCGCAATAACTTCCAAGAATCTTCAGCAAATGCCTGACAACCACTAACAACTAGATTTGGACGAAAACGTTTCATCGGCATAGCAACATCGAGTCGAGAATTTAACTCATCAAGTGACGCTTGGGAAATTAATAATAGAGGAAAACCATCGCTAAAAGCAGTTCGATCATTTGGTTGTGCAAATGTTTGATCAACTTGGCGTATTTCATCATCGCTAAAATAAACTAAACGGCATGGACTCGATAAAAATTCACTGAGCCAGTTAGCAACCTCTGAGCCACAATCAATCGCATTACAGTGATCCAACCAGACTGTTACCTTGGTGACAGTATTGCACAACAGTAAATCAACCGTAATCACTGGCATTTGAGGCGCAGATAATTGAATGGCAAACACTTGAGAATTTTCAAACAGTAGTTCAACGTTGATTAAACACATTCGAGATTGTTGTCGTTGAGTGATGAATTTGCCATTTTGATCAACAACCATCCACCGTCGATCATTG
>CAZEPW010000040.1:1427-32581 GCA_964514215.1 uncultured Thioalkalispiraceae bacterium
TCGTTGAGTGATGAATTTGCCATTTTGATCAACAACCATCCACCGTCGATCATTGGTTAAACCAAAATTATCAACTTGAGATTCGTTTAATATTATTTGAGAACAAGACTTTACTGGATATATCGCAAGTTCACTAATGTGTATTGATGACATTTTAAAGCTTCTCTCTTTAATATCGAAATCATTTTTTTTAAGTGTTAACTTAATTTTTTTTGATACAACTCGCTAATGTATTTTGAAATTTTATTTCCCCCAGTTCCCGTGATTTTTTAATATTACGTATTGGTATTTGTTCAGGATCAGGATAATTTGCTAAGGCTTGTTCCATGCTGGATTCGCGTAATATATGTAGCATAGGATAAGGTGCTTTATTGGTAAAATTTGCGGCATCATCTGGAGTCGTTTCAGCAAAACAATAATCTGGATGAAAACTGGCAATTTGATAAATGCCATCGTAATGTTGTGTTGTTAGTAACTCTTCGGCCAAATAAACTAAATCAAGAAATAACGAATAATCAATAAAGTTTTTTGGGAAAATTAAAAACGATGTTTCAATAGTGGGCGTTGAATCAAGTCGATAACATTCCGTTATTAAATCTTCTAGAGCGGAAGATATGACGTTATTTTCATTGACAGAAGAGTCTAAAACCGATGCCAGTTGATAAAAAATACTATCGCGTTCAAATTCGCGTTTTGCGAACGGACAAAAATTAAAAGCGATAATAACAGACGATATCCAACATTGAGTTTGTTTTATGATATTGTCATTTGTTAATGCCATATTGTACTTTTATAATGCTAATACAGCAGTCTAAATATTAGTGAATAGCGTTACCAGTGCCTTTTTCAGTATCATCAAACTTATCATTTAGATAACTAATAATTTCATTTGATTCATACATCCACGTAATTTTATCATTTTCTTCAATGCGTAAACAGGGCACTTTAATTGCACCACCACCCGATAATAATTCTTCACGATTTTGTTGATTGCTTTGAGCATCAACATACGAAATAGGAACATTCAAACGATGAATTGCCCGACGGGTTTTGACACAAAATGGGCAGGCATAAAATTGATAAAGTGATAAACCTTTAGCTGAGGCTTCCATTTTTTGTTGCACGCGTACCGGACGCTCGATTTTTGTTGGCTTGGTTAAATAATTGACTAGAACAATAAATCGACCAAGACCTTCCCGTACTGCTTTAACTATCATAACCTTACCTAAAATACTGAATAAACAACCATTATATTACACAATTGCGTAATTTTTGGATAGTTGAAATTAGCAACAGTAGTCAATTATTGCTATTTTTAAGTCTAAAACCACTAAAATAAATTTAATTTTGTGGCTGTAAAGCCGTTTAATCGTATTTTCCCTATCAAACCCATGGTCTCTGTTTTTAACTTTATTTAACCTGCCGGAAAAATAATTTTAGTGTCACCACTTTGCCAAACAGAATATTTTTGCATTGCAGCCATAAAAATGGGGGAATTAAGAATACCACTAAGCCATTTTACAAGCGGCTGATATTGGCTTTGCTTAAACCATTCAAAGTCAACATTTGCAAATTGTCTAATAAATGGTGCGATAGCAATATCAACATAACTTAAACTGTCTTTTATTAAAAATTCAGAGACTAATAATCTATCGTTCAATTTATTTAAAAATTGTTCGCCTTGCTGACGATAAGAGTGTTCGCTGTGTTCCGGAAAACGCTGCGAATATTTGTACTTATCTAAATATTTTTTAAAATCAGAGTCATTTTCAATTATTAATAATTTAGCTATTTTTTGTTGTTCAGTATTAAATTTCGACCAATCGTGATTATCATGCACGGACATTGCCCAAAAAATAATATCCATGCTTTCGTCCAACAGACTTTTATCGGCTTTAAGCAATACTGGAACAGTCGCTTTTGGAGAGAGTAAAACTAAGTCTTGCGGTTTATTTTTTAAATCAACTTCACGTAATTCAACTTGAATATTACAATACACCAGCGCCATTCTAGCACGCATGGCATAAGGACAACGCCTAAACGAATATAAAACTGGCAAGTTAATCATTGTCATTGTTTAAGTTTTTTTCCCAAAACAACGCGCTGCCGATATTTGGATCAAGCTCATAAGCTTTAAACCCAAATTGTTGATAACATGTCTTGGCAATGGCATTACCTTGCAATACTTCGAGCGTTAATTTACAACAATGATGTTGTAACGCTAGTTGTTGTGCGTTATCCAGCAGTTTAGTTGAAATCCCCTGACCTCGAAATTTCTCTGCAACATAAACATCATGAATATTCAGTAATGGCCGACACTGAAAAGTTGAAAATCCAAGCATACAGGTAATTAATGCTGCCGCGACATTACCCTCATAAGCTAAAAATACGCTAATAGTTTCACGTTTTGCCAGCTCCGAACATAAATCACGAAGCACTCGAGGGCTAAGTGCTTTGCCACCCCCCATGTTATCACAGGCATATTCATTTAATAAACGAACATAGTCGGTGCAGTCAGTTTCATTTCTAAAATCAGCTTGTCGTATTTGAATCATATCGGCATTTTACAGATTTATATAATTTTAACGATTTTAACAGCAAAAACACCACAAGACCCCAAATTCTCTATGTTCATTTCCTACCCAGCAATATCTCTATATAAGAATAAACTAAATATAACAGCCATGTTAAACTCACAGCAGTCAAATTATTGATATAATAAAGTATGTCTCAATACGTACTCATTCTAGTTAGCACCATCTTAGTCAATAACTTCGTTTTGGTGAAGTTTCTTGGCTTATGCCCGTTTATGGGTGTTTCACGTAAACTCGATACCGCCATCGGCATGTCAATGGCAACAACCTTTGTACTGACATTATCATCAGTATGCAGCTATTTGGTGAATGCTTATTTGCTAGAGCCTTTTGGTCTGGGTTATTTGCGAACAATTACCTTTATTTTAGTGATAGCCGTAGTCGTGCAATTCACTGAAATGAGTGTCAGAAAAACCAGCCCACTGTTGTATCAGGTTTTAGGAATATTTTTGCCACTGATAACAACTAACTGCGCTGTTTTAGGGGTTGCTCTGCTCAATGTCAATGAAGGCAATAATTTTATCGAATCCTTCTTATACGGTTTTGGCGCTTCGATTGGTTTTTCACTGGTTCTTATTTTATTTTCAGCGATGCGCGAAAGAATTAATGTTGCCGATGTCCCCCAGGTTTTTCAAGGCACCTCAATCGCTTTGATTACAGCCGGATTAATGGCCATGGCGTTTATGGGTTTTTCAGGTCTGATAAAAATTTAATTATGCTAAACGCTATTATTATCGTGACGTTACTGGCATTAATCTTCGGGTTAATTCTCGGCTTTGCTGCAATTTATTTTAAAGTTGAAGAAAACCCTGTTGTGGATCAAATTAATGCCTTATTACCGCAAACGCAATGCGGCCAGTGTACCTATGCCGGATGCCGACCATATGCTCAAGCCATTGCTGATGGTGAAGCGCAAATAAATCAATGCCCGCCCGGAGGTGAGCAAGTCATTAATGCATTGGCAGACTTGCTTGACCGAGAACCAACACCACTGAATGAAGAACATGGCAGCCATAACGAAGAAACCCTTGTCGCAATTATTGACGAACAAGTTTGTATTGGTTGCACATTATGTATTCAAGCCTGTCCTGTTGACTGTATTCTCGGTGCAGCAAAACAAATGCACACGGTTATCATTGATGAATGCACCGGTTGTGAATTATGTATACCACCCTGTCCGGTAGATTGCATTGATATGGTGGCAATCAATGTTGATATCAAAGATTGGAAATGGCCTTTCCCACCCACACCACTCGAGCACGATCCGCGAAAATCGTTACTAAGCAAATTACTTCAAGCAGATAACGATAATAATACCGGAGAACAAAGCTCATGATGCACTGGAATAATCTCGGTCATTTTCATGGCGGCTTGCATTTAGAACAGCATAAAAAAGCATCGTTAAACAGCGCTGTTGTGCAAGCAAAACTACCCAAAAAATTATACCTGCCGTTGCAACAACATATTGGTACGGCTGCTGAACCGGTTGTTAATGTTGGCGACAAAGTTCGAAAGGCACAAGTTATTGCCAAAGCAACAGATTATATCAGTGCTGCAATTCATGCACCGAGCTCGGGAACGGTTATTGCAATTGAAGATCATCCTGTTGCCCATCCATCTGGAAAAAGTGCCTTATGTATTGTTATTGAAACCGATGGCCAAGAACATTGGCGTTGGCGCAAAGAGCCCTCACCCGATTTTTTAAATATTGATCCCAGTGCCCTACGCAATATTATTCGTGAAGCAGGAATTGTAGGGCTTGGCGGTGCCGGATTTCCAAGCTTCATCAAAATGAACCCGGGTTACAATAATAAAGTTTCAACGTTAATATTAAATGGTGCAGAATGTGAGCCTTATATAACGTGTGACGCTAAAATCATGCAGGATCATCCGCGCGAAATTATCGATGGTTTATTGATAATGCGTCATGCCTTGCAAGCTAAAAAATGTATTATTGCTTTAGAAGATAATAAACCTCAAGCATTTAAAGCCATCGTCGATTCACTAAACGAAGACGAATTAAAATTTATTCAAGTGCAACGAATACCAACGATTTATCCCACGGGTGGTGAAAAACAATTAATTAAAGTACTAACAAAAAAAGAAGTCCCTAGTGGTGGTTTACCCATTGATATTAATGTTAGTTGTCATAATGTTGCTACAGCACTTGCTATTTACCGAGCAGTAGCAATTCAAGAGCCATTAATATCACGTTATGTTACCGTCACCGGTGATGCGATACGAGAACCTAAAAATGTTGAAGTCTTAATCGGCACACCTATTTCAGAAATATTGCAACAATGTAATATTGATCAAGACAAAGTCGGCGAAATCATCATTGGCGGCCCGATGATGGGGTTTAATTTACAAAATCAAAAATCGCCAGTTATCAAAACCACTAATTGTGTTTTAACGTTAACACACACAAAACAAACTAAAGCACCAATAATGCCGTGTATACGTTGTGGTGAATGTGCCAGAGTTTGTCCGGCACAACTAGTACCGCAACAGTTATATTGGTATGCCAAAGCTAAAGATTTTGATGGAACACAAAAATACAATTTATTTGACTGTATTGAATGTGGTTGCTGTGCTTATGTCTGTCCAAGTCAAATTCCCCTAGTGCAATATTATCGTTATGCTAAAACTGAAATTTATGCACAGGAACGTGATACGCTAAAAGCCAATATTGCCCGTGAACGACATGAATTTCGTGAATTTAGATTAGAGCGCGAAAAAACTGAAAAAGCTGAAAAACTCAGAAAGAAAAAACAATTATTAAAAAATAAATCGTTAGTCGACAAAAAACCACTTGAGTCGAAATCAGATAGCGTTAAGAATGACTTAGTTGCACAAGCAATGGCTAGAATACAACAAAAACAAGAGTTTCAACTAAACGTTAAAAAAAATATTTCTAACTTAACACCAGAACAACAAAAAACAATTGAAGAAATTGATATACGTCGCAAAGAACAACGTGAAGAAAAAATTAAACAAGCGCATAAAGATGATAACGACTCTAAAAATAAAGTCGTCAAATAATAACGGAATTTTATGAATTTATTACCCTTTCGTAGTTCACCACATATACACCAACGATTAAGCGTTAGCAGTATCATGCTCAATGTTATTATCGCGCTAATTCCTGGCACGCTGGCTTTTATCTATTTTTTTGGCAGTGGTGTCATTATCAATTTAGTGATAGCGATTAGCTCGGCAGTGGCACTTGAAGCATTCGTTCTTAAATTACGCCAGCGTCCAATAAAACCATTTATATTCGATGGTAGTGCCGTAGTAACTGCTATATTAATAGCCTTAGCCATTCCACCATTTGTACCGTGGTGGATCCCTTTTATAGGCTCGGGATTCGCAATCATCATCGCCAAACAACTTTACGGTGGTTTAGGCTACAATCCATTTAATCCTGCTATGGTTGGTTATGCTGTTTTATTAATTTCTTTTCCACTACACATGACATCTTGGATTCCAGCAAACTCTGAACAAGTTTTTGCTGCTTTACCCGATTTATACCATTTAACTTTTTTAGAAAACTTAAAATACAGTTTTTTTGATATCCTTCCTAACGGAATAAAATTCGATAGCATTACCATGGCAACACCATTAGATACGATAAAAACCCAACTCGGTTTAAATAATACGGTTGAAGAAATTCAAAAAACCAAAGCCTATTTATTTGGCAATGTTGGTGGCGCCAATTGGGAATTAATTAATTTATTTTACTTACTTGGTGGTTTGTGGCTAATATTCAAAAAAATTATTAGTTGGCACATCCCTGTTGGTCTATTTGCAGGTTTATTTGTTATCGCCATGTTAGCAAATATGTATGATCCCGATGCTTTTGTGACACCCTCATATCATTTATTTTCAGGTGCAACAATGTTATGTGCATTTTTCATTGCAACCGATCCGATAACAGCCGCAACAACACCCCGCGGTCGTATTTATTATGCGTTTGGAATTGGTGTGATTATTTATATTATTAGGACCTGGGGTGGTTATCCCGATGGTGTGGCATTTGCTGTGTTATTAATGAATATGGCTGTTCCAACCATAGACTATTACACTAAACCGCGTGTGTTTGGACACTCGGAAAAATAGATTTCAGGATGTAAAATGTTTTTAAAAAACATGACCGTTAATGCTTTAATTTTGGCCACCTTTGCGCTAGTAGGAACAATATTATTATCCTATACCGATATAATCACCAAACCAAAAATTGAAGCAGAGCAAAAACAATTTCTGTTGCGCAGTTTGAATATTTTAATTCCTGAGAATTTACACGATAATGATATTTTTCATGATGTTATTCTCGTCACCGAACCTACATTATTTGGTAGTGATAAACCGGTTAGCGTGTATCGAGCACGTTTGAAAAATAAACCCGTTGGTGTCATTATTAATTCCATTGCGCCAAATGGCTACAATGGTAAAATTCATTTATTGGTAGCCATTAAAAATAATGGTGAATTAAGTGGTGTTCGAGTATCGAAGCACACAGAAACACCCGGCCTTGGTGATGGTATCGATACCCGAAAATCAGATTGGATACTTAATTTTGTCGGCAAATCATTAACTAACACCATTCGCTCACAATGGGCGGTGAAAAAAGATGGCGGTATTTTTGATGAATTCACTGGTGCAACGATTACCCCTCGGGCCGTTGTAAAAGCCGTACATAATACCCTGTTATATTTTAAAGACAATCATGATAGTTTATTCATCAGTGATGGTAAAAAATCGAAACATATGATTAATCAAAATCACTCTAAAATGAAAAATTTAATTAACCCTAAATAGAAACGAATGTTAAAATGAGCACAAAAACAATTATTCGAAATGGCCTATGGGATAACAATCCTGCTCTGATTCAATTACTTGGACTTTGTCCAATGCTTGCTGTCTCGAATACCACAATAAATGCCTTGGGAATGGGCTTAGCCACAACTTTAACGTTACTCTCAACAAATTTAATCATATCACTCACTCGGCATTGGGTGCGTCCCGAAATACGAATACCGGTATTTGTGTTAATCATTGCTGCAGTTGTTACGGCTATTGAATTATTTATGAACGCATTTTTTCATCAATTATATTTAATATTAGGGGTCTTTATTCCGTTAATAACAACAAACTGTATCATCATCGCGCGCGCTGAATCTTTTGCGTTTAAAAATAATCCTTTAGACTCGAGTTTAGATGGCTTGTTTATGGGGCTTGGATTCACCGCGGTATTAGTCGTATTAGGCGCAATAAGAGAACTCATTGGTTTTGGAACTTTCTTGCAACAAGCAGAGCTTATGTTTGGAGCCGGTAGCGAGTGGTTAACCGTCACTGTTTTTGATGGTGGTTTTTTATTAGCCGTTTTTGCACCGGGTGCATTTATCGGGTTAGGTTTATTAGTTGCACTCAAAAATGTTATTGATAAATATCAAAAATCCAAAACTACAAATTCAATTAATGTGTCAATAACACCTGCTGTTACTGAATCCATTTAATATTAAGTTACAATTTTTTATGATACCTCAACGACGCCATGCAATATTTAACCGGTTAAAAAAACACATTCCCGAGCCTACCACGGAACTAAATTATAACTCTACATTTGAATTATTAATCGCAGTTATATTGTCAGCTCAAGCAACCGACAAAGGGGTAAATAAAGCAACTGAGGTATTATTCAAAAAAGCCAATACACCCAAAAAAATTGCTAAATTAGGTGGAATTGGATTAAAACAATACATCAAAACTATTGGGTTATATAATACCAAAGGTAAAAATATCATTAAAACCTGCGATATGTTAATAAAGCAACACAACAGCGAAGTTCCCGATGACCGAGCAGCCCTAGAAGCCTTACCCGGTGTCGGTCGTAAAACCGCAAATGTCGTTTTAAATACCGCATTTGGTCACCCAACTATCGCAGTTGATACGCATATATTTAGAGTATCGAATAGAACCGGTCTTGCTCCCGGAAAAAATGTTGTCGAGGTTGAGAAAAATTTATTAATTAATGTCCCAGAAAAGTTTAAACTTGATGCGCACCATTGGTTAATTTTACACGGTCGATATACCTGTATAGCACGCAATCCACGTTGTGGTTCCTGCGTCATTGAAGATTTATGTGAATTTCAAGAAAAAAACGTAGACTAATTTTTTAATTGCACTAATAGTAAAAATAACAATATTATGTTTTCTCAAGACCGCTCACAACTACGCAAAATGTTTTTTGATGCTTGGAACAATCATCAAAATAATACTGCTTTATCTGCAATGGAACAGATCATTGTTAATATTATCAATTTGCATCCGGAGTATCACGAATTACTCGGTAACGAGAATGACTTCATCGATAAAGATTACTTACCTGAAAATGGTGAAACCAACCCTTTTTTACACATGGCAATGCACATTTCAATACACGAACAACTCGCAACCAAACGCCCACAACAAATTACCGATTTACACCAACAACTACTGAATAAAATTCAAGATGTTCATGAAGTTGAACATCAAATGATGGAATGTCTAGGACAAATGATCTGGCAGGCTCAGCGGAATAATGTTATGCCCGATGAATCTCACTATATTGATTGCTTAATGAAACTTACTTAATAACAACTCTCAAGTTAACAAACTATTTTACGTCATAAGCACAACGAAACCCAATTGAACCATAAACAGCGTTACCACTATTGGGTTGCTTAACATTTCGATAAGAGTTTCTTAGGTTTTTAGTATTTTCATCCCATGAGCCACCACGCACCACACGCTTATTGCCTGATTTTGGTGCAGCGAGTTTTCCTTTTGAATAAAGTGTAGCAATTGCATTTTTTTCATACCAGTTGGCTGTCCATTCCCCAGCATTGCCATGCATATCAAACAAGCCCAATGGATTAGCCGCACGACTTGCCACAGCCCACGTTCGATCTTCACCGCAACCATCAAACTCAGCCTTAACCGAACCGACGGTGTGGTTATCATCATGAATGGCATTTTTACAATCGATGTTATCACCTGTTGGATACGCCGATTTTGTACCCGCTCTTGCCGCTTTTTCCCATTCAGCTTCATAAGGCAATCGACCGGATTGGGTTTTGCAATACGTTTGTGCATCTTGCCAATCGATACAATTAATAGGATGTTTAGCGCGCTTAGGAGCATTTAAATTACAGTATTTATTACGCTTAAAATCCTTTGGTTTATTACATTGGCCACTTGCAATGCACTTTTCATATTCAGCTACAGTAACTTCATTTTTATCCATTTTAAATGCCGGCACAGCGACTTTGATGCCACCAGCCGGCCCTTCATCAACATCACACTTCGAATCATTAACCGAACAGCCCATATTAAAAATACCAGCAGGTATCAGAACAACTTCTTTCGAAACAGCGCTATTAGCAAAAAATGAAAATAAAAGAATAGTGAGATATTTGAGGCTGATGAGTTTCATTTGATTTATTAATCTTATTTTTAGTGTAAGAATAAAAACAAACTAAATTATATTGGCTATTTATTCAAGTGCAAAGTCCATGGTCTTTAAAATTACTGAATTTTATTGTTATTAATAACGTTTAAAAAACATACAAGTACATCCCCTAAATCAATAAATTAATCGAAGCATTAATTGTTACTTAACAAAAAGCGGCCTTTTACACTAAATTCAAACCCGACAGTATGATCTGATACATAACTTTTCACTTTTTTATAACAAAATGTTAGAAAATCTTTTTTTATTCTGTGATAACAGCTATCATGAAGCGTTCTACAATAATAATTAACTATAAAAAACAGTGGTTTACCAATTTGAAACTATCTAATCGATACTTTACAAATACAGTTTAGTTTTCTTAATTTTTTATTAATTGCTGAAACTTTACTCGATCGGTAATGTCATATCTGACAATGCGAGTGTTTCGTTAAATATTCTCGTAGAACAACAAGTTCGGAATAGAATAACAATTATCTGAATTTATAAACGAGTTAATAAACTCACCTTTTATAACATTATGGAGGCACTCGATGTCAAATAACAACTTATTAAAACCAATCTCAATAGCAATTAGCACCGCTGTAGTAACATTAGCGGCAACAGGAAGTGTTTCTGCAGCAGACACAAACCCATTTGGAATGAATGAATTAACTAGTGGTTACATGCAAGTTGCTGAAGGCAAATGTGGTGAAGGCAAATGCGGCGGCACAATGAAAAGCAAGAAAGGCAAAGAAGGTAAATGTGGCGAAGGCAAATGCGGCGGCAATAAGAAAATGGGTAAAGAAGGCAAATGCGGTGAAGGCAAATGTGGCGAAGGTAAATGCGGCGCTGACAAAGGAAAAGGTGCTCATAAACATGCTAAAGGTGTAGAAGGTAAATGTGGCGAAGGCAAATGTGGCGAAGGCAAATGTGGCGGCGATAAAAAAGGCGCTCATACTCACCATAAAGACGGTGAAGGCAAATGCGGCGGCGACATGAAGAAGAAAAAAATGGGTAAAGAAGGTAAATGCGGTGAAGGCAAATGCGGCGGCAGTAAATAAGCTGAGTATTTGTAACCATGAGCAAACATAAATATCCAGTTCATGGCGCAGGACTTGGTCTGCGGCGATCCATTATGGATTCGCTCGCAGATCATCCTCATCCCCAAGTCGACTTTATGGAAGTCGCTCCAGAAAACTGGATTGGTGTCGGAGGCATATGGGGTAAAAAGTTCCGAGCCTTCACTGAACAAACTCCTTTTATTGTCCACGGATTATCACTCTCTATTGGTAGCCCTGCTCCACTAGACGAAGCTTTTATTCAACGCGTTAAACGCTTGATGAAAGAACACAACATAAAACATTACAGCGAACATTTAAGCTACTGCAGTGATCAGGGACATTTATACGATTTAATGCCCATCCCCTTCACTGAAGAAGCCGTTAATCATGTTGCTGAACGAATTCAACGAACTCAAGATATTATTGGCGAACAAATCTCAATGGAAAATGTTTCTTACTATGCTGCTCCCGGTAAGGAAATGGAAGAAATTGATTTTCTCAATGCAGTATTAGAAAAAGCCGATTGTAAATTTTTATTGGATGTCAATAACATTTACGTCAATAGCATTAATCACGGCTATGATGCTTCTGAGTTTTTAAAATCCATACCAAGTGATAGAATATCCTATATCCATATTGCCGGCCATTATAACGAAGCTGACGATCTCCGAGTGGATACCCACGGCTCTGATGTTATTGATCCAGTTTGGGATTTATTAGATCAAACCTACCAATTGTATGGCACAATTCCAACATTACTCGAACGTGATTTTAATATTCCCGCTGTTCCTGAATTATTATCTGAAGTAGATACCATTGCCTCCTATCAGAATAAATGGCTTAACGCACAAAATGCAAACATCAAATAAAACTGAACAACCGGAATTTATTCGCCGTCAATACGAATTTGCTGCCCACATACGAGATCCGGAAAATAATCCGGCACCAGCCGATGTAGAACAACGTCGGATGAAAATTTATAACGAATTATTTTATAATAATGTCGAAGGATTCATGTCGAACAGTTATCCTGTTATCCATAGCATATTGGGTGAACAGGCTTGGCATGAACTTATTCGAGATTATTTTTCAAAACATCTATCACACACACCGTTGTTTCCGGAGATGCCACGAGAGTTTTTAAAATATTTAGAAAATGATCGCAAACCGACAGAAACTGATCCACCTTTTTTTTTAGAGCTCGCTCATTATGAATGGGTAGAGCTTGCATTAGGCCTGCTCGATCTCGAAAATGATATAAACAAAATCGATGCCGATGGCAACCTACTCGATAATACTCCCGAGATGTCATCACTAGCGTGGTCGCTAAGCTACAATTTTCCTGTACACACGATTAGTCCCGAATTTCAACCACAACAACAACCGGAACAAGCAACCTATCTTGTCGTTTATCGAGACACAAATGACAAGATTGTGTTTATGGAGTTAAACCCCGTAACCGCACGTTTATTACAGCTAATACAGGAAACAGGCAATACTAGTCCTGCAAAAACCGGCCGAGCGTTATTAGAAATAATTGCAAATGAAATGAACCACCCAGACCCTAGCGTTGTCATAAACGGAGGTCTGCAAACAATGCAGGAGTTACGTTCCAGAAATATACTACTGGGTACACTTAAAAACTAACATGATACAAGCTGGAGTGGTTTTATGAATATGTTAATACGAATGCAGGGTTTATTAGAACAAACCAAAACACTAGACTTTCTTGGCCCATTAGCATTACGACTTTATTTAGTACCCGTCTTTTGGATGGCCGGCATGAATAAATACAACGGCTTTAGTGATACTGTTGCATGGTTTGGTAATCCAGATTGGGGCTTAGGTTTGCCCTTTCCTGCAGTAATGGCATTTTTAGCAACCTCAACTGAATTAGTTGGAGCCGTTATGTTACTTTTAGGGTTAGGCGTTCGCTGGATTTCAATCCCATTAATGATCACCATGTTAGTCGCAATATTTAGCGTACATTGGAAAAATGGCTGGCAGGCCGTTGCTGACCCAATGTCGTGTTTATTTAACTGCAGTGATGCATCCGAAGCTATTATTCGATTAAGTAAAGCAAAAGACGTTTTAAAAGAAAATGCAAATTATGATTGGATTACCGAACAAGGTAGTTTAATTATTTCCAATAACGGCATCGAATGGGGAGCAACTTATTTCATTATGTTACTTGCGTTATTTTTTATCGGTTCAGGGAAATATGTCAGTATCGATCATTGGATTAAACAAAAATTCAATCCTTAAATAAATACTCTAGTTAAGTTTAACGAAGGTTGGGGTTTACTACATTCACCCCAACCTACATTATTTTACATTATTGTTTACGTTTTGCGATGCGTAAACGTAGGGCATTTAATTTAATAAAACCTTCTGCATCTTGCTGGTTATAAGCACCGCCATCATCTTCAAAAGTTGCAATATTTTCATCAAATAAACTATCAGATTCAGATTTACGTCCAACAACAATAACATTACCTTTATATAATTTTAATCGCACGACACCATTTACTGTTACTTGAGACACATCGATCATGGTTTGTAGCATGGTTCGTTCCGGCGACCACCAATAACCATTATAAATTAAACTGGCATAACGTGGCATTAACTCATCTTTTAAATGCGCCGCTTCTCGATCCAGTGTAATGGATTCAATAGCTCGATGCGCTTTCAACATAATTGTTCCAGCAGGCGTTTCATAACAGCCACGCGATTTCATGCCAACATAACGATTCTCAACAATATCATCACGACCAATACCATTAGCACCACCAATCGAATTTAACTGCTCCATCACGCCAGCCGGTGATACCGGTTTACCATCAATAGCAACCACATCACCTTTTTCAAAACTTAGCTCAATATAAGTTGCGGTATCCGGTGCTTGTTCTGGTGATACTGTCCAACGCCACATATCGTCTTCAGGCTCAGACCAAGGATCTTCCAAAATGCCACCTTCGTATGAAATGTGTAATGAATTAGCATCCATAGAATAGGGCGATTTTTTACCGCGTTTTTGTTCAATAGGAATATTATGCTCGGCAGCATAAGCCATTAACTTTTCACGAGAATTTAAGTCCCATTCTCGCCAAGGCGCTATGACATGAATATCCGGCATTAAAGCATAGGCTCCTAATTCAAAACGTACTTGATCGTTGCCTTTGCCAGTTGCACCATGTGAAATCGCATCAGCTCCAGTTTTTTTGGCAATTTCCACCAAACGCTTTGCAATTAAAGGACGAGCGATTGAAGTACCTAGTAAGTACTCACCTTCATAGATAGTATTTGCCCTAAACATTGGAAACACAAAATCACGTGCATACTCTTCTCGCAAATCTTCGACATAAATTTCATTAACCCCCATGGACTCTGCTTTTGCTCGTGCAGGTTCAACTTCCTCACCTTGTCCAATATCTGCAGTAAAAGTCACGACTTCACAACCGTAATTATCTTCTAACCATTTCAAAATAATGGAGGTATCTAATCCACCGGAGTAAGCAAGTACAACTTTGTTTATTTTTGCTGTTTTTGACATAGCGAGCCTCAAAAGATCCAAATTTAATGACTATAAAAGGCCAGATTATACCCTGTTTCACTGGATCAACAGCATTATAAACTTAGAAAAATATCAATTTGATGGTTTATAGCTCAAAAGACTAACGTTCAGAGCTCAGATTAGTCTCAATAATATCGATATGAACACGTCGATTTTTAGCCCGACCTTTTGCGGTTTTATTAGAAAGAATGGCATGATCTCGTCCAAAATAACGTGTAAATAGGTATTTCACCGGAATCCCTTGTGTTTCTAAATAATTTTGCACATTAACGGCTCGCTGTTTACTGATAGCGGTACTCTGGGTTTTGCTGCCCAAATCATCAGAATAACCTGACACAATAATATGTTTATTTTTCTTACTCTTTTTCAATTTTTTAACAAATAATTTTAATTTCTTTTTCGCCTTAGATTTTAATACAGCCGAATTCGCAGCAAAATAGATCGTATCTGGCTCATTGTCATCAAAAATTTCGACTACTTTTATTGGTTTAGGCTTAGGCTTGGGTTTTGGCTTAGCTTTAACGATGATTGGTTTTAATGGTAAACTCGCAATACATGTTAAAAATTGAGGTAAACGCTCTCTAAAATTAATTGGCGAAATCGATACTGTTATATCATTACGCACATCCGACCAACTTTTATAGCTTAAAGTTGGAAACATACCGTCTTCTAACTCGGATATAACTTGCATCGAAACTCTATGTTCCAAGGTAAGTGCATTATGTTTGGGTTTTAGTTTAATTTTGGCGATTGGACGCAGTAAAGAGGTGTGATTCCATTTTGGTGGCATCGAAGTCAATTTCGCCTTAATATCTTGCCCCGGTATTCGATTGATATAAAGCTGAAAATGCAGTCCTTGATCACGGTAGATTTGCTCAAATTCAACTTTACCGTAGAGAGGAATTGATTGACGCAAAATACAACTTTTCTTATTAGCAACTACCCCCCAGTCAGCTTCATTTAATGTTTGGCCATAATCGACAATATTAGCCGGCACAGCAGTTGCTAAATTCAGCGTGACAAAACCAATAAGAAATTGAGAATATAACAAATTCATACTAAGTTAATCGTCAATTTAATAAATAACTTTAGTATCTTTTAATAATCAATAGCTTAGAAACACTATTCTTTAAAACTAAGCTATTTCTAAGTCCAACCTTTTATGCCATTGCGCAATGCTTTCATCAGGAAACTCTGGAAACAGCTTATCACCCCGGTGATTCTCAAGTACAACCCAAGTTGCCTTACTAGCTAACATTAAATGTGTTCTTTCAGGGGCAACCGGCAATTCCGTATCAATAACCGATGCCAAAGGATGGACCAACTCAGGCCAACTAGGATCATAAAGCCATAATGCAGTGCCGCACTCTTTACAAAAATGCCTTCCTGCAGGACTTGTTGTTATTTTATTGGTAAGCGCATCGGTCATTTTTGCATAATAAACATTGATATGCTCTTCACCCTGCACCTTTAAAGACTCGTAAACACCACTTAAATTAATAGCATAACCGCCACTACCGGATGTTTTCCGGCATATTGAACAATAGCAGTAATTAAAAGGATATGGATGGGCTGACTCAACACTAAAAGTTACCGCATGACAATGACACGAACCTTCGAGTAACATCAAATATCTCCTTATATAAATAAATTGTATTACATTCGACAGTTAAACTATCAATAAATGTAACTAACAATAGTCAAAAATCCAGTTTAACTTTGATACTATACAAGAATCAATTAACTTTTAAATTGGTTAATTAATATAGAAGCTGAGTCAACTTGCCCCGCTAACTACCCACCCGTAGGAGGGTAGTCTTTTTCGACCCCCAGCACTACCAGTGTCAATACAGAAAAAATAAAAATACTATTTAAAAATTATTTGAAATATAAATACTGGCGCCAAAATCTGGACTACTATCAGTTAATCCAGCTAAAGCACCTAATGAAATAGTCTGCTTATTATCTTGAACCCAGCTAAAAGAAAAGTTCATTTGTTGAAAGTCATCCAGGCCATCTACAGTAGCTTGTTGATAATCAAATGAAATACCAAAACGTTTCGTGCCGGCCATTTTGAAACTAATTCCGGCTGTGCCATAAAAAATATTATTATAATTAATATTCGCACTATCGCCCATTATTTTATAACCTAACGATAAGTGGCTACGATGGCTTGCACCATAACTACTATTTAGCTGAATGGCATAATCATTCTCACCCGTACCCAGCCCCTGACTTGCGTCTGCCGTAGCAAGCTTAATATTCGTCTCTAATACATAAAAAACATTTTCACTTGAAAAATTATTAAGTGAATAAGTAGCTCGAGCAAATACATCACCCATACCAGAATTTGTTGTTGATTCCACACTTGTTGAATTATTATTACCGGCACCATTGCCCATACCAAAACCACCCGAATTCGCACCACCAAAAAACATCGAGCCATTAGTACCAGGTATGACATTACCGCTACCCACAACCACAATATAAGGCACCGTCAATCCAACTTGCCATTTATCCCTGCCATACAACACCGAAACAGGGAAGTAATGAATAATTGTATCTTGCTGTTGCTGATACTTACCTTGGCTATACTGATAACCAGCACTAACAACAACCGTATCGTTAACCGTCTCAGCAATAACGGAATGAGGCATTAACATGGCTGCCCAAAAAGAAATATAAAAAACTGATTTAAAAGAAAACATACATTATTTCAACCGACTCTTAATCTAACATCTACTACTCGCACCATATACCTAACGAACATATTTCATTTTATATCATGCTTGGGTTAACTTATTTAATGCTTTTAATAAAACTACCCCAAGCATAATAATATGCTTAGGGTAATTCACTAAAAAGCTAGTTCACGTAATCAAACTCCGTAATATCAAGATTCATATCTTTATAATAAATATGATCTTCTTCATAGTTACTTGCAATTTCGTGTTCTATTTTTGTTTCATTATTGCTATGTTCATGAGTTGCTGTTTTTTCAGCTGTTTTCATTTGAGTCATATTCTGCATCGTATTTTTTTGTCCCATTCTCATTTGAGTTTGTTGCGCAGCAATATGTTGTGAACCCATTGCAAATAAACTTAGAGGAGCAACCATCAATGCAATAACAAAACCTGTTGTTACCATAATTTGTGTTGTGCGTAATGTCATAATTATTCTCCTTTTAAAATTACTGTATTAGCTTATTAGAATTTACTAATGTTATAAAAATTATAGATCCTCTATTATTGATGTGCAATCAAAATACGCTTATATAAAGTCTAAAATGAATTAACGTTGATCTAGATCATTTTGCCTTTCTGATGTCATCGTTTGTATGCGATAAAATTAATTACGTGTAAAAAATAAACACTTAAATACTAAAAAAGCCTTGTTGGCAAACAAGGCTTTTTATTAATAACAATATATAAGTTATTTTCGGTTACGGTGTATACTGCCACACATCACTAAATATATTACTTCCTGCAGCAGAACTTTTTGTACCCACACCCCCCATCATCATGAAGTTTCCATTTTTATCTGTCCAACTCGCCGCATCTGTTCTGGAATTAGGATAATTTGAATTAACGGACACTCCTTGAGTTCCAAAATTTCCGGGAAGATCAACTAATTTACTACCTCGAACCCAAACCCATTGGAATAAAGTCATATCGTATTTCCACATATCAGAATAATAACGATATTGCTTTGCTGCATAATGATAGTAATTACCACCAGCTAACCATAAGTTACCGGCATTATCCAACCAACTCATTGCATATTCTCGTCTACCTGGATTGTTTGGATTAGCAACCGTACCAGCCACACCTTTTATACCATAAGCTGGTTTACCAACGATGTCGGCAGCAAGATTATATAAAACCCATTCATTGCTCACTCTATTATAGCGCCACAAATCTGTGTAACCCGAACCACCATACAACCAGAGGTTACCAGTCAAATCAACCCAAGTTGACGCGCCCTCTCTACCAAGAGGTGCGGCAGGATTTGGGATAACATTTGCGGGATCACTTAATCTAACGCAGGTCCACATCGATGTCCAAGTATTATACATCCATAAATCATTAGAAATTTCAACTAAGTCAGTTGTACCGGGTGCCGACACAGTGCCACCAAATAACCAAAACTCATTATACGCAGGAATCGCAGGAGTCCCATTTCCAGCGGGTGCTGGTGGAATTTTAACAGTCCAACTAGCTGCGCCTTGACGTGCGCCCGGTGTGTTATCAATATTTGCAGCACCCGGTGTAACACAAATTGAAGGTTTATTTGATGTATCATTACCACTAATCCAAGTCCAATTTAATGTATTTGAATCAAACTTCCATAGGTCATTTCGATAGTTAATAACACCGAAATCTTGACGAGTATTACCACCAAATATCCATAGATTATCATTTATATCCATCCAACCCGAATGATTATAACGATCACCACTTGGATCATTTGTCACAGCGGGTTTACCTTTTACACCATATTTAGGACTACCACTAGCAGCCCCCTGCCATACCAATGACCATACCGAACCATCAAACTTCCACAAATCACTTGGTATATTCGTGAGCGTAGTATTACCACCGAACATCCATGCATTTCCGGTGCTATCAGTTTCAACGATATGTCCATAACGATACCCCGGTGCAATCACACTTAATGCACCATACTGATTAGCTTCACTGCCATTCATATCGCCATTAACCCAAGTCCATATGCCACTACCACCAGCATCAGTAATAACACCATTTTCGGTAGTAAAAATTGTAACAAAATCGGCAGCTAGTTCATCACCGTTAGAGCTTTTAATCCCTATTGCCGCATCAGCAATTCCGACTCCCGATGTAACCACAACTTGATAAATTCGCCCTGGATTTAACGGCGCTAAAGTATTGATAGTGACTGTCGAGGTAATTCCACTCGGAGTCGAATAAGTAAACGGTATCGCATTAAGCGTCACTTCTTTTGCAAAATAGACCTCTTCTTCCCAAAGTTTAATATTACCCAAAAATGAAGCTGAATCCATCGGCACATTAAAGGTTAATGTAACAGCCGTTCCCGTTGCTACAGTTGATTTTAAAGCTGGACTAACACTCGTGATAATCGGTGCGACAGAAGTATTGGATTCACGAGTAATATTGAGAGTATATGTTTTATTAACACCTGACGACTCAGTTACAACGATCGGAATAACATTAAGTCCATTCAGCAAGTCAACATTAACGCCTGGTTTTACATTTGGATCTGCACTTAAACTAACTGGTTTTTTACCATTAATTAAAATTGTGGCATCACCATATTCTGCCCGTGCTTTAACATTAAGAACTGTCGTTAAAAAATTGACCGAAGCTGAATATGCAGTACTGTAAGCATGAAAATTTGGACTCAAAATACCTTCAGATATTTCTAAACCAGCTAAATTTCCAACCGGTACGCTAGTTTGGCTACACGGACCAGAATTAAGAATATCAACGGCACCATAACCGGATGTTGCAAATTCCCACTGACAATTATTCGTCATGGTGTTTTTTTCGAGATCTTTAACGTTATGCAAATGAACTCGATATCGTGTTGCTTGCTTTAATTCATTATCCTTAATAAAAATTGATAATTCGTTACCATTTATTTCATAAGGCTTAATTAAATTTAAACTTAAAATTCTAGACTGATCTAAGATACCTGTTTTCAAATAGGCATTAATTTCGATCATACCAGTATCAAATGTGAACGCTTCATTAAAAGTAATTTTTATAATCTGAGACAATGAAACCGTATTACTACCATTAGCTGGTTCAGTATTAACGACAAATGGCGGTTCACGATCGGGAGCAGGAGCTGGTGGTAAACCACTACCACCGCCGCACGAGGTTAGTAATAATATTATTGCAAGTAAACTGGGGACTATACTAAATTTATAAATTTTTTTTAACGTTAACATTAGCTTCAACCTGATTATAATAAATGGTAACCAGGGAGCCATATAATATGTACGAATAACAGTCATTCGATATGCCTATCCCTAGCATTTTAAATCCTTACTCATATTCTTGATAGCGAGTATAAAATCACATTCTAAAATTGTCTACATATTTCATTAAAGCATATTAATGTTATTTCATTTCTTAAATATTTCTTAATTTTATTATTTATAGTAGCTAAGCTCTTTAAATATATCTAAAAAAATCAAGCTGAGTATTTCATAGCCAAAAACAAAGGAATTTTGTATAATGCAAAATATAACTAAACAAAGTGTGCATGGAAGCAATGAATATTAAATTTAAAAATAGAAAATTTACGCCTCAAGTTTTTATCAATGCAAGTATAACCAGTTGCATTTTTTTTCTAGTTAGTTGCGGTGGAGGCAATAATACTGATTTCACACCTAAAGATGAACAACCAATCCTGACTAACCGATCTCAACTTACTTATGAAACCCTAACTCAAGGTGCTGAGCTGATAACCCAAGTAAATATGGATGCATTTAGTTCTATTCAAGCACCTCCAAGCAATAACTTTGAAGGAACATTGATACTTAATGGGCAAAATTTAGCCGGGAGTTTCAAACAATACGTAGGTGGAGCAGTCTCTACTGATAAAAAACATCTACCTGAATTTAATTTTAAATTTGTACAAGATGGTTCAAATATCATCCCTGTACAACGTGGTGTCGTCACGTCTAATAATCCTGAGTGGGAATTTATTCTCGAATCAGGAAAAGTTTGGGATGAAAAATCTGATAATGGCTTTAGCCGAATAGCAATTCCATTTGCGTTACAACAAAAAAATCAAAATTGTATTCATAATGGCGTCATGTCATTTTTATTCAAAACTGACGGCACTGTTTCAAAACTAGCCTATCAAATAAGTTCTGAAACCTGCTTAGCGTTTAAATTTGATATGTGGGGATTGCTCGATGCTAATTATACCCCTGCAACAATAAACAATGCTGATAAAATTAAACGAGATTATCAAGTTGAAAAAAATTCAAGAATGGCAAACAAACCCATTACTGAACTAGTTAAGGACTATCCAAATATTAACCTAGACCTTACAGGCTTTGGCAAAGGCATAACGCCGGAACACATGACCTTATTTGGCTTGGTTATCGATAATACTCATTATGTGAGCGCATGTAACACGCGACAAGGAGTCTACCCATATTGTGATGTTTTAGTTATACCCTCTTATTCGACATCAAAATCACTTTTTGCTGCCACAGCCTTAATGCGTTTAGAACAAAAATACCCGGGAACAAAAGACACAAACATAAGTACGCAAGTACCCGAATGCAGTGCAACACAAACCATATGGGATGACGTGACTTTTGAAAACACTTTAAATATGGCGACAGGAAATTACACTAGCCCCAATTATTTAATTGACGAAAGTAACAGTAGCTTATTTTTTACTGCATTGAGTCACGATCAGAAAATCAACTATTCTTGCACATCATGGACAAGACAAGCACTACCGGGAACATTTTGGAATTATCATACTTCTGATACTTATATCTTAACATCGGCAATGAATAATTACTTACAACAAAATGAAGGGCTTGATAAAGATATTTTTATTGATAGTATCGTGACAGATATTTGGACACCGTTAAATATTAGTCCAACAGCTAAAGTAACAAAACGCACATACGATGTTGTTAAACAAGCATGGGGTGGTTATGGATTAAATCTCCATCGTGATGATGTAGCTAAATTAGCTAATTTTTATAATATCGATAATGGTTCAATCGCATCAGTTCAAATGCTTGATAACAACTTACTAACACAAGCATTACAAAAAATACCCAATGTACATGGACTTAATACCGGACTTGGTAACCTTTACTACAGCAATGGATTTTGGGCATTAGATGCAGGTACAACACTAGGTTGTAATAATGAAGTTTGGATACCCTTTATGTCAGGCTTTGGAGGGATCACCATCGCGTTATTGCCTAATGGTATGACGTATTATTATTTTAGTGACAACGATGAATTTTCATGGCTAGCTGCAATTATTGAGGCTAATAAAATTAAATCGATGTGCCAGTAATAAAAACTAATTAGTTTGCGTTATTTCTGTAAAAAATCATAGGCTCATAAAAAGGAACACTACCCGAATTCAAGCCTTAAGTGCAATTATTTAAATAATTCTGCAACGAAATAAATTGGTTATTAAAAATTTCATTTGGTATTTTATTTTTTCTTGTTTTTCTTGACTTGTTGTTAAGCAAAAACAGAACCGCCTTTACTTTTTTTATGTTTTAATTTATCGGATGTTGATAATCGACGAGCGAGTCCTATTAAGGCGGCATATTGTGTCTTCATCGTTGTATCAACTATTTCCATTAAACAGTTTAACCTTTTTTATAAATCGAACATATTTTTTCTAGTTGTTTGTGTAATAATTTTAATGCATGGTGGCATCCTTTGTGGTGTATTTTCGATTTGGTCACTTTAGATAAGATCACAAATCACCATGCATGTTTGATTTATTTTTCGACTGCAATACCAACGTCAAGTGCTTCAAACCAGTCAAGAAAACGTTTAACATCATCGCCTTTAAAAATCCTACCATGTTGAGGAGCCATAAAATCAATATCCAACTCGCGAACTCGTCCTATCCAGTCATTTTTAGCACGATTTGACGGCATCCAACGCTGATGAAATAGAGTCATTTTCGATATGTGTTCATCAAAATTATCTACAAAAATAGGAGATTCGCTGGCTTCAAGTGCCGCACCAACATCACCACTCATCAAAATTTTTGCTCGTGAATCATAGACATGAAAATTACCCGAAGCATGGAGATAATGTGCAGGAATAAATTCAAGCATAACGTTACCAATGGAAATACGGCTTCCTTCATCCGGGATACCGGCATATTGAATGTTGTTCATTCCAAAATGCCGCAAAAACCCCTCCCAAATCCACGGCGCATGTAATACTGCTTGCGGTAATGCCTGATCCCACAAACCAAGTGACGATATAATATCCGGATCTTGATGTGAAGCAAAAATATTGGTTATTTGATCCACATTAGCATGATGCAAAATTGCCCCTAACATTGGTGCAAATACTTCAATCCCACCCGGATCCATTAATAATGCATCATCCCCGGCAACTATCATGTATTGATTGGTATCAATAATGCTTTCAGGTTTATCCGGATCACGGCCAAACATAAACCACTGATGACCATTATCGAAAATTTTTGTTGCTTTCATTTATAATCCTGAAAAATGTTTAATTTATCTGTGTTTAACTAAATTCACATTGTATAAATGTTGATAACTTTGTACTATCTTTATTGATATAAAAGTCGCAGCTTCATCAAGATCTTCCGATACCACTTTAAGTTTATCTTTATATTTAATTGCATCGGAAGTAACAATTCTCGCAATAGATGCAATGCTACGTGCAGATAACATGCAGCCCGTCATGGTCTCCAATAACAAAACTAAATTATTCAAACTTTTTTTAAATTCCACTTGTGATGACAACATTGTTTTCTCAACAGACTCCATTGCCGATTTTAGTGACGCAATATGTCTGGCATCCCTATTGTTTTTAATCACTGAATAAAACCTATTATATGCATCCGTGCAGCGTCGCTCTTTTACCGCTATTTTAGACAATCGCAAAGCTTCGTGATTGATTTCATTGACACCATTTATTGTTTGTTGTGAAATTTCATCAATAAAAACTGTTATGGGGTTAAAGCCAAGTCCCTCATCCCCTGCTTGAGCAGAAATCACTTTAGCATTCTTTGCTGCCAACGATACACCCCAGGCAATAGTTAAGACAGAATGTAGTTTCGCTGCAATACTGGCGAGAGCAACAACCTTATCTTCAACTTGTTCCGTTTTTTTGGTATTAACACTCATAAAATAAGACTATTGTATAAGTTCATGAACTCTTATTATCGGTTAATAAGAGTAAAACATTAGATTACAGGAAGCTCAAAATCACAAATTTATGACTAAACTGATTTGGATCATTTTAGACAAATCGTTAGAAACGCAGATTACCTAAAATTGGGATAACAGAAAAAACATATACCTTGATGTTTTACTGATGAAACCCTAGCTCAAGGTGCTGATTTTATAACCCAAGTAAATATGGATGCATTTAGTTCTATTCAAGCACAGGGAACATTGATACTTAATAGATAAAATTTAGCCGGGAGTTTTAAACAATACGTAGGTGAAGCAGTCTCTACTGATAAAAAATATCTACCTGAATTTAATTTTAAATTTGTGCAAGATGGTTTAGATATCATCCCTGTACAACATGGCGTCGTCACGTCTAATAATCCTGAATGAGAATTCATTTTTGAATCAGAAGAAACTTGGTAAATTTTTTGCCATATCAGAAAACAAATCTGATATGGCAAAGAAAGATGAATCTAAACATAAAACAATATTTACATTTAAGGCTCTTTAACTTCAAAAATATTCTTCTTATTTTTCAAAAAACCAACACCTTGTATTTTAATTTTTATGTTATTGTTAATGTTAATGTTTTTATTTTTTAACAAATCACCAAGATTATTTTCCAGTTGATTACAATTCGTATTTTGTTGATTAAAAATTGTTGTTATTGAATTAGTAATCCCTTCCTTTTGGTATCCTTTGAGACCAGTTAGATTAGATTCATTGGATTCATAAAGACCCTTTATCGCTTCATTATACAAATCAAAATTTCTATTACGGTGTTGATTTCTAATGCAATATAAATCGGGTCGTTTAAATGGGTTGCCAGATAAAAATACAAATTTGTTCATTTCATTATCAATATTTTGATTATTAACGGTGATATATCGGCCGATATTCGGATCATAATATTTATCATTATTATTATGTAGACCAGATTCTTTATCAAAATACTGTCCATAAAACCGTAAATTCATTTCAAATAAGGCTCCATCACCATCAGGATCTTCATTTGCTGGCGTTTCACCATAAGCATTACTATCCCAAGACCAAATAACTTTTCCTAAAGCATTAGAAATACGACGAGGTGTAAAAAGATTATCTGTGTGAATATATGCAACCGTAGATTGCCCTGAATTAGATGTTCCATAGACCGCAATTGGTTGATTACCCAAGTATACATATTCTCTAATAATTGCTCCGGATTGATCAGACTCACTGATTAACTGACCAGCACTATTATAATGATAAATAATAGTTGCAAAAGGCGTTATTTTACGTGTCCGCTGTCCAAATGCGTTATAAACATAACGAGTAGCTGAATCGACTAGATTGAGACGATTATTGTTATCGTACGAATAAATATGTTTACCATCATTAATAATATTTCCATAATTATCCGTTTCAATATTTATTGCACCATTGGTTTTTAAGATATTGCTTCCCAAAATATAACTTAGATTTGTATCGCTAATATAATTACTATACAAAGTAAGATTATTATTAGAGTCATACTGATAAAACACTCCATATAAAATATCATCAGTTAATCGGTTAAAAGCATCATAATGATAAATTTGAATTTCAACATCATCAAATGTGCGAAAAATAATATTTCCTCGTTCATCATATTGATACGTCCAAGTCACTTCTGGTCGTAGTGTTGCATCAGGTTGGCTAGGTAACCAAGCATAACGAGATATTGTTTTCATCGATTGAGATAAGACCCATGCCCTACCATCAAAATTTTGTTTTTTGTGTACAGTTTTTTTCGTTGTAGTATCTACCTGCCATAAATCTAGTTGACTATCGCTGACTACCATCATCACATCAGGAATAAAATTAGAAACTTGTGAAATATCCAATGCAATCCATCGACTATATTTAGATGCCCGATACCAAACTTTAGCTGGCAAAGTTTCACCGGTGTTATTTGATACCATTGATATTAAGACGACAGACTGAAGTTCAGGGTTAATGTCAAAAGTAGTATCCGATAAAGTATCGCTGTTATCTGGTTCTACTGACCATAATGAAACTGCTTTAAAAGATGCCGAATTGTTTAATGCAACTGGTGTAACCGTTACAATTTGTGTGGCAGTCGCACTATTATTATTGATGTCAGTTGCAGTCCAAGTAACGATTGTTGTTCCAACAGGAAATGGATCTGGTGCATCGTTAACAACTTCATCCAAAAATATATCACTCGCGGTCGCTAAACCTAGATCAATTTCAACTGATACATCACTTATAATCGTTATATCTGCAGGGGCAGTCATTATCGGTAAAGTTGTATCCTGCACAACCACAGTTTGAGTAGCCGTTCCGTGGTTACCATTGCTATCCACTGCTGTCCAAAGAATATCATAAGTACCTATTTCAAATGAACCGGATTGATCCGGTATTGCAGTTATATAACCATCCACATTATCAATAGCCAATGCTACTCCAAGTGAAACCGGAGTGTTTTCGGCTGAGGCTTCTACGATAAGATCATCAGGAGCAGTCACTATCGGCAGTATTAAATCTGTTTTTGCCGCTTCGACCGAGGTTACGGTAATAGTTTGAGTTGCAGTTGCACTGTTGCCATTCGCATCTGTGGCTTTCCAAATAACAGTAGTCAACCCCACAGGAAAAAGTGCTGGTGCATCATTTATTATGGATAACGGGCTAAAGATATCAGTAGCAATTGCACTACCCAAGGTTACAGCTATAGCAACATCGCTGACAAACCACATATTTACCGGAGGGTTGATAGTCGGCGCAGTAAAATCATTAACCGTTACAGTTTGAGTTGCCGTAGCAATATTACCTGTTGCATCAAGAGCTGTCCAAGTAACCGCAGTAACACCCAATGGAAAAGGACCAGTGTTATTCGCTGTAGCGATTACCACACCATCAATATTATCAACGGCCGTTGCAGTTCCAATCGATACCGGCGTTAATAAAGCTGTTGCTTCTACACTAATATTCGATGGGGTCGTAATGACTGGTGCAATTATGTCGGCAATTTTCTTAGGCATCGATTGAGATTGCAAGTGCCCTTCTGCATTGTAAAGACGATTTTCTGAATAGCCATTAGCATACACAAAGCTGCTTATTTTACCATCGGCAGTATACTTTGCATTATCAATAATAACAGATGGTATACCATTCATCGTAGTATCGATTGATTCAATTTGAGTAGAACTACCGTAAAAATTAGTAACCACTCGACCCGATGGATATTGTGTGTACAACAATCTATCTAATAAATCATATTGATAACCCGTTTCATAACTAACACCCAGTTCAATATGAGTTTGTTTTATCATTCGACCAAAACCGTCATACTGATATTTAGTTAAACCACTGGCATCTTGAATAGAACATAATCGCCCCATACCACCTAAGCAATTATCATAACTTACAATAATATTATTAACACTATTATTTCCGGTAATTGAAATAATTCGATTCAAACTATCATACGAATATGCCGTTATGTTATTATTTGCTGTGTTTTTTTGAATTACATTACCAGCAGCATCATATTCAAAACTATTAACATCTATATAACCAACACTAGTCGTTAATAAATTACCTAAATCATCGTAAAAATAATTTGTAAAGGCTTGGTTTGGTTCAATAACTGATGCCAGCATGTCATTTAAACCATACCTGTATTCTGTATTCGCGGCATCAAATGAATTAAAACCAGGAACTACCATTAAGCGATTTAAACGACTTAAACCATCGAATATATAAACAGTATCGAGCCTTTCAATTGATGAATTTAAACCGCTGATTGAAGCAAAATCTAACTGCCTATTTTCAATAGCAAAATCAATAATCTCTTTGCCCTTTGATACCGATTTTAGCCGACCATTAAACGGATTAAAGGTTTGTTCTATAGCTTGAAAGGCAGTTTGTGAACCATTATTAATATAATTATAAACCTCACTTCGAGTGACATTATTTTCATTATCACGTTCAATAAAAATGCTATTGTATAGAGCGTCATTCATTCCCATTAATTGATCATTTAAATAATAATCTAACCGTATCTCAGCATAAGTGGCTGCACCAGTAAATAAAATGGAAGAAACCCCTTCAAAGATAGAGTAATTATAAGTCACGGATCTTGAGTCACTACCTACTGTTTCTGTGTAACGTTTCAAACGATCATTACTAAGATAATATTCATTCGATATAACAAGATCGTTCGTTTTAAGCTCACTACTTATTTTACCACTTGTCGTGTATTGAATATTACTCCGGGTTATAACTCCAGCATTATTAACACTACGTAGTCGCGCTCGATTTGAACCATTTAGTGCAGTATTGTCATAATACTCGAATCGTTTAATATCACTAATTTCTGGCGTATTTGGCCTTGGACCATCAATTAGCGATAACTGCTTTAATGGACCATTATACTCATACGAAATAGAACGATTCACAGGAAGTCCCAAAAAAGTAAAACCATCTACTGAAATATTTATGATGTTTCCATAACCATCATAAGAATAACTAGTTACTTTATTTCCAGATTGTGAAAATACCGACGCTTCAGTTTTAGTAGCAACTCTTTGATAAAAATTAGTATTATGTGTAAATGATGTAGTTTGTGCTTCAGGTGTCCCAAAACCTTTAATGATCGTTTGAGCATTATGCTTTTCATCATAATTACTATATTGCGTGATTTTATTGGAAACTGTTTTAGATAGAACATTAGCATTAACAGGATCATAGGAATAAGAAGGATAACCTTTATCACATTCGGTAAAACCATCCCCATCAACACTGGTTAATAGTGGTACACCTAAAAGCAGGTTAAATCTATAGTTAGTACGTCTTTTTGAATTTGATACCGTGCGAAAAATTTCAGCACTATTAATATTTGAAGGATAGCTGTAAGTTAGACCTTCAAAGCCAGTTATTGCAAGACGCTCAGAAAATGATACTCTTTTTAAATTATCATAATTCCATGTTAATTTTCTAGCATTATACTGATCTGCAATACCTGTTAATAAATTTGGATAATCAATATTATCATATTTATAAATATTAATAGTTCCATCCATAGCGACACTATTATCTAACAATTCTTGAGTATAATTATATATAAAACGACGGCCATCAGACGTTCCAACAGAACGTATTTTATTATTTGGAGTATATGATATTATTAATGAATAATTAATACTGTCACTTATTTTTATTAATAAACCATTCAAGTCATAATCAAGATTAATTCGGTATCCGTTTAAATCAACAATAGCAATTAACTGTCCGCTCAAATTATAAATTTCACGACTATCATCAGGCAAAGATAATTCATATTGATCGGGAAATGACATTAGTCTTAAAGGAACATCGTTATCCGCCACCCAAGTATTTTCAGCAGTTTTAGTAAAATAAACAAATCGACCTTTTATACGCATGACCTTTGCTGCAGTTAATCCTAACGAGTCTGTCTCAAAGGTAATGTTTTTTTCAAAATTATGTGACCAACCTTGTGCAATTAAACTCACGTTATTATTAAATGAATTATAATAACGGATAAAATCTATTTTAGATGGTTTATTTGCTTTATAATCTATCACTGAAAATAAATTTTCCCCTGTAGAAATTCGTACAAAATCAGTTGATTTAGGATCACTACAACCTTTAAATTCAGCACTTTTACCTTCAATAAAAACAAGTGCATAACTGTATGGCGCTAAATTCGTTTCTAAACCATTGATCGAAGAATTAAGTGGTCCTAATCCCAAAGGGTCAAAAGCATCAACGGGGGTACCCGTTGCTGCGCATCCAAACCGATAAATAGAAGCAATAAGAGGTGGCTCTGGATAATATGGATTTGTTGGTATCACAACATCATTACTGGTTAAATTATAATAAGTACCCGCCTCACCATTTGCCCATGCAGAACAAAAAGGAGCCGTTAAAAACTCTGGACTTGGTGCACAGCTAGAATAAGTAAATGACTGTAATGGAGATGCAAAGCCACACCAAGTTTCCGCATTAACTGAATAACCATAAAATAAAAAATTAACGAATATAAGTGCTTTTAAATATTTCGCGATTTTATTCATATTTTATTATCCCTGTTTATTTTTTTAATAACTAATTTAAAAATATGTCAAAAGTATTAAGGATAGCTAATGATTCAATTATTTTAAAACATTTGAACGTGTTGTATCGCTATACTTATTTTTACTACTTGATAGGTAAATCAATTTTGTAATGTAAAAAATAACACAAATTTATTTTTAGCATTTTAAAGGTAGGAAGGAGTACGATTTATAAATCAAAATCTATTCCGCATCTTCTTGCTGAACTAAACATAATACACATGTATTGTTAAATAACAACTAGAACCACAAAAAAAATTTATCACATAAAAATATAAATAATCTTAACGACATAGCAATCTATTGAGTTCAAAATAAAAAAACAAAATTACCGATTAAGCTTTATTTGGTGATTTATTTTTCTTATG
>CAZEPW010000041.1:0-32502 GCA_964514215.1 uncultured Thioalkalispiraceae bacterium
AATATCCCCCCTATTTCACCGGTATGTCAAAAAATCCCGGTACGGTTGACGATATTAGCGCAGCACGCGTTTTAGCATTATTGGGGGATTCGGTAACAACCGATCATATCTCTCCAGCCGGTGCAATTAAAGCCGACAGCCCCGCTGGATTATACTTAAAAAATAATAATGTTGATGCTAAAGACTTTAACTCCTACGGTTCGCGACGCGGCAATCATGAAGTTATGATGCGCGGTACATTTGCCAATATTCGATTACGAAATAACTTAGCGCCAGGAACCGAAGGTGGTATTACCTGTTTTCAACCCAGTGGTGAACAAATGAGTATCTATGATGCTTCCATGAAATATCAATCAGAAAATACCTCACTAGTCATTCTTGCTGGTAAAGAATACGGCTCAGGCTCCTCTCGCGACTGGGCGGCAAAAGGCCCGAGTTTATTAGGAATAAATGCTGTTATCGCAGAAAGTTATGAACGAATTCATCGTTCCAACCTCGTTGGCATGGGTATAGTACCGCTAGAGTTTCCTAAAGGTGAGTCTGCTAAATCGCTGGGTTTAACTGGAAAAGAATTATACGCTATTATAGGTTTAAACAATGGCGAAGCCAAAGAAGTAACCGTGACAGCATCTGATGAAAGCGGCGAAAAAACATTTAAAGCCAAAGTGCGAATTGATACCCCGCAAGAAATTGAATATATGCGCCATGGTGGTATATTAAAATACGTACTTCGACAATTAGCATCTTAACTGTTAAATTAAAATAACAAATTACTTGTAACTCAATAAAAGAAGACTAAAAAATGAAACTTGCTGAACTTACTGCTATATCGCCTGTGGATGGTCGTTACGGACCTAAAACCATGGCTCTTCGCCCAATATTTAGTGAATACGGGCTCATTAAGTATCGAGTCATGATTGAGGTTCGTTGGTTACAACACCTATCTGAAATTGCAGAAATAGAAGAGTTACCATCGTTTAGTAAAGAGGCAAACGCGTTATTAAATAGTTTAATCGATGATTTTTCAGAAGATGATGCTTATCAAGTTAAAAACATTGAACGAACCACAAATCATGATGTTAAAGCCGTTGAATATTTACTTCGTGAAAAAATTATTAACAATAAAGAAATCTTAAAAGTCATTGAATTTTTTCATTTCGCACTAACATCAGAAGATATTAACAATTTAGCCTATGCGTTAATGTTGCGTGATGCACGAGACTTAGTATTATTACCTGTTATTAGTGAAGTAACCGATAGTATTCGCGAGCTAGCTTACAAATATGCCGAAATTCCAATGTTATCCCACACCCATGGCCAACCAGCCAGTCCGACCACCGTCGGAAAAGAAATGGCAAATTTTGTTTATCGTCTCGATAGACAACGAAAGTTTTTAAACGACGCGCCAATTCTTGGCAAGTTGAATGGTGCCGTCGGTAACTACAATGCACATTTATCCGCCTACCCCGAGATTGATTGGATAGCTACCTGTGAAAAATTCGTTATCAATTTAGGTTTAACTTGGAATCCATACACGACACAAATTGAACCCCACGATTATATTGCAGAGTATTTCAACTCACTAGCGCACTACAATAATATTCTAAATGATTTTAATATGGATGTATGGACCTATATTTCCATGGCCTACTTCAAACAAAAAACCATTAAAGGTGAAGTTGGTTCTTCAACAATGCCGCATAAAGTAAACCCGATAGACTTTGAAAATTCAGAAGGTAATCTTGGAATTGCAAATGCTATTTTTAATCATGTTTCGAATAAATTAACGAAATCAAGAATGCAAAGAGATTTATCAGATTCAACGGTTATGCGTAATCTCGGTGTTGGTCTTGCTCACTGTTTAATAGCTTACCAATCAACAAAACGTGGCATAAGCAAACTAGAAGTTAATGAACAAAAACTATTAGACGATCTTAATAATAACTGGGAAGTATTAGCTGAACCAATACAGACAGTCATGCGACGTTATGGCATTGAAAACCCCTATGAAAAACTAAAAGATCTAACTCGTGGACAACGTTTAGATGCAAAAAAAATGAAAGCATTTATCGACAAATTAGAAATACCAAGCGATGCAAAAAAACGTTTAAAAGAATTAACGCCAGCAAGTTACTTAGGCATTGCGAGTAAACTGGCTAAAGAAATATAATTAATGTGTATTAATGGAATATCTAAATGATCTATTCGTCCAGTCCGTAGTATTTGAAGAATACCTCGAACAAATAGCATTCATCAGAAACACGGTATTTGTTGAAGAATTAAAAATACCAAAAAATCTGGAATGGGATAATCAGGATAGTAGTGCTTACCATTTCATAATCACCTCAAATAATAACAAACTAATAGCCTATGCTAGACTTTTAACATTAGATGATAATCTAGGTAAACTTGGCCGCGTAGCTGTTTTACAGCGCTGGCGACACCAAGGAATAGGCAACCTATTGATATCTGAAATTTGTAACATAGCACCTAAATTAAATATAAAAACCATTCAATTATCGTCTCAGATTTCTGCTGTTAATTTTTACTTAAAGTTAGGCTTTAAAAACATAGGTGAAAGTTATCATGAAGCAGGTATTAAACATCGAACAATGCTCAAAACACTACATTAATTACTGATATATGCAAAATAATCCTAAACTTGGTGAAAAACATGACGTTATAACAGTCGACACTAGTGACGAGTTACGTTTACATATTGTTAATATGGTTTCTCAAGCAACTAAAACGATTAATATTATATCAAAAAAAATGGATGTTCGACTCACCAATCATGCTGACTTCTTAGGTGCTTTACGATCCTGTATTGTAAACAATTCTAATTTTAAATTAAAAATACTTATTTATAATTTAGAAGAATTTCTAAGCCAAAATCATCAAATAGTAGCGTTATCGCGTCGTCTATCTAGCAGTATTACAATTCGAATATTAAACAAAGAACAACAACAACCAAATCCCGACTTCATATTAGTCGATAACATTGGCGTCATTCAACAAGAATTGCCTGAGCGATATGAAAGTAGTATTGAATATAATAATAAAAGAAAGAATCTTGACTTAACCCGCCAATTTAACGAGTCCTGGGAACATGGCGTTAGAGACAGCAATTTATATCGATTAGGCATTTAATGCGTATTTATATCTTACTGATAAGTTTATTGTTTCCGAGCTACACTTTAAGCAATATAACTGATGATGAAGTACGAGAAGTAACTGTCATTATAAAAAATCGAGTTGCAAACGATTTATTGCCTTACCTAAAACCACATTTATCAAAAGATGGTCGAATGACCGCTGTCGAAGATAAAATAATAATCAAATCGAATAATTTAAACATTAACGAATTACTTGTCATTATCGGTGATCTCGATCGAATTGATTATATGCAACTCATTATCTCAATAACAACCAATATGCAGGCAATTCACAATGTCAATACTCGAAGTATACAAGTTGGCGCAAATACTTGGACTACAATTAACTATGGTGTAACCTATTCAAAGCGAATACGAGAAACACTACCAAGCGGCAAATTGATCGAAAAAATCAAATCCGTTAAGATGATTGAGAGTTTTCAAATTTACACCATTATTGATAATTCAACTAAACAGCTAAATTTAAAATTGAGACTTTCTCAAGAAGAGCTTATTGACGATAACGAAGACTTAACAATAAAAATGGTAGATGATCAGCAACTTGAAGGAGAACAATCCAATATTAAAATTCAAGGCAAACTAAACCAATGGATAAACCTTGGTGATGCTATAAATTTTTTGTATAGCAACCACGATGAAGACTTAAAAACGAAACTAGAGCGGCAACAACTGACTAGTAAGATGGCCATAAAAATTCAACAATTACAATAATGATGACAATAAAATTTCCTGTTCAATACACTGTTAAACTAAAAAATCTTGAGGCCCACTTATTTGAAGTAACTTGTATCATTCATACTCCAAATTCTGAAGGCCAAATAATATCACTACCTAATTGGATTCCGGGTAGTTATATGATTCGTGATTTCGCTAGAAATATAACTATTATCGAAGCGAATTCTGAAACAGATACACTTGCTTTACAAAAAATAAACAAAAACACTTGGAAATGCGCGCCATGTACAACGGGCATTACAATTAAATACACTATTTATGCCTTTGATTTATCAGTACGCTCTGCGCACTTAGATACTTCACACGCGTTTTTTAATGGCACCAGTTTATTTATGATGGTACATGGATTTGAACATGAACCATGCTCAGTCACAATAATCAAACCTTCGGATGTAAAATACAAAAATTGGAAAGTCGCCACTACCCTCGCCACAACTAACACATCAGAATATTCGTTTGGTGACTATCAAGCCAATGATTATGATGACTTAATCGACCACCCTGTCGAAATAGGCGAGTTTTCTATCATTAAATTTATTGCTAACGATATTAACCATGAAATGCTTATCACCGGTCGGCATCGTACCAATGAAAAATTACTAGCAGAACAACTGACAAAAATATGCAATAGCCATATAACAATGTTTGGTGAGTTTCCTGACATTAATCGTTATCTATTTTTAACCACTGTAGTGAATAATGGCTATGGAGGCTTAGAACATCGTTCCTCAACCAGTTTACTATGCTCAAGAAAAGATTTAATTAACTTTGACAACACAAAAATAACAAAAGAATACCGACAGTTTTTAGCTCTCTGTAGCCATGAATACTTTCATACCTGGAATGTTAAACGAATTAAACCTGCAGCTTATAGTCCATATGACCTTAACAATGAAGCTTATACACAACAGCTTTGGGCATTTGAAGGAATAACATCATATTATGACGAATTAGCGCTTGTTCGTTCCGGCGTAATAACACCAGAAAGTTATCTGGAGTTACTCAGCCAGACAATTACTCGAGTTTGGCGACAATATGGTCGATTAACGCAATCTGTTGCTGATTCTAGTTTTGATGCTTGGACTAAATTTTATAAACAGGATGAAAATGCACCTAATGCTATTGTCAGTTATTATACTAAAGGAACATTAATAGCACTTGCTCTAGACTTAATGATTCGCTCTAAATCAAACAACAAAATATCTTTAGATGATGTTATGCGACACTTATGGTTGGAATACGGTAAAAAAAATATAGGACTAAAAGAACGCGAAATAGAACAAATTATTAATAAAATAACGGATATTGATTTTAGTGATTTTTTTGATCAATACCTCTATGGCACCGACGATCTTCCAGTAACCGATTTATTTCATGATTTTGGCATCACAGTTCAATTTCGAGCAGCTGAAAATCAATTTGATCTGGGTGGACGAAAAATAAAAGAAAATAATTTAAATAAAGTTGCACTTGGTATTAAAACTAAACTATCTAACAACTTAACAACAATACAACAAATTGTTAACAATAGTTGCGCACAACTAGCTGGATTGTCTGCTGGTGATGAGCTTATTTCTATCGATGGTTTAAAAGTAACAAATAATATAAATGAAATACTTTCGAACTATAAGCCAAATGACGAAGTTGATATTTTTGCATTTCGTCGTGACGAACTACATAAATTTAACATCAAGTTACAAGCAGCACCATTAGACACCTGTGAATTATCTTTTAATAAAAACGCTTCAGGCGAACAAAAAATATTTCGCGATCGATGGTTACATGCATAACTTGTATAGCTTAAAAACGAATTTAAATTCAAACATAGAGTCAAAGGGTACTTTATAATCTTTTATCTAATACACCTTCAATTTCACTATCAAGCAATACAATCGGATTAGTTTTCATACTACTACCACGACAAGTTGATATGATTTTTTTAAAATTTGGTTTACTTACACCATAATCAGATAGTCTCGGTAATTCTAATTTTAAAGTCCAATCATGTAAAGTTTGAACCAATACGAGCAAAAAATCATGTTGCGTCATATTTTTTTTCGTCACATTTTCATCTAAAAACATTTCACCAATACGCGCATATTTTTTCAAAGCAATATTATTTGGTTCACGCTGATTCATGGCAGAAATATTAGCTTGAGTTGCTTCGGCTAATAAAGTGCCACAAACAACACCATGTGGAATTGGAAAAAAAGCCCCCAATGGAGAAGCAAGACCATGAACCGAACCTAGACCAACTTGAGCCAGAGTGATGCCAGAAATTAAAGACGCATAAGCCATTTTATTTCTACCCATAATTGCATTTTCTGAATCGCCACCCTGCCAAGCAAACATAAATCCTTCAATGACGGATTTTATGCCATCTAATGCTAAGGCATCTGTCATTTGATTGGCATTAATAGAAACATACGATTCAATCAATTGAGTAAAAGCATCCATACCATTTGCAGCTATTTGCGCTGTTGTGCAACTCGAAATTAACTCAGAATCAACTATTGCAAGTTTAGGAACTAAGGTTTCATGTCTAAATGATTTTTTATAACCATTTTCTCCTCGTTCACTAATGACTGCATTTTTTGTTGCTTCACTACCCGTTCCTGCGGTAGTTGGTACTGCGATAAAAGGCAAAGCAGGCCCAATGTAATTTATCCCTTTCCCAACACCTTCTAAATGATCCATAATTGAATTCCCAAAAGGCAATAATCCTGCAATCGCTTTAGCCGCATCTAACACACTGCCACCGCCAATACCAACCACAACATCAATTGACATTGATTGATATTCAGAAACAGCTTGATCAATTAATTTAGCTGACGGTTCATCCGATACTTTAAACAAAATAAATTTAATATCTAAATTACTGAATTCAGATTGCAATTGAGACCAATAATTCGATTCGACTAAAGAGTTAGCACCACTGACCAATAATACATTTTTACCGAATCGAATTATATTGTCAGGAAGTTGTTCTATTGTCCCAACACCAAAAATTATTTGAGGCAATACGGATATTTCAAATTGATTTAATTTCATATTTTATTAGTTAACCTGAGCGGAATCCAAGATTTAACGTAGTTATTTTGGCGCTATTTTTTTGACAGTCTTTGCAGTACAAATAAAATTTATTTATAAGTGATTGAATACATTAACTTTAGCAGATTGGCATAGTAACTGCATTATAACGAATAGGCAGGCTTATGCTCTCTCTCCTCTAGCTATATACTGCCCATAATGTAGTGTTCAAGGGCGCAGTTAATGCGCCCTTTTTTATATCTGTTAATTTAAAGGTAAATTACAATAATGGACACTGAATAAATCATTATCATCCGTCCAAACACGTAATGGTTCAAAACCAGCTGCTCGTAATAAGTCTTGAAATTCATGTAACGTATATTTATAAGAATTCTCAGTATGGATAGTTTCATTTTCCAAAAAAGAAATATCTTTATCGGCAACAGAAACAGTTTGATGTTTTTTACTTTTCAAATGCATTTCAACCCTACCCTTTGTATCATTATAATAGGCAGAGTGTTCAAAATTATTTAAATCAAAATCAGCATCTAACTCTTCATTTATTCGAGTTAATAGGTTTAAATTAAAATCAGCAGTGGCACCTGTAGAATCATTATAAGCTGCATTCAAAACATCAGAATTCTTTTTAAGATCAACACCGATTAAAATACCTCCCCCAGGTTTTACAATGTCTGCAATATTTTCTAAAAATTTAATAGCATCACTAGGTTCAAAATTACCAATACTCGAGCCCGGGAAAAAAGCAACTTTATGGACATCATCCAGATTATAAGGTAATTTTATTTTATCAGTATAATCGATACAAGCTGCATGAACATCTAACCATCGATATTCCGTTGATATATCTTTGGCTATTTGAATTAAATAATCTTTTGAAATATCCATTGGCATATAAACTGATGGTTTTAAAGTGTCGAGTAATAAACGAACTTTTTGACTGCTGCCGCTACCGGGTTCAATCAACAAACAATCAGCATCAATATATTTTGAAATTTCAGCCGCATTATTTTGTAAAATTTCAATTTCTGTTCTTGTTGGATAATATTCTGGAGATTCACAAATAGCATCAAATATTTTAGAACCTTTTTCATTATAAAAAAATTTAGGTGGAATGAATTTTTTTTCATTCATTAAACCATCAAGTACTTCTCCGAAAAAATCCGTCGGTGTTGGATGAAAGTCATAAAACTGAATATCATCATTATCTTTGTCTTTAATTGTCATTTACAATTTACTCTATTTAATTCTTATATTAATAATCTTGCGCTAATCGAATGCCACTAAATTGCCAACGATCATCTGGATAAAAAAAGTTTCGATAGCTGCTTCGAATATGTTCTTTAGGAGTAACACAGGAGCCCCCTTTTAAAACTATTTGATTGCTCATAAACTTACCATTATATTCCCCTATCGCACCATCTACAGCTCTATATCCAGGATAAGCAACATAAGGGCTTTTGGTCCATTCCCATAAATCACCATACATCTGTTGTAATGAGCCATTCGAATTACTTTCAACAGCAATAGGATGACAAAAATCTGACTCACGTAGGTTTCCTGATAGCTCAACACTGTTAGCTGCTAACTCCCACTCATATTCTGTCGGCAATCGTGCATTACACCAATTTGCATAAGCATCAGCTTCAAAATAACTCACATGAGAAACCGGCGCATTCATATCCAATTCACGTTTACCGCCAAGCGTCATTTCAAACCACACACCATTCTCTAGCTGCCAATAAAGCGGATGCGGATATTGCCATTTTTGCGTATTTATTATTTTCCATGCATCAGACAACCAGTATTTTGAGTGACTATAACCACCGTCATTAATAAAATTAAGGTACTCGGCGTTAGTGACTAAACGTGATGCTAATTTAAATTTTTTGGTATACGATTTGTGACGCGGTGTTTCATTATCGTAATGAAAGCCTTGCTCCGAAAAACCATATTGAGAAAGTGATTCATCAAAAGCTAGCCACGCTATTTCACCTATATTTGAACTTTTTGAGGAGTGCCGTTGTTTTAAGTTACGATATTGAGGTTGTAAAGGATTATTTGCAAAAATATGCAGTATGTCAGTATACAATAATTCTTGATGTTGCTGTTCGTGATTTAAACCTAATATGACTTTATAAACTATCGATTGTTTATTTTTTATAACCTGACTAGCAATTAACTTATTCATATAACTATCAATATGAATTCGATAATTAAAAATATTATCCAATGTCGGCCTTGATAACATTCCTCGTTGCGGCCGAGGATGAAATGTCCCCACCTGTTCATAGTATGAATTAAATATATGCTCATAACGTGGATGATAAACGGTATAATCTGAGAAGTGTGGTTTTAACAGAAACGTCTCAAAAAACCATGATGTATGTGCCAGATGCCACTTAGGTGGACTGACATCAGGCATTGTCTGGATATTATAATCTTCCACCTCCAGCGGTTCACATATCGACAAAGAATCTTGTCGAACGCGATTATAATAATCTACTAAAGATTCTGGTGACTGTGACGCTACAAAATTAGATTGTGTGGATTCAGTTTTTGTTGATAGCATTAATGTCTATCCTTCTTTTCCCCTCGTTGGTTCCCCATTTTATAACGATGTTGATAACAATAACAAATCTATATTTGATTTATTGTTATGCTAATCACTATTTTATAATTGATAATTATTTAACGGAACTTTTAGCAATTACCTTAATGTCGATAATGTTAATTATTGCAATAATTAAGCAATTCCAAGCAATGGATCTAATTCATCATCGATATCTAGCTCAACAAGATCGTCAAATCCACCAATATGTTTATTATCTATAAATATTTGTGGCACCGAATCTCTACCGGACTTTGTTACCATTTCTTGAAATAACATTTCATTATCATCAATTAATATTTTTTTGTATTGAACCCCTTTTTTACCAAGCAAACCTTCTGCTCGCAGACAAAATGGGCAAGTTTCAGTGCAATACATCACAATATTTGGCATTTCTTTCTCCAGTTTAATAATTATTTAATACAAGCACAAATGGTTTTACAATTTTCAATAATAGGATCAGAAACCGGTTTTAGTTTTTTTCGCATGACCGAGCCTATCGCTGTTGAACGTGAAAAAATTGGAGTAACAATACTCTCACATAAACAAGACAAAAATAAAATACTAAATAGCGAATCACTTAAACTGGTGGACTCTTTGAGCACGTTAGCAAAAGCACTGTTTTCATTTTTTATAGTTTCAATTTTATGATGACATAACGTATTAATTTCATCGATACTGTTAAAATTACTTTCCTCAGGTTTTACTGATAAAAAATATTGGCTAGTAGCATTTAATGCCATTATAACGACATCTTGATTACTAGGTTTTTGCATAGCAAGATTAAAAGTATTCAATAATGTCTGACCGGTTGAGCTATATGCTTTAATCAACATTTCAATATAGTGTTTTTGAGTACTTGCAATGTCTTCTGTTAAACACGGTTTTATCAACTGGCTTATCATATCAAAAGATGGATGAGCCGGCAAAGGCTCGGGGATTTCATCAGCTACAGTCATCATAAAACCAATATAATAAGCATTTTTACGTTTTGCTTTGTTCCATAAATTGGTTTTTTGTTCTTGATTGATCAAATCACCCTGTAGCACCAATCGAATTGATTCAATCATTTCCTTAGCATCATCTTCAAAGGGTAAGTATTCAATTAAATATTCAGCGAGAATTTTACCCATTTCACCATCAACGACAGATTGTTTGTCTAACATCCTGCGAGCATTTTCAGATGTTGGCATTGACCACCACGCTCTTCTAGCAATTTCATTGGTAATACCAGTGGCATGCACCACGGCAACAACAGCTTCAGGTTCACCGAGTAATAATAATTGCTCTAAACTTTCATCTTTGGTTTGTCCCATTCTGGTCCATCGACCTAAGAACACAGGATAACCACCCGGTGATCCAAGAACATGACTACTAATGAGCTCTCTAACTTTTTTAATGTATTTATCATCCCGACAATTAGGATTTAGCACTACTTTAGCATCGCCCTTTTCTGTTAAGGCAAACACCAGCATTTTAGATTCGTCAATTCGAATAGCTTGGGCATTTTGATTTAATAAAATATTAAGTCGAAAATTGTCTTCACTTGATAATTCCATAAATTCCATATAACACAACTACTTTTACATTTTATAAATTAATTTAACTGGATTCGCTGTCCCCACGGAACAGGCAATTTACCTTTAACTAACCATATTACCGGATATAATGGCACTTCTTTTGGAAACTCACCTTCAGCATCGGTAAAATAAACCAATAAATCAGGATTTTGATCTAAAGTATCTATCCAATCAAAAATAGGATTAAAACTAGTGCCACCACCACCTTTCATTTTTTCAGGTAATGTAAATTCTTCCCAAGCTTCATAAATCCACGGGCCACCTTCAACAACTTGAGAATCACAGGCATTCAAGGTAACTTGCGCACGCATTTGTCCTTTGATGGCATTTATTTCAGATAAAAATTCCGACATTTCTTTATCAGAAATCGAACCACTAATATCAAGAGCCACAATAAGATTGATTTGGGCACTTCGTAATCGTGGAAAAATAGCCGGATCACCTCGACGTGTTGATGGTCGTGAATAATTATAATCATCACGAGCAACAGATGTAATATAACGCGCTAATAACATACGCCACGGTAATTGTGGTTGCAACATAAAATCAACCAAACGCGCCATGTCACCACCGAGTTTTCCAGCTTGCATTGCAGACTGAGCCGCACCGGCTAAACGCTGTTGCCATTGTGTCGATAACTCTTCCTGCTCTCGATGACTTAAAGGCGGTGGTTGTGCCGCTCCTGCATCACTATCACCCGGTAGTTGCTTTGGTCCTTTTTGTGTTTGATCTTTTTTAGTATCGGGTTCAGTATTGCCTGTCTCATTATCATCTGGCTGTTGTTTACCTGTTCCAGAATCTGCTTCATCAGGATCGCTGGGCTCATCGGGTTCAGAGTCAGCTGTATCAGATTTACCTTGTTTTTCTTTTTTACCTTTCGATGAACCCGAGTCACCACTATTGGACTGTTCATCTTGATCATCATCATAAATATGCTGATCATGAGGCTCTTGTTCTTCATTCTCATCGATATAAGGATAAATTTCTTCCGCAGACATATCTTTATAACTTTCTTCAATAAGAATACCGGGCGGTGGTGTTAAATTATCGTTAAGTAATAATGGATTAATCGCATAATCACAGGCAATATCCCAGCGATTTTTTATTCGATGTTCACGTCGCGCGAAATGCGACAACGCACAATGCAGTGCTTCATGAGCTAGCACAAATTGAGTTTGCGCTAAACTTAAAGCAGCAATATATTGTTCGTTATAATAAAATTTACGCACATCCGTTGCGGTGCTACGACACCACTCTGGATCAGCTTTTACCAATGGTAATCGTAAAACTAATGCGCCTAAAAATGGTTTATCAATAATTAAACGTGTTCGTGCAGCACTTAATTTAATTTCTACATCTGACTGCTGGTTATTGCTATCCGGTATTTTCATCTGAGATCATATATAGAATTACATATCATACAACATGACATCAGCAACAGAATTAGACCATTTAGCAAACTGAGGTACCGAAAATAAATCTTGGCCAATAGCTCGGTGCATATCAGAAACCAACATCACACCCATTTCTTTCTGAGAAAATGATGCCGCATAATCTAAAATATTGCCATGAATTATTTGCGCCCCATCGGAATCTTTTTCCCGTATCGCACGTCCTACCAGTGCCGATGCGACCGCATATTGCAAATCGATTTCTTTTGGCGTGGATACCGACTCACCACGAACGATGGCATCTAGATCCGGTAGTTGATCTAAATTTTGAACAAAGGCATGCAATTCAATTCCGGCGGCAGGGCCAACACAGGCTTGTAACGATCCTAATAATAATGATGGGTGATCCATGAATTTTTGAAGCGCGCGATGAGCAAACTCCCACGAACGAGGTGATGGAAATGCAACTGGATTGTGTGCTGGATCAAATTCAAATAATTGCTCAGGACGGTATCGTAAAAAAGCAATAATACGTTCATCGATAGTATTCTTGTAAGCCCAACTAACCCAGTCATCCAAATTGACATCAACATCAAAATGTGAAAATCGATTCGCAAGTGGCGCGGGCATTGTAAAAGTAACACCTCGATCCCCCTGTCTATTACCTGCAGCAAAAATCGCCCAACCATCCGGTACTTTATAATCACCCAACTTTCGATCCAAAATTAATTGATAAGCAGCAGCTGAAACACTTGGTGGAGCCGACGTAATTTCATCTAAAAACAATATACCTTTATCACCATGGCGTTTCGTATCCGGTAATAATGAAGGTATAGCCCATTCAACTCGATCACCATCTCTAAATGGAATGCCTCGTAAATCACTTGGCTCCATTTGTGATAATCGAATATCGATAACCGACACATCATGACGCTCGCCAATCTCTAAAATCAGTTGAGATTTTCCAACACCGGGAGCTCCCCATAACATCACGGGAGTATGAAAACCTTTATGAGTACTAGAAAATTCCTGATCGAGAATAACCGCTAAATGTGCTGGGCGCATATTATGAATACTTCCTGTTTATGTTTTTTTAATTATATTTAGAGCTACATAAATTATAGAATTAGAATCCTGCTTTGGCATACCATTTTTTAGCTTCTTCAGGATTTTTCTCCACACCATTTCCTTGTTCATACATCATGGCAATTGTTGTTTGTGAACCAGCCAAACCTTGTTCGGCAGCTTTTTTCAACCATATCAAAGCTTGCTGCGCATCTTTTTCAACGCATTCACCTTCCATATACATAAAACCAAGACCATGTTGCGCTAAAGCATGCCCTTGCTCTGCTGCTGCTCGCATCCATTTTAAAGCAAACTCATCATTTTGAGCCATGCCCAGACCATTTTGATACATTATCGCAACTCGATGTTGTGACTCTGCATGCCCCTGATCAGCATAAACACTTAGAAACTGCATTGCTTGAGAAAAGTGTTTTGATTCAAATGCAGACATGCCACTGGCATAATCAATTTCATCTTCAACAGCCATTATATTCACCTTCTATTTAATTAAGCATATCTCAAATCCCGATACTACTTTTAAATAAAAAGCAGTATTGAGAAATGTATAGCTACGAATTTTCTGATATTATTTAACCACATAAAACTAAGGTTAAATAAAATCAATGTGCCCGCATAGTAGCGCGTTCTATTAGCATATCGTTATATCTCTAAAGTTAGTGGTAATAATGAAATCAATGGCTTACTTGCCACACATCCCCCTCTATAGGGATATAGAAAGCATTTTTATGGCTCGGTAGACTTGCTGCGCAATATTAGTAAAGTGATAAGTACTTATGAAAAATTCAAACACACTACGACAATGCATTCAAAAAGTAGCAACTGGGCCTGAATACAGTAAAGATTTGAGCTTAGATGAAGCTCATCAGGCAATGTCTGCTATTTTAGAAGATGATTCTGATCATGTTCAAGCAGCGGTGTTTCTGATTGCTTTACGCATGAAACGCGAAACAGATGCAGAAAATAAAGGCATATTAAAAGCCATTAATGACGTTTGTCAGGTTGCGACTGCTGATGTTGATGAATTAATTGATATCGCCGATCCCTATGATGGTTATTCTCGTGGTGTTCCTGTATCAGCCTTCTTACCGGCTTTACTCGCGGAATGTGGTTTACCAGCTGTGTCTCACGGTTTAGAAACTGTTGGGCCTAAATATGGCGTGACACACCGAATGGTATTAAGAGCTTGTGGCATTGATGTTGATTTAAGCCCTGCTGCTGCTGCAAAACGTGTTGCTGATAGCAAAATTGGCTGGGCATACGTTGATCAAAAAGCATCAACCCCGGCATTACATAACTTAGTACCATTACGACAAAGAATTGTTAAACGTCCTGTTATTACTACTGTAGAAGTTTTAACTGGGCCCATTCGGGCTAAATCAAAAACGCATTTATTAACCGGTTATGTCCATAAGGCATATCCACCAATTTATGCTGAACTAGCCCGATTTTCAAATTTTGACAGTGCTATCATTGTCCGAGGCGTTGAGGGAGGAATAATCCCTTCCCTTAAACAAGAAGCAAAAATACACAGCTACCATGATAAGGGCGCTGAAAGCACGGTTAAAATTAATCCAAGCGATTGTCAGATTAAACAAGATACACGGGCTGTTCCAATCCCAACTGACATGAAAAAAACCGATCCAACAGCCGATGACATTGCAAATGAGTATGATGTTGATGCAGTAGCGGAATATGCAGCAGAATGCGGTAAAGCTGCGTTAAGCGGAAAAACTGGGCCTGCCTACGATAGTCTGGTATATTCCGCATCAATATGTTTAAAGCACATTGGAAAGTTTTCTACACTGGCTGAGGCAGCAACATTTGTGCGCTCAGTTTTAGACTCAGGAAAAGCTTTAGAGCGATTGTAAGCCGCCTGAATTTACTTAGATATTACTTTAATTTAATTTTATAACTTGTTGTAAATAGAGGAAAAAATATGAACCAAGAATATTATGATGCAGTAACTAAAATGGAAGAAATGAATGTTCAAGATGATTATATTCTTGGATGGGAAGGTGGATATTTACATAACCCTGAACGTGAAGAGCAACGTGTTACTGAAGCTTATACCGCTGGTTATGAAGACGGCCACAGCAAAAGTACTGATAACTTTGCTAAATGGTCTAAGTAGTCAATAAAAAATATACTTTTTATATGTCTATTAAAAAGGCGGCTAGTGAGCTTAATCACTAACCGCCTTTTTTATTGAGACATCAATAACTTTTATTTTTTCAAATCAGCAACAATCTCTGGATAAAAATTCTTCATCGCCTTCATCAACGAATCTATCGCATCAGGAGCCTCAATATCAATAATTTGAGTGGTAATCCATTTACTGGCACGTTCGCCCATGACATCGGTTACACAGCCACCAAAACAACGCAACATCGGAAAACTCGGTACTCCATCAGCAAAATTAAAATCAGAATAAACCGCCATTCGGTCATTTAACAATTTAACAAAATCCATCTGATATTTTCCAGGACCAATAGCATCAACCATATTGTCTTCATAATGTTTAGCCAATTTCATGGCCAATTCTGTCATAAACGTATTACGTTCTTCAGCAGTATAATATTCGATAGTTAACCTATCGGTAATATGAGCGACAAAACACAAAAATTCAGTAATGACATCGAGTCGTTGTTTATTCGAATCGGTTTGAAAATCTTCATTCTCTAAGTTTAAAATACCAGCTGCACCAATACGCCAAATAATGAATGCTAACGCAGCAGCAGTTTCAGGGATTGAATGTTCTTTATCTTTTTTAAACCAACGACTCTTTACTCGCACTTTCTGTAATCCTCAATATTATACTGTTATTCTAAATTCTAAACTTATAACCATTTATGATAGATGGTCTTTGTGGCACTTATAGTAGTCGCATGCTAGCATAAAAAGAACATCTATTTTAGTATGGTTTCATGATGCTTGATCTATACTTATTATTAACGAATTAGTTTAATTATAAAATGGTTGCTAACAATGACAGTTCAAAATAGTACGGCATTTAATATCAAGCCAATCCTATCGAACATCCAACAAAACTGTAATATCGCTGATGCAAAATATGCCGGTAATTTTACATTATGTATTTATTTAATGAAAATGCGGGAATATTTTCGATGGGAAAAAGGGTTTGATTATTCTTCGAGTTTACCCCAATCAGAAATTGGACAATGGTTAATCAAACGAGAAGCGCTATGGTCTGACTTGGAAGATCAAGATTTTAATCCTCTCGAAATTAATAATGATACGGTTGATCCATTTGATACACAAACAATAAACCAACATCTGGTACCTAATGGCTTTATTTATAGTGCAGGCCTTGGACAACAAGCCAAACCACATTTCTTTTTAGGCGAATTAGAGCAGCATAAAGTGATTAATGGCTATAATATTTATATTAGCAATAAAGAATACGCTCGCGAGTTATCCGCCTACCCTGCAATGTCAATTGGCACGGATATTTTTATTCGCCGCGAATCACTAAGACGCATGTTATGGGAAAAATTAGAAACATGGCGTTGGAATAAACCTAAAAATGCAATGGCACACGCGTTAAGTTTTTATGATTTTAATAATGACATAGAAAAAGCCTTAGATGAAATGACATCCGTTGAAATCGAAACCACCACCTTACATGAAATTGGTGAAATTAAAGCAGGTGAAATCTTAAATTCACAGTGGCATGGTTTAATGTTATCCCTACCTCGCTGTAAAGCTGAAATAATGTTACGCGCTGTTCGCGATCATCTTGCCGATGCATTATCAACCATTCCAAGTCTTATTAAAAATAATCAAACCGCTAGTTTACATTTTTATTTTGCAAACTTCACATTAATGCGTAAAGAATTATTTCCTTCATTACTCAATACATATCAAAACTGGCTTGATACTGATAATAGCTCGGCTATTTTAAAGCACGTCTTAGCAAGTAAGCAACATTGGATACAGATTATAAATACGGCTATTGATCTATATCAACAACACGATAAAGATGCAAATACCGCCATTGAACAGATGATTCAAGATAATATACTTTAATTGCTATATTAGCATTAGATTTTAGTATAATAGTCTTCTTTATAAATTAAGAAGCGACATCAATGCCAAATACATTAACCACTATCCAAGAAGTAAAAAAGAATAGTTTTATATTCACCAAAAACAATGCCCTGCCCGGTGACCTCTGCACCGAAATGATAAAACGTTTTGAAGATAATAAAAACGATCAATACCAAGGTCGAATTGGTCAATTAGCTAACCAAGATCAAAGCATCAAAAAATCAACTGATCTTGTTATTAGCAATAAGCCACATTGGGCTGACATCGATAAAGCCTTATTCCATTCATTAGGAATGGCCATACGTGAATTTAGAGAGTCCTATCCCTTTTTCAAAGGCCCGTTTAAGGACAGTGGCTATGCTATCCAACGAACTAACCCGGGTGAACATTACCATTGGCATATCGATGGCGGTAGCCATGATTTTATGAATCGCCAATTAGTCGCAGTATGGTATTTAAATGATGTTGCCGGCCCCGGAGGTGAAACTGAGTTTTCATTTCAAGAGGTGTGCATCACCCCTGAAAAAGGTAAATTAGTATTATTTCCACCATTTTGGACTCATGAACATCGAGGTGTAACCCTCGAAAAGGGCGTTAAATATATCGCAACCACTTGGGTAATCTTCGCTTAATAAATCCAGAACAGTTTATCATGATACTTCAATTGATGATTTAATAACATGCGCAGCTTGAGCCGGTAAAAAATACTGATAATAAACCGCACTGTGTAATGCTAATGGCATTTTAAGATTATATTCGATATCATAAAGCGCATAATATTTTTTTGCCAACGTAGGGCTCATTTCTTTTCTGGAAACAATTTCAAGTAATTTAGCATTTTTCAACATTGCCGGTAAATTATTCGATACTAATTTTTTTTCATTAAGAATATGATGGGGTATCGATACATTTTTTTCCGGCTTAGTAAAGACCTGACTTAATAAACCCTGAGTATAATAACCGGTTGCTGTTAACACCTCGCGATCATTATCCATCATTAATTGTATAATTTCAGGTAAAGCGACTGCTGTTACGACCCCCGTTTTCATTATTGTGGCACGTAGTGCTAAATGATGCGCAGTAAAGCCATATACTTGATTCCAGTGTTGAATGATTTGCTCAGGATGTGATTCCTCTGATTGATCAACAAAAACCCTTAATACTTGTCCATTCGTTAATATTTTATATAACGGATAAGCACTCCACCCCTCATCAAATAGATAAAATTTTTCGGTTGTAATTTGTGGATGACTATAACCATATTCCGCAATTAAAAACTGAGCAATTTTTTTTGCACTATCATTACTGGATGAACCACAACGAATTGCGATATGATCAAAATGAACAGTCCAGCCTTGTTTTTTTGCAATTCGTAATAATGTTAAATCTGAAAAACTATATAGTAATGATTCTATGGATTTTAAGGCAGTATAAATATCAAGATTTTTAACAAAATCAATAATCAAAAACACATCATCAGCTTGAATAGTATCTCGAGCATGACTAAAAATCGACTCTAAAAACTCATCGGCATAATTAGATTCCGACAACTCTAAATTTAAAATATTTTTTTCGAATTTAAATTCTTTGCTAATTTGCCAATAAGCCGCTATTAATTCATCGATAGAATTAACACCTTGAAAATAATTCAACGCAATATCATGACACGCAACGGATTCAAATGGCGTTAAATTAAAACGAATTAATTCCCCTTGATGATTTTTAGTTTCAAGCGTTTCTTGAACAACAGCACCACGAAACCAGTGATTATCACTATCGAGTGATAGTAACTCATCAATTAATAACCCAGCAAAATTTGTATATTTATTAGACATAGTGAAAAATAAATTTAAATGGATATACTTAAAGTATAGTATTTAATAGAATTAATTTTAGGGTGATTACGTGACAAAATTTAATGTTTTAGTGCTCGGTTGCGGGAAAATAGGTTCGTTAATTTCGTGCTTGCTAAGCTCCAGTAATGATTACAAAATTCATTTAGCCGATATCGATTATGAGCAAGTGCAATCCACTATTGCAAAATATACACTACAAAATTGTACTGCAATAACAATAGATGCAACCAATGAACAACAATTATTCGAGCTAATGTCGACAACGAATTTTAATGCCGTCATTTCCAGTTTACCGTATTTTTGCAATACCTTTGTTGCCAATGCCGCCGCTAAAACCAATACCGCTTATTTTGATTTAACCGAAGATGTTGAAGTAACCAACCATGTCAAAAATATTAGTTTAAATTTGAAAACACCGTTTGTTCCTCAATGTGGTCTTGCACCGGGTTTTATCAGCATTGCCGCTCAATCATTAATTAAAAAATTTGATTCCTTGCAGTCGGTAAAAATGCGCGTTGGTGCTTTACCGATTAACCCTAATAACGCATTAAAATATTCATTAACATGGTCAACTGATGGTCTGATTAATGAATACGGAAACACCTGTTATGGCATTGAAGATGGTAAACCGACCGCCCTGCTTCCGCTAGAGGGCTATGAAACGATATCAGTCGATGGTTTAATTTATGAAGCATTTAATACTTCAGGTGGGCTTGGAACTTTAGCCGATACCTATAAAAACAAAATCACGACCATGAATTATAAAACCATACGTTACCCCGGGCATTGCGAACAAATTAAATTATTAATGAATGATCTTAAATTAAATAAAGATCGAGAAACATTAAAGCGAATTCTTGAAAATGCTGTTCCAAAAACAAAACAAGATGTTGTATTAATATACGTCTCGGTTATTGGTGGCAAAGATGATATATTACTGGAAGAAAATTACGTAAAAAAAGTTTACCCTAAAAAAATAAATAATATTGATTGGTCAGCTATTCAGATTACAACAGCCGCAGGAATATGCAGCGTTGTTGATTTAGTATTAACTAATATCAATAACTACCAAGGTTTTGTCACACAAGAGAGTTTTTCATTAGAAGAAATTATTAATAATAGATTCGGTAATTATTATGCCTAAATTATTAAACAGCAAAAAATTAAAGTCTAAAAATATGGAATTATTGCAAAAGCTAAATATTGCTGAATTAAGTTCTGGTGCTTGCACTGGACCAAATTGGTTACAGCAAGATGATAACACTATAATTGAATCCGTTAATCCTACCACAAAAAAAATTATCGCCGCTGTTTCCTGTGCAACTCAAATTCATTACGAAGAAATTATTAAAAATAGCCAACAAGCACAACAGTTTTGGCGGAGCCAACCTGCGCCACTACGCGGCGAATTTATTCGAAATATTGGCAATGAGTTACGGCGACACAAAGACAGTTTAGGTAGCCTAATTGCACTTGAGATGGGAAAAATTAAACAAGAAGGTGATGGCGAAGTTCAGGAAATGATTGATATAGCCGACTTTGCTGTTGGCCAATCTCGCATGTTATACGGCAATACCATGCACTCAGAACGCCCTAAGCATCGTATGTATGAACAATGGCACCCCCTTGGGGTCGTCGGCGTTATTAGTGCCTTTAATTTTCCAATGGCCGTTTGGGCTTGGAATGCATTTATTGCCTGTATCTGCGGCAATAGCGTTATATGGAAACCTTCGTCGCAAGTACCATTATGCGCGATTGCGCTTCAACATATTTGCAATAAAGTAATGCAAGATATGGACTATAACGGACTATTTTCATTATTCATTACAAATAATAATACCGATGCTGAATTTTTTGTAGCGGATAAACGCGTTAATTTAATTTCCTTTACAGGATCGACGAACACCGGTCGTCGAGTGAATACCATTGTCGCTAAACGCCTTGGACGAAGCTTATTGGAATTAAGTGGTAATAACGCCATTATCTTAGACGAAACCGCCGATTTAAAATTAGCCATTCCGGGTATTGTTTTTGGTGCAGCCGGCACCAGTGGCCAACGTTGCACAACAACAAGACGGTTATTCATTCATTATAGTATTTATCCCAAGGTGATTAAAAAATTAATTGCTGCCTACCAACAAATTAAAATAGGCGATCCTCTTAAAAAAGACACACTCATGGGGCCACTAATCAATGCCAATGCGGTTAAAAAATTTAACGAAACACTAACAACAATAAAAAATGATAACGGTGAAATTTTGTTTGGCGGAAAAATAATTGATGCTGATGGATTTTATGTCGAACCTACTATTATTGCCATGCCTCATGACTCCAGAGCAGTATTACAAGAGACTTTTGCTCCTATTTTATATGTCATGCCCTATCAAAGCATTCAAGATGCAATCGACATGCAAAACGAAGTTTCACAGGGTTTATCGTCTGCAATATTTACCAACAATATTAAATCCGCAGAATTATTTTTATCGGCAACCGGCAGTGATTGTGGCATTGCCAATGTTAATATTGGCACATCCGGTGCTGAAATTGGTGGTGCTTTTGGTGGAGAAAAAGATACCGGTGGTGGCCGTGAAGCAGGTTCAGATAGTTGGAAGCATTATATGCGCCGTCAAACGAATACCAGCAACTGGGGCAATGAATTACCATTGGCCCAGGGCATTAAATTTGATTTATAAAATTTACTTTAACGCCAATTCCAAGCTAATATTATTTTTATTGATTTCAACATTATTTAACGCTAATTGATTTAATTTATGCTTAAATTGTTTGCCTTTTAAACGAAGAATCGGGTATCGGGAAAATTTCTTTTGCAATACCGGTATTAATGATTTTTCAATTTGAGCAATTTTTCTTGCGTTGATATTCTTAGAATTCAAGATGCGCAATTTTATATCCTTTAACGAAATCTTTCCGGACTTAGGTGAATAATTTAGTGAGCCAGATAAAGTCACCTTACCATTGTAAACCGATTTAAAAACCGTTCTATTCGCACGTCGTTTCTTTTCGGATAAATTTAAATCAAGATTAATCGCGATGTGTTCCCAACCTTCTTTTAAAATCACTTTAGGATTTTTTAAATTAATATTCACTTGAGTACTGGAATGCGATAACGGAAAAGACCGATTAACCGAACGTTGTATTTGTTTGGAGCTTAATTGAACTGTTTCACTACTCGATAAAACACCATTACCTCCAATGGTATTAAACGCTAAAAATAAAAGAAATAAAGCTCCTGCAGCTATCAACGCCAGTTGTAGTTGATTCTTTGTCATAATGTATACTCCCCGTTAACTATCAAGTCTAAACGTCTATCTTTAATCAACTTTTTAAAACTAAACATCTAATAAAATATGTTTTTAAAGCTGTATTCATGTAATGATATCCTTTAAACTAATTTAACACTATTACTATTAAATGTACTGTGCTTTACTCAATAGTAAGAGAAATAAATTTAAACACATTACGTTTAGTACAAAAAATAAGCATATTTTAGTACTTTGTATAACGTACAATAATTAGTCTAAGTTAAATATAATGATCAAACACAACAGTAAAAAAAGCGCCACTTTAATTATTCCCTCGTCGCTAATCGTATTTTTTTTGAGTTTATCCAACGTAAACGCCGAACCCAAATCTGTAAATGATCAGTTAAATTCAACAACGACAAATAATAATATTGATATAAAATCCGACATTTCAAATTACCCATCGTTAACTGATGATCAAGCGGCAATGACTGTTGAAGAACTTTTAAATGATACTGATTTACTGCTACCAATTACTAAAAACCAAAAAGCAAACGATGATGACACTGAATCTTATGATGATGGCGAAGAGTATTCCGCACCAGAAGAAATTAATTTTGATGATGATTTCACCATACCTGAATATGCACAAAAATTATTAGATAAATCGCACCCAGATTACTATCCACCAACTGGCAAGCTATTTGGTTTTATGCGTCGGCATTTATTAAAACGCGGTGATTCACCAAAACCATGGACTGTCGAAGATGATTTTAATGGTGATAATAAACCCGACTGGGCTGCATTAATGGTCAATAAAGATAAGCAACTGGAAGTTATCGTAATTTACTCAGAAGACGATAACTACCGCTTAGAAGTATTATATGAAGGTGCTGGCATTGATAATAATTCAATTAAAATTGCACTTAGTCAGGAAAAACCTGGTGATAAAATTGGAGCCTCCTATAAAAATAAGCCAGGCAAATATCGAAGTGCAACTCTTGAGTTTCCGGGAATAAACATCATGTATTACACTAAATCAAGTTCATTATTTTACTGGCATAAATATTACTTCGATGAATTATTAACATCCAGATAAACTACTTTACAGTCTTTTAAATGTTGCGACGCTACTCCGAGATTCAATAATTTTTCATTTAATAATTTTCTTGACGGCTCTAAATTAGTAACTTGATAATAATCTAACCAGCTTGCATATTCTGAAGCTAACGATGCATAAGTAGCATGACATCCCAACACGTGAATAACATTGTTAGCAATTTTCCATGGCCCTCACCTTTTAGATTTGCTTCAATTAAATGAATACATGAATCCTCGCTGGCAATTAACTCATTCCAGTATAAATCGATATAAACTAAGCCATTAGGATGCGGGTAACATTCAGCAATAACATACAGTTTATTTTTGTCTACTTGAATTCGTAATGACGCTGTAACACTAAATAAGTCTGCCATAACATTTATAATTATTTTGCTTAAATAACTTCAAATTAAATAGTATCAGACAATCTCGTACCATTTGAAAGCACCAATTCAGTTTCCATCATTTCACCACCACCATCAATATGAACGTCCACCACGTCTGGTAAGGTATGTAAAATAAAACCGGCCATCATGTTCAATAAATTTTGATTTTCATTATGCACCGCAGCTATTATTTTATCAGCAGCAATCTGACAACGTTGGACCTTATTAGGATTTTCAACCCAACTACGGCTCATCTGCCAGCCTTTATCCATATCGACATTCATTTTATTGAAAAAGTCTTTAGCGCCATAAAGAATATCATCTGTGACGTTAACAGACATTTGTTTATCATCAATAAAAATTTTTAATTTCATTTAATACCTCAGTAAATTACAATTCAAATTCCATTAAATAAATTTGATTAAAGCAAAAATAATATGTTAATACAAATACCCAGTTTGTTAAGCCAACAACAGCTTAGCGCCATCCAAAATATACTTAGCAATGCTGAATTTATTGACGGCAAACTATCAGCGGGTAAATTGGCTGAATCCGTTAAGCAAAATCAAGAAATCGCATCCAGTAATCCTGTTTTAAACCAACTAAACAATATTGTTATGAACAGCCTCATAAAACATACTACATATATAGGTGCTACTTTTCCTAAAAATATCGCAACACCATTCTATGCAAAATATACCCAAGGTATGTCTTATGGCGATCATATTGACGACCCTATCATGGGTAGCCAAGGACAATGCTATCGTACAGACATTTCCATCACGATCTTTCTAAATTCACCCTCAGATTACGATGGTGGCGAATTGGTTATTAACGATCAATTTGGCGAGCAGCAAGTAAAGCTAAACGCTGGTGATGCAGTAATATATCCATCATCAAGTATTCATCACATTAATAAGATCACAGCAGGTGAAAGATTAGTCGCTGTCACGTGGGTACAAAGCATGGTTCGCTCGCCTGAACAACGTGCTTTGTTATACAACTTAGGACTATCGCGAGATCAGTTGCTTTTGGAAGATCCGAGTTCTGAAATAACATCACGTATTAATAATAGTTATGCAAACTTACTTCGAATGTGGGCCGATATATAATAATAGCGATAAAAAAAGCCGCTAATAAGCGGCCTTTTTTATCTGATAGATAAGCAAACTTATGCTTCAGAACCTTTTTCTTCATGAGCCATCGCATTTACTTTTGCGGCTAATTCTGAATATTTTTCACGATACTGATCTAAAACATGTCCAGATTCAGGAGTATAATAATCTTTCATATCAACGCCATCTTTACGTTCAAAATCAATAAACTTCTTTTGCATTGCTAACATTTCTTTAATTAGATCTTGCTTGCTGCTCATTCCAATATCCTCATATTTCTATACTTAACTCTATAATCAACATACAGTTAGTACGGGCTAAAAATTCTATGGGCGTGACTTTATCAAGCCCATAATCATGCTGAAATATCCCATTAGGTCTATATCAACAAATACTTATGCAGAAAATACGCCTAGTAACCGCCTTTACGGGTACTTTGTGGCATTCCACCAATTTTACGACCTTGCTTAGATGGCATACCAGGAAATAAGTCATACATGTACTTAGAGTTAATCTTTTTACCCCATTTTTTACCCATGTCTTTAGTGATATTTCGTTCATTAGGCTCGGTACCAGGACTTTCTGCATGTTCAGCACGTAAATAATGAACAACATCCCAATGTTCATCGGTCATGGTAACACCTTCGTCTTCTGCAATTTTGGCACCTATTGCATCAGTCCAATCATTGTATTCAACTAAATATCCATTATCTGTAACTTCTACTGTTTTTCCGTCTGCTTCTAATGTTGGCATATCAAACTCCTTACTTTAAAATTATTAAAAACTTCTTAAAATTAATGCACTTTAAATTATAATTAAATTGCATGATTAAAAATCTTTGGTTTGCACTTTCTCAGATTCAGCATCAACTGCCAAAATACCTTTATGAGCCAAAAACAAACCACACCCAAATAATCGGTTTGGGCCTAAACCTTGTTGTTGTAATAATACTGATTCATCCGCTTCCAAATCAGCTATCATTAAACTTCTTGTCGACATAATGCCCGATGCTATTTTATGCTGATGGTATTTACCGCACAGCATTTTACGAACCTTAACGCCCATCACTGAAAGTTGCTCATGAACGTTTGCCAAAAAAGCGCTTTCATCGTCATCATCGGTCAAAATATAACGAGAAAAAATAATAGGCGACTTCGTTAATTTTCTCGGTGCGGATTCTCTAATACCAAGCTCATGGCCGTCAACCATTATTGTCTTACCTTGTAGAATTTGTGCATCTTCAAGTCGGTTTTTAGGTAACCTAAGGTGTAATTTTGTTCGTTTAGATAAATTTAACACTTCATTTTCGGTTATTTCAGGGCGAATCCAACCATTTCCCGACTCTGCAGCATGAATTAGATGAATTCCAGCTAAAGGTTCTTCAACTAACCATGGTAATGCATTGCATAAAGCCTCAGAAAGACCTTGCGCATGGTCCATCGGTAAACTCTTACAATTAATTTTAAAAATCAAATCTTGAATATCATCAGGTACTTGATACTCAGGCTTGGTCTTTTTTTCTTCTTCCCAATACATCATGTTGCTCGGACACTCGTAAATATCGCTTCTAATTTTTCTTCCCAATTTTCAGGTGTATCTAAAAATGGCGGTTTAACATCCATTTGAAAAAATATTTCACCATCTTTTGCGCGCTGCTGAATCACATTAATCAGCTCATCAAAATTTTCTAATTGATGATTTTGTAATAACACTTCACTTAACCACAACATAATGGGTATCTCTTTAATTAACTTTAACTTTTAACTATTTGAACACGTTCATTATAACGTGCTCGAAGTAGCTCTCTTTTGCTATTTGAAATAGTATTTTCTACAGTATCGTCAAACGCGGTGCGATTATGCAACACATTATTACAAAGTAACCCCTGCCCAGCTTTGAGTTTATATTTAAAAATATACTCAGACCTAGTTTTAAATATTGTACTAATAGCAGCAACAGCTTGGGTTACTAGCTCAGTATCTTTCCATTTGATGCTTCGTGTACGTGCAGTATACCGCATGTGTAACTCACCCGTTTTTTTATCAACAGTAAAAACCGGCCCCGATTGCTCGTCTCGAATTTTTACACCATTTTCAATATTTTCTGGAATCGTTAAAACATCATCCTGCATTAAAACCCGAATATACTCTGGATTATTATCGCGTAACAAAATATAAACTATTTCCGGATCGATCAGATTATTATAACCACCAGAATTTGCATCTTGTATACAATGAAGGATGAAGCTTCTTACGGAATTATCAAGAGAATTATAATACCCATCAGTGTGCCAACTTATCGGTTTATTCGTGTATGGAATATAATTCTTATTTCGCCCTTCATCAACAACAGTAACCGTGCTTACATTTTCTTCATTGGAACATAAGTTAGCATCTATACTATATAAGCCAAACTTAGCAACAAAGAGACATAACTCAGTAGCTGAAACTGCTCTTGGTTTTTTGAGAGAATAAATCACCATATTAAATTCTTCGATGCACTCATGAATACTTTTTAGCTCAACTTCACTTAATGAGATAAAATCATTAATAACAACGATGAGTTCATTTACCGACACTGGATAACGAAAAAGTTTTTCAGTTCGCCACTTCTGGTAAGCTTCATTATTTAATAAATCAAACTGCGGACAAATAGCTAATGATTCTAAACTCATATACCTTCTTTACACCAATTGCTTATTTAACAAGCATGTTAAGTTATTATTTTAAATCAAATTCATCCGTTTCAAAATTAGTATATTACTAGATTATTAATAATATTCATCAATACTAGTAAAAATGAAATTATTCCTGATCTGCAGCCATTTCAAAATAACAACTTGAGGGTAGATTCGAATTCAAATTAAATAAGTTACTTATCTATCTGTTTTCATTCATATATATTTCTAAAACTGTCCTAATTTTACTTATATCGCAATAAATTTACCCAATTACACCTATCCCTATAGAGATACCCCGTCAAGCTACTACCCCCCTTTGGTACGGTTCTCAATCCTAGTTTCGCGTCCTAAAATCCTTCGAATTCAGGAAAGTACGACTTAATTGTCTTTCCATTGCAATGTAAAGTAAGAAGAGAAACAGTTAACAAATTTAAAATTAAGTTTGTTAGTACATTTAAATTTATAGCCGCAGGATTGGGAGCTCCCATCCACTAAGGAGAAAAAAATGGCCAAACAATTTGATACGCCAATGTTAGATGAATTAGAAAACGGCCCTTGGCCTAGTTTTATTTCTGGTTTCAAACGTTTACGCGACGATCATCCAGAAAAAAGAATTAATGAAATGGCTAATTCACTTTTGGGTCAATTAGAGCATTCATATGAAACCCGTAAAGGTTATTGGAAAGGCGGAACTGTAAGTGTGTTTGGTTATGGTGGTGGTATTATCCCTCGTTTCTCTGAAGTAGCTGACGCTTTCGTTGCATCTAAAGAATTCCACACATTACGTGTACAACCTAGTCCAGGTAACTACTACACAACTGACATGCTACGTCAGTTAGGTGATAGCTGGGAAAAATACGGTTCAGGTTTGGTAACATTTCACGGTCAGACTGGTAACATCATGTTCATCGGTACGGACACTAAAAATGTTCAACATTTCTTTGACGAAATCAACGATTATGGTTGGGATCTTGGTGGTGCTGGACCTTGTGTTCGGACAGCAATGTCATGTGTTGGTGCTGCACGTTGTGAACAATCCTGTGCTAACGAACATAAATTACAACGTTTATTAGTAAACAACTTTACTGATGACGTTCATCGTCCGGCTCTTCCTTATAAATTTAAGTTCAAAATTTCTGGTTGCCCAAATGATTGTCAAAATGCAATTGAGCGTTCTGATTTTGCGGTGATTGGTACATGGCGTGATGACATGAAAGTTGACCAAGCTGAAGTTAAAAACTTTGTCGCTAAAAAAGGTCGTCAATATGTTATCGATAACGTCACATCACGTTGCCCTACTGATTGTATGACACTTTCTGACAGTGATGAATTAACAATTGATAATCGTAACTGTGTTCGTTGTATGCATTGCTTAAACGTAATGACTAAAGCTTTATCTCCAGGTGATGATCGTGGTGTTACTATCCTTATCGGTGGTAAACGTACACTGAAGATTGGTGACATGATGGGGACTGTTGTTATTCCTTTTTGGAAAATGGAATCGGATGAAGACTACGAAAAAATCGTAGAGCTTGCTGAAGAAATCATTGACTTCTGGGCTGAAAATGGTCTTGAGCATGAACGTACTGGTGAAATGATTGAACGTATCGGTTTAGTAAACTTCCTTGAAGGTGTTGGTGTTAATGTTGATCCAAATATGATCGGCAGCCCACGTCAAAGTTCTTACATTCGTATGGATGGTTGGGATGAAGAAGCTGAAGCTTGGTTCAACAATAAAATGGAAGCTGCAGGTTAATCGCAGTTTTTCGCTAACAAAATTTAATTAAAAGTATTTAGGAGATTTTAAATGGCTCAAGTTGAAATGCGCTCGCCTATTGAGTCTGGTTGTCCTGATGGATTCCAGTACATGCACCCAACAATGCGTAAAAACTTTGGACAGTGGAAGTATCATGAAGATCCACAACCAGGTGTTTTATTGCACGTATCAAAAAACAATGACAAATTGTGGACTGTAAAATGTGCAACACAACGTATTTTAGATATCTACACATTACGTACATTATGTGATATCGGTGATAAATTCGCTGACGGATATATCCGTTTCACTATTCGATCAAATGTCGAATATATGCTGACTGAAGAAGCACAAGTAAAACCGCTAATTGCCGCTATTGAAGAAGCTGGTTTTATTGTCGGTGGTACTAAAAACTCTGTTGCTATGATGTCTCATACACAGGGTTGGTTACACTGCGATATTCCAGGTACTGATGCCTCTGGTGTTGTTAAAGCAATGATGGATGAGTTAATTGATGAATTTAAAGAATGTAACATGCCTAACCGTGTGCATATTACAACTTCTTGTTGTCAAATTAACTGTGGTGGACAAGGCGATATCGCTATTAACGTACAACACACTAAGCCACCTAAAATTAATCATGACTTAGTTGCAAATGCTTGTGAACGTCCAACTGTTGTTGCTCGTTGCCCTGTTGCAGCTATTCGACCTGCAATGGTTAATGGCAAACCTTCTTTAGAAGTAGACGAAAAGAAATGTATTTGTTGTGGTGCGTGTTTCCCTCCTTGCCCTCCAATGCAAATCAATGATGCTGAGCATTCTAAATTAGCTATTTGGGTTGGCGGTAATCACTCTAATGCACGTAGCAAACCAAGCTTCCAAAAATTAGTTGCTGCTGGTATCCCTAACAATCCACCAAGATGGCCTGAAGCTACTGCTATTGTTAAAAATATCCTTGCTTCTTATAAAGCAGATGCTAAAGATTGGGAACGTATTAATGACTGGATTGATCGTATTGGTTGGCCTCGTTTCTTTGAACTAACTGACTTACCATTCACCAAATACCATATTGATAACTGGCGTGGTGCACGAAGCAGCTTAAACGCTTCTACACATATCCGCTTCTAAGATAGGGGATTATAATGAAGTTAGGTATTCAAATTAATGAAGGACCCTATACGCATGAGGCTTCTACCACAGCATACAACTTTTGTGTTGCTGCGTTAGAGGCTGGCCACGAGATCTTTCGTGTGTTCTTCTATCATGATGGCGTAAACAACGGCACACGCTACACAACCCCACCACAGGACGATAGAAATATCGTTGCTGGCTGGTCTGAGCTAGCTGAAAAGCATAAGCTTGACTTGGTGGTCTGTGTAGCAGCAGCTCAACGACGCGGTATTGTTGATGAAGGTGAAGCAAAACGAAACGGTAAAGACGGCGATAACATTGCTGACGGTTTCCGTATTTCAGGTTTAGGGCAATTAGTAGAAGCAGGCATCGAGTGCGATCGTCTGGTTGTATTTGGCGATTAATGGGAGCGAATTATGTCAGCAATTAAAAAATTCATGTTTGTTAATCGTAAAGCACCACACGGTACTATTTATGCTTGGGAAGCTTTAGAAGTTGTTTTGATCAGTGCCGCATTTGATCAGGATGTTAGTTTGGCATTTGTTGGTGATGGTGTTTATCAATTACTAACAAACCAGGATACATCCGGGCTTGGTACTAAAAATTTCTCACCAACCTATAAAGCCTTAGGCGATTATGATATTAATAAATTGTACATTGAAAAAGAATCTTTAGAAGAGCGTGGTCTCACCTTAGACGATATTATGCCTCTCAAGTATGAAGATGAAGATGATGATTGGGCTGAAAAAGATTCAATCAAAGTTGTTTCATCTGCAGAACTTGCAAAAATTTTCGATGAGCAAAATGTTGTTTGTAGCTTTTAAGGAAGGATTTCAAAATGGCAATGTTACATATAGTAAATAAATCCCCTTTTGACGGTGATTCACTAAAAGCATGTATTCGTTTAGCGATATCAGGTAGTTCTGTGTTGTTAACTGAAGATGGTGTCTACGGTGCAATGAAGGGTTCAACTTGCAGTGATGCTGTAAGTAATTCAATGAAAGAAACCAGTTTTTATGCGCTAGGTCCAGATTTAAAAGCCAGAGGCGTAACTGAAGATAAATTGATTGATGGTATTAAAGTTGTCGATTACAGCGGTTTTGTAAACCTTGTGATCGAAAATGATAACCTTCAATCCTGGTTGTAATTTTAATTTTAAACTCTTAACTTAGGAGAGAGCACCATGGCAATTGAAGTAAATGGTAAATCACTTGAAACTGATGAAGAAGGTTACTTAGAAAATCGTGACGAATGGGAGCCTGATTGTGCGACCATTATGGCAAAAATTGATGACTGTGAATTAACAGAAAGTCATTGGGAAGTTATTAATTTCTTACGTGAATATTATGAAGAATACCAAATTGCTCCTGCAGTTCGTGTATTAACAAAAGCAATTGGTAAAAAGTTAGGTAAAGACAAAGGTAATAGCAAATATTTATATGAGTTGTTTCCTTATGGTCCTGGTAAACAAGCATGTAAATATGCTGGTCTTCCAAAACCAACTGGTTGTGTGTAACT
>CAZEPW010000042.1:0-31017 GCA_964514215.1 uncultured Thioalkalispiraceae bacterium
ATATCGTCAACCGTACCGGGATTTTTTGACATACCGGTGAAATAGGGGGGATATTGTATATAAGTAGACTCTTTTGACCATTCAAATAATTTGCCTTCTGGTGAGCTGAGTTTGTTCCATCGAGACTCACCTTCATAAACTTTTTGATAACTTGAGGTAAATTGATCGCGAGTTACATTTTTTTGAACGATTTCTTGAACTTCATGTTGTGATGGCCAAATGTCTTTTAGATAAACATCATTACCTTGTTTGTCTTGTCCTAAGGGCTCGTTATATAGGTCAATATTCATTGTTCCTGCAATGGCATAAGCAACAACCAGTGGCGGTGAAGCCAGATAATTCATTCGAACTTCGGCATGCACTCGACCTTCGAAATTTCGATTTCCAGATAATACCGAAGTAACCGATAAATCACCTTCTTGGATGGCTTTGCTAACATCGGGATCCAGTGGTCCTGAGTTGCCGATGCAGGTAGTACAACCATAACCCACGACATGAAATCCTAAACTTTCTAAATCGGCAGTTAAGCCAGCTTTATCGAGGTATTCTGATACCACTCGAGAGCCGGGCCCTAATGAGGTTTTTACCCACGGTTGTACTTTAAGTCCTAACTTATGGGCTTTTTGTGCCACTAATCCGGCACCTAACATTACCGATGGATTGGAGGTATTGGTGCAGGAAGTAATCGCGGCGATAACGACAGCACCATCTTTAATTTCAACTTTTTGTCCTTTAACGGTTGTGTTTATCGGCTTGCTATTTGCTTTACGCTCAGTATTTAAATTATGGAGTGCCGTTTCAAACATGGTTTTTGATTTTCGCAGCTCAACGCGATCTTGAGGACGTTTTGGTCCTGATAGACTTGGTACGATTGTGTTGATATCCAATTCGATGACACTGGTATAATCGGCTTGTGGACTTGCGTCGGTATGGAATATACCTTGAGCTTTTGCATACGCTTCTGTTAGCTTAATTTGTGCTTCGCTGCGGCCACTTAAACGCATGTAGTTTAATGTTTCATTATCAATCGGGAATATGCCACAGGTTGCACCGTATTCTGGAGCCATGTTTGCGATTGTGGCTCGATCGGCTAATGGCAAGTGCACCATACCGTCACCAAAAAATTCTACGAATTTTCCGACTACGCCATGTTGACGAAGGATTTCAACAACGGTTAATACTAAGTCCGTTGCTGTCGTGCCTTCGGGTAGTTTACCCGTTAATTTAAAACCAACAACTTGTGGAATGAGCATTGACACTGGTTGACCCAACATAGCCGCTTCGGCTTCAATTCCACCAACGCCCCAACCGAGTACGCCAAGACCATTGATCATGGTGGTATGAGAATCTGTTCCAACAAGAGTATCTGGATAAGCTTGTAATACACCATTATTTTCTTTATCAAAAACAACACGAGCCAAATGCTCTAGATTAACTTGATGCACAATACCGGTATCGGGTGGTACTACGGCAAAATTTGAGAATGCTTTTTGTCCCCATTTTAAAAAACTGTAACGTTCTTGATTTCGACTGTATTCTAAATCTGCATTTAATTCGAAAGCGTTAGCGACACCGGATACATCAACTTGGACTGAATGATCAATGACAAGCTCAGCCGGTTGTAGTGGATTAATTTTTTCAGGATCGCCACCCAGATCAACCATGGCATCACGCATTGCGGCTAAATCAACAACGGCGGGCACGCCGGTAAAGTCTTGCATTAACACACGAGCAGGGCGATAAGCAATTTCAATACTGGGCTCCGCTTGAGCGTCCCAATTATTTAATGCCTCGATATCAGCGGCAAATACAGTTTTATTATCTTCAAAACGCAATAAATTTTCTAATAAAATTTTTAATGAGAAAGGCAATCGTTCGCTTTTTGCTAAACTATCTAAGCGGAAAATTTCATAATCTTTACCATTCACTGATAATAGTGAACGGGCGTTAAAGCTATCGTTTTTATTGCTCATTTAAAATCCTTAAATTGTAGTTATTGTTTCTTAATTTATTAACATTAAGTTAGCCAAAATTTAGATCAATTTATTATTTTAGGTATTTCTTGTTGTAATATTCGTTTTGATTCCGCAACAAAGTATTTGCGTTTTAATAATAACTGCCAGCGATTGCCACCCACTTGTCGCCATAATACTGCTGAACGAATTCCGGATAATAATAAGGCTCTAATTTTATTGGCATTATTCGTTTGGGACAAGAACTTTTCTTCACCTTTTACCATGATTTTGGGTGATAAGGTGCTGATTGTCTCAGCATAAATATCCGCTAAATTGGCTATTATATTTTCATGTGTCACTGGAAAATGCGCTAACTGTGAATTGACAGATTTCAATCTGTTTGAAATCGTATTTAATAGCTTGGTATTTTTGGCTAATTTACGCTCAAGGTGTAACAGGGTGACAACATAGCGATTGATATCATTATTAAATGATTGCGTTGAATTTCCTAATTGGTTTTGAATCGATTCTAATCCAGAACGCAGGTTGGCTAGATTGCCATAAACATCCAGAGTTTTATCCGGTTCATTATTTAGCAAGCTGCTAATAACAACCTCAAAGTTATGCACATCCATCAAACCGGTGTTGGCAACTTGTTGCACTATCGAGACAGTTTGATAGATTCCGGCTAGTGCAATGGTTTTGTCAAATACGGTAAAAGTCAAAAATGCTCCTAAAATTCATTAATTTGTTTAATAAAAGGGTAACTATTTAATACTATTTGGAATTTCAGTGATTATAGCACCACCTAGGCATTCGTCGCCTTGATAAAAAACCACGGATTGGCCGGGTGTAACGGCCCATTGATGTTGTTCAAATTTAACGCGATATTTACCTTTTGAAAGCGCCTGTATCTCACATTGAGCGTCAGTTTGACGATAGCGTGTCTTGGCTCTGCATTGATAGGGAAATGAATTTGGCGCTTGCGTTATCCAGTGTACATCTTGCGTTTCCAGCCAGGCGCTTTTTAATAAAGGGTGCTCGTGGCCTTGAACAACGATTAATTCATTGGTGTTCATATTTTTTTGGGCAACATACCACGGTTCATCAGGGTAGTCTTTTAATCCCCCAATTCCTAACCCTTGTCTTTGTCCTAAGGTGTAATACATGAGCCCTGAGTGTGTTGCTATTTTTTGTCCGTGCTCGGTAATGATATTACCCGGTTGGGCGGGCAGGTAGTTTGATAAAAATGTTTTAAAATCACGTTCACCGATAAAGCAAATTCCAGTACTGTCTTTTTTATTGTATGTAATGAGTTGTTGTTGCTCTGCAATTTTTCGGACTGTATTTTTTTCTAAGTCACCCAAAGGAAAAATGCTGTGAGCAAGTTGGTGTTGATTGAGCTCGTGTAAAAAATAGCTTTGATCTTTATTTTTATCAAATGACTTGTAGAGTCGGTAGTAACCATTTTCATATTTAATACTTGCGTAATGGCCGGTTGCTATTTTGTCGGCACCTTTTGATATGGCGTAATCAAGAAATGCTGAAAATTTAATTTCTTTATTGCATAAAATATCCGGATTTGGTGTTCGTCCAGCCTCATATTCTGTTAAAAAGTGGCTAAATACTTTGTCCCAATATTCAGTCGAAAAATTTACACCGTGAATCGGAATGTTTAAGGTTTCACACACTTTTTGGGCATCACTAAAATCTTCAGCAGCCGTACAATTATCATCGGTATCATCTTCTTCCCAATTTTTCATAAAGACGCCTTCAACAATATAGTTTTGTTGTTGCAGTTGGTATGCAGCTACCGAAGAATCAACACCGCCAGAGATACCAACGATAATGTTTAAATTTTTTTTTGCAGGGTTATTCATAGACTTAAATTTTGTTCACTTTATTAATTCGTCTTTTAATAGCGATAATGGATAACGTTGACCATAAATATAATCAGAAAGACACTCTATTACTAACGGGCTACGGCATTTATCTTGCTGCTGGGTTATTTCGGCTTGCGTTAACCATAATGTTGTTATAATCCCGGTATCCAAGGCTTGCTTGTCATCATACGCGATACTTTTTGCATAAAAACAAAATCGAATATAGGTAAAATCATTGTTTTTACTATACCAGCGATAGATGCCTGTTAAATATTGCGGTTCAATGCTATGAGCGGTTTCTTCCTGAGTTTCACGAATAACTGCGTCAATAATAGATTCATCTGGTTCAAGATGACCCGCAGGCTGATTCAATTTTATACCACTACGGGTATTTTCTTCCACAAAAAGAAATTTATGATTGTGTTCTATAATTGCTGCAACAGTAACATGTGGTGCCCAACTCATATTTTAGTACCCTTAAATTAGTTATTAGTTAGTTGAGTTTAGGTTAATTAGTGACATCTATTGTTTGCCAGTGACCGGGTTGTATATTATCGATGTTCCAAGGTCCAATGGCATAACGTATTAACCGTAGTGTTGGAAAACCTACCGCAGCAGTCATTCGTCGAACTTGTCGGTTTCTGCCTTCGCGAATTGTCAGGCTAATCCAACTGGTTGGTATATTAGCACGATAACGCACGGGGGGATGACGTGGCCAGATATCCGGTTGTTTTATTATTTTTGCCTGTGCTTTTTTTGTTTTACCATCCTTTAATGCAACACCATTGATTAGTTGTGAAATAGCGTGCTTTGTTGGAATACCATCAACTTGAACCCAATAGGTTTTTTCCATTTTATGATCAGGGTGCGATATTTTATGCTGGAGTTTACCATCATCCGTTAATAGCAATAAACCTTCGCTGGTTTTATCGAGTCTACCTGCTGGATAGACGTTTTTAATATCGATGAAGGCGGCTAATGTGGTTTGTTCGCCGTCTTTACTGAATTGACTAAGCACATCGAAAGGTTTATTGAATAATATCAATTTTGCCATTTGGGTTAATTCTTAATTCCGAATACATTGTAGATTGCTATTTTAGCACGAAGCATTAAATGCAATACCTAAATAATATAGCGTTATTATCAATATAATACTTCCTAAGTTACTGTTGTTTTTGATAAAGTAGGTAATTCTATAGTGCTCAAAGAGAGAAATCATGTCATACGATAAAATTCAAATTCCAGCTAGTGGCTCTAAAATAACAGTTAACCCTGATAACAGCCTTCAAGTACCTAATAATCCAATTATTCCTTTTATTGAAGGTGATGGCATCGGTGTTGATATTACACCAGTGATGAAGTTAGTAACAGATACTGCTGTTTCTAAAGCATATGGTGACGAACGAAAAATTGCCTGGATGGAAATTTTTGCTGGAGAAAAATCCACTAAAGTCTATGGTGATGATGTTTGGTTATCGGATGAAACTTTTGATGCAGTTAAAGAATTTGCAGTGTCAATTAAAGGCCCCTTAACAACTCCAGTTGGCGGTGGCATGCGCTCATTAAATGTGACTTTACGACAAGAATTGGATCTCTATATCTGTTTACGTCCAGTACGCTATTATGACGGCACACCGAGCCCTTTAAAAGAACCTGAAAAGACCGACATGGTGATTTTTCGAGAAAACTCAGAAGATATTTATGCCGGAATTGAATGGCAAGCGGGTAGTCCGGAAGTAAAAAAGGTCATTAAATTTTTGCAAGATGAAATGGCTGTTACAAAAATTCGTTTTCCTGAAACATCTGGCATTGGAATTAAACCTGTATCAAGTGAAGGAACTAAACGCTTGGTTCGTAAGGCAATTCAGTATGCAATTGATAATAATCGTGCCTCTGTAACTTTGGTTCATAAAGGTAACATCATGAAATTCACTGAAGGCGGGTTCAAGAACTGGGGCTATGAACTGGCAAAAGAAGAGTTTGCTGCAAAAGACATCGATGGAGGGCCTTGGAGTTCGTTTAAAAATCCAAATACAGGTGACGATATTGTTATTAAAGATGTTATTGCGGATGCTTTTCTGCAACAAATTTTGTTACGCCCGGAAGATTATGATGTGATTGCAACACTGAACCTAAATGGCGATTATGTGTCTGATGCTTTAGCGGCTCAAGTTGGTGGCATTGGCATTGCCCCCGGAGCAAATTTATCTGATGATATTGCTATGTTTGAAGCCACTCATGGTACGGCACCTAAGTATGCTGGTAAAAATAGGGTCAACCCGGGTTCGATTATATTATCGGCTGAAATGATGTTACGGCATATGGGTTGGGCTGAGGCGGCTGATTTGATAATAAAAGGCATGTCGGGTGCAATACAGTCAAAAACAGTTACTTACGATTTACATCGATTAATGCCAGATGCCAAAAAATTGAGCTGCTCTGAATTTGGTGACGCTATTTGTCAAAATATGTGATAAATGGTCTGGATTCGGTGGTTTTTTGAACAGAACCTCGTTATTGTATTTATAACGAGGTTCTGCAGAGTATAACGGATTAGGATTGGACAACCTCAGATAGATGGGGTTTGATGTCAACTGCATGCATACCTTTTGGTCCTGGGGTTGATTCAAAATCGACTGTCTGACCTTTTTTTAAGGTTTTGTAACCTTCCATAGTAATTGCAGAAAAGTGCGCAAATACATCGTCTCCACCGGTTTCAGGGGAAATAAAGCCATAACCTTTTGCATTACTAAACCACTTAACAGTGCCAATACTCATGCTTGTTAGCCTCCATAAAATACTGTTGCTTAAATACGGGGTTAAAAGATAATTATTAAAATTAATATTTATTATTCAAGTACTTATGTATATCTATATGATCGAGTAAACTTCATTAGATATTTTATTACATAACTATAGACAAATTTTTAAAATGTGCATTTTAAAATGATGAAAATTTATGTGATTTCTAGCTAGGCACAAAATAATGGAATCAACTAAAATTAAACCATGAGAATGATGATAAGTAACACAAAACAACACGATGACCAAGGTAATCAAGATGGAGGCTTGGCGCTTGAAGAAGCTAAACCAAAATTAAAAAAGCCACCAATGTATAAAGTTGTGCTGATGAATGACGATTATACTCCTATGGATTTTGTGATCTCGATTCTTGAAGGCTTTTTTGGCATGAATCGTGAAAGAGCAATTAAAGTGATGTTAAATGTTCATAATAATGGAAAAGGTATTTGTGGTATTTTCGGTCGTGATATCGCCGAAACTAAAGTAGCACAAGTGAATGACTATTCTCGTACACATGATCATCCTTTGATGTGTACATTAGAATTAAATGGGTAAAGACTGATGTTAAATAAAGATCTAGAAACTGCGTTAAACAATGCATTTAAAGATGCTCGTGATAAAGACCATGAATTTATGACCGTCGAACATTTACTTCTGGCGTTGTTAAATAATCAATCTGCAGAAGACGTATTAAAAGCTTGTGGTGCAAATTTAGGTTTACTTAAATCGGAGTTAGACACCTTTTTAAATGAAACAACACCATTATTGCCTCCGGAAGATGAACGTGAGACTCAACCCACTTTAGGTTTTCAACGTGTGTTGCAACGTGCGGTGTTTCATGTGCAATCGTCGGGAAAGCAAGAAGTTACCGGCGCTAATGTACTTGTTGCTATTTTTAGCGAGCAAGAATCACAAGCAGTTTATTTTTTGAAAAAACAAGATGTTAACCGATTAGATGTTGTTAATTATATTTCTCATGGAATTTCTAAATTAAATGATGATGATTCGATTAGTCCATCGAATGCGGGTGTTGAAGAAGGTGAGACACCGAGTCAAACTCCGTTAGAACTCTATGCTACAAATTTAAACCAATTAGCATCAACGGGTAAAATTGATCCATTAATCGGCCGTAAGGACGAAATAGAGCGAACCGTGCAAATATTATGTCGCCGCCGTAAAAATAATCCATTATTGGTTGGTGAAGCTGGTGTTGGTAAAACAGCATTAGCAGAAGGCTTGGCTAAAATGATTGTTGATGAGCAAGTACCCGAAGTGATTTCTGAGTCTGTTGTTTACTCTTTAGATATGGGGGCGTTATTAGCCGGCACAAAATACCGCGGTGATTTTGAAAAAAGATTAAAAGCAATTTTATCGCAATTAAAAAAAGAAGAGCATTCAATATTATTTATTGATGAAATTCACACCATCATCGGTGCTGGCGCAGCTTCAGGTGGTGCTATGGATGCCTCTAATTTAATTAAACCGGTATTAGCAACCGGGGATTTGAGATGTATTGGTTCGACCACGTATCAAGAGTATCGAGGCATTTTTGAAAAAGATCGTGCTTTAGCCAGACGTTTCCAAAAGGTCGATATTGATGAGCCCTCGGTTGATGAAACAATTCAAATATTGGAAGGTTTAAAATCACGATTTGAAGAGCATCATGAAGTTAAATATACCCATCAGGCTATTCGTACTGCGGTTGAACTTTCTGATCGTTATATTAATGATCGCCACCTTCCCGATAAAGCCGTTGATGTTATTGATGAGGCTGGTGCTAAACAACGTATGGCAATTAAATCTAAACGTAAAAAAACCATTGGCGTTAAAGAAGTTGAAAAAATCATTTCGAAAATGGCTAGAATTCCAGAAAAAACTGTTTCAAAAGACGACAAAGATATACTGAAACACTTAGATAGCAATTTAAAATTAGTTATTTATGGCCAGGATGATGCTGTTGACGCGATGAGTACCGCTATTAAGTTGTCTCGTTCCGGTTTAGGTGATAGTAAAAAACCCATTGGTAGTTTTTTATGTGCCGGTCCAACCGGTGTTGGTAAAACCGAAGTTACACGTCAATTAGCGCGAATTTTAGGAATTGAATTAATTCGATTCGATATGTCTGAATACATGGAACGGCATACGGTTTCCAGATTAATTGGTGCGCCGCCAGGTTATGTTGGTTATGATCAAGGTGGGTTGTTAACGGAAGCCATTAATAAACATCCTCATGCTGTTTTATTACTGGATGAAATAGAAAAAGCGCATCCAGAAGTTTTTAATTTATTATTACAAGTTATGGATCACGGTACTTTAACGGATAATAATGGTCGAAAAGCGGATTTCCGAAATGTCATTATTGTTATGACCACAAATGCGGGTGCTGATCGAGTTAATCGACCTTCGATTGGTTTTACCAAGCAAGATCACAGTAAAGATTCTCTTGAAGTTATTAATAGAACATTTACACCTGAATTCCGTAATCGTTTGGATACCATTATTCAATTTAAAGCATTGGCTCAAGATACTATTAGTAAAGTTATCGATAAATTCTTATTTGAATTAGAAGGACAACTAGAAGCCAAGGGTGTCACTCTGAGCGTTGATGACGAAGCCAGAACGTGGTTAGCAATGAATGGTTATGATGATGAAATGGGAGCCCGTCCAATGGCACGTTTAATTCAAGATAAAATTAAACGTCCAATGGCAGAAGAACTGTTGTTTGGTAAATTATCTTCAGGTGGTCACATTGCGATTACACTCGAAAAAGATGAGCTTAAATTTGAGTTAGATTCTAAACAAGAACTAGAAACCAATGAATCTAGTTAGAATGAGCCAAATTAACGAGAACGGAAGACGATACGTCCTTTAGATAAATCATAAGGTGTTAGTTGAATAGTAACTTTGTCGCCAGTTAATATGCGAATATAATGTTTACGCATTTTTCCAGAAATGTGGGCTGTCACCACATGTCCATTTTCTAGTTCTACTCGAAACATGGTGTTGGGTAGGGTATCGATAACCGTACCTTCCATTTCAATATGTTCTTCTTTAGCCATTGATTACCTGCATAGTTAGTAAGTTCATTCTAAAATCAGCTTATTGTAGCATATCCAGCTATTTGGATATTGGATACTTGAAAATTCAAGCGCGAATAATGCCCTAAATTACCGCAATAGGCAAAGGAACTTTAAGTAAATGTGAAATAGTGGCATCGAAATGTTGTTTCAGTAGTGCAACCGGGATGATAATAGATGAAAACAGCTTATTTATCTGCGAGAGTATCCCAACTCATACCATCAAAATATTCTATTGGCCGGTAATTGTCTTTGTAGGACATTTTTTGACATTCTTTAATCCAGTAACCTAGGTATAACCATAACAGTTTATTGTTGATTCCATATTCAATTTGCCATAACACTGAATAGACCCCTAGAGAGTGTTTACTAAAATTGGGGTCAAAAAATGTATATACAGCAGACATTGAGTCATTAAGATGATCCGTGACAGCAACGGCAACTAATTTTGTGTCCAGTCTAAATTCGTATAAATAAGTATCACTCCAACTCGATGAAATAAAACTCTTATAGCTTTTTACATCGTCATCATCCATACCACCGCCAGGATGGCGTGATTTAATATAACGTCGATAGAGCTCATAATGTTCGTCTTTATAGTCTGAATTACAAATCGTCACTTTAATAGTAGAGTTTAATTTTAGAATTCGTCGCTGATTACGGTTTAGCTTAAAATCGTTAACGGCTAATCGAACCGGAATACATGCGCTACAATTGTTACAATGGGGGCGGTAGATATGTTCACCACTACGTCTAAATCCAATTTTTGAAAGCGCTTGATATTGAGAATTATTGAGTAAGCTGGTCGGGTCAGCAAATAAGGTGATGGCATGCTGTTCTTCCAGATAACTGCATTCATGTGATGGTGAGACATAGAATTGTAAGCCATCGAGATTTTGAGCGTTTTTAGATTGATCGGTCATTTTACTTTAAGTTGCCATTATTATCATCGCCAATTGGAACTTGTTGCTGTTTGACAGTTTAATTGTAGTAAATTATTAAACTTTGCACGAGAAACTAATTCAGCCCCCAAACTGCTTAGATGCTGTGATTGAACCTGGCAATCAACTATTTTAAAGCCATCGTCGTCTAATTTTTGACATAATTTAATAAGTGCTATTTTAGAAACATCATTCATTTTACTAAACATGGATTCACCAAAAAAGACTTTATCCAGCGCGATACCGTAGAGACCACCAACGAGTTCCTCATCGACCCAAACTTCAACTGAATGTGCAAACCCGGCTTTATGCATTTCTATATAGGCCTGTTGCATTTCAATCGTAATCCAAGTTCCTTCGCTTCGAGCTGTGGCACAATTATTGATGACTCCCGAAAAATCGTGATCAAAGGTGACGTTAAACCAAGATTTTTTTAGCGTCTTGCGCATGCTTCGCGAAATATGTACGTTTTCAGGTGTTAGTATCGAACGTGGATTAGGGGACCACCACATAATGGGTTGTCCATTGCTATACCAAGGAAAAATACCTTTTTGATAAGCACTGGTTAAACGTTTTAAGGATAAGTCACCGCCAAGTGCCAATAAACCATCGGGTTCTTCTAAGGCACATGAGGTGTCTGGAAAAAGTTCCGGTTCAGACGTTTTTAACCAATAGGGTATTTGCATATTCATTATTTAAACGGTGAATGTGATTTTAATGAATCAATATAATGAATCATACCAGCTTCTTCTCTATCTAAAAAATCTTTAATAACATTATTAAATTCTGGGTGTGCTATTGCATGTGCAGACCAAGTTGTCGTTGGTAAAAAACCTCGACTAATTTTATGCTCGCCTTGGGCTCCAGGTTCAAATCCCGATAATTTATTTTTAATGCAATATTCCAAACCTTGGTAATAACAAGTTTCAAAATGTAAACTATGGAATTCATCAATACAACCCCAGTGTCGGCCGTATAAACAATTTTGATCTTTTAAGTTAAAAGCACCGGCGACATATTCACCTTGATGCTTGGCTAACACCATTAAAATATTTTTAGGCATGGTTTGGCCAATTTCTTTAAAAAAATCTAATGATAATGTTGCAACGCCGCCTTTTTTATCAAAGGTGCTAGCATAAAAATGGTGATAAATTGCCCATTGTTCGACATTTATTTGATCGCCTTCCAGAAGCTCGAAACTTATGTTTTGTTCAACTGCTCGACGACGTTCACGATTTATTTTTTTTCGATTTTTTGATGTCATGTTTTCAAGGTAATTTTTAAAACTCTCATAATTTTTATTCGTCCAATGAAATTGACATCCGATACGCTGCATTAGTTTGTGTTGTTTTAAAATAGTCATTTCAGATTCTGTCGGAAACAACCAATGCACACTAGAAACATTTAATGTTTTAGAATATTCGTTAACAGAAGTAATAAGATTGTTACTAATTTCAATTTCATCAACGTTGGGATTTAATAGTAGTCGATGCCCGGTAACTGGATTATATGGTGTCGCGATAACCAGTTTTGGATAGTAGTCTAAACCTGAGCGAGTGTACGCATCAGCCCATGCCCAATCAAACACAAACTCACCATAAGAGTTGTATTTTAAATACAGCGGCACGGCACCAGCCAGTATTTTTTCATTTTCGGTTACTTGCCAAGCAATTAAATATTGGGGAATCCAACCAAACTCTTTACCGACTGCTTGGTTGTTTTCTAGAGCACTTAGGTATTGATGTTTTAAAAATGGCAACTCTGTGCCAATTAATGCATTCCATGACGATGCCGGAATCTCCGACATCGAGCCACAGATTTGAATTTCTAACTGTATTGGCATAAAAAAAATGTTATGAAGATATACTCATTATTTTTTATTTTCTAAATCATCTAAATAACGTTCACAATCGAGTGCTGCCATACAGCCAGTGCCTGCAGAAGTAATTGCTTGACGGTAAATGTGATCGGCAACATCTCCCGAAGCAAATACACCGGGGACACTGGTTGCGGTGGCATTACCGTCTTTACCAGATTGTACTTCGATATAACCATTAGTCATATCTAATTGGCCTTCAAATAAACTGGTGTTCGGTTTGTGGCCAATAGCAATAAACACGCCATCGACTTTTATTTCTTTTGTCTCGGCACCATCCGTTTTTTTCATTCTTAGGCCGGTTACGCCCATGTCATCGCCAAGAACTTCATCTAAGGTGCTATCCCATTCAACTGTGATGTTACCATTTTCAGATCCAAACTGTGATTTTGCTAGTAATTTGTCGCTTAGAATTTTTTCGGACTTAAATTTATTTCGGCGATGTATGATCGTAACGTGTGAGGCGATATTGGCTAAATAAAGTGCTTCTCCAACAGCCGTATTACCACCACCAATGACCGCGACAGGTTTGTTTTTATAGAAAAAACCATCACACGTTGCGCAAGCGGAGACACCTTTACCTTTAAATTTTTCTTCAGATGGTAAACCTAAATACATGGCTGAGGCACCGGTTGCTATAATTAACGCATCACATGAAAATTGACCGGTATCGCCATTTAATATAAAGGGACGTTGACTTAAATCAACTTTGTTTATCGTGTCAAAAATAATTTCAGTATCAAAACGTTCCGCGTGTTTTTGCATACGAGCCATTAGTTCAGGGCCCTGAACACCAGCATCGTCACCTGGCCAGTTATCAACATCGGTGGTCGTCATTAGCTGTCCACCTTGCTCTAAGCCTGTTACTAATACTGGATTTAAATCTGCTCGCGCGGCATAAATGGCTGCTGCATAACCTGCGGGCCCTGAACCTAATATTAAAAGACGACAATGTTTTGTATCACTCATGTTTTGTAACTCCGACTAAATTAATAAATTCTATTTTTTGAATTAATCTCAATAAAACTGTCCAATATTTTTAGGACGGTTTTCGTTTTTATACCTATTCTTATTTAAAAGTATTGTAACTAAATAATAACCACGTAGGGTTGGAATGGGGTATTGAATTTAGTTCCCATAAATCCAAGCAGTAATAGTACGTAAACTCAACAACCGGGTAAAGGAGCGAGCATGAGAATTGGTGTACCACGTGAAATTAAAGTAAAGGAGGGTCGAGTTGCGCTAATACCAAATGCTGCAGCAGAGCTTGTAAAAGCAGGCCATGAGGTTTTTATTGAACAGAAGGCTGGTATATTAAGTGGTTATTCCGATGCGCAATATTCATCGAGTGGTGTAAAAATTTGTTCTACAGCAGATGAACTTTATGAACGTGCACAATTATTGGTAAAAGTAAAAGAACCGCTGAATGAAGAGGTTAATAAACTTCGCTCCGATCAACTCTTGTTTTCTTATTTGCATTTAGCTGCTGAGCCGGAGTTGCTGGCAGCATTATGTGCAGTCGGATTGACCGCAATAGCATTTGAAACAGTGTTTGATAGTAACGGTAGGTTACCATTATTGACACCAATGAGTGATATCGCTGGACGTTTGGCTGTGCAAATTGGTTCGAATTTATTACATCATCATCATCAAGGTCGTGGTATCTTATTGGGCGGACTAGCAGCTGCCGAGCGCGGTAAAGTTGTTATTTTGGGTGCTGGTGTAGCGGGCAGTAATGCGGCTCGTATTGCTGCTGGACTTGGGGCTCAAGTGGTTATTTTCGATAATAATCGTGATAAACTGGATGCCATGCGCGCTATAGGTGATAATGTAACCAGCTTGTATCCGTTCTCGGATAATATTAGTGAATATGTGCAACAAGCTGATTTAGTGGTTGGTGCAGTATTAATTCCAGGTGATAAAGCACCGCATTTAATTAGTGCTGAATTAGTAAAAACGATGAACCCGGGTAGTGTGTTGATTGATATTTCTGTTGATCAAGGTGGTTGTATAGAAACCATACATCCTACTAGCTATGATGACCCTACTTATATATGGGAAAATGTCATTCATTTTGGGGTAACAAATATGCCTGGCGCTGTACCTAGAACCGCCTCTCAAGCATTATCAGCATCCATATTACCGTATATTTTAAAATTAACTGACAAAAATTGGCAAAACGATATCTATCTGAACAAAGCTGTAAATGTGGCCCAAGGAGAGATTAAATACCCTACTTTAAAAGCGGTATAAGTAAAAGAATTAGTAAATATATGGTTTTACTAATATTGACTTTTTCTCTATAATATTAATTAGTTACACTAATAATTTAATAAATAAGATTAATAAAATAAGACGATATTGTGGCACAAGCATCAAATAAAAAAGATAAAAAATCAAATAAACTGGAGAGCTCAGACAAAAGTTCACTGTCTTTGCACATGCAGCGTGCATGGCAGGAAGGGGCATTGTTTGTTTTAGGATTTACTGCGATTTATTTTATTATTGCATTATTCAGTTATCACCCCAGCGATCCCAGTTGGTCACAAACTGGTAGTAAGGTTTTAAATTTAGGTGGCCCGACAGGTGCGTGGTTATCGGATATATTTTTAACCGTGTTTGGCTATTTAGCCTATATTTTTCCTTTTATGATGGGCTATGTTGGCTGGCTAATTTTTAAAGATAGTCGTTCGGATCATACTTTTGATATACGAAATCTTGTTTTACGCGGTTTTGGTCTTGTTGTATTAATTTTATCCGGTAGTGGTTTAAGCTATTTGCATTTTCTTGTGCCGATTGTTCCTCTACCCGTTGGTGCTGGTGGTATTTTAGGAGATATCGTTGGTAGCTTTATGCAGCACTACTTTTTTTTCCTAGGTTCCACTTTATTATTACTGGCGTTATTTTTAACGGGTATCACCATGTTTACTTCGTTATCATGGTTTAAGTTAATGGACGGTATTGGTGGGTTTGTTTTAAAAATTATGATGCTTGGTCGTCGTTTTATGACATCGGTGTACAGTCGTTGGCAGGATTATCGTGATCAAAAGGCGCACACGGAGCATTATAAAGACAATACTGAAAAGCAAATTGCAATAAGCTACTCCAGACCGAGTCCTAAAATTGAGTCGGTTGTTAAATCTATTGCCAAAGGTAAACGTTCTGAAATTGAAAAACAATTACCAATGTTCAAGAGCGACAGCGACGGTGAGCTACCTGCATTATCATTGCTCGATGATGCTGAGCCTAATCCTCATCGTTTATCGAAAGATGCTTTAGAGGCAATTTCACGTCAGGTTGAGATAAAAGTTCAAGAATTTAATATTTCTGCGAAAGTGGTTGAAGTACATCCCGGGCCTGTTGTGACACGCTTTGAATTACAGCCTGCTGCCGGTGTTAAAGTCAGTCAATTTACCAATCTTGCTAAAGATATTGCGCGTTCACTATCCGTTATTAGTGTCCGTATCGTTGAAGTCATTCCGGGTAAGTCTACTATCGGAATAGAAATTCCAAATGAAATACGTGAAATGGTTCGATTAGGAGAAACCTTAGCGTCAAAAGCATTTGAAACCGCGCAAAGCCCGCTCACCATGGCCTTAGGTAAAGACATTAGTGGTGTTCCCGTGGTTGCCGATTTAGCAAAAATGCCACACTTATTAGTAGCTGGGACAACCGGGGCAGGTAAATCAGTGGCTTTAAATGCCATGTTATTAAGTTTTTTATACAATGCAACGCCAGACGAGGTTCGATTAATTTTAATTGATCCTAAAATGTTAGAGTTATCGATATATGATGGTATTCCTCATTTGTTAACGCCAGTAGTGACGGATATGAAAGAGGCAAGCAATGCATTACGTTGGTGTGTTAAAGAGATGGATCGCCGTTATAAACTAATGTCGGCTTTAAAAGTAAGAAACCTAAGTGGCTATAACCGTAAAATATTAGAAGCTGAAAAATCAGGGACACCGATTTTAGATCCAACCCATCCGCCAGGACACCCTGAACCGGCCGAAGCACTGACCACGTTTCCATTTATCGTTATTATTATTGACGAACTTGCAGACATGATGATGGTCGTCGGTAAAAAAATTGATGAACTTATTGCTCGATTAGCTCAAAAAGCAAGGGCATCCGGAATTCATTTAATATTAGCGACTCAGCGACCATCGGTCGATGTCTTAACTGGGTTGATAAAAGCCAATATTCCAACACGTATTGCTTTTCAAGTATCATCCAGAATTGATTCGAGAACCATATTAGATCAAATGGGGGCAGAGCAATTACTCGGGCATGGTGATATGCTATACCTGCCTCCGGGAACGGCTGTACCACAACGTATTCATGGTGCATTTGTGGATGATCATGAAGTTCATAATGTGGTTGAAGATTTGAAAAAACGTGGTCAACCAGCCTATATTGATGCGGTATTAGTAGAACAATCTGATACTGAAGCCGGAGTTTATCCTGGTGATGATGATTCAGAAATGGATGAGTATTATGATCAAGCAGTTCGAATTGTTACCGAAACTCGTCGCGCTTCAATTTCTGGTGTGCAACGACGACTTAAAGTTGGTTATAATCGTGCAGCAAGAATGGTAGAAGCGATGGAGCGGGCTGGTGTGGTTGGCCCGGTTGAATCAAATGGTTCGCGTGAAGTTTTAGCGCCACCTCCACCGAAAGATTAAAATAATATGAGATACAGTATAAAAAAACTTAGCTTAATACTAACGACAACAGTCATATTTTTGTTTATGAACAACGTTGCAACCGCTACGAATGTTATAACCCAATATTTTTCTGGTATCGAGTCGTTTAAAGCGGAGTTTACTCAAAAATCAATTGAGCTAGATAATAGTGCCAGTAAAATAAGTTCTGGATATTTGATTGTTAAAAATCCGGATAAATTTTATTTAGAATATACCAAACCCGATAAATTAGTTTATGTTGCCGATGGTAAAAAGTTATGGTCTTACGATGAGGATTTGGAACAGGTTATCGTTAAATCTCAATCTAACTTATTAATTAATACTCCCGCAATGATATTAAGCCAACCTCAAGATATTGATAAGAAGTATACTATTGTAGCGCTAGGCACTAAACACATGATAACAAAATTCAAACTAATACCAAAATTAAAAGATACCACTTTTGAATCTATCACCATCGGCTTCATTGATGGAAATTTAAAATTGATGGAAATGATAGATAATTTTGGACAGCACACTTTGTTACGATTTAATAAAGTTGAAAAAAATCCCAAATTAAAATCCAATACATTTAAATTTGTGCCACCTGAAGGTGTCGATGTTATTACCGATGATATTGCACCTTAATACTTATAATTTTTAGTTGTTGGCCAAAGGCTTTCTAATCTGCTTTTAATTTTCTGTTCAACACCAATATTCTTAGGTTTATAAAACTGTGGCGTATTTAATGGCGCATACTGTTGTTCTATAAAACTGCCTTCAAATGCGTGAGGATATTGATATTTATCAGGGTGACTTGGCGCAGGAAAGTTTTTTAAGTGTTCTGGAACTTCAATTGAAACTTGTGACTGCACATACTCTAAGGCTTCATTGATGGCTTTATAGGCGGCATTACTTTTTACTGTGCTTGCGAGATAGGTTGACGCTTGTGATAAGGTAATTCGTGCTTCAGGCATACCAATTAATGAAACAACATTCAGAGCATTATTTGCAATCGTCAGTGCATTGATATCCGCATTTCCGATGTCTTCAGATGCAAAGATAACAAGCCGTCTAGCAATAAATACCGGATCTTCGCCACCATCGAGCATAACGGCTAACCAAAGTAATGTCGCATCAGGATCGGAACCGCGCATGCTTTTTATAAATGCAGAAATTACATCATAATGTCGATCTTTATTTCGATCGTAACTTCTCGCATTTTCTAAAATAATTTTTTTAAATGTTGCGACATTAAATTGGTTTTGTTCTTTAAGGTTTATTGCCATTTCTAAATTATTAATTGCTTTTCGAGCATCACCTCCTGAATACTCGGCCATAAGTTCAATTTCATCATCTTTAAATTGAACAGAAAGTTTTTTGATGGCATTTTTCAGAATTAGTATAGAATTTTGGTAACCAATAGATTTGAGTTCAATAATTTGCATTCGTGACAATAATGCTTTATTAATACTGCTTCTTGGATTTTCGGTGGTTGCACCAATGAGGGTAAAAAGGCCGCTTTCAACATGAGGTAGCAGGGCATCTTGTTGTGCTTTATTAAAACGGTGTATTTCATCTATAAAGATAACTGGAATACGCTGATAGGCTTCAATGGTATTTTTTGCTATATCAAATAATTTTTTTAATTCTGCTAGGCCAGATAATACCGCAGAAAATGGTAAAAATTCGATATTGTCTTTATTACTTAATATATGAGCTAAAGATGTTTTACCACAACCTGGAGGGCCCCAAATAATCATACTCGGTGGTTTAGCATTATCTAAAAATGGATACTTTTTTTCTAAATCTGTTAATCCAATATAATTTTCTTTATCGGTTGGGCGTAACTCATAAGCAAGAGGCAAACTATTTTCGGATTTAGATTCAGTGCTAAAAAGATTCTTTTGCAAAACAAGCCTGCTAAGGGTATTTATTGGAGTCTTAGAATAACGTATAACTTCTTCTATGTGTAGCTACTTTAGATTTAACTGAATAGCTTATAATTGGCTATGTTTTGCAGTTTTGTTGGTTTCCCTTAAAAAGAATATAACGACCATAACGATCTATTTTATTTAAGCACAATTTCATTTTGTCAGTTATATCAGCCATATAATCAACCGGGATGGCAAAAAAAACATTTTTTGATATTATTACATTACCACGAATCTCAGCGGTAGAATGGATAACTTCAGTTTTTCCCCTTGAATAAAATTCTGCAGAAGACGGTAGAATATACAAATAGATTAAACGTGCGTTTTTACTATTTTCAATGCTGTTAAACTTATTGATTAAAAATTTTTCACTGTTATGGTTTGCTACCTTGGGCATATGAAATAAAACTACAGCGAGATATATAAGTGGAATTAATACGCCCGCAATTGTTATCACGGCGATACTTTTTCTGGTTTGTTTTTTTCCTGAGTTTGTTTTGAGTGGTTTAATTAACCATAACCCTGCAACTAAAATAGCGGTGGCGGGTAAAGCAGGTTGCACATAAGTGGTAATAACATTACCAGAAAAAGTAAAAAACAGCATTAGGGCACTAGTCCAAAGAATTAAATATAAGGACCAGGGTTCGCTTAAAATTGAAAGTGCAGAATATTTTTTATTCCATATAACCGAAACTAAAGCTGTAATTAAAATTAACGACATTGGAAAGGCTGCTATTAACCATTCAACCCAAATTGCCCCCATGTAACTGCTGTGAGTAGAACCATAGCGATTACCTTGCCATCCTGCAGTTGTAAAACGTTCCCAATGTTCACCTATAATATAATATTCTAAGAAACCTGGAGTAGTCTTTTCAGCGAGAATATACCAAGGTAGTGTTAGAGTTAACATTAATAAAGTGCCAGAGAAAACCGGCAGGCGTTGCCAAGCGGTTATCCAATTTGAACTTAAACTTAGCCAGATAATGATTGGTAATGTTATTAATACTCCAGCGACAGGGCCTTTTGCCATTAATCCAATGGAGATACCGACAAAAAACCAATAACCCCAATGCCGACCACGATCTTTAATGACGTGCCAAAATGCTATCATTGATAAGGTGGTTCCCAATGTTAATAGCGGATCCATCAATACTGCACCACTCAATAAATAAAAAAGTGTATTTGTTGTTAAGAGCGTTGTGGCAATCCAAGCGACACCCCGTCCAAGTTGTTGTTTGGTAAAGCTGAATACTAGCATCACCGTGAGTAAGCTAACTATTAATGTTGATAGACGTGCTGCAAATTCGCCATAACCAAACATTTTGAACGTTATGGCTTGTAACCAAATTGATAATGGTGGTTTTCCCCAAAATGGTTCACCGTTTTCATATTGCGGCATTATCCAATTACCCGTTTCAACCATTTTTCGGGCAATTTCACTATAACGGGCTTCCGTAGTGTCGCCAATTGGATAAAGTCCCATGGTTGTTAAGCGAATCGTAAATGCTATTAGAATAATTAGAAAATAGGGGTTGCGTAGCAAAGTAGAAAATAAATTTTTCTTACTATGTTGCTGGGCAGGTTTTATAGCTGTTAATCTTTGATTAAAGCTGGAATCAATAATTGATATAAATCGACTTGTTATGTCGGAGTTATTATCCGAAATTATTGGCATTGCTTGAGATTTTGATTTCACTAAAAATTCCATTGCTTAGTGGTTTATTTAATACGTAGAGTGTTACTTATTTTAAATATCCACATTTTATTATTAGGTTTTACATTGTTAGTTAAAGTTTGTGGTAGCGATTAAAAAATAATTGTCGCATCAGACTTAACACCAATGATGGCTATTCGTTTTAAATGGACATAAAAAGTATAGTTAATACAATTTGTAAATGACATTTAGGTGTACAATAAACTAAACATTATTAAAAATAATTTACATTGCTACAGTTAATCTTCAGATTTAATTAATGTTATATAGTTCAATTAAATTTCATTCATTTTGAATAAAAATTGATGAAATGAATCATGATCATTAAATGAAAAAACATTATAATTGTAATGATACTTTGCATTGAGTTATGTTAAGTGATTGATTTTATAGCGTTTAACTAAAAGAGAAGAAACATAAATATGTCTGTCATTGCTCCATCTTTAATACATGGATTGATAATAGCAAGTGGTGGTGCCATTGGTGCATTATCACGTTATTTAACTTCTCAATATATCTATAATCGTTTTGGGCAAGATTTTCCCTATGGCACATTAGGTGTTAATATTATTGGCTCTTTATTGATGGGGTTTTTATACATCATTTTAGTCGAGAGAATGGTATTAAGCTCTGAATGGCGAAGTTTCTTGTTAATTGGCTTATTAGGAGCCTTTACAACCTTTTCAACTTTTTCAATCGAGTCGCTTAATTTAATATTTAGTGGTGAATTTTTTAAAGCAGGATTAAATATCGTTTTAAGTGTAATACTTTGTATAATTGCTGCTTGGATTGGGGTAGTCGTTGGGAGACAACTATGACAATGGAAGACGTTAGTGTTGTTCGCATATATGTTACTGAAGGCGAAAAGCAGTTAGATAAACTTTTAAAAAAGTTACGTGATTGGGAACATTTACGAGGCGTTACGGTTTTTCGTGGGATATCAGGCTTTGGCGATTCTGGTGTTATTCATCAATCGACGATAATCGATATGCTTGGAGAGTTACCTTTAGTCATTGAGTTTTTTGATAGTTCCAATAAAGTAGCCGATATTATTGAACATATACATGCCGATATTAAACCAGGACATCTATTAACTTGGTCTGCAAAGATATCTACGTAAGATTTCAATTTATAAATTAATTAAAAATAACAGGTTGTAAATAATGTTAGATCCTCATTTATTAAGAAATGATCTTGAGCGCGTTACTCAAAAATTAGCTCGGCGAGGTTTTTCCCTTGACGCAGAAAAAATTTCAAGCTTGGAAGCTGAACGAAAAAAACTACAATCACTAACACAGTCGTTGCAAAATGATAAAAATACCAGCTCTAAAAAAATTGGAGCAGCTAAAGCAAAAGGTGAAGATATCCAACCTTTGCTTGATGATGTCGCATTATTTACAAATAAATTAAAAACTGCAGAAGCTGAACTCGTATCGATACAAAATGCTATTTTGGAAATCGTGTCGACACTGCCAAATATACCAGATGACAGCGTTCCTGATGGTCAAAACGAAGCAGATAATGTTGAAGTACGTCGCTGGGGAACACCTACGGAGTTTAATTTTTCGGTTAAAGATCATGTTGATCTAGGAGTGCGAAATAATTTATTAGATTTTGATCTTGGAGCTAAAATCACCGGTTCACGTTTTACTGTGATGCGCGGTCCGATGGCAAAGCTGCATCGAGCGCTTATTCAATTTATGCTTGATATACACACAAATCAGCATCACTATTTAGAAGTAAATGTTCCATATATAGTAAATTCTGAATCATTACGTGGTACCGGGCAATTGCCAAAGTTTGAAGAAGATTTATTTAAGTTAAATGGTGATCAAGACTTTTATCTTATACCTACCGGTGAAGTACCTGTTACAAATATTGTTCGAGATACCATTATCGATTTTAAAGATTTACCGCTAAAATTTGTATCACATACACCGTGTTTTCGTTCTGAAGCAGGATCTTACGGTAAAGATACTCGCGGTATGATTCGGCAACATCAATTTGAAAAGGTTGAATTGGTGCAGATGGTTCACCCAGATAATTCTTTTGACGCTCTTGAAGAATTAACAAATCATGCTGAAGATATATTAAAAAGACTTGAGCTTCCATATCGAGTTGTCAATTTGTGTTCAGGTGATATTGGTTTTGGTTCAACAAAAACGTATGATTTGGAAGTCTGGCTTCCTGGGCAAGCATGTTATCGAGAAATATCATCCATTAGTAATTTTGTAGACTTTCAGGCTAGAAGGCTTAAAGCACGCTGGCGTAATCCTGACACAGGGAAGCCTGAATTGATTCATACCTTAAATGGTTCTGCATTAGCCATTGGACGAACTTTAGTGGCAATTATTGAAAATTACCAGCAAGAAAATGGCAATATTACAATTCCAGATGCATTAATCCCTTATATGAGTGGTATTACAGAAATAGCGTAACATTTTTAAAACACGCTCAGGCTACCGGCAAGAAAAAACGTCATTCTCGTATGGTTTTATCACACACGGAATGACGTTATTTTAAGTAGCCACCTTTGTTATGCAAATCCGAGGTTAATTAGCGAACAATATTTATCAATAATATTGCAGCAAGAACGGTTAGGATTACTGGAATATATAACCCAACCTGTTCTTTGGTTTTTTGACTACTTGAATGATATTTTGTATTTAGCTTTGGAATAAAAGCAATTATTACCGCTAGAATAGCAGTAATAATTATAATATTTTGCCACAACATGGATAATTACCTTCATACTGTTAACACTAGTTAACATAATCTAGATGCTTAAACCAATTTTATCAACATAAAAACAAAAATTATTACAACAATGCTTATAATTGCGAAACCACGCCACTCTTGACCTGTGCCCTTAGGGCTATTTTTAATCATTGCTTTGGCTCTGGGAAACATAAAAATAACAAATGCGCCAAAAACCACAGCAGTTAGAATACTTAACCACATGTATTAACTCCAAAAATTTAGTTTTGTTAAAAAAAACCCCGGTAAGAACCGGGGCTTTTGTGTAACAGTAAAAATTAATCTAATTTAATCATCGCCACCTAATGCACCCAATAAGTGGAGTAGGCTAACAAATATATTATAAATACTTAAATATAATCCTACAGTAGCCATAATGTAATTTTTTTCACCACCATTGATAATTCGGCTTGTATCATAAAGAATAAAACCGCTCATAATTAAGATAACGATAGAAGAAATGGCTAAGGCTAAACCTTGAAAACCAAGAAAAATATTCGCTATCGCTGCAATTATGACCATTAACATGCCAGCAAAAAGGAAGCCGCCTAAGAAGCTAAAATCTTTTTTAGTGGTTAATGCATAACCGGATAATCCTAAGAAAATAATACCAGTTCCCGCTAATGATAATGAAATTATACGAGCACCATTTTCAAATGCTAAATAATGATTCAATATTGGTCCAAGCCCAAAGCCGAGTAAGCCAGTGAAGGCAAAAACCACAACAATACCCATAGACGAATTAGCCGTGCGTGGTAGCACAAACCAGACGAGCCCTAGAGCAACTAGAGAGCTGATCATTGACGCACCATAAGGTACATTAATTGCCATTGAAATAGCAGCCATAATGCCACTGAAAATAAGTGTTATTGAAAGCAAGCTGTAGGTATTTTTTAGTACTTTATTCGTCTCTAATACCGAACTGCTTGAGCGAGTGACAGCACTATCATTAAAAGCCATGTATTTTCTCCATTTTTAGTAAAAATTCATTCTATTATAAGTTCAGACCACAAGATACCTAAACAGTTCGCAAAATCAAGCTGGATTTACTTGTTCATTTTGGGTAAACTTGCGCGCTTGATTTATAATGTATGTTGGATTTTTCATTTTTCAAGTAAATTTGATTAATTTATCGTGCTTTTCAAATCATAGGGCAGTTTTAGTGAATAAACTATAAAAATCCCGATATATAAGTATGGAGAGGTGGCTGAGTGGTCGAAAGCGGCGGTCTTGAAAACCGTTGAACCGTGAGGTTCCCAGGGTTCGAATCCCTGCCTCTCCGCCATTAATTTCTTAAAATTTGGGTAATTGTTAAAATCAACGGTTTACCAGTTAAACACTTCTTTTGATTAAACAATAACTTGTTCTAATGGTGTATGTTTAGTCTTTAATCTTTTTAAACCAAAATTCATTTGCTAGATCTTTCATACTAAATGCAAGGTCGCCCATCATTGTGCTGGCTTCTGTGATATTTTTTGATGCGTTCATTGTTGTTTCTGCAGAGTCTCTAATTCTTACAATGCTTTGATTTATCTCTTCTGCCACCGTGCTTTGTTCTTCAACGGCTGACGCAATTGTAATACTCATGTCATTGATTTTTTCAATGGCAGTTGTAATGACTTCTAGCGAATGGGTTGCTGTCTCTGCTTGTTTAACGGTATTAGTAGCATTTTCACAGCTCTTCGACATAACCATAACTGCCTCACCTGTACCTAATTGAAGTTTTTCGATCATTTGCTGTATCTCAGTAGTAGCAGCATTTGTCCTGCTTGCTAATGTGCGAACCTCGTCAGCGACAATAGCAAATCCGCGACCTTGTTCTCCTGCTCTTGCTGCTTCGATTGCTGCATTAAGGGCCAGAAGGTTAGTTTGCTCAGATATATCGCGGATAACATTTACAATGGAACTGATTTCTTTACTATCAGCTTTTACATTTTCTATAACACTGGATGCGTGTTTGACATCATGTGCTAGTGCTTCGATAGATGAAGAGGTTGATTCAACTACTTCTTTTCCTTTGTTCGATTCAATCATTGCTTCTTTGGCTACATTGGCAGTTTGTTGCGTGTTGTTGGAAATCTCTTGGATGCTCGCACTCATTTCATTAGTGGCTGTCGCAACCATGTCAGTCTCAGTGTATTGAGCTTGCATCCCTTGATTAGAAATTTCAATTGTTTCAATCAGCTCTTTGGCGCATGCTGAAAGTGTTTTTGAATTATCCGATATACGTCCGACTATTCCAGCGGTTTCCGAGCGAAGTGACTTCATCGCTAGCAATAGGGATCCTGCATCATCACGACGGCCGGTATAAATATAACGGGCAATAGGATTGTCTGTTATGGAACGTGCTTTATCCACTGCCTTTTTAAGTGGGCGTAATGAAAGAAAAATGGTTAATGATGAAAATAGGCTTGTTGTTGCGAATAAAGCAACTGCGGTTAATAGCTCAATATCCAGAACGATTGCTATAAGCAGGTTGCTTAACAGTAATGCTACGGTTGTTGTTAATATGACCGCTGACGTTGTAGTTAGTTTTGGTGTTTGTATATCTCGAGGCAATTTACCGTTAAGTAACAATTTATATATTTTTTCTGCACGATTGACACACTCACGTGCGGGTTTTTGTCGAACCGATTGATACTCAGATATTTGTCCATCGTGATTTATCGGTGTTACATAAGCATCAACCCAGTAGAAATCTCCATTTTTACAGCGATTTTTGACAATACCCATCCAGGATCGATCATCTTTGACGGTATTCCACAGATCTTCGAATGCTGCTGGTGGCATGTCCGGATGACGAACTACATTATGGTTTTTATTCATCAGTTCGCAGGGAGTAAACCCACTAATTTCTAAAAAATCATTATTAAAATAACTTATTGCCCCTTTACGATCTGTGGTCGAAAGTATGTTAGTGTTATCCGCATACTCACGTTCTACATCATTGACAGGAAGGTTTTTTTTCATCTGAGATATTACTCATGTATTTAGTTTATGTATTGTCGGTTTGTTGTGAAGAGACTTTAATCAAATCTTTGCAAGAATAATGCCACACCATTATTTATGCAGAAATACCGTTGTGTTTATACTCAGTTTTTTAAATTTAAACCAAACGATAACCGGAATACTAAAAAAGATAGATCTCACATAGTATGTTTTTAAATCAGCTGGGTCTGTGACAACGACAAAACAAAGATAACCGATGTTGCGTGGCTCTAGTTATGTGAAGACATAATATCATCTGTAATGTTAATTATTAATTTACAGTATATATATTGATATATTAAAGGTTATTAAAGTTTTGGGATGTTGTTAGAATACTGAAATTAAAATTTACAATTAGAAAAACGCTATATTTAGGGGAGGGCATATCATGATAAAGATCATGCTTATTGATGATCATGATATGGTACGTACAGGGTTAAAACGCTTATTAGAAGATTTTTCTGATATTGATGTGATTGCTGAGGCTTCATCAGGTGAACAAGCGATTGAAATTCTGCAACAGCTTGAACCGGATATTGCTTTGATGGATCTGAGTATGCCGGGGATTGGTGGGCTGGAAGCCACTCGTAAATTACTTCGTATGCATAAAAATCTAAAAATAATAATCGTTACAATGCACAATGAAGATATTTTTCCACAGCGATTGCTTAATATCGGGGCGATGGGTTATGTCACTAAAGAAGCCAATATACACGAAATTGTTAAAGCTATTCGAGAAGTGATGAATAATAAACGTTATATTAGCCCTGAGATTGCGCAGCATATGGCATTGGCTAATTCACAGGATTATGAAAAATCACCATTTGATTTATTATCAGAAAGAGAATTGCAGGTAATGCTAATGCTGATGGATGGTCATAAAGTTAATACTATATCTGAGAAATTGTGTTTGAGCCCCAAAACCATTAGTACGTATCGTTACCGATTATATGACAAACTCAATGTTAGTAATGATATCGAGTTAGCTAAATTAGCATTAAGGCATGGTATTTTAGGTGAGTTTAATAATTAATATCTATATTTATCAATATTTTATAATCTATACTTAATTTGATTTGTTTAAAGTGTTTTCTATATGAATAATTTAGTTTTTGATAAAAATTGTGTCCAATGTCCACGTTATGTAAGGTTTTTTAAGGCGTTACGAATTGAATATCCTGATTATTACAATTTACCCGTTCCGGCTTTTGGGGTGGCTAATCCAGATTTAGTGATCGTGGGGCTGGCTCCCGGAATGCATGGAGCGAATGCCACGGGTCGTCCTTTTACTGGCGACCATGCTGGCATTTTATTATACGAATCATTATACAAATTTGGTTTTAGCAATAAGCCCGATTCAACTGATAAGAAAGATGGTCTCAAATTACTAAATTGCCGTATTACCAATGCGGTTAAATGCTTGCCTCCTCAAAATAAACCGATTGGCAGTGAAATTAATGCCTGTAATTCGTATTTGAAAGCTGAAATTAAAAAATTTAAAAAACACACCGTTATCATTGCGCTCGGTTTGGTTGCTCATAAAGCGATTATTAAAGCGATGGAAGGTAAGCAATCTGATTTTGTGTTTAAACATAATGCTCATCACAAAATCGCTTCAGGTCATATTCTGATCGATTCTTACCATTGCAGTCGCTATAATACAAATACTAAACGACTAACTGAAAAGATGTTTCATGATGTTTTTCGTAAAGCTAAAAAATTTATTCAAAAAATTAATTAATACGATAACGATATAAAGCAGAATATGTCAGACTCTAATTTGACTGAACAACCAACCAACACTTCTGATTTTAATCCAAAAAAATTTTTAGATTCTTGTACAACTCAACCGGGTGTTTATCAAATGTTTGATAAGCTTGGTAATGTTATTTATGTTGGAAAGGCTAAAAATTTACGAAATCGCTTAAATAGTTATTTTCAAAAAAATGTTGCTCAGATTAAAACCCGGGCATTAGTTAGCCATATTAATAACATTGAATTAATTGTTACGCATACCGAAAAAGAAGCATTAATTTTAGAAAATAATTTAATTAAGAAATTCATGCCTAAATACAATATTTGTTTTAGGGATGATAAAAGTTATCCGTATATTTATGTTTCTACAGAACACGATTTCCCTCGTTTACGGTTTCATCGTGGTGCGCGTAAAGGCAAAGGAAAATATTTTGGTCCATACCCTAGTGCAGGTTCAATGCGAGAGACATTACAGATAATCCAAAAAATATTTCCGGTGCGACAATGTGAAGATTCATTTTATAAAAATCGAACTCGACCTTGTTTACAGTATCAAATAAAACGGTGTACGGCTCCTTGCGTAGGGTTAATAAGCCAGCATCAATATCAAGTTGATGTTGGGCATGTTTTGTTATTTTTAGAAGGCAAAAACAAAAAAGTTATTGATGAGTTAGTAAACGATATGGAGTTTGCTTCTCAGAAACTTGATTATGAAAAAGCAGGTTTTTATCGTGATCAAATTATTAAATTACGTAAAATTCAAGAAAAACAGTATATAACACAAGAACAGGGTGATTTAGATATTATTTCATCGGCTTGTACTAATGGTATAGGCTGTGTACAAGTGTTTTTAATTCGAGGTGGCCGTAATTTGGGCAATAAAACCTTTTATCCTAAAATGAATAAATCCGATACGCCGGCGGATTTATTGCAAGCTTTTATTCCGCAATATTATTTGAAGCAAAATTTAGAAAATTTAAATTCACTTGCTTCTGAAATTATAGTTAGTGAAGCATTTGAAAATATTGATTTAACGGAACAAGTATTATCACAACAAAGCGGACGAAAAATTATTATCAAAACGAAAGTCAGAGGTGATCGGGTTCGTTGGCTTAAAATGTCGGTGCTTAATACTGCTCATGCATTACAAGCCAGAATTAATAGTAATACTACAACGCTAAAACGCTACGAAGATTTAGCTGAAAAATTTCAATTGGATGCGCTGCCAAGTCGTATGGAATGTTTTGATATTAGCCACACTAGTGGTGAAAAAACGGTTGCTTCGTGTGTTGTATTTGATATTAATGGCCCGGTGAAGTCGGAATACCGGCGTTTTAAAATTGAAAACATAACACCGGGAGATGATTATGCGGCAATAAAACAAGCGCTAACGCGCCGTTACACTAGGATTAAAAATGGCGAAGAAAAATTACCCGATATTTTATTTGTTGATGGTGGTAAAGGGCAATTAACCCAAGCAGAAGCAGTCTTGGAAAATTTACAAATCGAAAATATATTATTGATAGGGATATCAAAAGGGCCTGAACGGATTGCGGGTGATGAAACCATGATAATATCAAATAAGTATCAATCTGGAATTTCAGAAAACTTGTCGACACACAATACACCGATTATACTGCCGAATGATTCTATGGCTTCGCACTTAATACAGAATATTCGGGATGAGGCTCATCGTTTTGCGATAACAGGTCATCGTCAGAGCCGAGCTAAAGCGAGTAGAACATCCGTTTTAGAACAAATTGCTGGTCTTGGTCCTAAGCGCCGTCAAAACTTACTAAAACAATTTGGTGGTTTGCAGGAGATTAAGTTAGCGGGTATCGACGATCTTAATAGTGTTTCAGGTATTAGCTTGAAATTAGCAGAACAAATTTATAATACATTTCATTCTAATGAGCAAAAAGGTTAAATAATGTGGACAATTCCTAACATCCTGACTGTAATGAGAATTGGTCTGATACCGGTTTTTATTGTTGCATTCTATTTACCTGAGTTTTCTTGGAAACACATTTTAATAACTTCTATATTTTTCTTTGCGGGTATTAGTGATTGGTTTGATGGTTATTTAGCTCGAAAATTAAATCAACAATCTGAATTTGGTGCATTTTTAGATCCCGTTGCTGACAAATTGATGGTATCGACTGCTCTGGTATTACTTTTGGTGCAATATCCGGGCTTTTGGATAGCAATTTCATCAATTATTATCATTGGGCGAGAAATCGCGGTATCCGCACTGAGAGAATGGATGGCTGAAGCAGGTAGTCAAACTAAGGTATCAGTCTCGATTCTAGGTAAAATCAAAACTACGGCTCAAATGTTTGCAATAGGGATGTTACTCTATCATGAACCCTTATGGGATATCCCAATTACTGAATTAGGTTATATACTATTGTTCTTTGCTGCATTTCTCACTTTATGGTCTATGTACCTGTATTTGAAGGCAGCTTGGCCAAGTCTGACAAAAAATTGACTTTAGTTGCACGGTAGATCTTGACAGATTATGATACGCCAGTACAATACGCACTCTTTGCGGGAATAGCTCAGCTGGTAGAGCACGACCTTGCCAAGGTCGGGGTCGCGAGTTCGAATCTCGTTTCCCGCTCCATATTTAAATGGATCGAAATGCCCTGAA
>CAZEPW010000043.1:0-30932 GCA_964514215.1 uncultured Thioalkalispiraceae bacterium
AAGACTTCTAATCTTTTTCAAAGACTTCTAATCTTTTTCAAAGACTTCTAATCTTGCTTCGCAAGATTAGTGCTCGCCTTTAGTTCGTAATAAACCAGCTAAACGATTACCTTGTTTTTGAGGGCCACCACGTGGAAAAATTCGATGCAGGTATGTACTTGTCGCCTTGTCAGCATCCCAATGTTGCTTAAAGTGTTTAACGATTTTGCGAACTTCGCATTGCACTCGATGTAATTCATAATAAGCTCGTAAAAATTTTACGACTTCATAATGCTCATCTGTTAATTTCAAATTTTCGACTTGAGCTAGAGCCGTAACAAAATCAGTTGACCAATCATCACTATCAACAATATAACCTTCGCTATCGGTTAATACAATTTCACCGTTAACAATAAGTTCTTTTGTCTGCATATTTCGATAACGCATATTTAATCCTTGTTTTTAACTTATATCTACATTCAATGGGCGACATTATATAATCTTAATGATGATCTGGTAAGACACCCATTTGTTCCATTTCGGCTAAGCCAGTTTCACGCGCATGTTCCTGAAAGCCTTTATTACGCCAGAAAAAAGCACCCGGCATTGTGGTAGCTATCACCAAAACGTAAAACATTGCCCGGCTTACGATACTATTCGCTACAATTAACACAGTAACTACCACCCAAGAAAAATAAGCCATCAGCCCATCAGCTTGGCTTAATAATAAAATACCTGTTAATAATAAACTTAACAGCAATCCTGCATTACGCAACATATAGGTTTTACCAAAAGTTGTGGTTTGTTCATAATGCGATGCAGCAGCTTCGCCACCGGTTTTTTTAAGCGCTTTAGCATGTTGCCATAAACCAAAAGCTTCCATTAATATTCCAACAAATGCAATGCTTCCTGCAACAAAAAATAGTGACGTTATCGAAGCACCATTAAAAACCAATAATGCACCGTAAACAATCGCGACCACTAAAGCGCCAAGACTAAACATATTGCCATAAAAACTGGTGAGTACTTGCCAATGGTTCCAATAAGGTCGGGCTTTGATTCTATATATTTTATTCATAAAATAAAGTGCTAGAGGTCCACTCACAGCCGCCGCCCAAGCAAGCCCGGAGGTAATCATGCTTGCGATATTATCCGGTAACCAACTTAATAAAACCGGCAAACTGCTTAACACCGTGTATAACGCCAATAAATTATAAAATACGGCAATTGCGGCAACTTCACGGCTAACGGGAGAATATCGCAGATTATTAAAAGCGCGATAAAAACGATGCGGTTTACCAAGGTGCATTGTTGATAATGTCAGTGCGAAAGTTTCTAAACCGAGCAAACTAAATAATAGTGCAGAGTATAATAACGGGTGTGATGCAGCAGAGACTATCTCTAAACCAAACATCGGCGCTAAAAACATAAATAGAAATGCACCAACAACCGTTTGTGTTAATAAAGTAAAAATAACCAACGGATTTTCTCTGGAACTTAATTTAGCAAAATTCCATTGTGGTGCAACGCCAGTATCATGAACTTTCGTTTTATACTCACCATTACCCTGCTCGTCTTTTTCATAACGCAATGGTGCGGAGTCTGGCCGGGTCATTTCACGTGGTAAACTTTTTGTTTGCTGAAAACGAATATTGGGATTTGTAATATCCGGTGATGGAAAACCAGGAATTTTTATATCAAGCTGATCACGATTCTCGGGCGTTGTTTCAATCACCCCAAAATCCAATGCCGTTGCTAAACACGCAGAAACACAGGCTGGTTTTAATCCGACTTCGAGCCGGTCGACACACATATTGCATTTTTGAACATGCCCTTTGCTGGTATCCAACTGCGGTGCATTATACGGGCATACCCAAGTACAGTAACCACAGCCAAAACAAATATCCGGATCTTGTAATACCGCGCCATACTCAGCAAATTTTGTATACGCGCGTGTCGGACAACCTTTTAAACAAACCGGATCATCACAATGATTACAAGCCATTGAAATATTTAAACGTGTATAACTTGGATAAGTGCCACCTTCAACATAACCAACCGCTCGAAAAGCTAAATGCGGCGGTAAATCATTTTTTTCGCTACAAGCTGATTCACACGCATGACACGAAATGCAATTATCGGCATTAAAATAAAACCCGTGTTGTTTATAACGATCTGGATTATCACTAATTGCTGAATCACCATTAATATTTAAACTTTTACCGGCAAGCTCATCGGAATTATCGACCAATTGAATTTTTTTACCATAACGGTTTAATTCAGGCGATTCACCTTTAGGAACAAAGGCATATTTGGGTTCGTCACTTCGTACTTTAAACATTACAACTACTCTAAATTAAATAAACTAATAAGTTCGTGCGGCTTTATTTCTAACAGCAGCAGCACCTTGATTTTCGATAGCTTCAACTTTAACAGCACATTGTTTAAAACCGGGTTGTCGTGAATGCGGATCTAATAAACCTAATGTTAAGCGGTTAACACATTCATAAAAATGAAACGGAATAAATACCATATTCGGTGGTACCCGTTGTGTTAACTGCACCATCACCACCGCATCACCACGACGTGAGGTTAATCGAGCATAACCACTGTGCTTAATTCCAAGTCCTTTAGCCGAATCCGGATTCATTTCCATGTATGCTGTCGGACTGAATTTATTGATATTGCCAACTTTACCGGTACGTGTTCGAGTATGAAAGTGCTCCACTACTCGGCCGCTGTTTAACCAGAATGGATATTCTTCATCAGGTCGTTCATTATTATCAATAAAGGGTAGTGGTATTAATTTAGCCTTACCATCTTCATACTGAAATTTTCCATCAGTGTATAAACGCGCTGTACCGGATTCATCACCATCCGTACAAGGCCATTGAATACCTTTTTGCTGTTCCAATTTATTGTAGCTCATACCGGAGTAATCCAGCATTCGACCTTTTGACAATTGTTTCATTTCTTCAAAGGCAGCTTCGGTGGATTCAGGAAAATTTGGTTTTTTATCATTATCAAAGCGTTTAGCCATTTGATTAAAAATCCAAAAATCCGTTTTTGAATCTTTGTGCGGCGGAATAACATTTCGAATTAAATTAACACGGCGCTCAGTATTGGTAAAACAGCCTTGCTTCTCTGCCCATACTGCGGCAGGTAGATAAACGTGACTATATTCGTTAGTTTCAACATCTTCGTAAGCATCTTGTACCACTAGAAAATCTAATTTCTCTAAGGTTTTACGGATACGTGTTGTATTGGTCATGGATGTCATCGGATTGGTCGCTATAATCCACAAACCTTTAATTTGACCGGTTTCAATCGCAGGAAAAATATCCGTTTGAAACAAGCCGCGTTTTTCAGGTAAAAAGTCTTCGTCAATTCCCCAAAATTTGGCCACATCTTTTCGATCTTGCGGTTTTTCCAATGCACGATAACCGGGCAAGCCGGAACACGCGGACCATTCTCGAGTACCCATGGCATTACACTGACCGGTGATTGATAAGCTGGTGCTACCGGGCTTGCCGATATTGCCGGTAATTAAATTCAAATTATTAATTCCAACAACACCATCGGAGCCATGGGTGCTTTGATTTATTCCCATTGTCCAAATCGTCATTGCAGAGCCAGATTTAGCATACAGCCGTGCAACCGTTCGAATGGTATCTTCATCGATACCACAAATTTTAGATGCCGTTACCGGATCATATTGTTTTACTAATTGTTCGAATTCTTGTGCACCGTTAGCATGGGCTGTGATGTAGTCTCGATCTTCCAAACCTTCATCTAAAATAACATGCGCCAAAGCATTCAATAATACCACGTCTGTACCCGGCGTAATCGGTAAGTGCATATCGGCCATTTGGGCAAACATCGTTACTCGTGGATCAACAACAATAACGGGAAATTTGCGTTTTTCAAGGGCTTGTTTTAAACGCCAAAAAATAATGGGATGTTGCTCAGGAAGATTCGAACCTAATGCTAATAAACATTCAGTGTGTTCAAAATCATCATAACAACCTGGCGGGCCATCGGAACCAAATGAGCGTTTATAACCTGACACAGCCGATGACATACACAAGGTGGTATTACCATCGTAATTATTCGTGCCAATAACACCTCGAGCCAATTTACCAAGAGTATAAAACTCTTCAGTCATTATTTGCCCCGTTGATACGATTGCAAAAGCATCTCTGCCGTATTTTTCCTGGATGCGCTTTATTTCGCTACTGACTTTATCTAAGGATTCATCCCAACTTGCTTCGCGAAATTTATCATAGTGTTTTTCCCGCATGAGTGGCGTGCTGCCGCGCCCCGGAGTGGTAAACAATTCATGTTCAAAAATGCCTTTTAAACATAGCTTACCCCGATTAACATCGGCTGCTGCAACACCACGTGATGCAACCGCATCACCTTTATCATTTAAACCGACTTCAATAGAACAACCGGTTGAACAATAACCACAAGTAGTGTATTTCCACTCGACAACACCTTTGTCAGCAATTTTTATCGGATTTTTTTTACTACGACCGAACAGCATTTGTTATACCCTAATTTGATTTAATAAATATTGATATCAATTACACAAAACTCAGAAGATAAACCAGCTTTAAATGACATTTAAGCTAGGACTTGGCAGTTACTTCATTTGCTTTTAATGACAACATTATTTTGCCATTATCATTTTTAACCGGATAACTAGCGGCGCAACCTTCATCAGGAGCCACAGCAATGCCGGTGTCCAAGTTTATTTTCCAATCATGCAACGGACAGGCAACTTTATTGCCGTGCACAATACCTTGTGATAACGGCCCTTGTTTATGGGGACATTGATCGCGCAATGCAAACACTTGATCATCTGCAGTCCTAAATACTGCTATGTCACCATTTTTTGTTTCTATAACACGAGCACCCATTTGCGGGATATCATCTAACGAACCTATTTCAATCCAATCTTGATTTGCCATTTTTTAACTACCATCTATTTTTAGACTACCGGAACGAGTTGCGTTCCGGCAGTGAATAATTTAATTAACCAATTTGTTTCATTGGTGTAAATTCATGAGCATCTGTACCTTGGGCACGTTCAGTCCACGGATCGTCTTGAGCAAATTTTTGCGAGAAATAGAAACGTGCTGCTAATATCGCTCTATTTTCATCGTCATCAACCATTTTCTCTTTAACGTAAGATAAACCAACACGTTCAATCCACGGTGCGGTACGTTCAAGGTAATGTGCATCTTCTCGATAGAGCTGCATAAATGCAGCAGCGTATTCCAACACTTCTTCCGACGTTTCCACATTACATAACAAATCCGTCACTCGAACTTTAATACCACCATTACCACCAACGTGTAACTCATAACCCGAATCAACGCACACAACACCAAAATCTTTAATGGTTGCTTCGGCACAGTTTCGAGGACAACCGGATGCGGCCATTTTATATTTGTGCGGTGTCCATGAGCCCCAAGTCATTTTTTCGAGATCAACACCAATTTGCGTTGAGTCCTGTGTACCAAAGCGACACCATTCTTTACCAACACAGGTTTTTACGGTTCGTAAGGCTTTACCATAAGCATGACCTGACACTAAACCGGCTTTACTCAAATCACCCCAAATTTTAGGCAACTCTTCTTTTGTTAAACCATACATTGCAATTCGCTGGCCACCGGTGACATGCACGGTTTTCACTTTAAATTTTTCTGCAACATCAGCAATTGCGCGTAACTCATTCGGTGTTGTACCACCACCCCACATACGAGGAATAACTGAAAAGGTACCGTCTTTTTGAATATTGGCATGCTTACGCTCATTAACAAAACGCGATTGATAGTCATCACTTTGTGCATCAGGAAAAGCACACATGACATAATAATTTAATGCTGGACGACATTTACTACAACCATCCGGTGTCGACCACGCCATCGAATCCATCACAGCACGAATTGTTTTTAATTCTCGGTCTTTTATCGCAGCGCGAATAGAATCATGGTTATGTTCAGTACAAGGACAAATAGGTTTTAAGTGCGGAGCAACAGAAAAATCTCCACCGACAGTATTCGCTAATAAAGCTTCAACTAAACCAGTACAGGAACCACACGAACTCGATGCTTTGGTATGTGTTCGCACTTCTTCGATTGTTAATAATTGATGCTCATTAATGGCTTGTATAATGTCGCCTTTACAAACACCATTACAACCACAAATCTCGGCGCTATCAGATAATGCAGCAATACGATTTTCTTCACCATGACCAGAATCACCAAGATGCGCTTGGCCAAATAATAACGTTTCGCGATATTCTGAAATATCAGTGTTATCACGCATTAAATCAAAATACCATGAACCATCAATGGTATCACCATACATCACGGCACCTTTAATACGGTTATCTTGCACAATTAATTTTCGATAAACACCACGAGCGGCATCGTGAAAAACCAATTCTTCGGTATTTTCATTTCCAGTAAAATCACCAACTGAAAATAAATCAATGCCCGTTACTTTTAATTTTGTAGAAGTCACCGTGCCTTCGTAGCGACCTATTCCTAATTTAGCAAGATGATTAGCACACACTTTTGCCATTTCAAATAATGGTGCAACTAAACCATAAGCAACACCACGATGTTGTACACATTCACCAACAGAATAAATTCGAGGATCAAACGTTTGCAGTGTATCGTTAACAACAATACCGCGCTCGCAATGGATACCGGCTTTTTCAGCTAAAGCATAATTAGGTTTAATACCAACGGCCATCACCACTAAATCGGCATAAATTTCAGTGCCATCTTTAAAACGAACCCGCTCAACACGGTCTTTGCCAATAATTGCTTCAGTATTGGCTTCCATTAAAAAATTTAAACCGCGCTCTTCTAAAGATTTTTTCAATAAACCAGCAGCAGCTGAATCTAGCTGACGTTCCATCAACGTGTCCATCAGATGAACCACCGTAACACTCATACCTTGTTCTTTTAAACCATTAGCAGCTTCTAAACCTAATAAACCACCACCAATCACAACAGCATGTTTATGCTTATTCGCGGCTTCAAGCATTAAATCAACATCGTGGATATCTCTAAAACTAATAACACCATCCAAATCATGTCCTGGAACAGGAATGATAAATGGGTTGGAACCGGTCGCTATTAATAAGCGATCATATTCTTCAACCAAACCATCGGCGGTAACAATTTTACGATTAACGCGATCAATTTCAGTCACTTCTTTGCCTTTGTGCAAAGTGACATTATTATCGGTATACCATTGATCATCATTCAACATGATTTCATTAATGGTTTTTTCGCCAGCTAAAACGGGAGAAAGCATAATACGGTTATAATTTCCATAGGGTTCTGCACCAAATACAGTGATGTCGTAGGCATCCTTTGTTAGCTTTAATAATTCTTCAAGGGTACGGATACCCGCCATTCCGTTACCAATTACCACGAGTTTTTCTTTCATTACTTGCTCCACAAATGAAAATTCTTAATTCCTAATGCCATAGAGCAACTACCGTGCCAGAACATTAGAATTTGCTTAAATAACAACTAAGTCATTGTTATTATTAATTTAATTGGGTTAGTGATTAGCCTAATGAATAACACAACAAATCGGCATCGCACTTAAATAGTGCATTTTTACCTTGGATGCATCAAGCAAAGGCATTCAACGCCCCATTATATAGTATAAAAGCGAGCATGGCTTGCTACCTACCCATGATAGACATGGATTTTAACTGTCGACTAAAGTCCGTTTATTAATTTCATCGTTACTCCGTAAACACCTGAAATTAATAGATGACATAGTCTCACGTAGCATAAAAGTATCGTTACACAATTTAATTTACTATTTTTGACTGCTCGACAACGACATTCAATCTAGCTATATCATAATGCACTAATATAGTGCGTCACAAGTATTAATTCAGCAATTTTTTTAATCTTATCAATAACTTAAAATATGGCACAAACATTGCTTTAAATTGTTTAAACCCAAAATAACAACTCAGAGAATTATCAATGCCAGAACAACATCAGCAATTAAAAATTTTTTCCTTTAGTGGAAACACCAAAATTCTACACATGTCATGGATCGCTTTTTTCCTGACTTTTTTTGTATGGTTCAATCATGCGCCATTACAAATCCCCATTATGGCCAGCGTAAATATGTCGCTGTCTGACTGGAAAACCTTATTGTTGTTAAATGTGGCACTGACGATTCCCGCCCGAATAATCGTCGGTATGTTAGTTGATAAATACGGACCAAAACGCATTTTTACCGGTTTGCTGGTATTCGGCAGTATCCCCTGTTTTATGTTTGCACTAGCCGACCAATTTGAACAAATGGCCTTGTCACGGTTTTTATTGGGCGGTGTAGGTGCAGGTTTTGTTATTGGTATACGGCTTATCAGTGAATGGTTCCCTGCCAAACAAACCGGAGTGGCATCTGGAATCTATGCTGGTTGGGGAAATTTTGGCTCATCAGCGGCTGCCATGACGATTCCGATGATTGCATTATTTTTTGGTGGCGAAAATGGCTGGCGCTATGCCATCGGCTCCACCGGACTATTGGCATTAGCCTTTGCATTTGTATTTTACAAAAACATCCATGATACCCCTAAAGGCTCAACCTATTTCATACCCAAAAAATCGGGCGCAATGGAAGTCACCAGTAAAAAAGATTTGTGGTTTTATATACTATTTAATATACCAATGTACCTTGCACTTGCCGTTATTGCTTTACGATTAGCACCCATAGGAACTGAAATTTTTCCAAAATCAGTATTAGGCACACCATTGTTATCCAATACTGCTGTTTATATCATTTGTATTAGCCTAGTTGCATTATATTGGTTTAATATCCGCAAAATATTTCATGTTAATAACGAACACCTAAAGGAACTGATTCCTGACATCCATCAGTATAAATTTAAACAAGTGGCATTATTATCATTAACCTACATGGTCACATTTGGTTCTGAACTTGCCATCATATCGATGTTGCCAAGTTTTTTTATTGACAGCTTTAACCTGTCTATCGCTATCGGAGCAGCCATTGCCGGTGCTGTATTTGCATCATTTAATTTATTCGCCCGCCCGCTAGGTGGTTTATTAAGTGACAAAATCGGACGCAAAAAAGCCCTGTCAATTCTGCTCGCCGGTGCTGCCATCGGTTATTTTCTAATGGCGCAAATAACATCCGAATGGCACATCGCATTAGCAATTTTAGCAACAATGAGCGCATCATTATTTGTTCACGCAGGTAATGGCGCGGTTTATGCTGTTGTACCATTAATTCGCCGAAGCATAACAGGACAAATAGCAGGAATGGTGGGTGCCTATGGTAATGTTGGTGCAGTAATATTTCTCATTATTTTTTCAGTCTCAACAACACCTGTATTTTTTATGAGTCTTGCAGGATTTGCAGGCGTAATGTTATTACTCATTCAATTTTTAGACGAACCAAAAGGTGCTATTGCAGAAGTACTACCAGACGGTACCGTACAAATGATCGAAGTCGAATAACTAATCTTCCGAAGGAAGATTAGACGCCTTATGGAAGTATAATTTCCGAAGGAAAATTAGACTCGTCATCGGCATAAAGTGGTAGTGATAAGTTTTCACTACCACTTTGTATAAAATCAATTTATTTATCCGACACTACAATTAACACTTCAAGACTAAAGTATTTAACAATATTAATACAATCAAAAATAGTATGTTTAACTTTAATTAAACATACTTATTTTTTTCAATATTTCATTTACATCACACCATGTTTCACTTGAATATTTTTATATTTGATCTAGCATCTATTTATAGAATAATAATTTTTGTAAATACCGCACATTAATAAATACAATAGTTTCCAAGGAATGAACTGTCCATACAGTACTGCTGCATTCCTAATCATTAATCTATCTTTAATAAAGCTTACTAAAACTTTAAAATAGAGGATCTCTGTATGAAAAAGGTAATTCGAGATGTCGTTGATTTTTTAACGGCAAACAACTCCAACCATACACACGTTTCTGAAGCTACTAGTCATGAACTTGGTTTGATAACATTTAACAGCGAAATTGGCACTACCTGTGATTTAGGTATCCAAAATATTTCAATTACTCCAGGAGCCAGTTCAACATGTGGCGGCGGAAACTGTAGCTGTTCCTCTTGTTGTAGTTGGTAGAAAACAAAATTAAAACCATAATAAATGCGGTTAATTAAGACACCAAAACCGAATTTGCCATACCATTAAGGAGGCAGCGAAGTGAAAAAAATTATACTTTTATCGATGTCGGTATTGCTGCTATTTACAGCAACGAATAGCATCGCACAAACACAAATAACACTAAACCGTGCACAGCTTAAATCGCTTACTGTGGCTGTTGATCAAGCAAAACGAACTTCTGATTGGGTTGTTAGCCAAAGATTCAAAGGCAACTTAAATCAAATGAAGCAATTCATTCAAAAAGTAGAAAGTGAAATTAAACGTCAAGGTTTGAGTGAATCCATCATTGCGGGTTTTAAAACAGGAGCATATGTAACCATATATGAAGACCCTGATTCTAAACCCATTATAAAGTTTGATGTAGGTTTGCGTGTTGACGGTCCAATCAAAGTTAAGAAACCATTAAAAATTAAAAATATCGTTCACCAAAAAGCAGCTAAGGTGAATTATCGAGGACCGTATTCAGGTTTGGCTAAAATGCATTCGCAATTAAAAATTGTAGCTAATGAAGGCATTACTAAATACAAAACGAAATGGCCTGTCAATTTGATATTTATAACGGATCCAAACACGACTAAATCATCAGCAAACTATGTCACTGAATTGATAGTCCCCCTTAAACCAATAAAAACTCAACCATTAACCCGGTTTCAAATCAATGATATTGAAGAGGCATCTCGGAATAAGAAAAAAGTTAAATACAATTTGGTTGTGCAAAAGTTTTCTGGGTCAATGGATCAAATAGAGTTATACCTAAAGCAATTTATGTCACAACTCAGCAAACAAGGAGTAGACAAACAAATTAGTATCACCTCGAGACCAATCGTGATACTTGAGGGTAATCCAGACAAAGAAAAGAAACTTAAAATGCAAATTGGATTTCCAATAAAAAAAGACGTTGCAGTAAAAAAACCACTAAAAATAAAAAAAATAAAATATAAAAAAGCTATCCAATATACTCATAGTGGTGAATACAGTGATTTGTCCAAAATTTATAAGCGAGTAATAAAAGGATTAAAACATGACATGAAATCAAAGCCGGTAATGTTACGTTTACTAACCAATCCCCGCTGGGCTAAGACATCAAAAGATATAAAAGTAGAAATTATAGTTCCACTCGGTTAAGTACTCGAAATCTATAATATATAAAACACCTAAGCAAATAATGCTTAGGTGTAGTTCTTAAAAGTAAAATAAAAATACTAGAATATAATAATTTTCATACACATTTTGTGTAACTCAAAATAACAACAATAGAAAAGACTCATTAAAATTCTACTGAATTCTATAATTGAGTCGAGGTGTGAAGTATCTGTATGGCCTTGGATGTCTATTTGACAAATGCGTGTAATCTCCATTGTAAATATTGTTTTAATATGGAACGTGAAGATGCACCAAGAATTCCTCTCAAAGATGTATGTGATATTTTAGAAGCCGCATACCAAAATGGACATCGATATATTTCAATAACTGGCGGTGAACCCTTTCTTTATAAAAAAATATTTGAAGTCATTGAATTTGCTCATAATTTGGGATTTTGGATTAACATACTAACTCATGGTGGATTATTTAACCAAGAAAAAGTAGACAAGCTAAAAAAATATTGGCGATTACGAGTACGAATTAGTCTTGATGGTCCTAATAATAAAACTCACGATTTATTACGTGGTGAAGGCACATTCAACAATACCATCAATAAAATCAAGTTACTGGTATCCAATGGCATCAATGTCGGAATTGGCGTTACGGTTTCTGAAAACAATTTATCATCAATGGATCAGATGTTTACCTTGTGTTTAGAAAACAAAGTCAATTTTGTACGTTTCACACCAGTTGCCCGAGTTAAAAAAGGTAAATCGGCAAATATCACAGAATCCTTGCACGTCACACTATTACAAAAAATTATTGAATTGACATTAGCAAATAAAGATAGAGTTGAGTTATCAACCAGCCCGACCAAAGACATTCCTATTTCGATAAATGCGTTAACAACAAGACGCTGCATGGCAGGAAAACTTTTTTTTGGCGTAACACCGGATAAAAAAATACTACCTTGTCCATTGTTAATTGAAAGCCAAAATATAAAAACAACTATTTTTAAAGACCAAAGCAGTTTTGATACGGTAACACAACAAATGGATACTCTGTTTTCAGAAATAAAACCTCAACTAGAAGGTATTTGTCAAAACTGTGAATTTAACACCGTGTGTTATGGCGGATGTTTAGCAGAAAAGCTTTCTTTTGATCGTAATCTACATTCAGAGCAACCCATTTGCACAAAGAAAATTCTTGAAAGTTTAACAGATAAATATAGTAAAACGGATATTGAACAACTTGTTGCAAGCTGGCTCACCCAAATGCGAAGCTCACTTGAAGACGATTCTGTTCATGCTTGTATGCGCCATTCACCATTCTGGAGTGTCAATTTCAAAATGACAAATGAATGGAAAAAAAAATACCAATAAAGGAGATAATATTTTGGAAAAGACTATCGATTTAAAACAATCGAAAGCAGATCAACACAAAGCTCAAAAAAAACAAATGACATCAGAGCAGTTTTACGAACAGGAATTACCAACAGTCGCAAAAATTGTGATGTTCAATAATAATCTTCCGATGTCACTTTATTCTGATTCCACAGGCGTAAAATCACCTGAAGTGGTCTTTCGCGGACTTAACTTGTCAAAAAATAGACTTATCAGTGAGCAATACCTACTTAATTTTAAACGTAGCCAAGCTGATCTTGGCGTTGTTATTGGTGTTAATAATTATAAGTTACCTGAAGTTGTATCAACCTTGGTTAATCGAGATAAAGAAGAAGAAATTGAAGATCGAATTACGCTACCGCCTTATCAAAAAGTTCGCGCTCCAATAGGCTCCGTGATTCGTAGCCGTCGAAGTATTCGACATTATTCCGGCCAAGTTTTAAAATTAACAGAACTGTCTACCCTGCTTTATTATGCCAATGGTATTTCAGGATCCTTACCTGTTGAAGGCATACCGGAAACCGCAAGTTTAGGGAAATCAGATAAAATTGAATTACGTAATTCAGTGTCAGGTGGTGGCCTATACCCATTACGGCTTTATGTATTTGCCTTAAATGTTGAAAACTTAGCCCCTGCTATTTACCGTTATATGCCAAAACATCATGCCTTAAAAAAAGAAGGAGCAATTAATGATGTTTCAAAAATTGCGGATTTAGCACAATTTGGTGATATTGAAATTGATAAAGCCAATTTTATGTTGGTCTATGTTTATCGTCTATTTGAAAACTCCAGAAAATACGGTGAAGCCGGTATGGCTTTTGCTTTTATTGAAGCCGGATCAATATCAAGCAATGTGCATTTAATCAGCACTGCACTCAATATTGGTAGCTGTGATGTTGGCGGTTTTTCAAAAAATAAATTCGAAAAAATGTTACATGCAGATGGTATTACCAGCCACATGATTCATTTAACCGTATTAGGAAAATAACCAAACAAAAAATAATAACATGAGGACAAACGCATGACAGAGAAGCCTATACCCTGCGCTTACATACTTAAAGAAGGGGTGCGAGTATTTTTAACCAGCCAGGAAATTCGTTTTCGCAAAGGTATTTGGAATTTTAATGAAGCGGTTATTAGTCTTGTCGACCAAGAAAAACCATTAATCGCATTTTTTAATGCCGTTGCAACACAACTAATTAATAACCAAGAGGTGAATATCGACATTATTGCTGAATCACAAGCCATTCAGCAGACAACGTTAAATCAATATATGGAAGTATTAGAAGGACTAAAACAACAGCAGTTTCTTTATTCCGCTAATAAAAATGAAGCAACACGTATCGTCAGCGCATTATTAGGTGGCAACCTTTCCGGTTTTGAAGAATTTGTTAGTGGCGCACGCCCAGTCGTTTTTATCAGCGACAATGATTACGCCAAAAATGCTGCTTTGCTGATGGCAAAGGAAATCAACCTGCCATTAGATGTTCTTGATGAGCAATTTGTTCGTGAGTTATCCAAAGTGGATCTCACCACTCGAACCGAAGCTATCGAATACCGCGAATCTCTCGCAAAGTTTGAAAAGGTTTTATCAAGCTACTGTTGTGTTGTTGCATGTATTTCTGAACCTAATTTAACCATGTTACGTAATTTAAATCGAGTTTTAGTAAAAGCAGAAAAGCCATTAATACTTGGCATGCTCGATGGCCCCTTCTCTACTGTTTTATCAACGCTGGCAACACAAAGTGGTTGTTTTGAATGTTATGAACAACGAATGTTGGCTCGATTGGAAGATACCATGGTATACCATAAATACATACGTGACAGAAACCAAGCTGGAATGACAAGTAGCTTTGGTGGACTTAACGGCCCGTGGTTCTCACCACCATTACATATCTTAACGGGTTCCGTCATTTCAGAAGCATTTTTATATTCAACCTTAAATATGTTGCGCTTGGCTGGACGTGTCATCAGTACCTATTTACCATTATTAGAAATTCAGGCACAAGATATTTTACGAGTACCCTATTGCCCGGCATGTGGTTCGATCTCTACCGCAGAAATGGATGAAATGTATACTAGTTCAAAGCAAATTATTAGTGATATGTTAGCCAGTGTTGAACTGCAAGAAGGCGACTCATGAATTTAACTCGGCGTTACCCTTATAGCACCCACCTCGTTGATGATGTCTTGAAATCAATTTGTGGTGAACACGGTGGAATTGCAAAAAGTTTATTGGCCAGCCCATTGAAATACGCCGAAGGTTTAAAAATTAAATCAATTGTTGCCAATATGCCAAACTATCATAAGGTCTTACTCAACCCAGAGCTAGACATGCAGTATCATTTAAGTGGTTATGGTATTTATTATGAAGAAGCATTAATTCGACTGGCCGGTGAAGCAATAGAGCGATATTCATTGATGGTTGCTCAATATACACTTGGAGAAAGATTACAATACGCAAGTTACCGGGAAATAAGTAAACGCGGCACGGTTATACCATTTGAATATTTAAATTTATTTAGTGACAGTGATTATAAGAAATTAAATAAATCAGATTATAAAGGAATAAAAAAACTCGAATTGGATGATGTTGTTGGTTGGGTTAAATGTCCTTCACTCATCGATCCCGAACATGAAATTTGGGTGCCGGCACAAATGCTTTTTGTTGGTTATAGAATGAATCGAGATAAAGGTGAAGTTGCATTTAGCCCCGGGTTTTCAACAGGCACAGCGTCTCATTCATCCGTAACCAAAGCGTTACAAAATTCCATTCTTGAATTCATCGAAATTGATGCGTTGATGGTCAACTGGTATACCAGTCGAAAAGCACCAGCGGTTATCATGGATAACTTAACAATCAGTGGTATGTTCCCCGAATTATTTTGCACTGATTCCCGTTATGACGTAATGGCTGTTGATTTACGGGTGCTTGATAGCGTTGATGCGGCTGTATTAGGTGCAATATTGATCAATAAAAAACACCAACGCCCGCTAATTGTGTTTGGAGCCCAAGCCAGCCTCGATCCAGTACACGCCTATTATCGTGGTTTGATGGAATCCATCGCGATCGCATTTCTTGGCATTTACGGTCCATTGTATTTACCGGAACAATATTTTAACAATTCAGCAAATGAAGCATTTACCGATCTTGATCGTAATGTATCCTTTTTTGCGTCCCCCGAATATGCCGAAATTAAATTAAAAATCATTCAAGATTTAATTGGCAAACCAACTGCCTTATCAGCTATGCCTAATTATCAAACTGGAGATGTTAAAAAAGAGACCGTCAAATTAATAAAACAAATATCAACTGTTTCTGAATTTGCCGTGTTTCTCGATATCACACCACCCGAAACATCAGCAAAAGGATGGCATGTCATGCGTACATTTATTCCAGAACTCGTCACAATGTGTGTTCCGGGCGTTCCGTATAGCAATCATCCCAGAATTAAGGAATTCGGAGGTATCACAAATGAGTACCCTCATCCTCTACCTTAATTCAATCATATTAGCGTCGGCAATTTTCCCTTCAGGGTTTAGTGCTGCGCTTGCCTCGGTGTTTCGCATTGATGTCCAAGAAGTAACACCTCGATTCATGCTAATGTTATTGCTTCCAATAATAGTAATTTGTCTTGTTGTCTGGATTCTGATACCAGAATTACTGTATTTTAACATTCCTTCGCCTGGACTAATCACGCTTGCGCTATTAGTCGTACCATTAGCATTAATGATTGAAATCGCAGTTCCAACAGTAACACGTTACCTGCAAACAGGGAATTTTCCAAAACAACTAAAATTACAACAATTTTGGCAAAAAAAATTTAATCCTGGTTATTATTTTTTATTATTTGCTATCGCTGTAGCAGAAGAATTTCTTTATCGTCAAATTTGCTTTGGCATTTTTGAACATTATTTTAATTTTCCACTATGGTCAGTCTTGGTTATCACCTCGTTGATGTATGGCCTAAACCACTTATTCTTCGGGTTAAGCGCTGTTTTCACTAAGACTTTAATGGGCTTGATATATGGATCACTTTATATATTCGGCGATCATAGTATTTTATTACCCATTATCGCACACACATTACAAAATTATATAATGATACGAATGTTGAAGGCATAACATGATAAATACCATTGGCGTTATTTTTTATTTAGTGCTTGCAACCAGTTTTATCTTAATCTGGGGCAAGATGTTATGGTATTTAGATGAACGTTCAAATGCTTTACGCAGTTGGGTATTGTTGATCATGTCTTTTGTTGCTAGTGATATGCAGGCAGTAAAAACAGTTTTACTGAGTGTCTTATATTACATTTGTGGCTTAATTGGATGTGTTATTTTTGCATTATTTTTCACTATCGATTTCTCGGTTTTTTTTAGCTTTTCATGGCAAAGTTTGGCATTAACAAGCATTGGAATTATCGCTGAGGTTTCACTCGCGAATTTACTCATCAGCCTTTATTTGGCTTTTGCGCGTAATAAAAGTCCTGAACGGTTTAAAGAATTAAGCAGCATTCCTTGGATCGCAGGTTTAAAAAATGTTCCCAGTTCGATCACCGTTATACTAGCAGCATCAGCAGGTGCCATAGAGGAATTATTCTTTCGCGGTATATTATTATATATCATGTTGTATCACTTTTTGCTCACACCAATGTTAGCGGTAGCAATAGTCACGGTGCTATTTTTAATCCAGCAACTAATACAACTTAAAACCGTATTTCAATGTGTCGTCATTGCTGCCGGCTGCATAGCAATTTCTGTGGTTGGAGGACTATTGGTTATTTATACCCAAAGTATTATTCCGGCGATACTGTGCCACGTATTTTTTGTGGTGTTTTTTATGCGTAGCAATACAACACAATAACTTTGGAATGTCTAAATAGGGAAAATAATGATGACAATTAGTATTAAGGGTCTTTCAAAGAATTATGGCGATGTTCAGGCGCTTAGTAATATTAATTTAGAAATTACCGGTGGTGGCATAATTGGTTTATTAGGCCCAAACGGCGCAGGTAAAACAACCTTGGTCGAAACATTGGAAGGACTTCGAAAACCCAGCAGCGGTCAGATTACTGTATTGGGTTTAGAACCCACTAGTGATGCGCACGAGTTACGCGAAAAAATTGGCGTACAATTACAATCAACGGCTGTACCACTTGAATTAACACCGTTAGAAACGCTCAAATTAATCGCCTCTTTTTTTCAACATTCACTCGACCCTCAGCAAATATTACAACAGGTTTCTTTAACAAATAAAGCCAAGGTTCGCAATCAAACACTCTCGGGAGGTGAAAAACTTCGGCTTGCTATCGGAATGGCACTAATCAACGATCCCAAATTGATCATTCTTGATGAGCCCAGCAGCGGACTTGATCCTGTATCACGTCGAGAGCTGCATGCTTTACTCAGTAAATTATCCGCATCGGAGCGTTGCATTATATTTACAACTCATTATATCGAAGAAGCAGAACAGCTATGTGATCGAATTATTATTCTAAATTCAGGAAAAATAGTGGCCGATGGTAGCCCGTTGCAATTAATCGAAAATGCAGGAGCAAACTCCACTATTTTAATAAGAACACAAGGCACTGTTGATACTTCCGGATTACAAAAATTGCAACTCAAGGAAGAAATACACGATGATCGTTACCAACGATTTACCACCACCGATCCTTCAGCAGCAATTTTAACGTTAGCAAAAAACCTTAAATCCGGGAACGGACAAATTACCGAGCTGCATATTAAACCACCCAGTTTGGAAGATATCTATTTTGATTTCATCGGCGCCAATCGCAATGACGTTACCGATGAAATAGCCAAGGAGAATAAACAATGAACCTGTTCCGTGGCGTGACAGCCTTTACAGCAGCGCAGCTAACGGAATCATGGCGAGCAAAACCTGCCATTTTTTGGAACTTGGTTTTTCCAATTTTACTGCTAATTGGTTTGTCGTATATTTTTGGTGCCGGAGAAGCCGTTGGTGTGCAGCGCGTATTACCCGGCATTATGACCATGAATCTTATTGCTGCTTGTTTTTTTGGCACTTCATTTTATATGGTTAGCTTACGTGAAAGTGGTTTATACCGTCGTTATCATGTCACCCCGGTTAAATCCATCGCAATAGTGACTGCACATGCAATTACCTCAATGTTAAATATTGTAATGGCAATGATATTACAAGTCATTGTTGCCAAACTGATGTTTGATGTTCATATCCAAGGGTCACTGCTATTATTACTACTACTCATATTTATTAGTGCATTCGCATTTATACCGCTTGGTTTGATTATTGGAAGTGTCGCTCGTGACATGAGGATTGCACCAGCAATAAGCAATATTTTATTTTTTCCATTGGCTTTTTTATCTGGCGCAGCCATGCCATTGTTTTTGATGCCAGCAACACTACAACGGGTAGCCGAGTTTCTACCGGCAACCTATGTGGTAGAAATATTACAAGATGTCATTATTAGAGGAGTCGAACTGACTGATTATTTATTGCCCTCGGTAATTTTACTACTGACCGGCATCATTGGATTTATTTGCAGTGCGTTATTATTCCGTTGGGAAAGTTCTCAAAAAATAAATCGAAATGCACTATTTGCGGTTTTAGTTTCATTGCTAACACTTTATTTATTCGTTTTTTTAATTTCCCCTAAACTCGATTCGGCAAAAATCCCACCGGGAATGAACAGTGAAACACCTAAAAAGGGTTCAATCATATTAAAAGGCATGACCGTGATCGATGGCCTCGGTAAAAAAATAAACAATGCACGTATTGTTGTTTTAGGCGATCAAATAGTCGAAGTCGGTGAAGACTTTGCTGAAACAGCACAAAAAGAGGTACAAATGATTGACCTCACCGGAAAATATATCATTCCAGGTCTAATCGATTCACACATTCACATTGGCGGTTCAGGTGGTGGTTCAAGTGTCTTAGCCGAATTTTTAGCTCCCAGAATCGTTCGAGATTTACAAATTTATCTGGCACTGGGAATAACAACGATTGTCTCGATGACTGACGATGTCGATGATTTATTAACCTTACGTCAAGCAGTTACAAACAATGAGATGCGTTCACCCAGAGTTTTTTTATCGGGTCCATCAATTACCTCGGTCGGCGGTCATCCGGCAAGTATTTTCAAAATTATGCCCGGTTTAGCAGATAGAATGACACGACAGATCAGTACGGTAAAACAAGCAACAGCAGCAGTTGATGAACTCAAATCGTTGCAGGTTGATTTCGTTAAACTGTTTTTAGAAGCAGGACGCTTAAATAAACCCTACCCATTATTAAGCGAAAACCTATTAGGCGCAGCAATTGCACGCGCACGAGAAATTGGTATGTTAACAACGGTTCATGTTGATAGTGATAAAAATGCGCAACTTGCAATTCAACAAGGGACTCATGGAATAGAACATTTACCAACGGATGTTTCGACTAAAACACTCACGATGATGAACAACAAAGGCATAACCTTAACACCAACCGTTGGTGCCTATTTAGGACTTGCCAAAAGCTTGAACGGCGACGATTTTACACAACAAGCAGCCGTTAAAAAATGGATTGACCCCGTCATTTTAGAAAGCCTAAATGCACCGGATTCATGGCTAGCCAACGTTCGACAATCTGAACACGATGTTCAATTTTATACGCAACGAGCCATTGACATTATTCAAGCTTGCCGTTTGGCAATATCCTCTGGCGTTAAAATTATAGCCGGTAGCGACGCTGGTAACCCGGGTAGTTTTCATGGCATCGGTTTAATTAACGAACTTGAGTTATTAGTAACACAATGTGGCATGACACCAATGGCTGCGATTACTTCAGCGACCAGCCAAGCTGCACAACGCTTAAAACAAACGAATATTGGCCAAATAGCAAAAGCAGCTAAAGCAGATTTCGTCATTCTCAATCGTGATCCTAGCCGTGATATTAATGCCTTGTGGGATATTCAAGAAGTTTATTTTAGAGGTGAAAAAATTAATTTGAAAACATTACTCAGCACCCATGCTGGTAATTGGTTGACCGGAATGACCGAGTAAGCTTATTTGAAATGGTATGAAAATAGTAACCCAATCATTATTCATTGTGTTAATATTTTCTGGCGCATTAAGCTATACCTTTCCAACACCAAGCTTAACAACCGTACTTGGAATTTTAATACATAGTGTCGCAGGTATTACATTTTTTATACTGCTACTTATCCTTTTTTGGTCTCATCCCCGTCCCGCTAAAACAGCCGTTAATTTTTTTATCTTACTCACGACATTGTCCGGTATTGTATTATTCATTACCGGTGCATCAGGTTCCTATAATATTGTATTGTTGACACACATTGCTATTTCTGTTTTCTGTTTACTGTTAATTTTTTTCAACGTAGTTTTAATCAAATCGAAAAAAAAAATTACTGCGTACAGCATTGTTTTAACAATAACCATTATAGCCATAAGCAGCATTTGGGTTTTACGCGAACAAAGGTGGCAACAAGAATTTAAAATTAGCAACCAGCCAATACTGCAAAAAATGCAAGACAATGAACAACATAATAACCAACGCTATTTTTCACCCAGCGCAAGCCAAACCCAGCATCGCGGTTTATTACCAGAGCAATTTTTTCTGGAATCCAAATTATGCGAACAGTGTCATCAGGCTATTTATCAGCAGTGGGCTAGTTCAGCACACCATTTCTCTTCGTTAAATAATCCTTGGTATCGAAAAACACTTGAATTGTTACAACAAAATGGCGACACCTCACGCTCACGATTTTGTGCTGGATGCCATGATCCGGCATTATTATTTACGGGTAATATGAATAAACCGATTAAAGAATTACAAAATTTGGCAATAGCACAGGTGGGCATCACTTGTGTCACGTGCCATGCAATTGTCTCGGTTGATGGCAGTATTGGGCAAGGTGCTTATACCTTGCAATACCCAGATTTACATAAACTCAGCACCAGTAAACAACCATTAATCAAAACCATTCGCGATTTTGTGATTAATCTTAATCCGGAGCCTCATCGTCGAGCCTTCTTAAAACCGTTTATGCGTAATCAAGCGGCGCAATTTTGTTCTAGCTGCCATAAAGTACATTTAGATAAGGCTATTAATGATTACCGTTGGTTACGGGGCTTTAACGAGTATGATAGCTGGCAAAGCAGTGGTATTTCCGGACAAGGTGCCGGTGCATTTTATTACCCGGTAAAAAGTAAAACCTGTGTCAATTGCCATATGCCACTGGTATCGGTTAAAAATAAAAATAATCGTAAGCCCCATGTTCAGTCACACCGTTTTGCGGCAGCCAACACTGCATTGGCATTTATTAATCAAAACAAAATACAGTTAGCCACGATTAAAAATTTTTTGCAAAACGAAGCCCTTACTATCGATATATTTGCATTATCTCAAGTCAACACGCATTCAGAAAATACCCTCATCGCACCGCTTGATGGTATTCCCGCTCAAGTCCATGCGGGTGACACCATCAATATCGATGTTGTGGTGCGCAACAAAAATATTGGTCACCGTTTTCCTGGAGGAACAGCCGATGCTTTTGATGTATGGCTTGAACTACTCGTACAGGATGACAATGGTGTCATCATTGCCGAAAGTGGAAAACTTAACAACAATTTACTCAATAAAGATGTCCATCAATTTCGCACCTTACTGGTTGATGGTAATGGTGAAACCATTAATAAACGTAATTCGTGGCAAGCAAGAGCATTGATTTATGATAGCCGCATTTCTCCGGGAACGGCCAATGTAATCCATTATCAATATAAAATCCCTCAAAAAAGATCAAATGAACTTATCGTGCAAGCACGCCTAAAATATCGAAAATTTTCACAACTTTATTCACATTATGTCTTTAACGACAATAATAACCATACTATGGACAAACAAAAAAAATTAGCCGTTGATATTTCCAAGCTCCCAATTATCACCTTAGCTAAAGACCAAATAAAATTACAAGTGTTATCACCGTCGACGAAACTCGCCACACCTAAAATAACATTACAATTATCAGACTGGGAACGTTGGACAGACTATGGAATAGGATTATTATTACAACAAAATCTAAAACTGGCAGAGCATGTTTTTAAATATGCAATTAAAATAAAACCAGACAGTGCGCTATCGCATGTCAACCTTGGGCGAGTTCACCTAAAAAAACGTGATGCCAATAATGCAGCCAAAAGCTTTGAACAAGCATTAAAACTTGATCAAAACAATTATCAGGCACATCTTTTTTATGCGGATATTTTACGCCTAACAGGAGAACTACAACGAGCATTAAAACACCTACAAAAAGTCTTAATAGCCTACCCTAACGATCGATCGGTCAGCTTTCGTATTGGTCGTATATATTATTTGCAGGACGATTATAGAAAAGCCATTAACTATTTTAAGCAAGTGTTACTAATTGATCCAGAGAACGTTAAAGCACATTATAATTTAATGCTTTGCTATCAATTATTACAACAAAAAAAATCAGCTAGCTTGCACCAACAACGCTACATTAAGTTTAAAAAGGATGATTCATCGCAAACAATCGCGGGTCGCTATCGAAAACATCATCCAGATGATAATCATGAAAGTCAATTAATCCATGTTCACGAGCTACATCGTTATTCTACCCCATTAAAATCAGGCAACATGAATGTAGCTAACCATAAATAGTACTTACAATATTGTTATTAAAATGAGTTCATTATGATTTCACATAAAATAATTAAAGCCATGAGTATGCTTCTTATCACAGGCACGCTTATTATCAACTCGGCTTGCAACGATAAGAAAAACACTCTTTCTCACTTAAAAACCAGTAAAACAGCGTTGCATTTCACCGATGTCACGTCACAATCTGGGCTTGGAGAATTTTATTATGAAAATGGTGCTCAGGGAAAAAAATGGCTACCGGAAACCATGGGAGCTGGTGTTGCTTTTTTAGATTACGATCAAGATGGTTGGCTTGATATATTAATCGTTGCTGGTGGCGTGTTAGACACAAAAAATGATAAAAATACCATTCCTGCGTTACAACTCTATCGTAATACACATGATGGTCATTTTGAAAATAAAACACAGCAAGCAGGTTTATCGACTATTCGGGCTTATGGTTTTGGAATTAGTGTCGCCGATTATGATAACGACGGTGATGCGGACTTTTACTTAACGGCGCTAAAGAAAAATTTATTGTTTAATAATAACAATGGCGTATTCAAACAGGTAGCAAATTTTTCCAAGGTTTCTGGCAATGAACAATGGAGTACGGCCGCCAGTTTTATTGATGCCAATAATGATAGCTGGCTGGATTTATTTGTGGGTAATTATATCCAGTGGTCAATAAAATCCGATTTGTGGTGTACCATCACCGGAAAAATTAAAGCTTATTGTACCCCCGAATCGTATCCAGGATTAACAGCAACATTTTATTTAAACCGGGGTGACGGTAAATTTGAGGACAAAAGCACGCAAATGAAATTAGACTCACTGCCAGGAAAAACGCTTGGCGTGATTGCATTGGATTATAATAATGATAACAGCATGGATTTACTTGTTGCCAATGATACCGAACGAAATTTGTTATTTAAAAATAACCGTTCAGGTGATTTTATCGAGATAGGACAAAGCAGTGGTATCGCGTTTGATGAAAATGGTAAATCCCGTGCAGGTATGGGAATCGATGCTGGGGTGGTTGATGATAGTGGCAAAGCCAGTGTCTTTATTGGAAATTTTAGTAAAGAAATGATCGGTGTTTACCGTTACCAAGATAACGACTTATTTATTGATCGCGCAATAAGTTCAAAAATTGGTATTGCAAGTTTATCAACATTAACATTCGGCGTAGTATTAGCAGATTTTGATCTCGATGGTGATTTGGATCTATTCACTGCTAATGGTCATGTGCAAACTGTCAATAACGATGGCACACGTTACCAACAAGCACCGCATTTATTTATCAATCAAGATAACAATCAGTTTATCGATATGACTCCGATAATCGGTGGCGATTTATCTGCAGCCATGGTCGCTCGCGGCATAGCTTATGGCGATTATGATCGAGATGGTGATGTGGATATAATCGTAACGGATAATAGCGGGCCAGTAAAACTATTGCGTAATGATTTACCAAAACAGTTTAATTATCTTCGAATTAGACTTCAGGGAAAACACAGTAATCGCGATGCACTCGGAGCAAAGGTGCGTATCAAATTAAATGGTAAAACATTATTTAGAGAGGTTAAAATCAATGCGGGTTATCTATCGAGTTCGGAAAAAACCTTAACGTTTGGTCTTAATCATGCAACACAAGTTGATGCTATTGAGGTTACATGGCCTACCGGTCAGATGTCTCACTTTAGCTCGGTTGTTAGCAATCAGGAAATAGTCATTATTGAAGGTGAAACAGGTTTTAAAATAATAAAATTGGATTAATAATATGAAATCAGTTTCAAAAAAATTACCAATTATAATACTGCTTCTGATTTTAGGGGGCAGTGGCATCATTATTGTAAGTTATTATTCATTATCTAGCCAACACTACCAATTACGTTCTAAAGCAATTTACAGGCTATCTGAAAAAAAGGTTTTTGACTTTATAAAAAGCTATAATTTTTTTGACTATTATAAAAATCCACAAGGCCAAGGTATTCAGCATCGCTACCAACAACAAAAACAAGATCGTGTCATATATGATGCAGCTACCAATCTATCCTGGCAACAAAGTGGCTCTAATGCACGATTAAAGTTTACTGACATAAAATCCTATATCCATAAATTAAATTCAGAAAAATTCGCCGGTTTTAATGACTGGCGTTTACCGAGCCTTGAAGAAGCAATGTCTTTACTCGAACCGACAAAAAATGATTCAAACTTACACATTAATTCCCGGTTTGATCCAAAACAATGGTGGATTTGGACCAGTGATCAAATCAATGCCGTTCAGGTCTGGGTCGTTTATTATTTTGATGGCAATTCTTTTAGCTATGTTAATCTTAACGGCAGTACATTTGTGCGCGCGGTGAGATCAAATAAAACACGCTAAAATCACCCCAGTCTGGCACAAAGTCTTGCTCTATTTGGGTTTTAATTTGTTATTACTATTTTAATAAAATCAACGTGTTAATTAATCCACCACATGATAATATTGGATTGTATCTTAATTACAGTAACTGATTATGCCATTAAAAATAGACTCCGCTTCGTACAGTATCGCCGGTATTAAACCACTAAATGAAGACGCTTGTGGTGTACGCTGTCCTGATGACAGCTTGATAGAAACTAAGGGGATTGCTGCTGTTATTGCCGATGGCATGAGTGGTAGCGATGCGGGAAAAGAAGCTAGCGAAGCTTGTGTCTCAGGATTTTTAAACGACTATTACAGCACCCCAGAAAGTTGGACCGTTAAAACCTCTGCGCAAAAAATTATTTCAGCACTAAATCATTGGCTGCATGGAACCGGTCAACGCGAATATGGCAGCCATAAAGGTATGGTTACCACCATCAGTACCTTGGTGTTCAAATCGAATACTGCTTATATGTTTCATGTGGGTGATAGTCGTATTTATCGCTTGCGTGGCGATGAGCTACAACAATTAACACAAGATCACCGAATCACAGTTGAAAAAGGTAAAACCTATCTCGCTAGAGCAATGGGCATACAATTGCATCTTGATATTGATTATCGAAAAATATCATTAGAAACCAATGATACTTTTATTATGTTAACTGATGGTGTCTTTGAGTTTATTAGCGATAAAGAAATAAAAAAAATAGTCAATAATACCTCTGATTTAAATAACGCGGTTGAAACCATCGTCAATATTGCAGTTGAAAACAATAGTGATGACAATTTAACGTGTCAAATAATTCGTATAATTGATTTGCCTGAAAAAAATGAAAGTGAATTTTTTAAAACGTTAACGAAACTACCGTTTCCACCCGCTCTCGAACCAGGCATGAAGCTCGATGGTTATAAAGTATTACGGCAATTATTTTCAACCAAACGTACTGAAGTCTATTTAGTACAAGACATCGAAAGCAACAGGAATTTAATTCTAAAAGCACCATCAATTAACTATGATGACGATGCTGAATACATTAACCAGTTTTTGCATGAAGAGTGGATTGGGCGACGCATTAACAACCCGCATGTAATGAAAGTATGTAATGTCGAAAGAAAACGCACGGCATTGTATTACACCGCAGAATTTATCGACGGAATGACGTTGCGACAATGGATGGACGACTTACCGCAATCAACCTTAACCCAAACACGCAACTTCATCATACAAATTTCACGTGGTTTGCGTTCATTTCATCGTCTTGAAATGATCCATCAGGATTTAAAACCGGAAAATATCATTATTGATGCCAATGGTTCTCTTAAAATTATTGATTTTGGTTCGACTAAAATAGCGGGAATCGAAGAAATTGCTAAACCCATCGAATCAAACAATATTCTTGGCACAATCAACTACACTGCACCGGAATACCACACAGGAGACGTAGGCAGTAATCGCTCGGATATATTTTCTTTGGGGGTTATTGCCTATGAATTATTAACCGGAAAATTACCTTACGGTAAAGATTTATCGGCTAAAAATTTAGGAAAAGTAAGTTATATCTCAGCACGTAACTACGCAAAAGAACTACCTGAATGGGTTGATAAGGCATTAGAAAAAGCCGTTAAGATTCAACCTCAATATCGTTATGAATTATTGTCTGAATTTACCTCTGCATTAACAAAGCCTGATCCTGAACTGGCTTCAAAACCAAATGCCCCATTACTTGAACGAAATCCTGTTCTTGTTTGGCAAATAACATCATTTGTATTATTTTTTAGTAATTTAATTTTTATTTATTTGTATGGCAAAAATTAAATGCCGTAATTATACCCAGATAATTTTAATTTACTTTAAACTCTGAAACCAAGTGCTGAAGCTCGGCAGCGACGCTGCGCAGAGAATCACTACTTTGAGTTGTCATCTCGGCATTATTAACCGTTTGCTCGGCAATATCTCTAACATTAACAATATTGCGATTAATTTCTTCTGCTACACTACTCTGCTCTTCTGCTGCACTGGCAATTTGTTCGTTCATCGAGGTAATATGTTCAACGGCATTGGTAATTGACTCTAATGCCGTGCCTGCCTCAGCAGCTTGTATTATCGTTTTTTCAGTTTGCTGGTTGCCATCGTCCATCACCGTAACAGCATTACCGGCACCCAATTGTAATTTTTCTATCATGACCTGAATTTCTTGAGTTGAATCTTGGGTACGGCTGGCCAAGGTTCTCACTTCATCAGCAACAACCGCAAAACCCCGACCTTGTTCACCTGCACGAGCCGCTTCAATGGCGGCATTAAGTGCTAATAAATTGGTTTGCTCTGCAATACCTCGAATGACATCCAATACGGTACCAATACTGTCACTATCTTGCTCCAACTGTTTTATAACCGTACTCGCTTGTTGCATGCCATTTGATAACTTATTAATCGATTCAATTGTTTGATGCACAACAGTACGTCCATTATTTGCTTCTTTATCGGCGCGACGAGTCGCTTCGGCAGTACTTGCGGCATTTTTAGCAACGTCATGAACGGTTGCTGACATTTCATTCATTGCAGTAGCAACCTGTTCAAGCTCCTGATTTTGTTCATTAACACCACTGCTGGTATCTTTTGAAGCGACTTCACTTTGTTCGGATGATACCACGACTTGATTAGTTGAGCTGATAACTTGAGAGACTAAAGCATTTATCTTTTCAATCATCATATTCATGTCTTTAGCTATAAATTGCATTTCATCCTGTGTATCCAATGTCACACGGGTTGTTAAATCGCCATTTGCTAAATTATGAACGGCTAGTTTTATACTATTAATAGAGTTCATAATGCTTAATTGAAACCCGCCAAAAATGTACAACGCCCCCACCAGTAACAACAGGCTGATGCTGATGCTAAGAATCATACTATTTTTCTTAGCGTTTATTCGTTGCTCCAGAATTTTATCTAAAGCGGGAAGAACCGCATCGTATAATTTTAGATTTGCGGTTATAGCAACTGTCCCTTGATTGAAATAACTCTCAGAGTTGAGTTTAATATTTTCTGATTGCAATAGATTTTTTTTCGTTAAATCAATAAATTGTGTATTTGCATCTGCGGCATTTTTTTGGAGTATTAAAAAATCATCTCGAATTGTTTTATTGTTTTCAAACACAACATCAAATCCATGCATCATCGCGGTGTTTGAATTTTCAATATTTTGTATAAAATTACTTAATTTTAAATAAGATATTGAGGAAAAACTACCTTTAGATATAATGCCAGCACCTAATCCGCGTGCTTTTCCGATATTTTCAGCTAATTCCGGAATCCGGATACTCAAGGCATTCGCCATGAAATTACTGTCCAATGATGGATCTAATAATAATCGTGAGCTTTCTAACACATATGCTTTTAGTGATAACAACTTTTCAATAACAAGAGTATGGCCATTAAACGCCTTCTCTGTTTGCATTGAATATGCACTTTTTGTGATGTTTTCCCAATCTTGTTGAATTATTTTAACTAGGGTTGATGTTTGAAGGGTTTCACCGAGCAAAGCATCAACTTCAATTAATTTGGCCAACTCTTTATCAACAGCAGAACGTATTGCGGTAATTTGCTGTTTTAATTCGCTCTTACCCTGCAGATAGGAATTTGTCATTCCTCGAGTTTGTGCCATATGTTCAACTACAGGCCGAATTTTGGCCATATATTGTAAACCGGTTCTCTCTAGTAGTGCGTGATCAACTGATTTTGTATGTTCCGTTATCGATATAAAAATGACATAACCAACCGGAATCATGTACAAAATAAAAATAACAGCAAATTTCCATGTAAAATTTAATCTATTTAAAATTGCAACAGAGGGAGAAAGAAAACTTGAAGTAAAAGTAGCCATAAATGTGTTCACTGATAAAATAGGTTATTTCGTACAGTTTTTATCGTCTTACATTTGCTATAACTTGAATCAAATATTTACATTTTTTTGCTAATATTGAAAATTTTATCAAACTAAATATCGAAATCAGCCATGGCTTTTTCAAGTTGCTTAATATTAACTCCCTTTATTCGACGATAACCAACATACATTAATGGATAACCTTGCGCTTCTAATAAATTGTAAGCTTGCTGACCTGCCCCCTCTGCATCAAACTCGGTATAATCGATATTATTTTCTTCAAAATACAACCTCATTTTTTTGCAAAAACCACACCAACTGGTGCCATACATCACAACCATCGCTTCACCACCTTCGTAAAAATGGTTTTGCATCACCAGTCTTTCGGATCGAGTTAACGCTTTTTCACCAAGACCTTCTGCCAGTATTGATACAATTTCCGGCTTTGCGTTACCAATTACTTTCTGGTCTCCCACAACCGTTAACGGTAATCGGTTTGTATGAGCCACCGTTTTCAATAATTCACTGCCTTTTTTACTGTTAGCATCAAACTCTTGATAATCGATCCCTCGAGAATTAAGTAATTGAACGACATCAGTACAGTATTGGCCGCATTTATCACTGGTAAATAACCATACTATCGCTTTACCGTCGCTATCAAATGCGCCAGTAACAAAAAATGAGGATACTAGATTGGGCTTAAAATAATAAATTGATACAAATATTACTGCTATTACAGCAAGTTTTTTCATTGTTAACCTATAAATAATTATAATGTTAAATAACTGGTATTGTACCTAACTAACCTGAGCTTGGGATAAGTAAATATGCAACTTACACTCGGACATGAAACCGGTATGGCCAAGCAAAAGATGCCATTCATGGCAGCTCAACTGCCGCGTCCTGCGGCAGACGGTCTTTATTTGACCATACCGGTTCCATATCCTCACTTTGGTGCTTATCAAATATCCAACATTTTTTAATATATCCTTATGCAAACCTGAGGTTATATTACTTATCGTTAGCGCTTCACCGTAAATTAACATCATACTAAATTACTAAACTTTAAAAAACGCACCAATATTGATAGAGATCAATATTTTAAAATTTAACTTTGACTAAAACGTAAGGACTAAGTAGGAACTATTACTTATTTCGCAGAGTTGGTATTTTTAGACCCGCTTCAAATGAAGCAATCAATATGCCAAGCCTTTTTATTCGTGTTTCTTCTTTCTTGGCGCTCATTACCCACCAGATAGAATCTCTTTTATAG
>CAZEPW010000044.1:0-30918 GCA_964514215.1 uncultured Thioalkalispiraceae bacterium
ATGTTAATTTTTCTAAAGTATAATTCTTGCTAGGTGTGATTTAGCCGACGCTTACTTATGAACAGTAAAAAATGTAGCCAAAAAAAAGCCGGATTAAAATCCGGCTTTTTTAGTTACCTTGTCTAGCAAGATTAAACTCTATGATTCCACAGTTTCAGGCACAGCTTCTTCTTCAAGTTCACCTTGAGGACGATCTACAAGCTCAACATAGGCCATAGGGGCTTTGTCACCGGGACGAAAACCACATTTTAAAATACGAAGATAACCACCAGGACGTTCTTTATAACGAGGGCCTAAAATATTAAATAATTTTGTGACCATGCTACGATCACGTAGACGATCAAAAACCAAACGTCGTTTCGAAACGCTGTCTTCTTTCGCTATTGTGATTAATGGTTCAGCAACTCTTCGTAATTCTTTCGCTTTAGGAAGTGTTGTTTTAATTATTTCATGGTCAAATAATGATGTAGTCATATTACGAAACATCGCTTTACGATGACTACTATTTCTATTTAATTGACGACCACTTTGACGGTGACGCATGATTAATACCTTCTTGTATTCTTAGATCTAATGTTTAAATTAAATTAAAACGTTTTCAAGATTATCTTTAACTAAATAAAGAAACCGATTCTTTCTCTTCCTTCTCTTCTTTTAAACTTGGCGGTGGCCAGTTTTCAAGACGCATACCTAGTGATAATGCACGAGAAGCTAAAACATCTTTAATTTCTGTTAATGATTTCTTTCCTAAGTTAGGTGTTTTTAATAACTCAACTTCGGTGCGTTGAATTAAATCACCAATATAGTAAATTTGCTCTGCTTTCAAACAGTTTGCTGAACGAACAGTTAACTCTAAATCATCTACTGAACGTAATAATATAGGGTCAATTGCAGGTTCTTCTTCAGCAGGTTCAATTTCTGGCTTACCAGATAAATCAACGAAAGCTGACAGTTGATCTTGTAAAATTGTTGCTGCACTGCGAATTGCTTCTTCTGGATCAATTGTGCCATTCGTTTCTAATTCAATGACTAATTTATCCAAATCTGTTCGCTTTTCAACACGGGCACGTTCTACAACATACGCAATTCGATGAATAGGACTAAAGCTAGCATCAATTAATAATCGCCCTATTGGTCGATCTTCATCTTCGGCTAACTCACGTGTATTTGCTGGCTCATATCCGCGACCAGAAGTCACTTTAAGTGTCATATTAATAGTGCCAGATTTTGTTACATTAGCTATAACGTGTTCTGGATTAATGCATTCGACATCATGATCGAGAGTAATGTCTCCAGCAGTAATAACACAAGGCCCTTCTTTACGAAGCGAGAGCGTTGCCTCATCACGTTCATGCATTAATAATGCAACGCCTTTTAGGTTTAGCAAGATGTCGACTACGTCTTCTTGTACACCATCAATCGTGGTATATTCATGTAATACACCTTCAATTTCAACTTCTGAAATGGCTGTGCCTTTCATTGAAGACAATAAAATCCGTCTTAGAGCATTACCCAGTGTATGCCCAAAACCACGTTCAAGTGGCTCTAATACTACTTTAGCGTGTGTATCGCTTATTTGTTTAACATCAACAATTCGTGGTGTAAGAAAATCGGTAACAGAACCCTGCATGGATTAACCTCAAGTAGATTTTACAATATTGCCAAATTCTGTATGTAAAAATTTACATACAGACATTTAATTACTTTACTTACGTTACTTGGAATAAAGTTCGATAACCAAGTGTTCTTTAATATCTGATGGTAACTCAGAACGTTCAGGCTTACTTTTGTACGTTCCTTCCATTTTATTAAAGTTCACATCCAACCACTCTGAAATTCCACGCTGCTGAGCAATTTCAGCTGCGGCTTTTGTTCGAAGTTGGTTTTTAGATTTATCAGTTAAAGAAATGGTATCGCCAGGTCGAACAGTAGCTGATGGCACATTTAACTTAGAACCATTCAATTGAACAGCATTGTGCTTAACTAACTGACGGGCCTCTGAACGCGAAGAACCAAAACCCATTCGATAAACAACATTATCTAAACGAGACTCCAGAAGTTGTAACAAGTTTTCACCTGTTGAACCCTTTAAACGATCAGCTTCTTTATAGTAATTTCTAAACTGACCTTCAAGTACACCATAGATACGACGTAACTTTTGTTTTTCACGTAACTGAACAGCATAATCGGAATTACGAGTTCGACGTTGACCATGTTGGCCTGGTGGAAAAGGACGATTCTCAATGGCACATTTACCACTGAAGCATTTTTCACCCTTCAAAAATAATTTTTCACCTTCACGGCGACATTGACGACATTTAGATCCAATATATCGAGCCACGGACTAATTCTCCTATTTAAACGCGACGTTTCTTCGGTGGACGACAACCATTATGTGGTATTGGCGTCACGTCAGAAATATTTGTAATTTTAAAACCAAGTCCATTTAATGCACGAACTGCAGATTCACGGCCAGGTCCTGGCCCCTTCACACACACTTCTAAATTTTTCATGCCAAACTCTTGGGCAACTTTACCTGCTCTCTCAGCAGCAACCTGAGCAGCAAATGGCGTACTTTTTCGTGAGCCCCGGAAGCCTGAACCACCAGCAGTAGCCCAACATAATGCGTTACCTTGACGATCACTAATAGTAACAATAGTATTATTGAAAGATGCATGCACGTGTGCAATGCCATCCACAATATTCTTTTTCTCTTTTTTACGAGACCGGGTTGCTGTTTTCGTTGCCATTTATCTACTATATCCTGTGTTCAATTCTATTATATGGTCTATCGTTTAATTGGTTTTCTTGGACCTTTACGAGTACGAGCATTAGTTTTTGTTCGTTGGCCGCGTAGTGGTAGTCCTCGACGATGACGAATACCACGATAACTACCAAGATCCATTAAACGTTTAATATTCATTGAAACTTCACGTCTCAAATCACCTTCAACAGTGAACTTAGCAACTTCGGCGCGTAATAATTCTAAATCAGGTTCAGCAAGATCCTTAATTTTTGCATCTGGCTTGATTCCACTTGACGCACATATTTTTCTAGCTCGAGTGCTACCAATACCATAAATCGCTGTCAAAGCAATTACAGTGTGTTTTTGTACTGGGATATTAATTCCTGCTATACGGGCCATTACGCCAAACTCCAAATTAAATATTAATCACGCCACATACGCACGAAAGCGCGCTATGGTACTTTTAAATAACTTATATATCAAGTCATTATGAACTATTTTATCCAAAAATGACCTAAACCCTTGATTTTAACCTTGTCGCTGTTTGTGACGAGGCTCAATACATATTATTCGAACTACGCCTTTGCGTTTAACAACTTTGCAATTTCGGCATAACTTCTTTACAGATGCTCGGACTTTCATTTTCTACTCCAGCAGTTGTCTATAAACAACTGAATTTAACTTAAAATATTCTATCGTAACATTCCAGTATTACCCTGACCTTTCAGGTTGGCTTTCTTCATTAGGCCTTCATACTGATGAGACATTAAGTGCGCTTGCACTTGAGCCATGAAATCCATGACAACGACTACGATAATTAATAATGATGTTCCACCAAAATAGAACGGTAAATTATTCCAATGTAATCGCATAATTTCAGGTAGTAAACTGACCGCTGTAATGTAGAAAGCACCAATTAACGTCAGTCGACCCAAAATACTATCAATATATTTAGCCGTTTGATCACCGGGTCGAATACCGGGAACAAAAGCACCAGAGCGCTTTAAATTGTCGGCCGTTTCTTTTGGATTAAACATTAAAGCGGTATAAAAGAAACAGAAAAATATAATCGCAACGGCGTATAACAAAACATACAAAGGTTGTCCAGGTGATATATACGTAGCAAAATCCGATAGAATACTGAGACCACCGTCTTCGCTACTATTACCAACCCAACCGACTAACGTTGCCGGAAACAATATAATACTCGAAGCAAAAATTGGTGGAATAACACCGGCCATATTCACTTTTAACGGCAAATGGCTACTTTGCGCGGCATACATCTTACGACCTTGCTGGCGCTTGGCATAATTTACGGTTATTCGCCGTTGCCCTCGTTCCATAAACACCACAAACATGATGACTGAAACAATAATCAACATAATAGCAACAATATCACCAGCACTAAACTCACCTTTACCACCAAGTGATAAAGTTTGCATCACCGCAGGTGGCAGGCCAGCAACAATACCGGCAAAAATAATCATGGAGATGCCATTACCAATACCACGCTCGGTAATTTGTTCACCAAGCCACATTAAGAACATTGTTCCAGTTGTTAATGTAACAACTGTTGTAAAATAAAACGTGTACATGTTTTCGTACATAACAAGATTCGGTGTACGTGCTAATGCAACAGCAACACCAAGCCCCTGGAATATAGCTAATCCAAGCGTACCATAACGTGTATATTGGGTAATTTTTCGTTTACCCGCAGCACCTTCCTTACTCAACTGCTCTAACTTAGGATGTACCTTTGTTAACAATTGAACAATAATGGATGCTGAAATATAAGGCATTATTCCTAATGCAAATACGGATAACCGTGCTAATGCACCACCACCAAACATATTAAACAAACCCAGAATACCATCTTTGTTTTGCTCAAATAAGCTAGCCATTTCGGCAGGGTTTATTCCCGGTACAGTTATATATGAACCGATGCGAAACACCAGTAACGCACCAATTAAAAATAATAACCTTTGGCGAAGTTCAGTGAAACGTCCTTTATTTGCACCTGGAGCAGCCATTATTCTTCGATTTTCCCGCCAGCTGCTTCAATTGCCGAACGCGCACCTTTACTAACACGAATACCTTGTAAAGAAACTTTCTTATCCAATGTTCCAGATAACATCACTTTAACGTATTTGATATTTTTATTAATAATATTTGCTTGTTTTAATGTAGAAATATCAATCACATCAGCGTCTACTTTTGCAAGTTCAGACAACCGAACTTCAGCTGTAACGAAACCGACGCGTGAACTAAAACCAACTTTAGGTAAACGTCTTTGAAGTGGCATTTGCCCCCCCTCAAAACCGACTTTACTAAAACCGCCTGAACGGGACTTTTGACCTTTATGGCCTCGACCACAAGTCTTGCCTGTTCCTGAACCAATACCTCGACCAACACGTTTAGCGTTTGATTTCGATCCTGCTGCAGGTTTAAGAGTATTTAATCGCATATTAACCTTCCTCAATCCTTACCAAGTAAGAGACTTTATTTGCCATTCCTCGGGTACATGCAGTGTCTTCAACTTCAACAGTCTGATGTATACGACGTAAGCCTAAACCATTAACACAAGCTTTATGCCCAGGTCGTCGACCGTGCATGCTTTTTGTCAAAGTCACTTTCATTGTTTTATTTGCAGCCATTTCAATACCACTTAAACTTATTATTTAGAAATTTCTTCAACGGATAAGCCGCGTTTAGCAGCTACATCTTTTGGAGAAGACATTTGAGATAATCCACGAATAGTTGCATTAACAACATTAATAGGATTATTACTTCCGATACATTTTGCTAGTACATTATGTACACCAACCACATCAAACACGGCACGCATTGGGCCACCAGCGATAACACCAGTACCATCAGATGCAGGCTTCATAAACACTTTAGCTGCACCATGAGACGATGTTATTGGATATTGTAGTGTGCCTTCAGTTAAAGCAACTTTACGCATATTTTTACGTGCATTTTCCATTGCCTTTTGGATAGCAATAGGCACTTCACGTGCTTTACCTTGACCAAATCCAACTTTTCCATTGCCATCACCAACCACGGTTAATGCTGAAAAACCAAAGATACGACCACCTTTAACAACTTTTGCAACACGTCGTACTGCTACTAAGCGTTCTTGTAAGCCATCACTAGGACCTTTTTTCTCAAATGCTGCTGCCATAATAAACCTTTAAAATTGTAATCCTGCTTCACGTGCAGCATCTGCTAATGCTTTAACACGACCATGATATTTAAACCCTGAACGATCAAACGCTACAGATTCAATACCTGCTGACTTTGCTTTTTCTGCAATAGTCTTACCCACTAAAGCTGCTGCATCTTTATTACCAGTTGCTTTAACAGAACCTTTAATATCTTTTTCTAACGTTGAAGCACTAACAACGACTTCAGCACCATTAGGAGCAATTAACTGAGCATAGATATGTCGTGGTGTACGAAACACCGATAAACGATGAATACCTATTTCTTTAATTTTTGCTCGTGCTCGTCGTGCCCGACGAATTCTTGAATCTTTTTTGTTCATCTTTATGCCTTATTTAATCCTGCTTCATTTCTGCCTAGTTATTTTTTCTTGGCTTCTTTACGAACAATATGTTCATCAGAATACTTAACACCCTTACCTTTATAAGGCTCTGGTGGACGATAAGCTCGAATGTCTGCAGCAACTTGTCCAACCGCTTGCTTATCCATACCTTTAACTACAACTTCAGTTTGACTCGGTGTTTCAATGGTTATTCCCTCAGGAATCGCATATTCGACTGGATGAGAAAAACCTAAGGTTAAATTTAAAACTTTCCCCTGAGCTTGTGCACGATAACCAACACCAACTAACTCAAGTTTGCGTTCATATCCTTTGCTAACACCTTCAATCATATTATTAATTAAAGAGCGAGCAGTACCTGATTGGGCATTGGCAGAACGGCCATTATGCCCAGGCGTAAAAGTCACCACATTATCTGTTTGAGAAAGTTTAACAACCTCATGAACAGTATGCTCCATCGTGCCTTTTGAACCTTTAACACTAACCACTTGACCATTGATGGATACATCAACTCCGGTTGGTACGTTTATTGGTGTAAGTCTAGCCATTCTCTGTTAATCCTATTACCTAATTATTTAATCGTTTATTTTATCTGCAATCACTATTCAACAAAACAAAGTATCTCGCCGCCAAACCCTTCTTTACGAGCAGCACGATCAGTCATTAATCCTTTCGATGTCGATACAATGGCAATACCTAAGCCACCCATCGCATTTGGAATCTCGTCTTTACCTTTGTAAATACGAAGCCCCGGTCGACTAACGCGTTTAATCTTATCGATTACAGGAGCACCTTGATAATATTTAAGTTCAACAATCAAATCTTTCTTATTGTTTTCCTTATCTTCTACTTTGTGCCCTAAAATATAACCCTCAGCTTCTAAAACATTTGCTATAGCAACTTTTTTAGTTGACGAAGGCATTGATACAGTAACCTTATTCGCAGCTAAACCATTGCGAATTCTTGTTAACATATCTGAAATTGGATCGGTCATCATAATATAAAATCTCCTAAACTCTACCAACTGGCCTTACGTAGACCAGGTACATCACCACGCATGGTAGCTTCACGTAACTTGTTTCGACATAAGCCGAATTTACGGTAAACAGCATGTGGACGTCCCGTGATACGACAACGACGTTGTACACGTGACGGACTGGCATTACGTGGTAATTTTTGCAATTTTTGCTGTGCAACTAAGCGTTCTTCATAGCTAATCTCCATATTATGGATAATTGCTTTTAGCGCTGTACGTTTTTCTGCAAACTGCTTAACCAATTTAATGCGTTTCTTTTCACGCTCGATCATGGATTGTTTGGCCATGTTATTTACCTTTGTTAATTTTTTTAATTGGAAAGTTAAACGCTGTTAACAGAGCTCGACCTTCATCATCAGTTTTTGCAGTTGTTGTGATCGTAATATCCATACCACGAATAGTATCAATTTTATCGTAATCGATCTCAGGAAATACAATCTGCTCTTTAATTCCCATGCTGTAATTACCACGACCATCAAATGATTTGCCATTTAGACCACGAAAATCACGAATACGTGGAATAGCAATAGTAATTAATCTTTCTAAAAATTCAAACATACGTTCACGGCGCAAAGTCACTTTACAACCAATCGGCCATCCATCACGAATTTTAAATCCAGCGATAGATTTACGCGCATTTCGCACAATGGCTTTTTGTCCTGCAATTTTTTCCATATCAGCAACAGCAAAAGTCATTACTTTTTTGTCGCTAACAGCAGCACCAACACCCATATTAAGTGTAATTTTAGTAATTCGAGGCACTTCCATAATACTTTTGTATTTGAATTTGTCTTGAAGCTCTTTAACGACTGTGTCGCGATAATAATTTTGCAATGTTGACATTACTTAACCTACGGTCTGTCTATTATTTCAATTTGTTTAATGATATTAAGCGTCTACTACTTCGTCATTAGACTTAAAGTAACGAACTTTTTTACCATCCTCTAAAACCTTAATTCCAACACGATCAGCTTTACCCGTTGTAGGGTTCGCTAATGCGATATTCGAAATATGGATAGGCATTTCCTTTTCAATAATCCCACCAGGTGTTCCATCATTAGGATTACCTTTTTGGTGTTTTTTAGCGATATTGATATTTTCAACCAAAGCACGTTTAGTTTCACGGTTAACACTAATAACAGATCCGGTTTTACCCTTATCTTTACCAGTTATAACAATAACATCATCACCTTTTTTAATCTTTTGCATGACTATTTACCTGTCCTATAACACTTCGGGTGCTAATGAAATAATTTTCATGAACTTTTCATTACGTAACTCACGAGTTACAGGCCCAAAAATACGAGTACCAATTGGTTGAAGTTGAGCATTTAATAAAACAGCTGAATTACTGTCAAATCGTATAATCGAACCATCTGGACGACGCACGCCTTTTTTAGTTCTAACAACAACAGCATTATAAACGTCACCTTTTTTCACTTTCCCGCGAGGAATAGCTTCTTTAATACTGACTTTTATGATGTCACCAATGCCGGCATAACGGCGTTTTGAACCACCCAATACCTTAATACACTGAACTCGTCGTGCACCACTGTTATCTGCAACAGTTAGGTTTGATTGCATCTGAATCATGTTTTATTCCAACCTTAATAAATTTACTTCAACGATTTATCTAAAACTTAAACAATCGTTGCACGTTCATTAATCTTAACTAAACGCCATGTTTTAGACTTTGATAATGGACGACAAGCACTGATTGTTACAAGATCACCTTGCTGACATTCATTTGCTTCATCATGCGCCATTAACTTAGTTGAACGCTTAATAATTTTACCATAACGAGGATGTTTGACTCGACGTTCGATTAAAACAGTAATCGACTTATCCATCTTGTTACTGACAACGCGTCCAGTTTGAATGCGCGCCTCTGTTGTATCTGTTGTTTTTGCTTCGGCCATTATGTATTACTCACTTTTTGCTGAAGGACAGTTTTAACTCTGGCAATATTTTTACGCACATTTTTAAACTGATGTGGTTTTGATAATTGCTCTGTACCTTGCTGCATACGTAAATTAAATTGTTCACGCAACAAATCAACTAACTCTTTATTGAGCTCATCAACTGATTTTTCTCGTAATTCGCTTGCTTTCATTACAATACCGTCCGCGTCACAAATGATGTTAAAATTGGTAGTTTCGCTGCTGCTAATTTAAATGCTTCACGTGCTATTTCTTCACTAACACCTTCCATTTCATACAACATACGACCCGGTTGAACTTGAGCTACCCAATATTCAACATTACCCTTACCTTTACCTTGTCGAACTTCTAAAGGTTTTTTAGAAATCGGCTTATCTGGAAATAAACGAATCCAAATCTTCCCGCCACGCTTAATGTGACGTGTCATGGCACGACGTGCAGCTTCGATTTGACGAGCTGTTACGCGACCACGAGTTGTTGCTTTTAAACCGTATTCCCCAAAACTCACTTTACTACCACGAAATGCTAAACCGCGATTACGGCCTTTCATTTGTTTTCTGAATTTTGTACGCTTTGGCTGCATCATAATTATTTACTCCACTTATAACCTAGTCTGTTATTTAGCCGCAGCTTTTTTATTAGCAGGTTTTGATTTGTTAGATTTACCGGATGTTTCTTCGGCAACTTCATTCATTCCAACAACTTCACCTTTAAATATCCAAACTTTTACACCAATAATTCCGTAAGTCGTTAGCGCTTCTGCAACACCATAATCGATATCTGCTCGTAAAGTGTGCAACGGTACACGACCTTCGCGATACCATTCTGATCGCGCAATTTCAGCACCATTTAATCGACCACCAACGTTAACTTTAACGCCTAATGCACCCAGCCGCATTGAATTGGTAACTGCTCGCTTCATTGCTCGACGAAACATAATTCGACGTTCAAGCTGCTGTGCAATACCTTCTGCCACTAACTGCGCATCCATCTCTGGCTTGCGTACTTCTTCAACATTAATGTGTATATTTGATACACCTTGCATCATAGAAGAAACTTCACGTCGAAGTTTTTCAATATCTTCGCCTTTCTTACCAATAACGATACCCGGACGCGCCGTATGAATCGTAATACTGGCATTACCAGCAGTGCGCTCAATCTGAATGCGACTAACCGATGCCTGATATAACTTTTTCTTTAAGTAAGCGCGAACTGTTAGATCTTCATTAAGATAATTTGCATAATCGCGTGACTCTGCAAACCACTTGGAAGTCCAGTCTTTAACAATTCCTAATCGAATACCAATTGGATGTACTTTTTGACCCATAACGTGCTCGCTCTACTTATCCGCAACAATAACCGAAATATGGCTAGTTGGTTTTAATATGTGATTAACTCTACCTTTCGCACGCGCTCTCCAACGACGAAGTGTAGGACCTTGATCAACGAAAATTTTAGATACGCGTAATTCATCGATATCTGCACCTTCATTGTGTTCAGCATTAGCAATCGCAGATTCTAACACTTTTTTAATAATAACAGCTGCTTTTTTAGGGCTAAATGCCAAAAGCTGTAATGCGTTTTCCACCGATTTACCACGAATTTGATCGGCAACTAGACGACACTTTTGTGGTGAAATACGCGTGTAACTTAATTTCGCTAAGACTTCCATTATAAATCCTCTTATCGTGCCTTTTTATCAGCAGTATGACCACGATAGGTACGAGTTGCTGCAAATTCACCTAATTTATGACCAATCATGTTTTCAGTAATCATTACTGGAACGTGTTGACGACCATTGTGAACCGCAATCGTAAATCCAATCATATCTGGAATAACCATTGAACGACGAGACCAGGTTTTAATTGGTTTCTTGCTTTGTGTGGCCTGTGCTTTTTCGAGCTGCTTTAACAAGCTTTGATCGATAAATGGACCTTTTTTAATAGAACGTGGCACGTTACTAATTCCTCAACTGTTATTTCTTATTACGATGGCGTACGATCATTTTATCAGTACGTTTATTCTTACGAGTTTTATAACCCTTAGTTGGAACGCCCCACGGTGTAACTGGGTGACGACCACCTGATGTTCTACCTTCACCACCACCATGTGGATGGTCAACCGGGTTCATTGCAACACCACGAACAGTAGGTCGCACACCGCGCCATCGTGTGGCACCGGCTTTACCCAATTTACGAAGGTTATGTTCTTGATTACTGACAGCACCAATTGTGCCTCGGCAATCAGATAACACTTTTCTCATTTCACCAGAACGTAAACGCAAAGTCGCATAACGACCTTCTCGCGCGACTAATTGTGCTGATGTACCGGCACTGCGTGCTATTTGAGCACCTTTGCCCGGTTTTAATTCAATACAGTGAATAACCGTACCAATTGGAATATTTCGGATTGGTAGACTATTTCCAGGTTTAATTGGAGCATGAGCACCCGACTCAATCGGATCGCCAGCCTTCACTTTTTGAGGCGCGATTATATACCGACGCTCGCCATCTTTATATAGTAATAAAGCAATATTTGCACTTCGATTTGGATCATATTCAAGATGTTCAATAGTTGCCGGAATACCATCTTTAGTTCGTTTAAAATCGATAACACGATAATGCTGCTTATGACCACCACCACGATGCCGGGTAGTAATACGACCCATATTATTACGGCCGCCACTTTTGCTTTTAGCTTCCAATAAAGGAGCATGTGGTTTACCTTTATGTAAATCAGGTGTTTTAACCTGAACTACATGACGACGACCGGCTGATGTTGGTTTTGCCTTGACTAATGCCATGACGCTATTCCTTATTAATACTTGTTTTAATGAATACTGATTTATAATCTGTACTGTTTATGTGGTGCTAATAACGCTATTCACCACCGGCAAATGTAATATCTTGGCCAGCTTTAACTCGAACATAAGCTTTTTTCCAGTCTTTACGTTTACCTAATTTGCCTTGAGATCGTTTCGTTTTACCAATGACGTTACTTGTTTGAACAGATTCAACATCAACTTCAAACATTAACTTAACGGCAGCTTTAATTTCAGGCTTGGTTGCATCGGTAGTTACTTTGAATACAACCTGATTCGCTTGATCAGCAGCATTAGCACTCTTTTCAGAAACTAGAGGTCCTAATAATACTTTCATTAATCTTTCTTGTTTCATGAAAGTGACTCCTCAATCTTTTTAATTGCACCAACGGTCATTAACACTTTTTCATTCCGAATTAATGTAACCGGGTCAATATAACCCGCTTCACACAACCCCACATGAGGTAAGTTACGAGCGGATTTAAATAATTTATCATCAACATCTTCAGTCACAATTAAAACATTTTTTAATAAATTTAATTTCGTTAATTTATCAACTAGAACCTTAGTTTTAATTTCGTCCACTGAAAAAGAATCAATCACAATCAAACGTTCTTGACGAACTAATTCTGACAAAATAGAACGCAACGCAACGCGATACATTTTTTTATTTATCTTTTGTGAATGGTCTTGAGGACGCGCTGCAAAAGTAGTACCACCAGTACGCCACAATGGGCTACGGATTGTACCTGCACGTGCTCGACCCGTTCCTTTTTGACGGAAAGGTTTTGCACCACCGCCTCGAACGTCAGAGCGCGTTTTTTGTGCTCGTGTACCTGAACGTGCACCAGCCAAATAAGCAGTGACTGCCTGATGAACTAATGCTTCATTGAATTCGCGAGCAAAATTATCATCGGAAACAGAAACTGTCTTCGTTGATGCTTTACCTGTCGCTGTGGTTAATGCCAATTCCATAATCGAACAACCTTATAATTTTACTTTAACGGCTGGCGTAATAATTACATCGCCACCTTTAGCACCGGGAACAGCGCCTTTTACCAAAATTAAATTCTTATCTTCGTCAACACGAACAATTTCTAGGGTTTGCATTGTGCTTTGCTTATCACCCATATGACCGTTCATTTTCTTACCTTTGAAAACTCGACCAGGAGTTTGGTTTTGACCAATCGAACCCGTTGCTCTATGAGACAATGAGTTACCATGAGTCGCATCTTGCATAGCAAAGTGGTAGCGCTTAATAACACCCGCAAAACCTTTACCAATGCTTCTACCGGTCACATCAACTTTTTGTCCAGCTTCAAATATACCAACTTTAATTTCACCGCCGACAGTAAAGTCTTCGCCTTCATCAGAAGCTAAACGGAATTCCCATAAGCCTCGACCCGCTTCAACACCGGCTTTAGCAAAATGCCCAGCCTTTGCTTTAGTAACACGAGATGCTTTTTTGGAGCCCGTAGTAACTTGAACTGCACGATAACCATCGCTATCAACAGTTTTTAACTGTGTTACACGATTAGGCTCAACTTCAATCACAGTAACAGGAGTGGATGCACCGTCTTCACCGAAGACACGTGTCATACCCACTTTGCGACCAACGATACCAATAGTCATAATATTCTCACTTAATTCAATTTAATCTGAACATCAACACCAGCAGCTAAATCCAGTTTCATCAAAGCATCAACTGTTTTATCTGTTGGATTAACGATATCCATTAATCGTTTATGCGTACGAATCTCATATTGATCTCGCGCATCCTTATTAACGTGCGGTGAAATCAAAATGGTATAACGCTCAATTTTAGTCGGCAAAGGAATAGGCCCTTTAACCTGAGCGCCGGTACGCTTAGCAGTTTCAACAATCTCACGAGCTGATTGATCGATTAATCGATAATCAAATGCTTTAAGACGAATGCGGATATTTTGATTAGTCGCCATATTTTTATTACTCAACCTTTTGTTGAAAATTGCCAGTTATAAAAAGTGAAACTATATTGCTTCACTTATCTTATCTATTTAAATCTTTTGGTTTAAAAACTATTGCGTTTTTACACTATTCAATAATTTTTGCAACCACACCCGCACCCACCGTACGGCCACCTTCACGAATCGCAAAACGTAAACCGTCTTCCATCGCAATCGGAGCTATCAAGGTCACGGTCATTTGCACATTATCACCCGGCATCACCATTTCAGTGCCTTCGGGTAAATCACATGCACCAGTCACGTCCGTTGTACGAAAGTAGAACTGGGGACGATAACCATTAAAAAATGGTGTGTGACGGCCGCCTTCATCTTTGCTTAAAACATACACTTCAGCTTCGAATTTTGTGTGTGGCTTGATTGAACCCGGCTTCGCTAATACTTGACCTCGTTCAACTTCTTCACGTTTGGTGCCACGTAATAATACACCAACGTTGTCGCCAGCCATGCCTTCGTCTAATAACTTACGAAACATTTCAACACCCGTACACGTTGTTGTGGCCGTTTCTTTCACGCCAACAATTTCAATTTCATCACCAACGTGAACAATTCCTCGTTCGATTCGACCCGTTACCACTGTTCCTCGACCCGATATTGAAAAAACATCTTCCACTGGCATTAAAAAATCACCGTCTACCGCACGTTCTGGCATCGGGATATAAGTGTCCATTGATTCGATTAATCGTTCTATCGACGGAATTCCTATGTCACTGGTATCGCCTTCAAGTGCTTTTAATGCTGAACCGGTAATAATCGGCGTATCGTCACCCGGAAAATCGTAGGCGTCTAATAATTCACGCACTTCCATTTCCACTAATTCTAATAATTCTTCATCGTCGACCATGTCGGCTTTGTTTAAATAAACAACAATATACGGCACACCAACTTGACGTGACAATAAGATATGCTCTCGTGTTTGAGGCATTGGACCATCGGCTGCTGAACACACTAATATCGCGCCGTCCATTTGCGCCGCACCGGTAATCATATTCTTAACGTAATCCGCATGTCCGGGACAATCAACATGCGCATAATGACGCACCTCTGATTCGTATTCAACGTGAGCCGTCGCTATCGTTATCCCGCGTGCGCGTTCTTCCGGGGCACTGTCAATATTGGCGTAATCTTTAAATTCACCACCATGTTTCTCCGCCATTACTTTCGTTAATGCCGCCGTTAATGTCGTCTTTCCATGATCAACATGGCCAATTGTGCCAACATTGACATGGGGTTTATTTCGTTCAAATTTTTCCTTTGACACTGTGCTTGCCCTCTTTATATATTCTTTAAATTTTTAATTTTGCGTATAATCAATTTTTTAAGATGCTTTTCTAACAACGCCTTCAGCAATGCTGTTAGGAGCTTCGTTATATTTAGCAAATTCCATCGCGTAAGTTGCTCGACCTTGTGTAGCTGATCGTAAATCCGTGGCATAACCAAACATTTCGGCTAACGGTACTTCAGCACTAACAACTTTACCACTTGGACTATCTTCCATTCCTTGAATCATGCCACGTCGTCGATTTAAATCGCCAACCACATCACCCATGTAATCTTCTGGTGTGACCACTTCAACTTTCATGACAGGCTCTAGTAATACCGGGCTGGCTTGATTTGCACCAGACTTAAAGCCCATTGAACCCGCAATTTTAAATGCCATTTCAGATGAATCGACATCATGGTAAGAACCATCATACAAAGTCACTTTAACATCAACGACAGGATAACCAGCAATAACACCATTGGTCATTTGCTCTTGAATACCTTTATCAACAGCGCCGATAAATTCTTTAGGTACCACACCACCAACGATTTCATTAACAAACTCGTAACCCGTGCCCGCTTCTTGAGGTTCTATTTTCAACCAAACATGACCGTATTGACCACGACCACCTGATTGACGAACAAATTTGCCTTCAGATTCAACTGCTTTACGAATCGTTTCACGATAAGCAACTTGAGGTGCACCAACGTTTGCGCCCACATCAAATTCACGCTGTAGACGGTCAACAATAATTTCTAAATGTAATTCACCCATACCAGAAATAATGGTTTGACCCGATTCTTCATCGGTATGCACACGGAAAGATGGATCTTCCTGCGCTAACTTACCAAGGCCAATACCCATTTTTTCTTGATCAGGTTTTGTTTTAGGTTCAATCGCAACTGAAATAACCGGCTCAGGAAACTCCATACGCTCTAATGTAATAATATTATCAAGCGCACATAAAGTATCACCTGTCGTTACATCTTTTAAACCAATCGCTGCGGCGATATCGCCAGCCAACACTTCTTTAATCTCTTCACGGGAGTTCGCGTGCATTTGCACAATACGACCCACACGTTCTTTTTTACTTTTAACCGGATTATAAACAAAATCACCAGAATTTAACACACCGGAATAAACACGGAAAAATGTTAAAGTACCTACAAATTTATCCGTTGCAATTTTAAATGCCAATGCTGCAAATGGAGCATCATCCGCTGCCGGACGCGTCGTTTCTGATTCATCTTTATCATCTAAAATACCCGTAATCGCAGGCACATCAACCGGTGATGGCATATATTCGATAACGGCATCCAACATGGCTTGCACACCCTTATTCTTAAAGGCAGTACCACATAAAGCAGGAACAATTTCGTTATTTAGAGTCCGAATACGTAAACCCAGTTTAATTTCTTCGTTGTTTAAATCACCTTCTTCAAGGTATTTTTCCATTAACTCTTCTGTTGCTTCTGCAGCAGCTTCAATCATTTTTTCACGGTACTCATCACACTGATCTTTCATATCATCAGGAATGTCTTTTTCTTCGTAAGTTACACCACGATCTTCTTCATTCCAGAAGATGGCCTTCATTCGAATTAAATCGACTAAGCCAAGAAAGTTTTCTTCAGCGCCAATGGGTAACTGAATAGGCACAGCATTTGAACCTAAACGATCGTTAATTTGTTCTACAACTCGCAAAAAGTTTGCACCGGCACGATCCATCTTATTCACGAAGGCCATACGGGGAACATTGTATTTATTTGCTTGACGCCATACAGTTTCAGACTGAGGCTCAACACCACCAACCGCACAAAACACGGAACAAGCACCATCTAATACTCGTAATGAACGTTCGACTTCAATCGTGAAATCAACGTGTCCAGGCGTATCGATAATATTAATTCGATGTTGCTTGAATTGTTTATCCATACCACTCCAGAAGCAGGTTGTCGCTGCTGAAGTAATCGTAATACCACGTTCTTGTTCTTGCTCCATCCAATCCATAGTTGCAGCACCATCATGTACTTCACCAATCTTGTGTGAGATACCTGTGTAAAACAACACACGTTCTGTCGTTGTTGTTTTACCTGCATCGATATGCGCCATAATGCCTATGTTGCGATATCTATCGATTGGTGTTTGACGTGCCACTTTGCTAAACCTCTTATTTAATTAGCTCTATTTGACTACCAACGATAATGCGCGAAAGCTTTATTTGCTTCTGCCATACGGTGAGTGTCTTCACGTTTCTTAACTGCTGTACCACGGTTACTTAACGCATCTAAAATTTCGCCAGCTAAACGTAGCCCCATACCTTTTTCATTTCGCTTACGAGCAGCATCAACCAACCATCTCATGGCCAGCGCATTACGACGACTCGCACGTACTTCAACAGGCACTTGATAAGTAGCACCACCAACTCGACGTGACTTCACTTCGACTGTAGGGCGAACGTTATCTAAAGCGGATTCCAAAGCTTCAACTGCATCATTACTGCCTTTTTCCAGAACTTTATCTAAAGCCCCATAGACAATTTTTTCAGCAACTGATTTCTTGCCACTTAGCATCACCATGTTTATGAATTTAGCTACCATCTCTGATCGATACTTAGGATCGGGAATAATATCTCTTTTCGCTGCTGAATGTCGTCTTGCCATAAAAATGTACTTCCTAAATTTGTTTACGCTATTATATTACGCTTATGATTTTGGTCGTTTTGTGCCGTATTTTGAACGACTATTTTTTCTATCTGCTACACCAGAGGTATCTAATGAACCACGTACCACATGATATCGAACACCCGGTAAATCTTTTACCCGACCACCACGAATCAAGACCACGGAATGTTCTTGTAAGTTATGACCTTCACCACCAATATAAGATGTAACTTCAAAACCATTAGTTAAACGTACCCGAGCTACTTTACGCATAGCCGAGTTAGGTTTTTTAGGTGTTGTGGTATATACACGAGTACACACGCCACGACGTTGAGGACATGCTTCTAAAGCAGGTACCGTACTTTTTTCTATTTTGCGCTTACGTGGTTTACGCACTAATTGGTTGATTGTAACCATTTCTTTACTATCTCCAGAAAGTAAACGACAGGTCGGATAGCCGACCTGTCGCGAGCCCAGAATTGTATTAAATCTGGGAGATTGCTGTCAACCGTCTGACGACGATATATGACAGATTTTGCTAATATTCGGCTAATTTTTTACAAATTTTAACCTTCACTGGCCGATGAGGGCACTTGTTCGACTGCTTTAGCTAATTCGGCCTCTAAATTAGCAACATCATCTTCACGTTGATCGCGCAATCGACGACGTTCAGCATGGTATGCCAAACCGGTTCCAGCGGGGATTAATCGACCAACAATAACGTTTTCTTTGAGACCATGAAGTTTATCAATTTTTCCGGTTACTGCCGCTTCGGTTAATACCCGAGTTGTTTCCTGGAAGGATGCAGCCGATATAAACGACTCCGTCGCCAACGATGCTTTGGTAATACCCAACAAAATATGTGCAAATTTAGCCGGCATCTTATCATCAGCAACTAAGCGATCATTTTCATCCAGTAAACGGCTTTTATCAAGCTGTTCAGATTTGAGGAAGTTCGAATCCGCCGGATCACTGATTTCAACCTTACGTAGCATTTGGCGCACAATAACTTCAATATGCTTATCGTTAATTTTCACACCTTGTAAACGATACACATCTTGAACTTCATTGACGATATAGGTATTTAATGCTTCAACACCCAATAAACGTAAAATATCGTGTGGATCCAACTCACCCTCGGCAATCATTTCGCCCTGCTCAACAAATTCACCTTCAAACGCCGTAATATGACGCCATTTTGGAATCAGAGCTTCATAATGGTCACCCTCAGGCGGTGTAATCATTAAACGTTGTTTACCCTTAGTTTCTTTACCGAAACCGATGGTTCCACTGATAGTCGCTAAGATTGCAGGTTCTTTCGGTTTACGCGCTTCGAATAAATCCGCAACACGAGGCAAACCACCGGTAATATCTCGAGTTTTTGAAGATTCTTGCGGAATTCGAGCTAATACATCACCAATACCAACCATATCACCATCGGATTTAAGAATAATCGCACCCGATGGCATGACATATTGAGCCGGAATATCAGTACCCGAAATCATCAAATCATCACCATTTGTATCAATCAGTTTAAGCATTGGACGTAAATCTTTTGCTGCTGATGATCGTTGCTTAGGATCGATAACAACCATGGTTGTTAAACCCGTGATATCATCCACTTGTGACTGTACCGTTAAGCCATCGGTAATATCCGAGAACTGCACTTTACCCGCCACTTCGGTTATAACCGGATGCGTATGCGGATCCCAGTTTGCTAAAATTTTACCCGGCTCAACTGCATCATTATCATTAATGGTTAACACCGCACCATAAGGTAATTTATAACGTTCACGTTCACGACCATGTTCATCTAACACAGTAATTTCACCTGAACGAGATACCGCCACATTGGTACCATTATCATGGCGAACCGTTTTCATATTGTGTAAACGAACCGTACCCTTGGTTTTAATTTGAATATTATTGACCGATGCAGATCGACTCGCCGCGCCACCAATGTGGAACGTACGCATGGTTAACTGTGTACCCGGTTCACCAATACTTTGTGCAGCAATAACACCAACTGATTCACCTTGGTTCACTAAATGACCACGAGCAAGATCACGACCATAACAATTACTGCAAATTCCATATCGCGCTTCGCAAGTAATTGCAGAGCGAACGGACATACTATCAATACTCAAATCTTCTAATTTTGAAACCCAAGCTTCATCAAGCAAAGTACCACGCTCAATAATTGTTTCACGAGTTTTAGGATCAACAACGTCTTTTGCAACGATTCGACCTAAAACACGTTCGCGTAATGGTTCAACAACATCGCCACCCTCAATTAATGAAGAAACAATAATGCCATTTTCAGTACCGCAATCAACATCCGTCACGACCAAATCTTGTGATACGTCAACCAAACGACGTGTTAGATAACCCGAATTTGCTGTTTTTAATGCAGTATCAGCCAAACCTTTACGAGCACCATGGGTCGAAATAAAATATTGTAATACAGAGAGTCCTTCGCGGAAGTTAGCTGTAATTGGTTGCTCAATAATAGAACCATCCGGTTTCGCCATCAGGCCACGCATTCCGGCTAATTGACGAATCTGGGCAGCAGAACCCCGCGCGCCGGAATCAGCCATCATAAAGATAGAGTTAAAGGAACGATCGGTCTCATCAACACCGTCTTTATTTTTAACAGTATAATTTCCAAGACCATCCATCATGGCTTTAGCAACTTGATCGTTGGTACGCGACCAAATATCAACAACTTTATTATAACGTTCACCAGCGGTAACTAAACCAGAAGTATATTGTTCTTGAATTTCTTTCACTTCAGCTTCTGATTGAGCAAGAATAGTTGCTTTAGCTTCAGGTATCACCATGTCATCAATACCAATTGAAACCGCCGCTTTAGTTGAATAATTAAATCCGGTATACATCAATTGATCGGCAAAAATAACCGTTGCTTTTAAACCTAGTTTTCGATAACAATAATTAATCAAACCCGATATGGATTTTTTATTCATATCTTTATCGAAGTTATCAAAGCTTAATCCTTCAGGTGCAATTTCCCATAAGATAGCGCGACCGATTGTCGTGTCTTTACGCGAGATAATTTCAGATCGATTACCATCATCATCAAACTCAACTTCCTTGATTCGCACAGTAACACGAGCCTGAATATCAACATTACCATTTTGAAATGCACGTTGCACTTCGTTGGTATCAGCAAATATCATGCCTTCACCCTTGGCATTAATACGTGAACGTGTCATGTAATAAAGACCAAGCACCACATCTTGTGATGGTACAATAATGGGTTCACCATTAGCGGGTGATAAAATATTGTTGGTCGACATCATTAAGGTACGAGCTTCTAACTGCGCTTCCAATGACAATGGCACGTGAACCGCCATTTGATCGCCATCGAAATCCGCATTAAATGCAGTACAAACTAATGGATGTAATTGAATCGCCTTGCCTTCAATAAGCACTGGTTCAAAAGCCTGAATACCTAATCTATGTAAAGTAGGTGCCCGGTTAAGCATAATTGGATGTTCACGAATCACTTCTTCAAGAATTGCCCAGACTTCAGGACCTTCGCGTTCAACCATTTTCTTAGCGGCTTTAATCGTTGTCGCCAAACCACGTAATTCTAATTTACTGAATATAAACGGTTTGAATAATTCCAAGCCCATTTTTTTAGGCAAACCACATTGGTGTAAACGTAATGTTGGGCCAACCACAATAACTGAACGACCTGAATAATCAACACGTTTACCCAGTAAGTTTTGACGGAACCGACCTTGCTTACCTTTAATCATATCGGCTAAAGATTTAAGCGGACGACGATTCGATCCGGTAATAGCACGTCCACGACGGCCATTATCCAATAACGCATCAACGGACTCTTGTAACATGCGTTTTTCATTACGCACAATAATATCGGGAGCGTTTAAATCCAATAAACGTTTCAGTCTATTATTTCGATTGATAACCCGACGGTATAAATCATTTAGATCCGATGTTGCAAACCGACCGCCTTCTAATGGTACTAACGGGCGTAGTTCGGGTGGTAAAACAGGCAATACTGTCATCACCATCCAACCCGGTTTATTACCGGATTCCATGAATGCATCGATTAATTTTAAACGTTTACCTAATTTTTTAAGTTTTGTTTCTGAATTAGTCGCACCAATATCTTCGCGTAACTGCTCGGCTTCTTTCTTTAACTCCAAAGATTTAAGCAATTCAAATACTGCTTCGGCACCCATACGAGCGTCAAATTCATCGCCGTATTCTTCAATGGCTTCTAAATAACCTTCGTCAGTCAGTAATTGCCCACGCTCAAGTTCCGTCATACCCGCTTCGATAACAACAAACGCTTCAAAATACAGAATACGTTCAATATCACGTAGGGTCATGTCTAGCAATAAACCCATTCGAGAAGGTAGCGATTTTAAAAACCAAATGTGCGCAACAGGGCTAGCAAGTTCGATATGCCCCATTCGATCGCGACGTACTTTTGACAAAGTCACTTCAACGCCACATTTTTCGCAGATTACGCCTCGATGTTTTAAGCGTTTATATTTACCACATAAACATTCGTAATCTTTAACGGGTCCAAAAATCTTGGCGCAAAATAAACCATCACGTTCAGGTTTAAATGTACGATAGTTAATTGTCTCTGGCTTTTTAACTTCACCAAAAGACCAAGAACGGATTTTTTCCGGAGAGGCTAAACCAATTCGGATGGCATCAAAGTCTTCAACATGACCTTGTTGTTTTAGGATCTTTAGTAGATCTTTCACGTATTCACTCCTAACTAATTATTCAGGATGTTGCTGCTAATAACACTTAACTCGTTTAACAATAACTAAAATTATTCAGTCTGCTCAAGCTCAATATCAATACCCAAGGATCGAATTTCTTTTAATAACACATTAAATGATTCAGGCATTCCGGCTTCCATGTAATGATCACCATCAACAATGTTCTTATACATTTTGGTTCGACCATTCACATCATCCGATTTCACGGTTAACATTTCTTGTAATGTGTATGAAGCACCATATGACTCAAGCGCCCACACTTCCATTTCTCCGAAACGTTGCCCACCAAATTGCGCTTTACCGCCAAGAGGTTGTTGCGTGACTAAACTATAAGGTCCTGTTGAACGAGCGTGCATCTTATCATCAACCAAATGGTTCAATTTCAAGACATACATATAACCCACGGTTACTTGTCGCTCAAACTGATCACCGGTTCGACCATCATATAAAGTTGTTTGGCCCGATGTAGGTAAACCGGCTAACTCCAATAAACCTTTAATCTCAGATTCTTGAACACCATCAAACACTGGAGTCGCAATGGGTACTCCCGTTTTTAAGTTACCAGCCAGTTCAATAATCTCAGCATCATTAAATGATTTAAGATCTTCAACTTGGCCACCACTTTGGTTATACACTTTATCCAAATAGACACGTAAATCAGCTACTGCATTTTGAGACTTGAGCATTTCACCAATACGTTCGCCCATGCCTTTTGCAGCCCAACCTAGATGGGTTTCAAGCACTTGACCAATGTTCATTCGAGAAGGAACCCCAAGTGGATTCAATACGATATCAACGGGTACACCATGTTCATCATAAGGCATATCTTCAACTGGAACGATCATTGAGATAACACCTTTGTTACCATGACGACCAGCCATTTTATCACCCGGTTGAATTCGACGTTTCACAGCCAAATGAACTTTAACCATTTTCAAAACACCAGGAGCAAGATCATCACCGCCGGTTAATTTATCACGTTTTTCTTCATACTTGGCATCAAACTCTTTATCGAGTTGTTGAAGCTGATCAGCCATCGTTTCTAATTGACTATTGGCATCATCGCTTTTTAATCTAATTTCAAACCATTTACTGCGTTCAAGATCAGTTAAATATTCCTGAGTAATTTTTGTGCCAGACGCTAAACCATTTGGTCCACCAACGGCAACTTTACCCAATAACATTTGTTCAACACGTTGATAAGCATCGCCCTGCATGATTCGAAGTTGATCATTAAAATCTTTCTTAATGCGCAAAAGTTCAGAATCTTCAATCGCTTTTGCTCGAGAATCTTTTTCAAGACCATCACGAGTAAATACTTGAACATCAATAACCGTACCACTGGCACCTGAAGAAACACGTAGTGAAGTATCTTTAACATCCGATGCTTTTTCACCGAAAATGGCTCTTAGTAGTTTTTCTTCTGGGGTTAACTGGGTTTCACCTTTTGGTGTTACCTTTCCAACCAAAATATCACCCGCCTTAACTTCGGCACCAACATAAACAATACCGGCTTCATCCAATTTAGATAATGCAGATTCACCAACATTGGGTATATCACCAGAGATTTCTTCTGAACCCAATTTGGTATCACGAGCAACACAGGTTAATTCAACAATGTGCACTGTGGTATAACGATCTTCTTTTACAACATTTTCAGAAATAAGAATCGAATCTTCAAAGTTGTAACCATTCCAAGGCATAAATGCGATTCGCATGTTTTGTCCTAATGCTAACTCACCCAAGTCCGTACTTGGACCATCAGCCATAACATCACCTTTAACAACAGCATCTCCAGGTTTCACTAAAGGACGTTGGTTAATACAGGTGTTTTGATTAGAACGCGTGTATTTCGTTAAATTATAAATATCAACACCCGGTTCACCCGGAATTGTTTCATCATCATTCACTCGAACAACAATACGCGCTGCATCAACAGCATCAATCACGCCACCACGATCAGCAATGACCGTAACACCAGAGTCAATCGCAACGGTCGCCTCAATGCCCGTACCAACTAATGGTGCCTGGGCACGTAGGGTTGGCACTGCTTGGCGCTGCATGTTGGAGCCCATCAAGGCTCTATTGGCATCATCATGCTCTAAAAATGGAATTAAGCTAGCGGCAACAGACACAATTTGTTTTGGTGAGACATCCATATAGGTAATCTCTTCCGGTGTTGCGATGGTAAATTCATTTAAATGACGGCAAGGAACCATATCATCAATTAAACGGTTTTTATCATCCATACCCGCATTCGCTTGCGCAATGACGCACTCGCTTTCATCAATAGCCGATAAATATTCAATCTCATCAGTTACTTTACCGTTTTTAACTTTACGATAAGGTGTTTCTAAAAAGCCATAATGATTTGTTCGACCGTAAACCGACAGTGAATTAATCAAGCCAATGTTTGGCCCTTCTGGAGTTTCAATAGGACAAACTCGACCATAATGCGTTGGATGTACGTCACGAACTTCAAAACCGGCTCGTTCACGCGTTAAACCACCCGGTCCTAAAGCTGAAACACGGCGTTTATGCGTTACTTCGGATAATGGATTATTTTGATCCATAAACTGTGATAACTGGCTTGAACCAAAAAACTCTTTGATAGCAGCAGCTACTGGCTTGGCGTTAATCATTTCCTGAGGCATCAAATTATCGGCTTCAGCAAGCGTTAAACGTTCTTTCACTGCACGTTCAACTCGAACCAGACCAACTCGAAATTGATTCTCAGTCATTTCTCCAACCGAACGGATACGACGATTACCAAGATGATCAATATCATCAACCATGCCGTGACCATTACGAATATTGATTAAAACATTTAACACTTCAACAATATCTTCTTTGGATAATACCCCTTCGCCTTCAGTTTCAACGCGACCAACACGGCGATTGAATTTCATTCGACCAACAGCAGACAAATCATAACGCTCAGGACTAAAGAATAGGTTTTTAAATAAACCTTCCGCCGCATCTTTCGTTGGTGGCTCACCCGGACGCATCATTCGGTATATTTCTACTTGTGCTTCTAGCTGAGTTGATGTTGAATCAATTCGTAAAGTATTCGAAATAAAGGCACCGTGATCGATATCATTGGTGTAAATTGTTTGGAATTTTTTAACTTTTGCTTCTTTCATTAACTCGATAACTTCTTCTGTTATCTCATCATTGGCATTAGCGACAACTTCACCGGTTTCGGTGTTAATTATTTCAGTTGTTAACGCTTTACCAAGCAAATATTCATCTGGAATTTCAAGCTGAGTAAGGCCGGCTTTTTCCATGTCTCGAATATGTCGAACTGTAATTCGACGACCTTCTTCAACAATAATTTTGGATTTAGCTTTAATATCAAACGTTGCCATTTCACCACGAAGGCGTTCAGGCACTAATTTCATTAATAAACCGCTTTTATTAAACTCAAAATCAACATTTTCGAAATACATCGATAATATTTCTTCAGTATCATATCCAAGAGCACGTAATAATACGGTTACAGGTAATTTACGACGGCGATCAATACGCGTAAATACCGAGTCTTTAGGATCAAATTCGAAATCCAACCATGAACCACGGTAAGGAATAACACGGGCATTGTGTAATAATTTACCGGATGAATGTGTTTTACCTTTATCATGATCAAAGAACACACCAGGTGAACGATGTAATTGAGAAACAATAACCCGCTCGGTACCATTGATAACAAAAGTACCATTATTGGTCATTAAAGGAAGCTCACCCATGTAAACTTCCTGTTCGCGTATATCTTTTACAACAGGCGTTTTTGCATCTTTATCATAAATAACTAAACGTACTTTAACTCGCAATGGAGCAGAATACGTTACACCGCGCATTTGACATTCTTTAACATCAAAGCCGGGAATTCCAAGTTTATAGCTGACAAATTCTAACGCCGCATTGCCAGAGTAACTCTTAATTGGAAAGATTGAATGAAAAGCTGCTTGCAACCCTTTTTTAGGACGCTCCGAAGGTTCAATGCCTTCTTGTAAAAACGCTTTATAAGAGTTCGTTTGGATGGCAAGAAGATTTGGTACATCTATAACACTTGGTAAACGACTAAAGTTTTTTCGTATACGTTTTTTTTCAGTGAACGAGTAGCCCATTATATGCCCTTAATTGATCAATTTTAAAAACAAAAATACACTTGATTAATATAGTTTAAAATTTAATTTTGTGTATTTATCTTCGAAAACGCGAAAATCCTGCAACACAAGACAAACCTAACGCTCTAAATTAGAGCATTAGGTTTATCCCATTGTTGCAGGAATAACGCAATTCCATATTAGCTTAACTTAATTCGAACTTATTTAAGTTCAACTTCAGCGCCAGCTTCTTCCAATTGCTTCTTAACATCTTCCGCTTCAGCTTTAGGAGCAGCTTCTTTAACAGTTGCAGGAACGCCTTCAACCATTTCTTTCGCTTCTTTTAAGCCTAAACCAGTGATAGCACGGATTGCCTTAATAACAGAAATTTTGTTACCACCGAAGCTAGTCATTACAACATTAAATTCATCTTTCTCTTCAACAGCAGCGCCGGCATCACCACCAGCTGCTGGAGCAGCAGCAACTGCAACTGCAGCTGTTACATTGAACTTTTCTTCCATTGCTTCAACTAAGTCAACAACTTCCATGACAGACATGTTGCTAATGCTTTCTAAAATATCATCTTTTGATACAGCCATTTTAAATCTCCTAATACATTAAATTTGGTATTTCGATTTTATTTATCGATACCAATCTAACAGTTTAAACAATTATGCAGTTGCTTGTTTCTGGTCACCAACTGCTGCAATAGTGCGAACCAATTTGGTATGTGGTTCTGCAAGTGTCCGTACAAATTTCGAAATTGGAGCTTGCATTACCGACATCAACATCGAAATAGCTTGATCTTTTGTCGGTAAACTTGCCAAACGATCTAACTCTTGAGGCCCTAATAACTGACCACCAACAGATAGTGATTTAACAACCAATTTACTATTTTCTTTTGCAAAGTCTTTCATCACTCGAGCCGCAGCACCGGGATCTTCTTGCGAAAATGCCATTACTAACGGACCGGAAAATGAATCGGCCATGCATTCAAAATCAGTACCTAACACTGCGCGTTTTGCTAAAGTATTTTTAACAACACGAAGATAAACACCATTATCACGCGACTTAGCGTGCAACTCTGTCATCTCGGTTGCGCTAATACCGGAGTATTCTGCCGTTACAGCAGACAACGCACTTGCAGCAACTTCGGAGACTTCAGTTACAATAACTTCTTTTTCCTCTCGACTTAATGCCATGAGACTCTCTCCTAGTTACAAGATAATGAAAAATTCATTTCATCATTTACTACATGTGATTTTTTCAAACCACAACTGCTTTAAAAACACGATTGACTTATTAAAATAAACTTTTAAAAAATTAATCGCACCGTTCGGTGATCTTGCGTGGGCAAGCGACACCATCTACGTTGGCTAAAGGGATTAGTATTCATTCCCTCTATTAAGCAGAATTTTTCAAGTTTATTGACTAACAATAAAGCCGATCAATACTGCACCTACGGTCTTTGACGGACTCTGTTTTAACCAAGATTTACAAAACAAAACGCAGTTAAATCAGAGACCCAAAGTCTATTTGGTTATTGGTTGATAACAACCAAACAACCCACCATTCTTGCTTATGACAACGAAGAATGATCTAAAATAATACCAGGTCCCATCGTTGATGAAACACTAATTTTTTTGAAATAAATGCCTTTAGCTGATGACGGTTTGGCTTTATTTAAATCAGCCAATAACGCTGATAAATTACCAATAAGATCTGCCGTTTTAAAACCAATTTTGCCTATAGAACAATGAATTATACCGTTTTTATCAGTACGGTATCGTACTTGTCCTGATTTTGCATTTTTCACTGCTTCGGCGACATTCGGTGTGACCGTACCCACTTTAGGATTAGGCATTAATCCACGAGGTCCTAAAATTTGACCTAAAGTACCAACAACACGCATCGCATCTGGTGATGCGATAACAACATCAAAATTCATATTGCCTTTTTTAATATCATCCGCTAATTCATCCATACCAACAATATCGGCACCCGCTTCTTTAGCTGCGTCGACATTAGGCCCTTGAGTGAATACTGCAACACGTACATTTTTACCAGTACCATTCGGTAACACTGTAGCACCACGTACATTTTGATCGGATTTACGAGGATCCACACCTAACATTACTGATACATCAACGGATTCAGCAAACTTAGTTTTTGGAATTTCATTTAAAATTTTAAAAGCATCTTCAACAGAATATACTTTTCCAGGCTCTAATTTTTCACTAATAGCCTTCATTCTTTTTGACTGTTTTGCCATGATTAATTCACTCCCTCAGTTTCAATACCCATGCTTCTTGCTGTGCCAGCTAAGGTACGCACTGCTGCATCCATACTTGATGCAGTTAAATCAGGATCTTTCGTTGTGGCAATTTCTTCAAGTTGAGCACGTGTCACTGAACCAACTTTATCGCGGTTAGGAACAGCTGAACCACTTTTAATATTGGCTGCTTTTTTCAATAAAATTGAAGCAGGAGGTGTTTTTGTTACAAAAGTAAAGCTTCGATCACTAAACACAGAAATCACAACAGGAATAGGTAAACCCTGTTCGACACCTTGAGTTTTTGCGTTAAACGCTTTACAAAATTCCATAATGTTTACACCGTGTTGACCAAGAGCTGGACCCACTGGTGGACTTGGATTGGCCTGACCGGCCGGTACTTGTAGCTTAATATAAGCTTCAATTTTCTTTGCCATGATTAATACACTCCTAATGTGGGTCCAAACGCTCTGGCTTTGAGCTCCCCGTTTAAAAACAACTTTTATATAAAACTAAAATCTAGTTATTTAACCTTTTTCGACTTGACCAAACTCTAAATCAACCGGTGTTGAACGTCCAAAAATAGACACTTCAACTTTAATTCGACTTTTATCGTAATCAACGTCTTCGACAACACCGTTAAAATCATTAAATGGTCCGTCAATAATTCGAACCACTTCTCCGGGTTCAAACAAGACTTTAGGTCTTGGTTTTTCAACACCTTCTTGAACACGATCAAGAATATTATTGGCTTCTTTATCACTAATTGGAGCAGGTTTATCGGATGTACCACCAATAAAACCCATCACTTTAGGAACATCTTTTACCAGATGCCAAGTATCTTCATTCATATCCATTTGAACCAAAACATAACCAGGGAAAAACTTACGTTCACTTTTATGTTTTGCACCAGCTCGCATTTCAACAACCTCTTCGGTGGGAACCATAATCTCACCAAAGGAACTTTCCATTTCGTTTAATTTAATTCTTTCCATGAGCGAACGCTTCACATGCTGTTCAAAGCCTGAATATGCAGAAACAACATACCAACGAAATGCCATTTATTAGCCTCCCTGACCAGTTAATGCTTGAACACCGATGAGTAATACGCGATCAAATAACCACAACATTAACCCAATAATCAGCACCATCACAAAAATAATCAGTGTAGTTTGAAATGTCTCTTGACGTGTAGGCCAAACAACTTTACGAATTTCAACATAAGCACTTCGACCAAAATCCCAACTGGCCGTTCCAATAACGGTTTGTTTTGCAACAACCAATGAAACAATAAATGCCGTTAACATTCCCAATAGACGATACAGAAATGCAGTCTCTGGTTCATAATAATAAAACCCAACAATACCACCAGCAATTAAACCCGCTGCAATGATTAACTTTATTTTATCTAGCATGTTCGCCAAAATCCTAAATCTAATATATTACAAAAATAGTGTTAGTATTCACCAACTTATATAGCGATGTTATCACTGAATTAGTGGCAGGCCAGGAGGGAATCGAACCCCCAACCTACGGTTTTGGAGACCGTCGCTCTGCCAATTGAGCTACTGGCCTAAACTCAGTTAATGGTGATTACCTGCAGTTAGTTGCAAATAAGCACTCACTTTTAAACATATTAAACAAATCTATATTGTTAGTGCTATTCAATAATTTTTGCAACCACACCCGCACCCACCGTACGGCCACCTTCACGA
>CAZEPW010000045.1:0-30382 GCA_964514215.1 uncultured Thioalkalispiraceae bacterium
CGCATAGTATTTTCGAACAGCAATAAATATTTTTCTTATCCCGAGTTCAGGTTAAATTACATTGCGTTAATTGTTTATTTTTTATACAGACACTATCAAATACAATCACCATTAATATTCACTCTAAAGCCCAACGATGACTTTTATTTTTAGTATCGACATCACACTATTCACCAATAATTTCCAAAAAAAAAGATACCAAGCAGCATTTAATATAAACTTGAATAACAACTCGATATTTCATATTAGGCTGGACATATTCTATGACAATAAAACAAATCTTAATGCTATCGTCAGCATTGTTACTTACCATATCAAGCAGTTATGCTAATAGCAGTGCTATTGAAAAAAATACTATCACGCGTACTGGCAGCGAATTAACAATCAATTTTCAACTTCAAAAAACCGCTGTCGAAAACGGCAGTATCTTATTGTTTATACAAGATTCAAAATGTAAATCATCATCTGAGCAGTTTTTTAAACTCACCGAATCACTAAGCAATGTTACCAAACTATACGTTGATAAAATTGGCGAATCGGATGACGTTAAAGCCGATGCAAAATGCAGCGATAAATTTATATCAAATAGTTCGATTGATCTGCGTATTTCTGATTATCTGCAAGTGATAGAATACTTACGCAGCAACGCTAATTGGTGGGATAAGAAACTCTATATCATTGGTGAATCGGAAGGAGGACTCATCGCCGGTCTAGTTGCCGCGCACACTTCAGAAACCGTAAAACTTGCCATTATTAGTTTTGGTGGTGGCATGACGATGTCGGAATCGTGGATAACATCACTGACAAAAACAATGCTAGCAAAAGGCAAAAGTGTTGCTGAAATTGATGAACTAAAAATACAAGCAACTGAGTTTTTTAAAAACAAAATATCAGAATCAACCTCTGAACAAGAAATTGCATCAAATGTCACTTATAAGTGGTGGGCATCGGTGGTTGATGTTCGATTAAGCGATACATTATCCAAGGCTGAATTTCCTATTTATATTGCACATGGAACGGATGACGTAAAAATACCAGTAGAGTCTGCTCAAAAAATATCGGATTTGTTTACTACGCTAGGCAAAGAGAACCTAACTTACAATGAATATACCGGAACAATTGCTAAAATAAGTAGCTCTGATGTAGCCACACCATCAACAACAAACCCGGCTTTTACAGAAGCTTTAAATTGGTTAGTTAACTAACCTTTTTGATAATAAGATACCTGTCATTCCTGCGTTTATTTGCTAGGAATGACGAGTATTTTTTACTATTTAAAGGTAATTAATTTTAGATCGGTAACATAAAAAAGTAACGCAAACTTATATTTTTGAGGATTTAACTCTAGATTCCGGCTCAAAATACTACCGGTATAACGATTACTTTAAAGTTTAAGAATTTAACCCTAGATTCCGACTCAAAACACTCTACCGGAAAACCAGTTTATTTGGGGTTTACTTTACTTTTGGGAAATTGATTATTGAGCATGTCTTTTAAATGCTCAACAAAGATAGCCCTATTTTCTTTCACTGAAAAAATATTAATGTGTTTAACTTTTTTTAATGTCCAAAAATATTTTGGTTTTTTAGCTGCTTTGAATAAAGTCTGGCCATGAAAATACGGTATCACCTCATCATCAACACTGTGAATAATTAATACCGGGATAGGACTAATTTTAGGTATAGCTTCGATTGGCGGATATTCATTTGAGATAGTGTAAGACAATGGCCATTGCAGAGCCCATGTTATCCAAGAACTATTTAGAAAATCTTGCGCTATATTTCGATAACTCGTAAAACTACTATCTGCAACGATACCCTTTATATTACTTTTATAATTCGATTCCGTTAAAGCGTATAACGATATTGCAGCCCCCAAACTTTGACCAAAAATAATAATTTTATCTTTGTCGATATTCGGATTTTTAACTAACCATTCAAGCGCAGAGTGAAAATCTTGTTGCACACCAGACAAACTAGGGTCGCCTTCTGATTGACCATAACCTTGGTAATCAAATAAAAAAACATTAAAACCAAAATACGGTAACCAAAAAACACTATTAATATGTGCTGTGATGTTTTGAGCATTACCATGTAAAAATAATATCGTGCCATAACTAATCGGCTTTCGACTGGGTAAAAACCAGCCATGTAATTTTATATTATTTTCTGTTTTAAAATAGACATCCTGATATTGAACATCATTTTTTTTGGGATCAATATACTGAATATCGGTTGGTTGGAAAATAAGCCCGGTGCACGAGCTTAAAATAAAACAAAAACTTAATAATAATAAATGTGTTCTAGCTAGCATTAATAATACCAGTTTAAACTCGCTTTAATTTCATTTTGTGTCTTATCTTTTACGCCTTCTTGTAACCAATTAAGCCGAATGGATTGATTCTTTGATAAGGAAAAACTTTGGCCAAGCTCTATTTTTTGATACGTTAGATCATTATTATTATCATAATATTGCGTTGTGGTATCAAGCCATACTTTCCAATCTGATGTTGGCTGCCATAATAAACCAAGATTAGGTCCAATTGCTGCTGAAACTGCATCTTTAAACCGGCGATGCATTAATACCGTTGATTCAATTAAAGCATAAACACGCAAAGAATCAACTAATTGATAACTCACCCCAGCACCGCCATTAAGATTAAACACCAAGGTATTACTATCGTTTAATACTGGCAAACGGCGGTAACTAATATTAAACTTCCAACTAATGGGTTTAAAAAATTGAGTCCGTGCTTTAAGTGAATAAATACTAAAAAAATCAAATTTTTGCAAATAAATTTTATCGCGATTTGTATTTATTCTGGCGAAAATATCTAAAAAATTAATTTGTAAACCATCCACAAAACCATCATTACTATCCAGCAAATCATGATAAGCGGGACGCCAATTCAGTTCGATAAAATCTTGGTTTGCTCTACTGCCATATGAATAGATTAACCGCGCAGATTGATGCCCCTGCTCAGGACGAATTTTAGGCTGCTTCGCAGCAGGGATATTAATTGAAGAATCTAATTTATTTCTGGCTTTAAGTAATCTTAATGAGCGTTTTGCATATTCAGCTCGAGCAAGCTCATTTGATTTATACTTGTATTGCAGATAATTATAGGCGATTTCCAGAATATAAATTTTATCGTGTTCATTTAATAATTTAAATTTTGCGTCGGCAGGTGTTTTACTGCCAGCCACCAAATCTAAAATTAAAGGTAGATTTTTTCCTGAAAAATTTTCAAGTTGGTATTTTAAATTAGTGAGTAATGAGGGCCGATAGTGTATTTTTTTAATTAAATTCTTGTTAGCGATAACACGCACAGTATCTGCCGGTATCACGTCAATGGGAAATTCAGCGGCTAAATCTAAACCGGGTCTCGCCACGTCTAACAAAGCCAATAACTGATAAGAGCAATTTTCATCAAGAAAATAATAATCAAAAATCGTGGATCGTAACTCCCACATGTGTTGTAACATGCGGTTGGATTCTTCTGGCGTTAAATCCAGTTCATATTCCCATATATCTCGGTTTTCAAGATCGTTATATTCATTCACCTTATCGTAATACGGTATGATTGAAAATAAACCGGGATAACCTCCGGCTAAGCCTTTTACTGCAAATGCTAAGCCATTTGTCTCATTGGTATTTGCGGCATACGTAATTGCATAGGAGGTTAGATAATTCTTTTGTTTTGATTCAGCTTGATCCACCCGTAATAATGTATGGCCAAACATTGAGCCAGGGTTGTTTATATAAGCCGAAGGAAAAGCCAATGTTACGCTGTGCGGATTAATTGACGATATCCATTTATCATATTCAGGGCATTGAACCTCGGGCAATTCATTTTGAATACCGGGTAATTTATCAATCAACCAATTTTTACGCGCGACAAACAAGCATTGAGGGTGTTTATTTGGGTTTTTAATTAAAACAGGTTTAAACATCGCGGGTATTGTTGCGAGTAATTCTGCTTTTGGATCGAACTTTCCATTGTTATCAAAAAAGAAATTAAAACTATCTGCCTGACTGGTATAACCGCTACTCAAATTATTTGGACGATAGTGCAACAAATCGCGCCAAGCAGATTGCTCGTGCAATTTTAATTTTAGCGATAGGTCAACAAATGACTGAATCTTTTTACTGCGGCTGTCAGCAAAAACATATTGAATGGAAAAATTGTTTAAAATGAATAAAAATACTATTGAAATGTTGGTCAGCTTGCCCATCACTAGTTATTTCTTTTCGGGCTAAATTTTTGCATGCTTAAACTTCTTCTAATAAAAAACCCGGCGTAACGAAACCACCGGGTTGATATGCTATTTAATTAAATACTAATTAAACAGTATAAGGTGCTAATTTTTCATTGTTAGCCATAACTTTACCTAAGCTAGCAATAACTTCTTTCACAGTTGAATTTTCTGAAGCAAAAATTGCATCAAAATTTTCACGTGTAGTGCTGAAAAAAGTAGCTTTATCTTGCTCAGCGATACCCATTAAGTTAGCCATTGTATCTAAAGATTCGCCTTTACCTACAGCCATATCATGAGAAACTTTATCGAAATTAGCAGCCATAAATGTTGATAATGCAGCAGATGATTTAACAACACCATCTTTAGAACAACCAGCAGTACCAGAAGTAATACCAAAAGTTTGGTTACCTGATGTACCATTTGTTGTAGCAGCCATTACCTGTGAAGGTATTCCGGTTTTGCCATTAAATACTATTGAACCCCAACCACAACCAACGTTGTTTTCACCAGCAGCGTTAGCAGCACTGATACTTGCGATTGTTAAAACTGATGCAACTAATAATTTTTTCATTTTATAACTCCATTTGTAATCTAAATAATTAATTTAGTTTGTACCCAAAAATAAAATTTTAAGCGAGTTTGAATTATCGTATGAATTACCCAGTATGTCTAATTTGTTATATAAAAATTTTGAAATGATTATTTATAGTGTGAAATAATCTTAATTAAACCTTATCAGACTAAAATTAATGGCATTTCGTATAGTATAACTTAACAAATCATTGAATAACCGAGTATCGACACCGATAATCTACCTGAGCCTAACATTCATTTCAGTAGCCCTTTATGAGTATATCTATTGCTTATTTTATAGGCACATTTTCGACATGTATTTTTCCAATTAAATAACAACAAGTTTATTTATTTAAAAATGGTGAAAACTCTAAAAGCTCGCTATCGATAGATAATGCTGATTTAATATACAAAGCATATTTCAGTGTTAACTTAATTTGTCTGCCCGTATGATGGGTCGGCTCAAGTATTTTAACCGAACAGGCAAGTTGCACGGTATCGCCTGTTTCAAAATCAATAAAGAGTAAACCCGCTACAGGGTTACTACGCATATTACCTAAACTCATAAAAAAATTATTACCATTGTAGTCATCGAAACTAAGGCTATGGTCGCTGTCGATTCGAACAAAACCGGGTTTACCACCACGATGTGAAATATCAACACCAAAGTGCATCGCGTGTTTGTCCTCTGGATACGAACTTGCAATGAAAAAAGTATCCACTGATGAAATTAATTGTTTTATCTGCGAATTCAAAAATTCAGCTCGTTGTATCGATTTATCGGCCACAATACGCGCATTAACCTCAAAAGATTTAATATCTCTAACTTGAATGTATTTTGGACAATTACCAAAGGCTTTATTGATAGCAATAATAACACTTTTATCATGACTTGCTTTTACCACTCCAGACATTCGATTACGTCGACGTGACTCGAACTCTAAGCCCAGAAAACCTAACTGGCTGCCACAGGTTAAATTATTGTTAATTGGATCGCCAACGATATACTGCCCCTGTAAACGCACTTGAGTGTTATCCAGCACTTGAATAAACCCCGGACTTCCTGTCATTACAGATGCCCAGGGTTGTCCTTCATTATCGACAGAGGCTACAAATAGCATTTTTAGCCCTATATAAAAGTCCTGTTGCTGCTGGGTTAATTGCTCATGGATCATAGCCGGTGCAAAACTCGCAACTGATTCAACAACTCCAGACTTTTGTTGAAAATACAGTTCACCCGAATGAAAAATACCAACTTTATCCATGACTCCCCCTTATCTTTAGCTAGCCAATTTAACAGGTGATTTATCCATCGCAACAAATCCGGTTAGGTTTTCCACTCGCGTTAACCACGCATTAATATTGGGATATGATGCTAATGAAACATCCCCCTCAGGTGCATGGGCGATATAGCTATAAGCAGCGATATCCGCAATACTCACTGCATCAAGTGCTAACCATTGCCGCCCGTTAAGATGCTGGTCTATAATTTTTAATATTAAATGACTTTGTTCGATAAGCTGTTGATGATCTAACTCGGCACCAAAAACATTCACCAACCTTGCTGCTGCTGGCCCGGTTGATAATTCTTTAGTGGCAATGGCTAACCATTCTTGAATGCGGGCAATTGAGTTCGCATCTTGCGGATACCATGTTGAATCATATTGTGTTGCGAGGTAACACAAGATAGCCACAGAATCACGTATTACAAAACCATCATCGTCTAATACGGGTATTTGCTGCAATGGATTGATTTTAGTAAAAGCGGCTTCTAAATGCTCACCTTGATCGAGCTTTACGTGGATACTTTGATATTCTAACTTTAACAACGACAACATTAATCTAATTCGATGCGCGTGACCGGACAATGGAAAATCGTATAACTTGATCATAGCTAACTCCTATTAATTTTAATTTTCTTAAATAAACTATACAGATCTGTATAACACAAAACAAACTATAACAGACAAGTCTGTATAGTCAAGATGAAAAATACATTTATATTTACCTAATAAATTCAACTGGTTAAAATATTACAGGTCTATGAATACTACGAAACATCACTTTAGATGGATAAATGTAGACAGAATAGTATAATATTAGGATAAGTAATATACAATTAGGCACTCAATTATGGCATCGGCAAAACGCGACCTTTTAGTAGACACCGCACTGGATCTTTTCACCAAAAATGGTTATCGAGCAACAGGAATTGATAAAATTCTTGCTGAATCGGGCGTTGCCAAAATGACGATGTATAAACACTTTAAATCAAAGGACGAGCTAATCATTGCGGCACTGCGTAAACGTGATGAACTATTTTCTACAGATCTAACTCAAAAAATGCAAAGCCTAGTCGAGCAGCAAAACTGTGATCCGCGCATTAAAAAGTTAATGGCTTTTTTTGATGCTGTGCATTTATGGATAAAGAGTGATGCTTTTTATGGTTGTAACTTTATCAATGCGAGCATTGAGTTTAAGCGTGAAGACGATCCGATTCATGTTGCCGCATCAGCCCATAAAAAACTAGTGATTCAAAAAATTCAAGAATTACTGGTTGAATTACATTTGACTGATACCACTTATGTCGCACGTAGCATACACATGCTAATAGAAGGAGCAATTGTAATGGCTGTCACCATTGGCGATAAAAATTCAGCCTTACAAGCAAAAGATAATGCCATAAAAATTTTAAAAAGTTACGATATATCCCCGCCGTTAGCGGCTAGTTAATAAAACCGCAATTAAATATTATCATTTAAATATCAAGCCATATTCTAATCGGTAACAATATATAAGCTGCAAAAAAACCTATGCCCCAAATCGTAACTGAACTCCAATAGATTCTTTTATTCCACTTGTGAGCTGTAGAACAAGCTTCGGCTAAAGCTTTATCCGTTGGACAAGCACGTCCTGGACGAAACATAAACCAGCCAGAAATGGCCATCATAATACCTGAAAATGCAAATATCCAAATTTTATTTTGTGTCACTACAATTAAAAATGGAAAAGCACTAGTCATTGCCACTACTGTACTGCCCAAGCCTAAAGTCACTAAAATAATAGGCAAGGCACAACATAGAAGTGTCCCCGTGGTGGTAAACAAAGTAAAAATAGTAATGCTTTTTTCTTTTAAATTATCTTTAATCACAACAGTTTCATTACTCATCTAAAATTCCCATCAAAATTTAAAGTGAAGATTTTTTCATGCTTAGGTAAGTGAAACCGGAATCATTAAACAATTTTTTCATTTGTTCATCAGTTAATTCCACTCCGTCTGCAACATTAACAGTCACTAAACCTTTATCGAGATCAACTGTAATTTTGCCAGTGCCTTCGATTGCTTTTAATTTTTTCTCAATCCCGTAGGCACAAAAAGGGCAGGCCAAACCATCGACACGCATTTCGTAATGACTGCCTGCGGCAAAAGCATTTTGTAACAGTAAAACCCCGAATACGACAGATAAAATTTGTTTTTTCATTTGATTAATTTCCTATATAACGAATTAAAATAATTTGAATTTAATTTATAGATGCCATTCAAACGACATCTTGGCACGATAGTCAGATGCGGCCTGATTACCATTAAGATTTTGATAAACGGGAATTTGTACGCCGGCTTTTATTGCAAAATTTCGAAGAGTCCAAATTAATCCCGGTGATATAAACCATTCGATGCCTCCCGAGTTCGATAGTTCCACTCCAGATTGTTTGGCTCGTTGGCCTATTTCACCATTAAGTTCTAGTAACCAAACGGTATCAGGTTTTAAATAATCAGTTGCAGTAGGTCTAATGCCTGCAACAAAATCGAGTAGAATTTTATCACCTCGCACTACTCCAGCAGCATTTGTACCATTAAAACGATATCGTGAGCTCGCCCAACGATACCATTTTCGTGATTCATAGCCATAGGTTAATCCGAGAATTGAATCCGTTGCACCTTTATTAATGGTGGGCAATTTATTTTTATCAGCCGTGTCGGTAATCACTTTAAGAAATACTGCAGCAGATTCTTGTAACCCTAATGAATCTTCACGCCAGAATCGATATTTTGTAAAAATTGCAACATCACTTTTACCGCTACTGCTATTGCCCGCCAATTCTTTAAATTCATAAGGCAAATCTACTCCTGCTGCCCAATCCCCTGTTAAACCATAAGTCATTTCAAGCCCAATACCTTGGGTTTTGGAGTTGCCTGCTTTAGCTGAATCAACTTCAAGTGCAGCTTCAAAGCCGTCTTTAAATAATACGTGGGGGCCAATCCCAAAGTTTGGGTCATGTGCATAAATAACAGTACTTGAACTGAGTAGTGCTACCATCAATCCAAATTTTTGTATTCTCCTAAAAACCATCGGTAAATCTCCTAATTCATTATGTATTTCTGTCACTAATCTGACCATCTAAAAGTTAACTCTAGGTTCAAACTAATTTCACAATATTCGTAAACTATAAAAAATTGTACAGGCTAGAGTTGACTCCAGATCAAGAAGAATTTTGATTTATTTAGCAAAAAATGTGATATTCCATACTTTGTTGTAATCTAAAGGCTTTTAACCAGCCAATAAGGAACTTAAAATGATAAAAAAAATATTTATACTGCTTCTAATAATAAGTAGTAGCTCTATTTACGCAAAAGAAACTATATATCCTTATGTATATCAGGGAAAAGTACAGGGTATGGTTTGCGCTTTTTGTGTTTATAATGTCAGTAAAAAAATAGCCTCATTACCTGAAATTAATCCCGAAACGGTTAACGTTGATCTAAAATCAAAAATCGTTAATTTTCGTAGCTCTGAAAAAGTAAATTTTGATAAACTTGCTAAAGTGTTTTCAGATTCGGGCTTTAAGTTAACGGAATTAAACCAAGTGAAAACTAGCTTACTTAAAATTCCAGATTATAAAAAAATTGCTGTTCTTAAATTCACCCTTGATAATCTCCAAATCGAAAACTATAAAGCAGTATTTGAAAGTATTGGTGAAATAGCAGCCCAAACGAAAGGAAAATTAGTCATTAAAGCACCGGAATCTGTAGAAATCGCAATATTAAAACCGATGATTGCAGGCAAACAAAACATTGCTCGCGTTCAATACCATTTTAAAAAAAACAAAAAAAATATTGAAATAAAATTATTCTTACAACGTAAACCGCATTAATTCTTTACTAATAACAATATCAGGAAAAAAAATTTTCCAAACATATATCTAAAAAATAAATTCCATATTTTTTAGATAGAAATAAATAATTTTCAATGTGCTATATTTTAACTATTCATACTTTATAGGTAGCAATATTCTATAAATAAATTTTAGATTTTATGGCAAATTACCACTATATGAGAATTAAATACGCCATTTTACTCATTATTTTAGCAATCAGTTCTATGTCAAACTTGATTGCCGCCCAACCTAAATGCCTACACATTATGTCATACCACTCTGGTTATGCTTGGAATGACGGCATCGAAGCCGGCGTTGAAAAAACATTGGCGGGAAAATGTCAGCTAAAAAAATTTTTCATGGACACTAAACGCAATAAAAGCAAAAAATTTGCTAAAAAAATGGCACTTAAAGCCAAAGCCTTAATTGAATCCTACCAACCGGATATAGTGATAGCCTGTGACGATAATGCTTCGCAGTATTTAGTGAAAGATTATTATAAAAATAGTAAACTACCTTTTGTGTTTTGCGGTATTAATTGGACAGCAGAGATATATGGCTATCCATATGATAATGTTACCGGCATGGTTGAAGTAGCTCCAATTATTCCGTTATTAAATATAATAAAAAAAGCCATACCAACCGTTACTAAAGGTGTCTATATATCTGCAGACGTAGTCACCGAACATAAAGATTTTGATCATTACAAACAAGAATATGATAAAAAAAATATAACCCTGAAGGCTATTTTTGTTACCAGTATGGCGCAGTGGAAGACAGCTTACATAAAAGCACAATCGGCCGATTTTATTATATTAAATAATTTTGCGGGTATTAACGACTGGGATCCTGAACAAGCGATCGCCCATGTTAAAAAATACAGTAAAAAATTTACAGTCACCAATTATAAATGGATGATGCCTTTTGCAATGTTTGCATTAACTAAAAATGCATTCGAACAGGGGCGGTGGTCAGCTGAGGTTGCTTTATCGGTATTAACCGGTACCAATATTTCTGAAATTCCTATTACGATTAATAAAGAATGGGATATGTTTGTCAATATTGAGCTGCTAAAGCATAGCAATATTAAATTAGATAAGCACATTTTACGACGGGCATCTCGACGTTGGTAATAACTAAATCAAACTATAATTAATTGTGAAACTACAAAACAGAAAGTATTTATGTACTATTCCTATTATAGGTATCATTGTTAGTTTATTAGTGAGCTATACAACATTACATTATGAAATGGAGCGACAAAAACAATTTTTTGAAAGCCAATCAACGTTAATTTTTAATAATATTTGGAGTGTATTTAATAACCTAGACAATATAAATAAAAACATTGCATTATTATTTAATAGCGTTGACTTTATTAGTGAAGATCAATTCAACTTATTCACGCAACCAACGTTAACACGCTACCCTTTCATTGAAAGTATATATTATATTCCTCGAATAAAACGAGTCAATCTAAAAAAAATAGAACAGCAAAAACGAAATAATGGTTACACAGGGTTTAAATTTAGACAATTTAGCAACAAAAAATATAGCCCGTCGCCTATTAAAAAATATTTATTTCCAATTCAATACGTTCAACCCTATAATGTTGCCACATCATTATTAATTGGACGAGATATATTAACTTATAACCAAGTACAAGAAGCCATTATGGCTTCAACTTTATTAGGTGACGCAACGATATTATCAGCCAATAATAATGCCCTGTATGCTTTTAATTCTCTTTATTATGGCAAAGAAGCCACTCAGGTTCATGATCAAAATATTGATAACGTCTATGCTATTTTAGGGTTTAAACTAGCACCTTTACGTATAGTGAAGTACATCGAATCACCAGAGTCCTATGTTGTCGAAATTATAATTAATGGTATTAATGTTATTCCAAATAACAAAAGTGTTTCTTCTGATTTTTTTGATTCAATTCATACACAAAAAAAATCTTATACATTTAATAAGCAAATTATAAAAACCAAAACAATACATACAAAAAACTTTTTCGATTATAATTTAAGTTTTCCAATGTTTATACTATTGCTCGGGCTTTTATTTTCTTTTTTGTTTTGGTATATTATTAAAACAAATATTAATTTCAACTTATTCTTACAAGCTCAAAATAAAGTTATTGAATCAGAAGTTAATGACAAAACAAAACTTCTCAATGCTCAAACAGCTGAATTGAAACTTGCATATGAAAATCAGCTCATCGCTGCAAATGAGCTAAAATCCTTTAGTTATTCCATATCTCACGATTTACGCTCGCCACTACGAGCCATCGATGGGTTCAGTCGAATACTCTATGAAGATTATGCAGATAATCTTAATGAAGAAGCTAAACAACACCTTAATCGAATTATTAATGGCACCAAACGCATGGGTGAATTAATTGATAGTATGCTAGAACTGGCACTAGTATCTCATAAAGAAATAAAACATGAGCCAGTATCACTATCTGATTATGCAAACGACATAATAAATAATTTAAAAAAACAACAACCTGAACGTGATGTTAATGTATCAATTGCCGATGGTTTAACCATTAATGGTGATGGCGCATTACTACACTCAGTATTAGAAAACTTATTAGAAAATGCCTGGAAGTTTACAGAAAAAACTGAACATGCAAAAATTGAATTCAAACAACAGTCTGAAAATAATACTGAATCTTCATACTATATCAAAGACAATGGCATTGGCTTTGATATGGCCTACGCTAATAAATTATTCACTCCATTTCAACGCTTACACGGCAAAGATTTTAAGGGCACGGGAGTTGGGCTTGCAACTGTTGAACGAATAATAAAACGACACCGAGGTAAAATATCAGTAACCGCAAAACCAAACGAAGGAGCTACTTTTAAATTCACTTTAAACAATCAATTTTAATCTAAACGAACACATTTAAAAGAAACATTATTTAGTACTAAAGATTAACCAATAACATAATTTTTTTTACGCCACTCAGTCATACCCCCGATAACAATGTGCACATCAGTAAAACCATTTTTAGTTAATACTTGCGCCGCTTTAGCTGAGCGTTTATCGGTGCGACAAACTAATGTGATAGTTCGTTCAAGATATTCTTCAATTTCAGTGATACGTGTCATTAATTGCTCAAGTGGTATATTGACGGCACCCGCTATGTGGGATTGCTCTGCAGTAAATTCATCGGATGTTCGAACATCAAGCAATAAAAAGTCGTGGTTATTATCGAGTTTCGATTTTAATGTCTCAACAGTGATTACCGAGCCACGACGAACCCGAGCAACAATCCTCGGAATAAATGCCACAACGGCGAGTAATGATAAAGCTAACAATAGTTTTTGGATAAACCCTTGACCACCCGCTACAGCTTCGCGCCCAGCATAACCAAGATAAGTATATGCCACAGCTCCCGGAAACATAAAAATATAGGTTGCCGTAATATAGTGTGACAGTTTTATTCTGGTTAATCCCAATGCAAAATTTAAAAGGTTAAACGGAAACAACGGAACCAAACGCACAAAAGCAACAAACCGCCAACCTTCTTCTTCTACACCATCTTTAAGTTGTTTTAAACGTCCACCGGTTTTTTGTTCAACGATATCGGAAGCTAAATATCGCGAAATAATAAATGCCATTGTTGCCCCAAGAGTGGCGCCTGTTAAATTATATAATGTTCCAAGAACCGGCCCAAAAATAGCACCACCAGTTAATGTCAAAATCGAACCAGGAAAGAAAAAAACGGTTCCAACAGCATAAAGTACTATAAACAGTGCAGGCCCCGCAGCTCCTGCATTTTCAATCCATTGTTGCAATGCTGCAGCATTAAGTTGCTCGCGATTGCTTAATACTAATGAAATACCAATAATAATTAAAATTAAAATTGATAATCGTATTAGCTTAGTCTTCATCAGTATTATTCCATTCACGACGGTTGATAGCATAACCGCTTACCTTACCTTTAAATGGCAACATCAACATTCCCGGTAACCAGCTCACTTGTTTAATATCTCTGATTTTATGAATACCAATTACCATGCCTTCATGACCTTGGCGTGGTTGCGCTCGATAGGTTCCAAAAACACGATCCCACCACGGTAAACTAAACCCAAAATTACTATTTGCTTCATCATCTTCTACCGAATGATGAACTCGATGCATATCCGGTGTTACTAAAAACAAACGAAGAATTTTGTCAAAAGCAATTGGCAGCTTAACATTGCTGTGATTAAACATAGCCGTCATATTTAAAATTATTTCAAATAAAATCACAGCAATAACGGGAGGACCAAGCACAATAATGGTGGCAAATTTTATTAACATCGACAAAATTATTTCCAACGGATGAAAACGTGCACCGGTAGTCACATCAAAATCTAGATCCGCATGGTGCACTCGATGCAAACGCCATAAGCTTGGGATTGCATGAACCAAAACATGCTGCAAATAGATAACAAAATCCATTGCAATAATTGAAATTATAGCCGCTAACCAAAACGGTAACTCAACATAGTTCAAAATGCCCCAACCATTTTGATCTGCAAAGGATGCAACACCAACAGCAACAACAGGAAAGACCAATCGCACCACAAAATTGTTTAGAAAAACAATGGCTAAATTATTGCTCCACCGAACCACTTTTGACACCGTTAATTTACGCCGTGGTGCAATATATTCCCAAAAGGCCATGACGCCGAGAATCCCGAAAAAAAAACAAGATCGTATAACAGGCTCATTGGTTAATATAAATTGTTTAAAATCCATCGAAAATTTACCTTGTATTTCATTTAATGTTAATCCAACCAGAGTGACTATGTTATACTAATTTTGCACACAACTAATCAACTGATTACTTGAATAGTAGAGTAAATGATCACAGCATAATGTCAAGCCAAAACTTTAAACACGAAATTTTTAACCAATTTGCCCGTGTGGGTAAAGCCTTAGGTAATGGTAACCGATTGGAACTATTAGAGTTTCTAGCACAAAGTGAACGCAGTGTAGAGCAATTAGCACAAGTCGCGGGGTTAACCATAGCGAACACTTCGCAACATCTACAACACCTCAGACAAGCCGGATTGGTTACCAGCCGTAAACAAGGATTAAAGGTGTATTACCAAATTAGTGGAACGGATGTCGTCTTATTGCTCCAAAGTTTACGCCATGTTTCCGAACGCCATATCGCTGAAGTTAATCAGCTAGTTAGTACTTACTTAAATGTAAAGGATAGCCTCGAACCCATTCCTCGCGACGAATTAATGGCGCGAGTAAAAAACGGTTTAGTCACTGTACTCGATGTCCGTCCAGCCGAAGAATATGCTGCCGGACACATTCCCGGTGCAGTTAACATCCCATTGCACGAACTAGAGCAACGATTGAACGAATTATCCGCCGAGCAAGAAATTGTCGCATACTGTCGTGGTCCACATTGTGTTTTAGCATTTGATGCTGTCCTAAGTTTACGTCAACAAGGTTTACAAGCACGACGAATGCAAGATGGTTTCCCTGAATGGAAAGTATCAGGCTTACCAATTGAAGAAAATACCGATGATATCAATTAGGATACTGCAATATCATTTTTAAATTAAATTTGAACTAAGCATTTCAGACAATGTCCTATTACAAGTACATCAAATTTGGTAAACTTATTCCAAATAGTGATATGCAATATGTTAAAACTTAGATAAACTCACATAATGAAACGATTATTTATATTCTTATCCATACTACTACTTTTAAGTAGCAATATTGCTATGGCTGTAGATTATGATTGTTTTGCAACACAACAAGATTTATCAACTTTAATTCAAGATCAAAGTCCAAACCCATTTAATGATACAAATGATAACGGTGACGACAGTTGTCACAGTCATATTTCATCACATTTTGTGGGTATCTACCCTGATATAATCAATAGTTATATAGCAACCACAAGTCACTATATGCCTATTCCACAATCCACACCAACTTCACAAATATATCAACCTGCAACACCGCCACCCAACGTCTAAACTAGTTAAATAAATATAAACAAGTTTAAAAGTTTGCATGTTGCATTTTGTAACGTGTTGCTGTAACTCAATTTAAGGATTTATTCCATGAACAAAGCTATAAAAGTAGCAGTAATGCTATTGTCTGTTCCGTTGTGCACAAATTTAAACGCCAGCGAAACAATATCAAAACATGCAACGCCAGTATTGTCTTTAACAGGACAAGCAGCGCCTAAAAAATTAACACAATTTATTAGCGGTATAGTTAAAAAACATCCTCGTCTGTTAGAAGAACGCGCTCGACTACGAGCAGCGCAAGCAAATCTACGGGCAGCGGATCAAGCTATCTATAACCCTGAGCTAGAAATTGATTCAGAGAAAACAGATATCAACACATCGTATTTGCAACTAAGCCAAACGATTGATATTGGTGATAAACAAGGTGCTAAAACCAGTGTTGCTCAAGCAGAGTTGATTCAAGCAAATGCTGAATATGAAATTGCTAAACAACAACTCGTCTATGATTTATTAAATGCACTAGCGGATCAACACACTAAAAACGAAATCTATAAGCTCGTGCAACAAAATCTAATGTTAATGAAAGATTTTGCTGATATTTCAGGGCAACGCCATAGTGCAGGCGATCTTAGCCAAGTTGAATTAAATTTAGCGCGCCTTGCATACAGTGAAGCAATTATAACGCACACTCAAGCCGCCGCTGATGCAGCCGCAACAAAAGAATTTTTACGTGCTTTATTAGGGCATGTGCCAGACCGTATCCCATCCTTACCAAAAAAATTACCACTAGCAAAGCTTCCAAACGATAAGGATAAATTTATTACAGCTCTGCCCGCGATTCGTTTAGAACTAGCAAGGGTCACAAGTGCTCGAAAAAATGTTGATTTACGCCAAAGTGAAAAAAGTTGGGATCCAACAATTTCCTTACGTGGTGGTAAAGAAGACACACAAAGCATTGCAGGAATAACATTATCCATACCATTAAATATACGAAATAGTTTTAGTGCTGAAGTTGATGCAGCGCAACAACAATTTATTCAAGCTGAATATCGTGCACAACAGGCATTCCGTGAACAACGTGCCATTGTATTAACCAGCACCCAACGTTATTCCCTACTGCAAAAAGCATGGACAACCTGGAGTAAAAACGGTGATAGCAGCATTCAACAACAACTCAAATTAATAAAACGCTTATGGCAAGTAGGTGATATGAGTACCACTGATTATCTTGTTCAATTAAAACAAGCTATTGATACTCAAACTGCCGGACTAGAGCTGCGAGGCAAATTTTGGCAAAGCGCATTTGAATGGATGAATACTACCGCAAGTATCATTAATTGGTTAAATATCAACATATCGGAATCATCAAAATGAATATCAAAAAAATATTATTAACATCTTTAAGCTTAGTTCTCTTAACCTCCGGTAGTTATGTCGGTCTTGTATATGCACAAGGCGATGGTCATGACGATGAAAAAAGCGAAAAAACTGACGACCACGGTGATGGTGATGAGCACGGAAAAGAAGAAAAAGGCGGGCATGAAGAAGAAGCCGGCGTTATTAAACTGTCTAAAGCACAAATGAAAGCCGCTAGCATTGAGGTTTCTTTATTAAAACTTCAAACCGTCAACGAAACCATAAGCGCCCCGGGTGAAGTTAAGTTTAACGATTATCAAACAGTTAAGATAACGCCACGAATTGATGCTCAAGTCATTAAACGTCATGCCATTCTCGGCGAAGAAGTTGTTAAAGGACAACCTTTAGTAACCTTATCAAGTGTTGATATGGCTGAAGTTCAAGGCAACTTATTAGTTGCAACCCGTGAATGGAATCGAGTCAAAAAGCTAGGCCGTAAAGTTGTCGCCGAGCGACGTTTTACAGAAGCACGTGCAAACTGGAATCAACTCCTTACTAAAGCACGCTCCTATGGCATGACCGAAACTGAAATTAAATCACTAACCAGTAACTCCAATAAAAAATCTGCTGATGGTACGTTTCAATTATTAGCACCATTAGCAGGACGTGTTATTTATGATCAATATATTGTTGGTGAACGAATCGAACCCGGTCGAGTATTAGTATCAATTACAAATGAAGCCGTTATGTGGGTTGAAGCGCGATTAAACTCGGTTCAAAGTTCATTGGTTAGCGAAGGTAACTATGCTGAAATTATTTTTAATAAGCAAAAATTCCCTGCAAAATTAAGTCAATTGCACCATACGCTTGACGAAACAACCCGAACTCAAGCGGTACGAATCGAAGTTAATAATCCAGACGATAAACTACATTCAGGCATGTTTGTTACCGCTAATATTTCTTCAAACGAAAAAACACAATCACTGGTTTTACCTGAAGCAGCAGTCGTTAGAAGCGCCGATGGTGATTGGCAAGTTTTTATCGAAGGTGATGAAGAAGGTGAATTTAAAGCTCAAGAAGTTGAATTAGTTAAAGTTGTTAATGGTCAAGCTGTTATTGAAGGCATAAAACCCGGTAATCACGTAGTGACTAAAGGTGCCTTTTTTGTTCAATCAGAACTCGCGAAAGGCGGATTTGAAATTCATAACCATTAATTAGGATATTTACCATGTTAAACAAAATTATTGATTTAGCTGTAAAAAACCGGTTACTGGTGCTGTTGGCATTAGTTGCAGGTATATTTGCAGCGTTCCTTATTCTACCTAAACTCAATCTGGATGCATTTCCAGATGTAACTAATGTTCAAGTAACCGTTAATACTGAAGCACCGGGCTTAGCCGCAGAAGAAGTAGAACAACTGATAACCTTCCCTATTGAAGCGGTGATGTACAGTTTGCCTGATGTGCAAGAAGTACGTTCCATTTCTAAAACTGGTTTATCGGGTATTACCGTCGTATTTACCGAAGGTACCGATATTTATTTTGCCCGACAATTAGTATTTGAGCGCTTACAAGCAGCTCGCGAGCAAATACCAATGGGAGTTGGTACTCCAGAGATGGGACCAAATACTTCGGGTCTTGGCCAAATATTTCAGTATGTCTTAAAAGCAAAACCCGGCAGTGAATACGATGCACTCGCATTACGTAGCTTAAATGATTGGGTTGTTAAACTCTTAATTATGCCTGTGAACGGAGTCACCGATGTATTATCGTTTGGTGGTAATGTTCGTCAATATCAAGTGCAACTTGATCCAGAAAAACTATTAAGTTTTTCATTAAGTGCAGGAGAGGTAACCGAGGCAATTGAACAAAACAACCGTAATGCCGGTGGTTGGTATATGGACCGTGGTGCAGAGCAACTCGTTATCCGTGGCGTTGGTTGGATACGTTCAGGTCAAAATGGTTTAGACGATATTGGTAACATACCATTAAAAGATAACGATGGTACTGTGGTTCGGGTACGTGATGTCGCCAATGTCGATTTCGGTTCTGAGATACGACAAGGTGCCGTCACCATGACAACACGCTTTCCTGATGGGCCTAAAAAAGGTCAAGCACAACCGTTAGGTGAAGTTGTTATTGGTATCGTACTTAAACGCTTGGGTGTTAATACTAAAGCCACAATTGATGGCATTAAAAAACGCCTACCAGCAATTCAACAAGCCTTACCAAAAGGCGTGATAATCGAACCTTTTTATGACCAATCAGATTTGGTTGATAAAGCCGTTAGTACCGTTACCAAAGCTTTGTTAGAAGCATTTGTATTAATTATTATCATATTAATGCTGTTTTTAATGAACTTACGCGCATCGCTACTGGTATTATTATCAATACCAATTTCAATTGGTATGGCATTAATTGTTATGGCTTATTGGGGAATTTCTGCCAACTTAATGTCACTCGGTGGTTTAGCTATCGCAATTGGTATGATGGTTGATGGTTCAGTTGTTATGATGGAACATGTTTTCACCCATCTTGCCAACCCCGATCCAACCCATCATGATAAAAGCAAGCAAAATATTGAGCTTGATGAAGAAGAAGGCATTGCTTTACGAATTATTGAGTCAGCAAAAGAAGTCGCTCGGCCAGTATTTTTTGCAGTGCTCATTATTGCAATCGTATTTGCTCCATTATTTTCTCTCGAAGGTGTTGAAGGAAAATTATTTCAACCGATGGCACAATCGATTGTATTAGCGATGTTTTCATCACTACTTGTTGCTTTAATCGTGATACCGGCATTAGCAACTTATGTGTTTAAAAAAGGTGTTATCGAAAAAGACAGCCCTTTAGTTAAACCATTACAAGCCAAATATAAAGCTGGGCTAAAGAAAGCATTAACAATCAAAAAACAAATTGTAATGTCAGCCGTAGGTTTGTTTATCTTTTCAATTGCATTAGTACCTTTTCTTGGAACAGAATTTGTTCCAGAACTGGAAGAAGGAACCATTAATGTGCGAATCACATTAGCGCCCTCCTCTAGCTTAACAACGGCTCTTGAAGTGGCACAAAAGCTTGAATTACAATTAATGACTTTCCCCGAAGTACTCTATACTTCAAGTCGTGTTGGTCGTGCTGAAATTGGTGGTGATCCAGAACCGGTATCCAACATTGAGATTTTTATTGGACTAAAATCTATTAGTGAGTGGACCTCGGCCGAAGACCGAAAGAGTATACAAACATTAATGGAAGAAAAAATGTCAGTCCATCCGGGCTTATTGTTTAATTTTTCTCAGCCAATTGCTACTCGAGTCGACGAACTTTTATCCGGAGTTAAAGCTCAATTAGCGATTAAATTATTTGGTGCTGACTTGGATGTGCTTGTTACTAAAGGTCGAGAAATTGAAACCTTGGTTAAGTCTATTAAAGGTACAACCGGTGTTGCTTTAGAGCAAATCGCAGGTGAAGCCCAATTAGTTGTTCGCCCAAATCGTAATTTGTTATCTCGATATGGTCTATCAGTACAACAAGTAATGAGCTTGGTTAGTGACTCCATTGGCGGACAGGAAGCCGGTCAGGTTATTAATGGTAATGAGCGTTACGATATTTATGTCCGGCTTAAAAATGAGTCACGTAACAGCATTGAGGCTATTAAGAATTTAATCATGCAATCCAGTTCCGGCGCATGGGTTAGACTGGGTGATGTTGCTCAAGTTGCCATTGAAGCCGGCCCTCCGCAAATTCGACGTGATGATGTTCAACGACGTGTTGTTATACAAAGTAATGTCGAAGGACGCGATATGGGTGGTTTAGTTGCCGAAATTGATAAACGCATCAAATCCGAAATTGAGCTTCCTCCCGGTTACAGTATTGTGTTTGGTGGTCAATTTGAAAATCAACAACGTGCTCAAGCACGGTTAATGATCGTTGTGCCGCTATCTTTAGGCTTAATATTCTTATTATTATATTTTGCCTTTAGTTCAATCGGACAAGCATTATTAATTATGATTAATGTCCCTCTGGCTTTAATTGGAGGAATTGCAGCATTATTCTTATCAGGCCAATACTTATCAGTACCGGGCTCTATTGGTTTTATCGCCTTGTTTGGTGTAGCCGTTTTAAATGGGGTGGTATTAGTCAACGCTATTAACCAACGATTTGAAAATGGCGTTGATCTTGAACGTTCGATTTTAGAAGGTTCTTTATCAAGATTGCGTCCAGTATTGATGACAGCCAGTATTGCTGCGTTAGGATTAATTCCGATGCTATTAGCATCTGGTGTCGGTTCTGAAGTGCAAAAACCACTTGCGACTGTTGTTGTTGGTGGGTTATTTACTTCAACGGTATTAACACTATTTGTATTGCCCGTGTTATACACCGCATTTTCAAAACGTAAATATGCTGATTCATAAGTAACTTTAAGAAATAGTCACATGGAAGTATGGATATTACATACTTCCACGTGGCTTATTATTACGGCCCCATCCATGCTTTCTCTGATATACAACTGAGCATCAAAATGGAATATTAATGTCAAATAACGATTCAAGCTGTCACTGCGATCCAAATGCAACTTCAAAATCAGAAGTTCGTATTTTAATAATTGTTTTTATTCTTAATTTTACAATGTTCTTGCTCGAATTTTCTGCCGGCCTCATTAGTAATTCAATTGCTCTACTTGCCGATTCATTAGACATGTTTGCAGATGCCTTTATATATGCTCTTAGTTTATTTGCATTAAAACGTCATGAACGCTGGCGTATTTATGCCGCAATAGCTAGTGGTGCAATTCAATTTATTTTAGGGCTTGGCATTGCTATTTCAGCTACATATAAAATTTTTGTTTACACATTACCAAACAGTGAATTAATGGGAATATATGGTGTATTAGCCTTAATTGTAAACCTTGTTTCATTTATGTTACTGATGCGTTTTCGTGAAGGTAATATTAATATACGAGCATCTTGGATTTGCTCACGCAATGATATGATCTCTAATCTCGGCGTGCTTATTGCTGCTGCATTAGTCGCATATTTTCAATCTGCTATTCCTGATATTGTTATTGGGCTCATAATTGCAGCAGTGGTGGTAGTTTCCGCAATTAAGATAATCAAAGAATCAACGCAAAAAAAATCTGAATTACAGTAATTTATCTCAGCTTTGCATAAGAAAAATTAGTTTTAACTTTAGATTTCGGCTATAAAAGTGACCACATTTATTCGTTGTCACCATCTATCGAATCAATAATCGGACAACCATCGTCACTACCAAAACAAAGGTTCATTAGTAGTTGTAATTCATTTCGTAACGTTGTTAAATCATCAATAGACGCATTGATATCTTGTAACTTTTGGGCTGTTAACAATCTCACTTCATCTCGTGCATGTTGAGGATCGGTTCGCATTTGAATTAAATCACTAATTTCTGCTAACGTAAAATTCATTTTTTGAGCCCGACGAATAAACTTTAATAAAGAAATATTTTTTTCACTATATTCACGAATACCCGATTCAGTTCGAGCGACTGAAGATAGTAATTTTATTTTTTCATAATAACGTAAGGTATCAGCGCTAACATTAAGCATTTTAGTGACTTCACCAATTCGATATAAAGCCATTATTTTTTAACCAAATTTAATAATAAATAAATATTCATTTAACAAATACAGTCCGGTTACTATCAAAGTAACTCCGGCAACTATTTCTAAAATACGTTGGTGTCTTGATAGTATATTTAGTGACTCTAACCAGCCCATACTCCATGCGCCAATAATAACGGGAATACTCCGACCAAGAGCAAAAGCAAATAACAACAAAAAACCAAAGCCAACCGACCCAATAGCAGCACTTGCTGTTAACGCAACTAATAAAGCTGGAGTGCAAAATGGACAAACAGCCACTGAAAAAGGAATCCCTAATAAAAAAGCACCCCATATACCACTAACTTTACGCCCCTTTACTCCAAACCATGGAAACCGGATAGTTAACACTCCTGCCCACATAAGTCCCATTATAATAAGTAATGGCCCAAGAAATAACCCCCACTCACGCCCCATCACACTTTTAACCCACTCACCACCAAGAGCAGCAACAACACCAAGAACCACATGCGTCGTAATCATTCCTAAAACAAACGCAGCGCCCATTAGCAACGCCCTTCGCTCTTCGTGAGCTTTAGTAACATACGCTAGCATAACAGGAACAGATGCAAAAGAAACCGGGTTAAAACTAAAGACAAACCCCGTTATAAATGCAACACCAATTCCACTGATGCTTGCAGTTTGTAATGTTTCTTTGAGTGCTTCGCTAGAAATTTCAAGCGAAGGAATTAATAGAAACAATGCCGTGCCAACTAACAACAATGCCGTTAAATAGGGACTACCTTTAGCTGCACTATTCAATAATTGTTTTGCATCACCATGAAAGCCTTTAAACTGAGCAAAGACCATTGGTAAAGTAAACAAACTTGAAAATAATAACGCAGCTATCAAAGCCATAACTATCGAATTAACAGTTACTGCCATTCCAGTTGTTACAATAATTAACGGTAATGTGCAGGCCGGTAACGTAAAACCAAGTTGTATCGAATAAGGTAGTTTTTTATCACTCGGAATAAATTTAAATAATTCAAAGTGTGGAATTGGTATGTAGATAAAACGTGACACAACGTAAACCACTGCAATTATGCTAAGCACAATACTTGGCATAAATGGACTCCAAGTCGGTGTCTCAAAAATTAAAACAGCCCCAGCAAAAATACCTGATAACAATAACGTTCGACTTATCCAAACTGATAATAGGTTAAAACAACATTGAGCACGATTCGATGTAGCGTGTGCTCTTACAGAAAATAATGTATGAGTTGCAATTGTGCACGGTTCAAAAAAAGCTAACAAACCTAGTACCGCTGCAGTTATTAATAATAATGTAATCACAGCTGTTGCCCCGCATTTTGTTGTAAACACCGCTCTAATTCTGCACGAAGTTTTTTAGCCGAAGGTAAACTTGTAAAAACTAATTCACCATTGATTGCTATAGAGGGAGTAGACATCACACCAAGTGCAACAGCATAATCGATTTCATCGATAATATTTACCTCACGCCACGTAATTAGCCCAGCGCCTAACTCCTCAACTAGTTTTCGTAATACATCTTTAGCGTGGCCACATTTTCCACAGCCGGGAGATGCAAAAATTTCAATATTTATTGTCATGTTTTATCTTCTTCGATATAAATTTTATAGTATATCTGTAGATTACAGTCTGGAGCTGACTCCAGATCAAGTATTATTTGCGACAAAATTGAAAAAACTAGAAATTATATCGAAAACTACTTCGAACGATGTAGTTGTTTTTTAATGCCGTGCCATTTAATTGTTGAACAATGGGTAATTGCACAGCAAATTCGGCAATCCAACGAATATTAACATATTGAATCCCAGGACTAATAAATAATTTTTTACCGTTAGTATTATTGTCTGCTATGTTATTAATTCGATTTTTTTCTTGGTGGATGAGGTTCATTTCAAAAACCGCATATAAGTAGTCAGGAATAGTATCGATAGTAGCAGTGCGCCAAATTCGATATTGATATGAACCGTCAAAACGAAAAGTATTACCCGCCTCAAAACCGTTATTTGCATTACTTAATCGATAGCTAACTTGGGTATCAATCTGTTGCTGCAAATTTTGCCACGTTAATACAACGCCACCAAATATATCATATGCCCCTGAAGATAATTGTATCGTTCGAGGAAGCGTCCCAAGATCATCACTAATACTATCATTGGCAATTGGTAGTTTTAACCCGAGAAAAGGTGCAACCCGAAAAGTTTTGGCTTTATCATTTTCTTTATAAGCAGTATAACGGGCAAAAATACTCAAATCGCCAAAACCCTTATTACTACGCGCCACTCGATTATTATTAGCATCCAATTTAAGATTAATTTCGCGGTATGGTAAGCTGCCAAAAACCGTCCATTGATGGTTTATACCATAACCCAATGTTGTTACTGCATTAGTCTCAGTACGATCACGCTCACTACCAGCAGGATCATCACCGGATTGATTAATAATCAATTGCTCACGAATTAAATACTCCCCCTGCGCCACAGGCAATGCGGTATTAAACGATATAGGAGCTGAATGTAGCAGTGACGTGTTGACACAACAATACCAAGCAAAGACAAATGTTACTTTTTTCATAAGTTTAATCAATAGAATATCAAAAAAGAAGACTGTTTTATTCAGTATATTATAACAAATTAGAAAATTAACGCTGTTCCAACCAAGTCTCACCACCATTATAACTAATTAAACCAATTTGTTGTTGCTCACACAATGCTTCAATATTATCTCCGGCAGGATCTAAAAATATAATATCAAGGCAAGCGCTGGCTGGAATCATGTATTTAACCCAGTCTTCAGACAAATCTGATAAATAAAATATTTCCGAGTTGGATAAGGAACGTCGAGATATTGCAGCATAAAGTCCTTTGGTCGTATCTTTAATCGCTATAATATTTTCAATTTTTTCTGGAAAACTAAGTAATGAAAATTTAGTTGTTTTATTATCATTAAATAAGACTGGAAATTCTGCCGAATTTTGGTTATAAGCAAAAATATAAAAACCATTTTTTGTTGATGTAAAAGTAAATGCATTAGTGCTTATGGAAGTACTGCTATTTTTGACAACGGGGTTATTTGTTTTATAGTGAGAATTTTTTTTCCAACGTTTAGCATCATGCAATTTAGTGTATAGAGTAAAATAATCATCAACCAAAACCGTTAAGCTATCGGTAATAAATGCGCTATTCACTTCAATATTCGCAGGCACTTTATGTTTTGTTACGGTGTTATTATAAACAGTAATATAATGTTGTCTATCCAACATACAAACCAAACGAGAGCGATCACCATTACAATCGCTAAAGTTCATCACATTATTTGTTTTAATTACTTTTTCAATTTTAAGTAAATTTTGACTATGATCCACAACGCCAACCGAGCCGGCTTTACCACCAACATAAGTCCCTATTGTTTCATGACGTTTTAATTTAAGCCAAAGCGCATTAGTTGCAGTATCATTTTGAATATTTTTTAAATTTTTTAAAGAAAGATAATTTCCACGTTCAAGACGCATTTTATTACCCGTTAAGAAATTGTACAGTTCAGCATGATTTTCACTAATGTAATGTCTCATTGCTGCACCATTATCTAGGTAAGCAAGTAAATAATAAACATCATCAACACCATGATAAAAACCCGCGGTACTCATATTTTTATCCATAGCAGCTTTATATCGCTCGGAACTCGTGTCGTAATAAAATAATTTACCAAGATTAGTCGCCTTACCTGCTTCAACTCTAAATTTTCGATCAACGGGGTAAACTGTATCTAAAGTTTCAAAGTCTTCAACAATAACACCATCGGATGACGCTATCATGGGCACATAAAGAAAATGATTTAAGGTATATTCTCCGGGGGGTAATGTAATAATTAAGTAACCGCCTTTCAATCCACCGGGGTATTTTTTATTATTAATTACGGGAACTGAATTTTCTAATCCATCTAACCCGGTGCTGGACACCTGAGCGATTAAAATACCATTACCAGAAACTAAAACTGGCTTCGATTGACATGCCTGCAAAAATAATACAATGCAGAAAATTGATACTATTTTCTTCATTTCCTAATAATCCCTTGTGCAATGTATCCTGAATATTTTTTTTATTATTATTTTTAATTTCTAAAACTCATATTAAACGCATAAAACTGACAATGTGACTCAACAATTTGAAAGCCTGACAATCACGAAGCCTAATAATATAGTTTATATTATAAACAGATCAAGCAATAACTTGACGATTTAATTCTGGATTTATAATAATTCTAAACAATGCGATCTCAAAACTAAATATCAATAACAATGTTAGGGACAAAACGATTAGAATAAAGCAATCAGCTTACACTTTAATAAAAAAGTGTAAGCTCCAAAGTGTTATCAAATATGATGTTCGGCAACTAAACCTGATGACGTGTATTTCTTTTTTAATTTTTTTATGGGTACATTATTTATCCCTGTTTCAGCAAAATGCTTATATCCCAGCAAAATATCACAGGCTAAGTTTTTCATTTTGCCAGCCATCAGAGGCGTTAAAAATGCAGGTTTGGCTAAGTATTCAATATCAATACCTAAAGTACTATAGCTGTCGTTTGAATCAATGATTGTAAATGCAAAAATCATTTTTTGAATTGGAAAATTTTTCCATTCATAAACTTCATACTTATAATACCGACCTTCTTCATATTCAGTAATACGTTCTTTTAATGTAATTTTTAACCCCATATCAACGATATGGCAAACCCGTTCAGCTCCCATCGAAGCACTATTAATACTACCAGTTTGACTATACGACTGTTTCACACCTGCATGAAATTGCGAAACATCGCCGTACCGCGATAAAACCTGCCACATTTTTTCGGCTGTTATATCCACCTGCAGTTGATAATGAATTTTTCTTAATTTCATAATACTACCCTCTTAATTAAATTTAAGCTTAAAACAACAATTGATAAGCTAACGTCAAACTCGCTATAAACCCTACCGTCCATGAAAATGTCCGAACATAAGGAACACCGACAATATAAAATATTGCGTGTATTAACCGAGCCCAAAAATAAACTTCACAAGCCATCGCTGTTACCGCGTTACTTGAACCCGTTAAATAAACCACTATCACTAATGGCGCAAACACAGCCAGATTTTCAACTGCATTCATGTGCGCACTATAGGCTCGATTGCCCCACACCCAAGCATATCGATCAGTACCCGGCTCTGGTGGACTGTACAAAACATTAAGTCCCTTGGCAGGCCATTGCTTAATGACAATGTTAATCACGTATACCAGTGATAAGCTTGCGGTAAGTACACTTGTTAACGTCAGCCATAAAATTTCACTCGTCATTGAAACTGCCATCTTTTATTTTCCTCAATTTTACAAATTCATGGGATAAGACTATGCTAAGCACATACGCATGTAAATAATGATAAACGCAAGTTAAAGGTGCAAATATGCAACTAATGGATTGGGACGATGTTCGTCATTTTTTAGAAGTAGTCGATGCAGGCTCAATAAACCAAGCCGCGCAACGCCTTGGTGTTAATCAAACGACGGTATCAAGGCGAATTAAATCACTCGAAAAACACCTAGGCAAAAACTTATTCGATCGTTCTGGCCACGGCTGGGTAATTACACCCGTTGGCGAACAACTTGTTATCAGTGCAAAAAAAATGGCGGAAGAAGCACACACACTTGAACGACAAGCAATATCCGATAGCCAAGAATTGCGCGGACTATTACGCATCACCGTTGCCGATGTCTGTACCCAACGTTTACTCATGCCTGCACTAAACTTGTTTACCACACAATACCCCGATGTTGATCTTGAGATAATCGCGACCAGTTCTGAATTAAACTTAGCTGCACGCGAAGCGGATATTGCTTTACGAACGACCAATACACCGCCCCAAAACCTAGTTGGGAATAAAATAGCGAAACTGGCATATGCGATATATGGCAGCAAAGAAATGTCACAAAAAATAAAAGTAACCCCTAACGGTGAAAATATTGCGTGTATTACTTGGCTCGGTGATGGTCATAGTCGCCCAGACTGGATTGAAAAAAACTTTACTAAGACACGTCGCATTTATCGCACCAGTGAACTGGGGTTGATGTTACAAATGGTTCAACAAGGCTTAGGCATTGCACAAATGCCCTGCGTATTTTGTGATGCCGAACCGGCTTTAGTAAAAATTCCAGCTAGCTTCATCGAAGCCGGCTGGGATTTATGGGTGTTATCACATGTCGATTTACGAACCACCGCCCGGGTTCGTATTTTTAGAGACTTTCTTGTTACTGAATTAGAAAAACAAAAAAATTTAATTGAAGGAATAAGTTCAAAAACAAACTGATGATTTATAGCCCTGGAATTAATTGCGGAAAATACCAAGGCTCGGCATGTTCCGGAATTTCCCACTGAAAAGGTGAACGTGAACTGGTTTCACTAAGCAAACCTTCTTCTCGAAGTTGTGCCATTAGTTTTCTTGCGCTTCGATCCGGCATTCCAGATAATTCAATGGCAGTTTTTCTATCCAACTTTCCTTGCACATAGGCATTATAAATAATCAATGCCGCGACAGTCTTTAATTTTCCAAAACCTTTAACACGATTATCATTGCGTGCGCTAACATAGCTTTGAATGCGAAGATACATCTGCTTTAGTTTTAATTTATCATCAAAGTATTCAATTTGATCTAACGATGTTGTTATCATAAATTTACAAAATTTAATAAGTGCAGATTCACTTAGCTGTCCTCGACCATCATAATCTCCTTGTCGAATATTGTCCGCATGTTGCAATAAACTTTTGTAGTCACCGGATAATCGCGCTAAACCACGACTTAAACACCAAATACCCATACTCTCTATTCCAATTGTTTTTAATGCGTAGTCAGTTAACAATCTTGCGACACGACCATTGCCATCAGCAAACGGATGTATCCAGGCAAAACGATGGTGGGCACACATTATTGAAATAATTTTTTTATCACCATAATATTTATTCGGGTTATATACTTCACAAAAAGCTTTCATTAACGGTTTCACATAATCAGCCTCTGGTGGAATATAGTTTCCAACGATAACACTCTGGCTTCGCCACTCACCGGGAATAATCTTATCTTTTACTTCTTCTGATTGATTTTTTAATGCGTGCAATGAGTCAGGGACATACCGATAAAATTCACGATGAATTGATTTAATAAAATCAACCGAATATAAATCATCAACATTTATTGATTGCGAATTTAACCACTGCTGAACTTTAATATGCGCTATCGATTCAAGCTGTAAATCGTGTTTTATTTTATCATTAATAAATTCGCCTCGTTGAGCAGCTCTGATTTCATAAGGTTCAGACTGTAACTTGTTAAAAGTTAATATAAAATATGATAAAAATCAATAAAAAAAA
>CAZEPW010000046.1:0-4259 GCA_964514215.1 uncultured Thioalkalispiraceae bacterium
GGCCAAGAAAAAAGTAGCTAAAAAGAAGGCCAAGAAAAAAGTAGCTAAAAAGAAGGCCAAGAAAAAAGTAGCTAAAAAGAAGACTAAGCGTCGTTAGATTTTTGGTTATTTAATAAAAAAGGTGGGTTTCCCACCTTTTTTTATGGATGATATCTTATTTTAATTATGGATTAAAGCTATAGCGTTTAGAGCCGATATTATTGGATAATAATCTCAAAGTAATAACGTTATTATGACAACCCAAGTTCTTATATGTGATGACTCTAGTTTTGCCAGAAAGCAGTTAGCTCGATCACTGCCAGCCGAGTGGGATATCAATGTAAATTACGCTGTTGATGGCGCAGATGCTATTTTTCATTTGCACATGGGGAAAGGTAACGTGCTTTTCCTGGATCTAAACATGCCGGTGATGGATGGTTATGAAGTTTTAAAATCCATTAAATTTAATAAGTTTGAAACTGTAGTCATTGTTGTTTCTGGTGATATTCAACCAGAAGCTGCAAAACGTGTTAAAGCATTAGGTGCCATAGCCTTTCTAAAAAAACCAACCAATGTCGATAAAATATCTGAAGTACTAGCGCAATTTGGACTGTGTTCGAGCACATCAAAAAAAACCAAACACAGTGATATTGAAGTTAATGAACTTGATATGATTGGTGAGGTTGCTAATGTCGCAATGGGACGTGCTGCCGATTTACTGGCTAAATTATTAGGTCATTTTATAAAAATGCCGATTCCAAATGTGAATATGCTTGAAGTTAGTGAATTACGCATGGCATTAAATCAAATTGATCATAACGCAGAGCTATCAGCAGTATGTCAAGGTTTTATTGGTTCGGGAATTGCGGGCGAAGCTTTATTGATTTTTAATGATTCTAGTTATACCGATATTGCTGAGTTAATGAAATATGATGAACAGTTAGATGCAGCGGCTCAAATCGAAATGCTAATGGATATTTCGAATATTATGATTGGTGCTTGCCTAAATGGCATTTCAGATCAGTTAGATCTCAATTTCAGTCAGGGTTATCCGGTTGTTCTTGGTCGTCATGTCAACATAGAAGGCTTGTTAAATAAAAATACTTTAGCGTGGAAAAAAATATTAACGATTGAAATGGGCTTTGCAATCGAAGATTGCAATGTTAATGCTGATTTGCTTTTAGTTTTTACTGAAGATTCGTTAATGGCATTAAAACAAATCGCTGAGTATCTCGAGGCTTAAATGGCAAGTTCTGAATCACAAATGAGTGAAATCCATTGGATGATGGATGTTCTTCAATCTATTGATGTTGGATTAGTCGTGATTGATAAGAATTTAACTATTCAGGTTTGGAATGGTTTTATGGAAAACCATAGTGGTATAAAGCCACATGATGTATTAAATAAAAATATTCTCGAATCATTCCCTGATATACCTGAATCGTGGTTTAAACGAAAAATTCAATCTGTAATGTTATTAAAGGGGCGTTCGTTTACCACTTGGGAACAACGACCTTATCTTTTTGAGTTTAAAAATTATCGTCCCATTACCGGTTCTGCTGAATTTATGTATCAGAATATAACGTTTATTCCGCTATTATCGGCCAATGGTCAAATAAATCATATAGGCATGAATATTTATGATGTCACCGATATTGCAACAGGACAATTGCAGTTATTAGAACTCAATAACAAACTCGAAGCACTGAGTCGAACCGATCGTCTAACTAAATTAAATAATCGAGGGTATTGGGAAGAATGTTTAGCGCGAGAATTTGATCGCGATAAACGCACCAGTGAAGTGTGTTCGTTACTGATTTTTGATATTGATCATTTTAAGAAGGTTAATGATGTTCATGGTCATACTGCTGGTGATGAAATAATTCGTGTTACAGCAAAAACGCTTTTAGATTCTACTCGAGCAACGGATATTTGTGGCCGTTATGGTGGTGAAGAGTTTGTTGTTATTTTAATTAATACCAATGCACAAAATGCTAATATATTAGCTGAACGAATTCGTGAGCGTATAGCGGCGTTACAAGTGAGTTTTGAAGGCACCGTTATTCCATACACCATTAGCCTTGGTATTGCTGAATTTCATTCTGATCTTAAAGATCATACTCAATGGATTGAATGGGCAGACAAAGCGTTGTATGAAGCCAAGGAATCTGGGCGTAATAATTCCAAAATTTATAACCACCAATAAATTTCTTTGATCATATTTATTCTATTTTTTACTTGCACTTGGAATTGATTGCCGATGCCCGTTAGGCTTCCATGCAGGAGCAATAACGTTTGGCATACTGGAACGGTTGACCAGCCGAGCCGGTGCTAGAGCAAACTCACCATATAAGTGATTTACTTTGTCCATTATTTGATTTACTTGTACTGCAACCTCATCGTGTTGTTCGAATAGCTCAAGTTGTTGTCGTTCAGGGTTAGGATCTAATGCAGTAATTTGGACTTGTACAATTGCATCGTTATTCCATTTTGTTTCTAAAACATGCAGGCATAGTTTATAAATTGCTTTGCCGTCATTGGATGCATGGCTTAACCGTAATTTATCACCAAGCCAAAATCCCGCGCCCAATCGTAGACCGACAAAATATTTCATTGCCTGTAAATTATGTTGTCTTAATCTTGATGCCAGTTTTTCACTCATGTGGAGCAAAAAGGTTTGAATGGTTTTTAAGTCATGGGTATGAGGCGGCATTACCTTTCCATGTCCCAACGTTTTTGGTGGTGCCACCGTAAGGCGCGCTTTATCGGGGTCTAATCCTTGGCACATTAGCCAGATACGGCGACCAATATTACCAAACCGGCGTGCGAGCACACTAACGGGTAGTCGGGTTATTTCACCACAACGATAAACCCCATGAGCGGCAAGAAAATCACCAACGCCTTCAGCAATGCCGCAAAGTGATGTCACCGGAATGTCATGCAAATATTTTTTTGTTTCCCACGGAGGAATAATCGTAATGCCGCCGGGTTTATTTAATTTAGCTGCGAATTTAGCCGTGGTTTTATCACCACTAACACCAACACCACAGCTTAGACCAGAGACTTGTTTTACTTTGTCACGAGTTAGCTGTGCCATACGTACAGCCGTACCGTGCAGTCGTTGACACTGAGTCACATCAATAAAAGCCTCATCAACTGAAAAAACTTCGATATCAGGGCTGATGTCTTGTAATGCCTGCATAATAATTGTTGAAACAGCAGCATAACGTTCAGGTCGGGCAGGGCGCTGAATCAAACGGGGACAGCGTTGTTGTGCATCTTGTAGTCGCATTCCGGTTTTTACTCCAAAACGACGGGCTTCGTAAGAACTTGTGATAATACAAGTGCCGACTTCGCCATTAGTAACCGCAATAGGTTTACCGCGCAATTCGGGAAAGTCATTCTGTTCAATTGAAGCAAAAAAAGCATCCATGTCCATATGAATAAAAGCACGTTTCCAATGAACCGGACAATAGCGATTATTTTTCATTATGTTCGAAAATAGTTCAGCGGTAGTTGCGCATTTGTCCGACCAAAACACCCTGTATCGCAACGCGTTCCGGGCTGAAATGCATCGCTGACATGGCCGTGTTAGCAGGGATTAGTAAAATATCGCCATCTTTATCGTGGTGTAGGTATTTTAATGTTGCCTCATCATTATCAATTAATGCCACCACGATATCACCATCACTGGCACTACTGCTTTGCTCAATAACCACCATGTCGCCATCAAGAATGCCAGCATCCACCATTGAATCGCCTTGTACTTTTAAAACAAAACGATCCGGCCCCATAAAAAATTCACTTAAATCCACGGTATCGGCACCGGGTATCGCTTCAATGGGTTTGCCTGCAGCAATCCGTCCCAAAAAGGGTAAGTTGGAGGGTAAGCCAGACTCGTTAGCTTGATGCAGGCGAATTCCCCGGTGCCGGCCGGGAAGTAAATCTATCAGTCCTTCAACAGCCAAGGCTTGTACATAACGGTGTACAACGCCTTTAGACTGAATGCCAAGTCCCTGTGCAATTTCAGTTAATAGTGGCCCTTGATCGTGTTTAGCGATGTAGTCACAAATAAACTGAAAAGTGTCTTTTTGACGTGTTGATAACATTAAGATTCTCCTTAGGTTCTCATTATACAAAGTCTAGAGAACTTTTCAAGAACTTTCAACCTGAAACGATGAGCCTCGGTAACGCGGCGTTATGGCGCTTTTTGGAAATGCTCATGTACTTGGTGTACATTCCGCTTTCCAAAAAGCACCATGCCTTGCGTTACCGAGGCT
>CAZEPW010000046.1:4359-29919 GCA_964514215.1 uncultured Thioalkalispiraceae bacterium
CATCGTTTCAGGCGGTGTGAATGTGTTTGGTGTATGGCTTTGCTTTCCAAAAAGCACCATGCCTTGCGTTACCGAGGCTCATCGTTTCAGGCGGTGTGAATGTGTTTGGTGTATGGCTTTGCTTTCCAAAAAGCGCCATGCCTTGCGTTATCGAGGCTCATCGTTTCAGGCGTATGGCTTCGCATTCCAAAAAGCACCATGCCTTGCGTTACCGGGGCTCATCGTTTCAGGCGGTGTGAATGTGTTTGGTGTATCGCTTCGCTTTCCAAAAACAGGATGCTTTGCGTTACCAGGGCTCATGGTTTCTGGTGAATGTGGTTGATGTATAGCTCTGCTTTCCAAATAGCAGTATGCCTTTAATTTTAATGAGTTAATGCTAAATATTTAGTGCTTTCCTCCGATACAACAGGTATGTGAAGTATTAAGGGTTACATCCGAAAAGCATTAACATTAATGTCTTTTGTTGTGTATTCGATTTGTCCTTGCTTTTCATGAGAATAACAATGAGTGAAATAAAGCCTGGAGAATTACAATGGTCGAAACAGCAATCAATGTCGTGGTATTTGGTATGGAGCAACGCGCCATTGATGCCCTTGAGCTTGCATTTAAAAATCGAGCTAATGGGGTTTGTCACATTGTTGAGATATCACAGGCGCAAGTTGCGTTGTTTAATCTTGATGTTAAGGGTGCCCGGAAATTATTTAACGATTTTCATGAAAGTTATCCTGACATTCCAACGATTGGTATTTGTGCTAAAAAATCAGATAGTTGGGATATGGTTCAGATAAAAGTTCCGTTATCAATTATTTCATTAGTCAAAGCCATTCTCGATGCTAAAACGAAACTTAGTAAAAGTACCGTAAAGTCGGAAGATAATGTTAAAAATGCTGTCAACGTTATTACTCAGGATAAAATTGCATTGGCAATGAAAGCCATTGAGTCTAGACAGATTGCAGAAAATCTTAATAAACGTGTTGATAAAAACTCAAAAAATACAACGCAACGAGTTGTACCTAATATAACAACGGAAACAAGTTTTGATACTAGCCGTTTTTTACTTGGTCATGCACTTGATGCCATTAATAAGTGCAAAAAAAATAATGATGCCGTGTTATTAACCTGTTTAGGCAATAAAAATATTTTTATTAATCTTGAAAAATCAGAAATTATTACTGACTTAAATGATAATCAAGTTCGAACACTCGCGATTGTGCCGCTCGATAAAAAATTAGTGTTACCCATTACTTCTAAATTTGACAAAGTTGAATCATTTAAAAAATTAAAGTTTTTAAATAGCCGTGAGGCTCGAGTGTTGAATCACGAAGTTTTCATGTGGAACCTTGGGTTAATGACTTGCCGAGGCAGGATTCCGTCAGAAATATCAAGTGAAACTCGTTATCATTTAAATCGTTGGCCTAATTTAACAAGGGTTACCATCCCTAAAAATGCCATGCGAATTATTTCGTATTGGATTAGAAATCCGTGCAGCATTATGGATATGCAGGAAAAACTCGGATTGCCACTGCAGGATATTTTTACTGTTTTTACTGCAGTATATTCTATCGGGTTAACTCAGATTGCCAAGCGAGATTCGGATCTGTTAATTAAAAGCGAAACGATTTATGAAAATGATAAACGAGGTTTGTTTGCGTCGATTATCAATCGTCTACATAGTTTTAATAATGATAAAAAAACTAAAACGGCGTAAGGACAAACCATGAATGCTTATAAAATAGTTTTTGCTGGCCCGGTTGGTGTAGGGAAAACATCAGCAATAGCAGCAATAAGTGATATTGAACCATTTCAAACAGAAGAGTTTGCAACAGATGAAGTGAAAGATATAAAACAAAATACAACAGTTGCAATGGATTATGGAATGATAAAATTGGAAAATGATGAACGTATTCATTTATATGGTACTCCCGGGCAAGAACGTTTTAATTTTATGTGGGATATCTTAACCGATGGTGGTATTGGTTTAATCCTGCTACTTAATAATAATAATTCTGATCCACTGCAAGATTGTAAAACCTATCTGGACGCGTTTAAAGATTACATTGATATTACAGGAGTCGCATTAGGGATTAATCGGATGGAGCACAATACCGGGCCATCAATTGATGATTACCATGATATTTTAGTTAATAAAAATATTACTGCGCCGATACTGGAAGTGGATGCCCGGGATTCCGCTGACGTTATTTTATTAACAGAGTCTTTATTGTATTCCATTGACCCCGGTCTGGCTTAATGTAGTCCTTAACAGAGAATTTGATGTCGATATTATCATTAAGAAAATTTGGTGTGGCATTCGGTGAACGAATTATATTACGTTCGGTTGATCTCGAAATTCCCGATCGTGGTGTTTTTGTTTTGCTTGGGCCTTCAGGCACGGGTAAATCAACATTACTACGAACAATTTGTGGAATTAATGATGCTGTTTCAACATTTAGGGTTTGGGGTGAAGCTAATTATTTGCAAAATAAATTAGATGCTTCGGATGAATATCCGATGTTGGTCGCACAAAATGCACGACTAATGATGGCAACGGTATTTGAAAATATCGTCAACGATCTTCCTGAACGCCACAATTTAACGCAGCTTCAGCAACGATCATTAGCGGAGAGATTGCTTGAACGAGCGGGTTTAAAGGACCTCGTGACAAAGATGGATACTTCAGTTGTTGATTTATCACTTGCAACACAGCGTCAGCTTGCAATTGCACGCAGTGCTTCTGCAAGCCCTAAATTACTTTGTATTGATGAGCCTACTGCAAATTTAAGTGATTCTGAAAGTGTACCGTTACTTGAATACATACAACAACTTGGCGAACGATTTGCAATTATTGTGGTATTGCACAATCAGCGTCAGGCTCGTGAGATTGGTGGTCAGTGTGCTTTATTAGCCGGTGGTTGGATTCACGAGTGCAATAATACCGAGGATTTCTTTTCTAATCCCAATAGTGAAATTACCAAAGGTTTCTTACGCACCGGCTCGTGTCCACTGCCATCAGCGGATGCCAAGATAGAGGAGCTTGATGAACAGGTTAATCTGCCTATCCCACCGCCGCTACCCAAAGCAGCACAGGATTATGTCAGTGATTCGTTTGGCCCACGTAGTTTTTTGTGGCTAAAAAAAGGCTTATTGGCTGGCACACCCAGACCTGGAATTGTGGTTGATGAGCAGTATGATCTTAGGGCATTACAACGTGTTGGTATTAAAGTATTGGTTTCGTTAACAACCAAACGGTTTGATCTCGAATTATTACAAAAACATGACATTGAAGGCTTATGGTTAAAAATACCGGATATGGGAGCACCTGAGTTTGAAGAAACGGCTTCCATGTGTCAGCAAGTCTTCGAGCGTATGGCAAAAGGAAAAGCCGTTGCGTATCACTGCAAAGCCGGACTTGGGCGAACAGGCACATTGCTTGCTGCACAATTAATATGGGAAGGTAAAACTGCATTGGATGCTTTAGAGGCTGTTCGTCGAATTGAACCCCGCTGGGTGCAATCCGAAGTGCAGGTTGAATTTTTAGAAGCGTTCGCTAGTTTTGTTTTGAGTTCACAAAATAGTGACATCATTAATAATAACCAAAGACAAGATATTTCTTGTTAATTAAATTAGGAGAAAAAAATGTCGTTAGATAAAGCCTTAAATAAAGCCGTATCAGAAATTCCCGAATGTGTTGCCGCAGGTTATGTTGATTTAACTACCGGTATGTTATTAGGAATTAAAACGGTTGATTCTCATCCTGCAGAAGTGATGGATATTTTAGCTGCTGCAACTGCCGATCTTTTTCAAGGCGCTAATGTTACTACTATCGAAAGCTTATTTAAAAAAGCGCGTGGTATTGAGAACAATGGACATCATTATTTTCAGGAAATGTTAATTCTAAGTGATAATTTATTGCATATATTTTCCCGAATGAAAACTAATCAAGAACACGTTATTTGTTTTGTTTGTCGTAAAAGTGTCAATATGGGGATGGCATTAACTAAATCCAGAACAGCAGCGATAGAAATCAGCACAGAAGTATAGGAAATATATCTTAGCTAAAATGAAAACATATGTATCAAAATTTTCATAGTCGAACTGGTTTATTAGCACCGAATCCCGAAATTTGGGCGGCATTAAAAAACGGTGCAGGGCTTAATGAAATTTTAAATAACTTTTATACATTAGTTTATGTTGATGATAAATTGTCTGTTTTTTTTGAAGATATAACTATTCAACGCGCTATCGAAAAACAATCATCTTTTTTACGCTCGATATTTACCGGTGAAAAATGTTATTTTGGGGAACACCCTAAAAAAGCTCATCACTGGATGGTAATATCCGATGCGTTGTACGATTATCGTGAAGAGTTGATGGCGCGGTGTTTACGTGACTATGGTTTATCTGAGCATTTAATAACACAATGGCGTGCAATGGAGGAAGTGTTTCGTAAAGCCATTGTAAAATCTAAGCCAACCAACTTGGTTGTTAATGGCGTTAAAAAGCTGGCGGAGGGATACAAGATTGAAACACTGGGTGTTGCTTCATTATGTGATGGCTGTGTTGCAGAGCTAGAAGCAAATCAAAATTTAACCTGTCATGTACGCACAGGAAAAATTTATTGTGACGATTGTACTAAGAAACGAAACATTAAATTACTATAAAAGATGAATTAAAACAAAAAATTGTCTATATAGTATTTATACCGTTATTGTATGTTATGGATAAATTAAAAATAAAATGAATGCCAAATCAAATGTTAAAGAAGTCATGAAAAAAAAATTACAGCCTATTCTAGCAGAATTGCGTAATTTTTCTAATGACATTGAAGCGGCTTCGGTGATGTCCCGAGATGGCATTAATATCGCTTCTGCTATGGATGATACCGTTGATTCGGATCGGCTTGGTGCAATGTGCGCATCATTATTATCGCTTAGTGATAAAACAGCAGCCGAATTGCAACGGGGAAAGTTAAAACAAGTGCTTATCGAAGGTGAGCAAGGTTGTATTTTAATGGTACAAATTGGCGAAAGAGCCGTGCTCGCGGTTGTTTCCAAGCCAACCTCAAATCTGGGTATGGTCTTTTTAGAAGCAAAAAAGACCGTTAAAACCATCATTGATTCCAAATTAATTTAGTTCAATTTGTCTTCGCTAGAGAATTTCATACTCTAGGAGTCTGGTATGTTATCCAGCAAATAGTGTGCTTGCATGAAGTATAATTATCGCTGTTAATGTATAACCGACTCGCTATCGCGAGTCGGAATGTTATTGCTACGATTGCTCGGCAGCGGGGCCAACATAGGTAGCACTACCAAAGCCAAGTATTGGAAAAAAGATAAAACCCAAGAATATTAACCCAAGTCCAAAACCAACGCCTTTACCAAAGCTTTTGGCAATATCAATATAAAATATGATTATAATAATAAAGTTGACTAACGGAATGAACATTAATAATAACCACCACCAGGGACGGCCTGCAATTTTTAATAATACAATTGTGTTGTATATCGGGATAAGACAAGCCCAACCGGCTTGACCTGCTTTAGTATAAATTTTCCAGAAACTCGCGATGATAAAAACCAGAATTGCGAGCATAATGAGAGGGCCAATAAGGCCTGCAGAATCATCCATCAGTAATACCTCGGTAATGTTAAGATTTTTTTGAATTATTAACGTTGAAGTATAGAGCATAAAAAGTGGTTTTTCTGTTCAAAATTAAAATGCGAATGCATAAATTTATCAGTATGGTAAAATGCAACTTGTTTATTGAGTTTTATCAATGTCAGGTTGTTATTATATTGATAATTTAAAAAAATAAGGAAAATTGAATGGCTGAACCAAAATGCCCTGAATGTTCTGTCATCGGTATTGACAAAATAGTGTCAAAAGCGAGTAGTGAGCAGTCACGTCGAAAAGAAGCATGGTTTTATGTGGTTTATTGTAATGAATGTGGACATGTTTATGATGTTCTAACGAAACACGTGTTTACGCAAACCAAACCGGGTTATTTTGTATTACCAAATAAATAATAAATGCAGTTGGTTCGCATAATATGAATAACAACAATATTGATCAAAACCATATCTGGCATCCCTATAGCGCGATGAAATCCGAATTACCGATATATCTGGTAAGCTCGGCTAATGGTGTGCGCATAAAGTTAGCCGATGGTCGTGAGTTAATTGATGGCATGTCATCATGGTGGTCAACTATACATGGCTATAATAACTCGATATTAAATCAAGCGATTCAAACACAAATGCAAAAAATGTCGCATATTATGTTTGGTGGTTTTACGCATCAGCCGGCGATTGAATTAACACAAAAACTACTTGAAATTACACCAAGTAATTTACAAAATATATTTTATTCTGATTCTGGTTCGGTTGCCGTTGAGGTTGCATTAAAAATGGCAATTCAATATTGTGCGGCAAAAGGGTTAACCAAAAAACGCCAATTTATTGCTTTACGATCGGGGTATCACGGTGATACTTTTGCAGCAATGTCGGTTAGTGATCCCGATACTGGAATGCATCAATTATTTGAAGGTATGTTGGCGACACAGGTTTTTATTAAACAGCCTGAAAGTCGTTTTGGTGAAAAATGCAGTGATGAAGATTTTAAGGCATTAGAGCAAGCTTTAATTAATCATGCCGATACTACTGCGGCGTTAATAATGGAACCTATTGTGCAAGCGGCTGGTAGCATGTGGTTTTATTCTGCTGATTTTCTGCGTAAAGCGAGACAGTTATGCGATCAGTATGGGGTATTATTAATTTTAGATGAGATTGCAACAGGGTTTGGCCGAACCGGTAAGTTATTTGCTTGTGAACATGCGGATATAAAACCCGATATTATGTGTGTTGGTAAATCATTAACGGCAGGTTATCTAACATTAGCAGCAACATTAACCTCGAATGATGTTGCCGCTACGATTGATGCGGGTGATCCCGGTGTATTTATGCACGGGCCAACATTTATGGCAAACCCTCTTGCCTGCTCGGTGGCATTAGCGAGTATTAAATTATTACAGCAATCAGACTGGCAATTAAAGGTTCAAGCTATCGAGAAAAAATTATCAACAGGTTTGGCTATTTGTTCTAGCTTTTCAAATGTAACAGAAGTGCGGGTATTGGGTGCTATTGGTGTTGTTGAAATGCAACAAACAGTCGACATGAAAACCATCACTTCAGCTTTTGTGGATGCCGGTATTTGGCTTCGTCCTTTTGGTAAGCTGGTTTATGTTATGCCGGCGTTTATCATCAGTGATGATGATTTAGACGAATTAATTAATTCGATGGTTTCTGTTATTGGAGCGCTTAACGAGTAGTATTAATTTTTATTCTCTTGCTTTTTCCAGTTGCTCCGCTTTTTCTTTAAACTGCTTGTTTAGTTGTTCGGCTAAATCTTTGGTTTTTTGCAAAGCATCGGTTTGTGTTTTCCAAATATGGTCGTTTTTTGGGGTAGCTTTTTTATCTGATTGAGCTACTTTATCATCACTGCATGCAGCAATAAATAATAAGAGTATTATCGTGATTATATTTTTCATAAGAGTTACTTTTTTAATTAAGTGTTGGTATTAGTATTAAATAGACTTAATAACAGATAAATCAAGTAATATGTTTAAATGGATGGCCGCTTTAGTTTTTCGAGTAATTTTACGATACCGCCCCAAAACCATTCTTTGCTGCGTTGCCAATAACTTCGGTTACGCCATTGTTGGTAGATGATTTCATCACAACTTTTAAGTTCTTGTTCAAACCAGTGTTTTAATGTTTTCGCAAAATTTAAATCGGTTATCGCTTGGTTTGCTTCCAGATTCCAGCGAAAATTCCATCGATCAAAATTACTCGAACCGGTAGTCGCCCACTGATCACTGAGAATCACTTTAGCGTGAGAAAAATGCAATGTAAATTCAAATATTTGCACTCCGTGACGCAGTAGCTGGGCATAATAACGTTGTCCCATAATTCGGACACCGGGGTGATCGGTTATTTTACCGGGTAATAATAATTTAACATCAACCCCACGTTGTGCAGCACGAATCAGTGAACGTCGTAATTTTCGTGAAGGAATAAAATACGGTGTTGTTAGCCATAGTTGCTTTTTACTTTTATTTATTTCATTTAATAATTGTTTTTTTAATTGGTGTCGATGAGCCGTGCTAAATGCAATGACTTGGCCTTGTTGTGTTAAAAGCGTATTTTCGGGAGCCGTATTATTTAATCGTGCTATGGGTTTTAATAAAGTATTGTTATATTTAATCCAATTACTGTGGAACAGTATCACCCAATCCGTTATTACATCACCTTTAATGGACACCATGATATCATGCCATGCATCAGATTTATCTGAATCAAATTGATCACTTAAACCGGCTCCTCCAATAAAGGCTTGTGTTCGATCCATTATGTAAATTTTACGATGATCTCGAAATAAATTATTTAAATATTTTTGATATTTAATGCGATTATAAAACTGGATGTGAATATTTTTAGTATTTAATAAAGATAAATCTTTTCGAGAAATTCCTTTTGAGCCAAAATCATCAAACAAACAATAAATTTTAACATTTCTTTTAGCAGCCAGTAATAAGGCGTTAATAATTTGGTTAAATATGTTGCCGGATGTTGTTAAATAATTCTCAATTATCACCTCAGTTTTTGCATTATGTATTGCATCGATGATGGCGGGGTAAAATGTTGACGCGTTGACTAATAATTCAAACTGATTGTTTTCTCTGATTGGAAAACTGCTATCGTATTTATTAGTAGACACGGTCGTTAAAATAGAATCCTATTTGCTCGATAAGTTGAATAATTAGTTTACAATTGCTAATTTGCCATTTTTTACAGTGAGTTGAATTTCGCCTTTTAAAAAATCGATTATGCTGTCACCCGCTACTGCTTTGCGCCAACCCTGAGTGATGGCAAGTTCAGTATTGTTTTGTTCCAGCAATAACTGTTCTAAATCTTTTCGATTTGCTATCATTGCTGGGCTAATATTCTCTTGCGATGCTCGAAAGCGCATCACCGCCATAAGACTATCAATTAGCGCATCTTGTTCCTGACTAAGTTTTCCGGGTATATTCAGACGTTCAGGTGTTTTGTGTTCGGTTTCATTGATTAAATTTAAAATGGTGTTACCAATTTTTGATATAGTATCGTTGGTAAGACCACGAATTTTAGCCAGTTGCGCTTTATTTTGTGGACGTTTCATTGCTAGTCCAATTAAAATATCGTCTTTCATAACCCATTTTTTGGGTAGATTTTTTTCTTGAGCTGTTTGCTCTCGCCATGCGGTAAGGGTTTGTAACACACCCAGCGCATTGCCTTTTAGTTTTTGTTTGCCACTGACTTTTAGCCAAGTTTGCTGTAAATCGACATTATATAAATGAGTATCCGATAGTTGCTCAAAATCTTTATTAAGCCAATCTAAGCGGTTTTTATCGCTTAACTGATTTTTAACCAAGCTGTAACATTTAACTAAATACCTGACATCATTCGCTGCATATTTTATCTGATCCTTATCGAGTGGTCGTTGGCTCCAATCTGTTCGAGTTTGGCTTTTGTCTAAATCAATATTTAGCATTGATTTAACGAGTGTTGCATAGCTAATTTGATCACCTAGCCCAAGTAAGGTGGCGGCGATTTGTGTATCAAAAATGGGCTTGGGAATGTTTTGGGTTAAATTGTAAATTAACTCAAGATCTTGGCGTGCCGCATGAAATATTTTGATGGTGTTTTCATCGTAAAAAATATCCCATAATGGTTGTAATTCTTTGATTGCGAGAGGATCAATACAGGCGGTGTGATCTTGTGTTGCAACTTGTATTAAGCACAATTGTGGGTAATAGGTTTTTTCTCGCATGAATTCAGTATCAATGGCAATATAGGGTGAATTCTTAATTTGTTTGCAAAACTCATCGAGTTGCTCGTTAGTTTTGATATACAATTCATCAGTCATAATATTTAGCTTACTTTAGTAGTTTATAGGCTTCATAGTATCATGAAGATGCTGTATTTAAGATATTTCATTTTTAATTTTAATTGTGAATAGCGACATTTATTATGCAATAAATGGTGTTATCTTGGTTCTTTTCAGATAATCTGCAAAGTTTAAAAATAACAGGTTAACGATGTTGTCAACAGTATGAAACATATCCATATACTCGGAATTTGCGGAACATTTATGGGCGGGCTAGCGATTTTAGCGCGAGAACATGGCGTGCGCGTAACAGGCTCAGATGAAAACGTCTATCCGCCAATGAGCACCCAATTACAAGAAGCCGGAATTGAATTACACTCGGGTTATGATCCGGCAATAATTAAAGACTTAAATCCAGATTGTGTTGTTATTGGCAATGCTCTGTCGCGTGGCAATGCGGTTGTTGAATATATATTGTCAAATAATATCAAGTATCGCTCGGGACCTCAGTGGTTAGCTGAAAATGTGTTGCAAGATCGATGGGTTTTAGCCGTTGCAGGCACTCATGGCAAAACAACAACGGCCAGTATGCTGGCATGGATTTTAGATTATGCACAATTGAAGCCGGGTTTTCTCATTGGTGGGATTCCTCGAAATTTTGGTATTTCAGCAAAAACCGGTAATTCGCCATTTTTTGTTATTGAAGCCGATGAATACGATACCGCTTTTTTTGATAAGCGATCCAAGTTTGTTCATTATAAACCACGAACCTTAGTGTTAAATAATTTGGAGTTTGATCATGCGGATATCTTTAATGATCTTGATGCAATTAAAACTCAATTTCATCATTTGTTACGAATTATTCCTGAAAATGGTTTAATTATATCGAATGAAAACGATAAGAATTTAAATGATGTTATTGCTCAGGGTTGTTGGACAACAGTTGAATATCAAAATAAAAAAAATGGCTGGACATTTAATTTAGTTGCTCAAGACGGGAGTCATTTTGACGTGCTTTTTAATAACATTAGCCAAGGTGCGGTGCAATGGGCTTTACAGGGGCAGCACAATATAAATAACGCTATTTCAGCGATAGCGGCTGCTCGACACGCAGGAGTGCCAACAAAACATGCGCTTGATGCCTTGCATAAATTTGAAAATGTTAAACGTCGTATGGAGCTACGTGGAGTGGTAAATGATATTCGGGTGTATGATGATTTTGCGCATCATCCAACTGCTATAGCAACTACCTTAAATGGCTTACGAGCGCATGTTTCTAATCAAAAAATCACGGTGATTTTAGAGGCTCGTTCAAATACCATGAAATCCGGTATCCATAATAATAAGCTTCCTCAAGCATTAGCCGCTGCAGATCGCGTGATACTGTATCAAGATAATGGTGATTCGAATTTAAGTGCGGTTGTTAATCTAATGAATAATAATGGCGCTAGTGCCAGTGTTTTTAATTCGGTTGACGATATTATCGAATCGAGTTGTGCCAATAGCAGCGCGGGTGAACACATATTAATTATGAGTAATGGTGGATTTGAAAATATCCATGAACGATTATTAAATGCTATCGCTAAAAAATGGGATTCGTGATGTCTACTTTAAACAGATTAATATTTGAGACCGATATTGGTGGTAACATCAGTGAGTAATCAACAGTTAAAAAATGAAATAACAGTTACTCTCGCATTTACCGGTGCGTCAGGAGCCGCTTATGGTTTACGATTACTCGAATGTTTGTTATCGGCAAAATGTCATGTTAATTTAGTTATATCAAAAGCCGGTCAAATGGTTTTAGCGATGGAGTCTGAATTAACTATTCCTTCGCGACCACAAGATGCACAGCAATTTTTAAGTGAACATTTTAATGCTGCACCGGGTTTACTCAAAGTTTATGGCCGTGATGATTGGATGGCTCCGATGGCAAGTGGTACGGGGTGTTCTGATGCGATGGTTATCTGTCCCTGCACTGCGGGTGCTTTATCAGCGGTTGCTCAGGGTACTAGTGATAATCTGATTGAGCGTGCTGCTGATGTTGTTATAAAAGAACACCGGACGTTAATTTTGCTTGTACGCGAAACCCCATTGTCAGCGATACATCTGGAAAATATGTTGAAACTAGCTCGATTGGGTGTGGTTATTATGCCTGCAAATCCCGGTTTTTATCAAAAACCAACATCGGTTAATGATTTGGTTGATTTTATGGTCGCACGCATATTGGATCATCTAAACATCCAACACCAATTATTACCATGTTGGGGTGAGTAAACAGCAATAATACTTGATAGTTAACATTATTTTATAAAATAGTTTGAATTGTGTCTTAACCCAGTCTAAATTTTAATAGTAATACCTCAAGAAATAGCAGTCTCTCGAATCGCGACTTGAATATTATTAATCTTTAATATTGTGTTTTTATGAAATGACTCAGAAAATCCCATTATTTCCATTGCAAACGGTTTTGTTTCCCGGAGGGCCGCTGCCGTTAAGAATCTTTGAGCCTCGTTATCTCGATATGGTGAGTGATTGCATGAAAAACGACATTGGTATTGGTGTGGTTTTGATTCGAGATGGGCTTGAGGTTGGTAAGGCGGCACAAACCCATAACATTGGCACTGTCAGTAAAATAACCTATTGGAATAAACGTAATGACGGTGTTTTAGGGGTGACTGTTCGGGGTGAGCAGCGTTTTAAAATTATCTCTCATCATGTTGAGCACAGTCAGTTAGTGGTGGCCGAAGTTGATTTAATTGCAAATGATCCCATTACGCCAATTCCGATTCAATACAAACCCATGATTAGTTTATTACACCAGATTATTGATCAGCTAGAACCACCTTATACCACGATGCCAACAAATTATGACGATGCCGGTTGGGTTGGTTCGCGTTTAGTTGAGTTATTACCGATGGAATTACAGCAAAAACAAGATTATTTAAAACTTTATGATCCTTTAGAGCGTCTAGAAAGTTTAAGCGAGAGTCTTGAACGAATGGAAGTGTGGTAGAAAACGTTTAATTTGATAGCAACATAATAGTATGGCTAAAAATGTTATGTTTTCGGTATCGTATTTTTAAATTACGTTTTGAAAAATCAGCTGCAATGGCAGTTAGTTGTTTATTATTCAATAACACTGTTTTTAACATCATCACTCCCGCTATATTCACTTTTACTAGTTTGGTTAGCGTACCTTGCCATAATGGTTTGGCTTTTTTCTCTGGGTTGAATTGTTTTATTTTAAAATCAGTTTGCCATAGTCGTATTACAACTATTTCATTGTTAAAATATTGGATAAAACGAAGTTGTTCATATTTGCCGTTATGCAGGTGCGGGTATATGGCCAGTGATTTAATGTTTGCTTGGCTATTTAATAATTGCAATATTTCAGAAAATTTTACGGCTGGTGATGATAACCACTGGTGTTGATTTGTTTCAGAATTTAAATTTAGGGCTTTGATAATATCTTGTTTAGAGCCTAACCATTGGATATTAAAAGGAGATTTGGGTTTATTGATAAAACCTAAGCGATGTGATGGTAATTTTTTCCAAACATGATTTTCCCATATTGAATTTTCAATTAATAGTGACTGTTTTGAAATTTCAGGTATTGAAAAGCTATTAGGTAAAATAATTAATTTGAATAAAAACAAGATTAATAAAGTAAGTCCTACTTTATTTTGAAATTTTATTGATAATTTGTTTTGTGTATTATGATGGCGATAACTGCTTGTTAGTAAAACTATCCAAAAAAATGAAAAGCCAGATGATAAAATCAAAGGAATGACATTTTCATTATCATAATAAATTAATGACAACATTATTGTTGAAATTAAGGTGTAACATATGCCGTAAAATAGCACTTTTCGTTTTGTTGTGGTATTAAAAGTTAAAATAAAGGTTAAAAAAAAGTAGATATTGCTTGTTGCTAAGTTTAGATTTTTGTCGATATTAAAATAATGAGTTAAAAATATTTGAATAATACTAATTAATATAAAATTAAATATAAAATATTGAAATAAAAACTTGTTTTTGTTTAAAATTATTATAATTAAAATGAATGTTGATAAAAATAACAACCAGTTTAAACCCGTTAGGTTTAATAAGGTCACGACGAAATGATTGCTCGCGGGGCTATTAAATGCCAAAAAAATATTTTTTAGAAAAATATCAACATCAGTAGCTTGCTCAAACGTACCTAGCAACATTGGTATAATAAAAAAGACTGATGCAAAAATTAAAAACAGCAAAAATAATAGGCTGAAGATATTTTTATCTGAATATTTATTTTCGAGCAATATGCTAGGTACTTTTCCAGTAATTGGATGTTTGTGACTCCATTTAAGTAATAATTCGATGCTTTGATCTATTTTTGGTAATAGGTATAAATAGCTGGTTTTAATAAACCAAAAAATTAGCCATAATAATATACCGATAACTATCACTAAAATTATTAACCGACCTGCAATGTCACTGGCAAATTCAAGTGATAAACCAATGACAAAGCCCGGTAATAATACTACAGGGGCCCAAATTGAAGCAGAAAATACATTGCTGATAAAAAACTGTTTGCGTGGCATTTGAAACATACCCGCAATGGCGGGCACGATAGGACGTAATGGGCCGATGAACCGACCTAAAATAATGCTTTTATGGCCATGGCGTTCAAAAAAATTTATGCCTTTTTGAAAGGTTTTTGGGTAGCGTGAAATCGGCCATAGCGTACTTAGTTTGTCTTTGTAATGATACCCCAGATAATAACTAATGCTATCACCGGCAATAGCACCGGCAAATGCAAGCAAAACTGCGTAGAAAAATGGGAATTGGTTGGTCGCAAGATAAGCACCAATAAGCAACATCAATAAAACACCGGGCACGATAATGCCGACAATCGCAAGTGATTCTATTAGTGCAATAAAAAAAATGGTAAAACCAAATAAAACGGGGTGATCAGCTAGCCAAGAAAAAATCGACACTGTAGTTGATTTGTCCATTTTATTTCTCGATAGGGCGTTTTGACTTTGTTAAGGATAATAAATCGATAATGTGTCTCTCGCTTCTGTTTATTGTAAAACAGAAGCGGAGTTTATCGTTGAAAAATGTTACATCAACTTTCATTGTGGTTACATTACTTTAGGTTTTTAAATACGTTGCTCGCAGCGTCAATGGTATTTTGAATGTCTTCATCGGAATGTGCACTCGACACAAATCCAGCTTCATAAGCAGATGGTGCCATGTAAATACCTTGGTCTAGCATGCCATGATAGAATTTTTTAAATCGATCAATATTGCATTTATTGACTTGTGCAAAACTAGTGATTTGTTTATCGTCAGTAAAAAATAGTCCAAACATTGCGCCGATGACATTGGCGCTCATGGATATTCCGGCTGCTTTAGCCGCGGCTACGATGCCATTGGTGAGTGTAATTACTTTGGCATTAATAGCATCATAAAAACCTGCTTTAGATATCAGGTTTAAATTAGCAAGGCCAGCTGCCATTGCGATAGGATTGCCAGATAATGTACCTGCTTGATAGACTGGGCCTAGTGGTGCTATTTGTTCCATGATGTCACGTCTACCACCAAAAGCACCAACGGGCATTCCGCCACCGATGACTTTACCAAGTGTTGTTAAATCGGGTGTTATACCATAGTGTGCTTGAGCGCCACCAAGAGCAACTCTAAAACCTGTCATGACTTCATCAAAAATTAATACCGATTTATATTCGGTACAGATTTCGCGTAAGCCTTCTAAGAATCCTGCTACTGGTGGGATGCAGTTCATATTGCCGGCTACGGGCTCTACTATGATACAGGCAATTTGATCACCGATTTCAGCAAAAGCATCTTGCACTGATTTAATATCATTATAATCAAGTGTAATGGTGTGTTCTGCTAATGAAGCGGGCACTCCCGGTGATGTTGGAACGCCCATTGTTAATGCACCGGAACCGGCTTTTATTAACAGTGAATCAGCATGTCCATGATAACAGCCTTCAAATTTTACGATTTTATCACGGCCAGTATAACCGCGAGCAAGTCGAATCGCACTCATGGTTGCTTCAGTGCCTGAGCTTACCATTCGAATTAATTCCATCGAGGGCATTATGTCACAGACTTTTTTAGCCATCTCGGTTTCTAATATCGTTGGTGCGCCAAAGCTAAGACCTTGCTCTGCAGTGCTTTGTACTGCACTAATAACATCGGGGTGAGCGTGGCCTAAAATCATTGGCCCCCATGAAGCAACGTAATCAATATAACGATTATTATTCTCATCAATCAAGTATGCACCGCTGCCTTTTTTAAAAAATATGGGGTCACCACCAACGCCATTAAATGCGCGCACAGGTGAATTTACACCACCGGGAATATATTTTTTTGCTAAAGTAAAAGGGTTACTTTGTTGTTCTTGTTCAGGTTTGTTTTGCTGTGTTGCATTAAACATAGTTACGAATCCTTTTGTCGTGGTCGTTATATCTTTTTCAGCGTTGAATATACCACGAGTGATGGCGACCATGTCAGCACCGGTGTCAATTAATTGCTGTGCATTATCTAAAGTTATACCGCCAATAGCGGCTATTGGGATTGATATTTCGTCTCGGGCTTTGAGTAAGACATCTAATTCTGCATGGGGTGCGTCGGGTTTACTTTTAGAGGTAAAAAAAGCGCCAAAAGCAACATAACTGGCACCTGCTGATTGTGCTATTCGAGCGTTTTCAATTTTGTTGTTACAGGTAACCCCTATAATATAGCTTGAGCCGAGAAAATTGCGGGCAATTTTGCAGGGGATATCGTTTTGACCAAGGTGTACGCCATCAGCACCGATTGCACGGGCCAAGGCTAAATCGTCATTGATAATCAGAGGCACATCATGCTTTCGACATAGATCCAAAATATCACGTGCTTCTTTTTCTCGATCGTAGGTATGATTGGTTTTATTTCGGTATTGTATGATGGCTGCACCACCATTAATGGTATTTTGGGCGTGCTTTAGAATTTCACCTTGCTCAATATTTTCAACGTCGAGAATGGCATACACTCCCCTAAGATCCTGGCGTACCATGAAATATAACTCCTTAATTCTATTCTTATTTTACGGCTTTAAACATTTTAGCTAGTTGTGCTTTAGCTGAGCAGGTGAAATCGATTGGGTAATAGCTGCCCGAGGCCAACTTTGTTAGCATTTAGCAATGTATTATAGGTGTATTGTTGGGCTTTATACACAGCAGATTCAATGCTTTGGCCTTGGGCAATATAGGTCGCAAGACTGGCTGCCAAGGTGCAGCCTGAGCCGTGATAATCATGCTCTAAACGTGGCCAGTGGTGAGTGATAACGTGATTGTTAAAATACCAGGAGTTACTGACGTCATCCGAGTTTTCATGGCTACCGGTAATCAACACCGATTGGCAACCTGTTTTGATGATATATTCTGCGCATTCAGTAAGGTTATCAGAGCCTAATGCTATTTGACGGGCTTCAATTGAGTTGGGGGTTATGATACTTGCAAGTGGCATTAATTTAGTTATAAGGTGTTGATAAGCGATTGAATCACTTAGTGCGCCACCACCACCTGCAACAAATATTGGATCGATAACCAAAGGAATTTCGGGATAATCCATTACAATTTTTACGATGACATCGATAATTTTTTCGTCAGCAATCATTCCAAGTTTAAAACAATGGATGGCAATGTCATCTAATATGCAGCGCGCTTGTTGTTCGATAAGTTGACTATCGACATTGATATAAGCTTGAACGGCGCGAGTATCTTGAACGGTTAAAGCCGTTATTATCGAGCAAGGCTTGGCTCCAAGACTGGTGATGGTTTCGATGTCGGCTTGGATACCCGCACCACCACTTGGATCGAGTCCAGAAAATACTAATAAATTGGCTTGTTTTTTATTTGACATCATTCACGCTATCTCTTTTGCGCTAGACTACTATAGCTTAATTGTATCATTAGCGAAATCACCCGTGTTATATTAACGGGATATTATATTTGTAATAATTCAAGGAGATTGCTTTGAAATCGTATTTATGTGTTGTTTGTGGTTATGTTTATGATGAAGAAAAAGGGGCTCCAAATGAAGGTTTGGCTCCAGGCACCAAATGGGAAGACGTTCCTGACTCTTGGATTTGCCCTGAGTGTGGTGTAACTAAAAAAGATTTTGAAATGGTTGAAGTTTAGGTCTGGAAGTATTTATTTTTCTAGTAGCATTTTTACTATTCATTAGACCCTACAAGCTGAATGCTCGCTGAACAAAAATTTCGCTGATATTATATTAGATTTATATAATACCAAGGTTCAGCTTGGATTCATGCGTAATGCACTTTAATAGCTGTAAGAGATAAATATTACAGGTAAGGTGTTATGTATCATTTCAATTTAGTTCTACACAGTTCAACAACAAAATCTAAGGGAATATTTTATGCTTTAGTGGCGTTGTTGATGTCATTTAGTTTTTTTCAAGTCAGTTATCTACATGCTGCTGAACGAATGAGTTATTCGATTGATAACAGCAGTAATGCTAAATTGCCTATTAAAGATGAATTATTATTAGATAAAAATTTTCGTCTAGCACCCGCTCTTATTACACAAGGTGAACAAATTCCATTAACAACATCGAATCAGCGAATTTATATTGCGAATCCTGATAATGGTAATCAGATTTCAGCTAACTCTCAAGGCGGTATTTTTTCCATTTATGATGCGAGTGTTGGGTTAATTCATGATGATGATGGTGATGGTTTTTATCACCAATTTAGTGTGACTTTTGATGCTGATATTAGTTTTGGCTCGGCATTGGTATTTGCAAGAATGTACATTAGTTATGAAGGTGGTCCGTGGAATTATTATTACACCACTAAAACATTTGAAATAATTACCGATAGTAATTTTGATGCTCACACAGTTGAAACCATTTTCACGAGCGGATATGCACCGGGTCGTTATGATATTCGTATTGAGTTATTTGAAGCCGGCTGGACGGGTAGTGTGGCGAGTTATGGTCCGATTGATGATCTTGATTTAAACTATTTACCATTAGAGGATGAAGAGCATGAGTTTTTTGAAAGTGTTGCTGCAGCAGGTTGCAGTTTAAGTCCTAATGCCCGTTTTGATCCGGTCCTACCGCTGTTATTTCTATTAAGTTTGTTGTATTTTTTTAGGCGGTTTTATCAAAAGAATACAGTTAATAAACTATCGGCTACATCATAATCAAAATACCTTATATATATTCTGGAGATAATTATTTTTTTGAGCTAGATGCTGATCTTAGGTCTACTATAATGGTAATCAGCATAAAAATTGGAAAATAATAGTGTCAGTATCAATTGATGAAATTGTAAAAGATGTGAGTGAACTAGCCAGTTTACCGGAAGTTTCAATTAAGGTTAATCAAATGGTTGATGATCCAAATTCTGGTGTTAATGAAATCGGAAAAGTGATCAGTCAAGATCCAGCCTTGTCCGCACAATTGCTTCGAATCGCAAATAGTCCGTTTTACGGTATTAGTGGCTCTATTGATTCGATATCGCGTGCGGTAACTGTATTGGGAACTCAACAAATACGTGATATGGTTTTTTCAGCCACGGCAACCAAGGCATTTGAAGGTATTCCTAACGAAATCATTTCGGTTGATGATTTTTGGCATCATAGTCTTTATTGCGGTTTATTAGCGCGTGAGCTGGCTAATCAAACTCACAAAGCCCAAGGTGAAATGTTGTTTACAGCAGGTTTGTTACATGATATTGGGCATTTAGTGATGTTTAACCGTATACCAGAATTAGCGCATAAAGCCATTATGCATACCATCGAACCGGATGTAGATCTGGAATTATTTCAATCTGAGCGAGAAATTATCGGGTTTGATCATTCACAAGTCGGTGGGAAATTAGCCGAACAATGGCAATTGCCTAAGAATTTGGTTGAATGCGTGATGTATCACCATGAGCCGGAGCAAGCCCAAGAATTTCCTGATGAGGTATTATTGATTTATATTGCGAATAAGATTGCTAATCAGGCATATGATTCAGAAGATATTGATTTAACAGAAGTTATTTCAGTTATACCAACCGATAAGCTAAAAAAGTGTGCACTTACTAACGATAATTTGGTGCATGCGATTAATGAAGCTCACGCCCAGATCAGCGAAGTTGAATCGCTATTATTTTCAAAATAGAACCCTATTTTCACTCGAATTAAGCTTGCTTAATATATTTACTAATCTTAATGAGAATGATTTGCATTTACAGTATTAGTCCGTCATAATATGCTCAGTTACTGAATATTTAAAAGGGTTCATTCATGGGTATTTTATTAAAGCACCAATCAACAGCGGTTACTGCTATGGTTGTTAGCACATTATTTTTATTGTCGTCGCCAACTATCGTGTTGGCCAAAGTTTCAGGAGATGCTCGGGTTGGCTATTTTTCCTCAGAGCGCGATACACGTTCGAACACTAAAACGGATTCAAAACAGTTTCGTTTGAGGTTGCGTGTTGGCTACTCTAAATCATTATCCGATAAATGGTCGGGCAAGGTTCGTTTTGCTGGACGTTATAGTGATGATCAGAAGCAAAATGAGCATAAATTCTTTCAAGAAATTCCCGGTAGTGATGGGCTTCGTTTAGGCGAAGGCACATTTGATTCATTGTATTTTCGGTATAAAAATAATTCGGCTTATCAGGTTACTTTCGGCAGACAACAAACTAAAAAAGAACTCGATGGTGTTGCAAAGAAATCGTTAGATAGAAATAACAGTCCGAATACCGATGTCAGTTGGACTGATGGGGTGGTCTTCGACACTACCACCAAATCAAATTGGCATCATCAGGCAATTGCACAGATTAATTATAAAGAGGGTGCAACAGAAGTTCGTCGTGGACCGTTAGATTTTACAACGGATGCGACACGCGTGAGTTATTTTTATGGTTTAGAAAATCGTAAACGAGCTGGTGCTATTGTTCAGCGAGGCTTTGATATTAGTTACTTACCCCATGCCTTGTGTGTCGATGGCTCGAATTGTGGAAATCGAAAAGATTATATTGGTTTGGTGGCTCGTGGTGCTGCTAAATGGTCAATATCAACCGGCGAAAAAGAATTTATGTTAGCGGCTTCATTGGGCTATGCGCCGAATACCCAGTTAAATTCGACCGCAAAAATAGCAAACTCTGGTAATACTTCAGGAACGGCTTATCAAATAACAGCTAACTTCATTAATTTTCTACACCGCCATAATGTGGGGATAGTGTATGCTAAAGTTGATGCTGGATGGTTGTTATCTCCTGATTTTCGTAATAATAATACTTTGATGGAAATTCGCTATAAATGGATATTAAGTAAAAAACAAAAAATTGAAGCGCGAATTCGCAAAAGAGAAGAAATCAAGCAACGTCTTGCTAGTGCGCAAAAGCAAGTTGATAACGATTTTTATATTCGTTATACCGTCAAGTTTTAAACTAAAAAAGGCTAGTAATAACATTTTAGTATTAGCCTTTTTTAAATCTGGTTATAACCAAGGTTTAACAACCACCATAATGATAATTAGTACTAACAGCAACACCGGAAACTCATTAAACCATCGATAAAAGACATGGCTATGGGTATTCTCATCGCGTTTAAAAGCAAATAATAATTTGCCGCAATAAATATGATAAACCACGATTAGTGCAACGCTAGTGAGTTTTACATGTAGCCAGATTGATTTTCCGTACTGCAGCCAAGCGTAATCAACTAATAACCAGATACCCAGTGCAATGGTAATAATTGCTCCCGGAGTCATGATGCCGAAAAATAATTTTCGTTCCATTATTTTAAAACGTTCATTGCTAAGATTATCTTCACTCATTGCGTGGTAAACAAATAAACGCGGTAAGTAAAACAAACCGGCAAACCAAGTCACCATAAATATGATATGAAAGGCTTCAACAATTTTCATCACTCAACTCCAGTATTTAATTTGTTTTTTGCTAATAATGTTATGATCTTTTGTTTTAGATAAGATATATCGACAGCGCCAATGGTATGCAATTCTATTTTTCCATCGGGGCCGATTAAAAAAGAGGTTGGTGTATTTTTAACGCCACCAAATGCCTGCGTTGCTTGAGCCATGGAATCCAATGCTAAGGGATAAGGAACCAAATAGTGTTGCTTAACTTGTAGCACTGCTCTGGGAATATCATAGGGCATAGCAATGCCAATCATTTTTAATCCTCTAGGTGATAATTCTTGGTGAAGTGCAATGAGCTCTGGAAATTCTTGCATACAAATACCGCAGCTACTCGCCCAAAAAGTCACGAACACGGGATGTCCTTGCATGGACTTTAATGAAATTACATTGCCATTTAGATCAGTTAGCTCGATGTCTGGTGCTTGTTTTATTCCAGTGCCGATAGCCGTTAGTAATGTAATTGCTAATATCAAGGTAATGACAATGATGGTAAAAGCGAAAATTTTTGGTTTTACTGATTGACGTGACTTCATCATAAAATTTAAAAGGAGTAATTATTTGATAGTGTGTAAATGACACATTATGAAACAAATCAAGCATGACTTCATTAATTTATAGCGTTATCCTGTTGAAAGTGTCTTGCTGTTGGCGTTTTAATTGTATGTTTTATAGTCAAAATTGATATTGAAATGATATTAACGGTTTTAATTTTTATTGTGCTAGAGACACTGCGACTTTAAAAATAAGCTAGCTTAATAGAAAAATATTCACTATTTCATGAAATCGTGAAATACTAATGCAGTTGTAAATAGTCTATCTTATTTAAAGGTACTATCGACGTTTGAAAAATAAGACTGATCAATAACACAGAGCCAAATTGAAAGAAGAAATATGATGATTAAAGCAGGAATTGTTGGTGCCACCGGTTATACCGGTGTTGAGTTATTACGCCTTTTAGCAAAACATCCCAATGTCAAAATTGAAATGATAACTTCCCGAGCCGAGCAAGGTTCAGCAGTGGCAAGTTTGTTTCCTAATCTACGTGGCAGTATTGATCTCGAATTTACCATACCGGATGTTGCACAATTAAAAAAATGTGACGTGGTTTTTTTTGCAACGCCTAACGGCACCGCAATGACAATGGTGCCGGAGTTATTAACTGCCGGTGTTCGTGTGATTGATTTAGCGGCTGATTTTCGTTTAAACGATCCTGCTTTGTGGCAAAAATGGTATGGCATGGAACATGCCTGTCCTGATGTACTTGAAACAGCCGTTTATGGTCTACCAGAAGTGAATCGGGAGGAAATTAAGAATGCCCGTTTAGTTGCTAATCCGGGGTGTTATCCCACGTCAGTACAATTAGGCTTTTTGCCTTTAATTGAAAACAATTTGGCTGAGTTAAATCATCTCGTGGCCGATGTTAAATCGGGTGTGAGTGGCGCAGGCCGGGCAGCAAATGTTGGAACGTTGATGGCTGAAATGGGCGAAAGTTTTAAAGCTTATGCGGTGCCTGGGCATCGTCATCTGCCTGAGATTCGTCAAGGTCTACAGGCACTCGCAAAAAAACCGGTTTCTTTAACGTTTGTACCGCATTTATTACCGATGGTTCGCGGTATTCATGCAACATTATATGCTACTGTGATAGATAGTAGTGTTGACTTGCAACAATTATACGAATCTCGATATCAAAATGAATTGTTTGTTGATGTCTTACCAGCAGGGCAGCACCCTGAAACACGTTATGTACGAGGTAGTAATATGTGTCGTATTAGTGTTTTTCGGCCACAAAACGATGAAACAGTGGTAATACTTTCTGTGATTGATAATCTTGTTAAAGGTGCATCGGGGCAAGCTGTGCAGAATATGAATTTGATGTTTGAATTCGCTGAGGATACGGGGTTAGATTTAATTGCGCTTATGCCTTAGTCACATTTTGTGCAAATCTAGAAATTTATTACATATTTACAATGAGAATTTATTGGAAACATATTTTGGGAACTCTATGATATGAGTGGCATGATTGTAACATTACATCGTCCCTGGGTATCACGAGTTATGATAGTCGCTTTGTTGCTGGCTTTGGTATTAGCTGCGTGGGTTTTATTTGAATACGGCCGGTATCGAGCTGGATTTGATAGTTTAAATACTCAGAAGGAATTTTCGCAGCTGGAATTAACGATATCGGCATTTGAAGAGCAGCTGGAATTATTACGCGAAGAAAATGCGGTGATGGAACGTGCCGCTCAGGTTGAACGAAAAGCCTACGATGAAGTGAATAATTCATTAAAAGCATTGCAAGCCGAAATATTGGAGTTGAATGGCGAATTAGCATTTTATCGTGGTATTATATCGCCGCGTAGCGCATCACAAGGATTGCATTTACAAAGTTATAAACTTATTCCCAATGGTGAATTGCGTGGTTATCGATATGAGATATCATTAACGCAAGTTTTAAAACATAGCCGTCTTGCATCCGGTAAAATACGTTTGAATATTGAAGGAATTCAAAATGGGCACCAAAAATCGCTCCATTTGAATCAGTTAACTGAGAACCATACGAAAGAACTAAAGTTTAAATTTAAGTATTTCCAAAATTTTAAAGGCAATATAACGTTGCCAGAACAATTTCAAGCTAAGCGTGTCAGTTTACAGGTGCTTCCTCGTGGTAGCGAAAAAGACATGATTGAAAAAGTATTTGAGTGGCCATTTAAGGAGTAATAAACCCATGTTCGGAAAGACCAAGAAACCAAAACAATCAGCCAAAATTGACTCATTAATTGGTCAAAACACCGAAATTCGTGGTGACATCATTTTTAATGGTGGGCTTCATGTCGATGGTTTGATCAAAGGTAATGTTATTTCTGAAGAAGGCACCGGTTCGGTATTAACGCTCAGTGAACGTGGTGTTGTTGAAGGAGAGGTAAAAGTTGCCAATATCGTATTAAATGGCACTATAATCGGTGATGTTCATGCTTTAGAACATATTGAATTGGCTTCTGATGCGCGCGTTAATGGTAATGTGTATTACAGCCTGATTGAAATGGCGATGGGAGCAGAAGTGAATGGTAACTTGGTACATCGTTCAGAACCCTCAGAAAATCAATCTGTTGTGTCAATTAAAGAAAAAGTTGCCAATAATAAGAATGCGGATGAATCTTGATTAAATCACTCAAGTAATATACCTTGGTTAAGAGAATACTGATATACTCAATATCAGTAATATATGCTAGGTTTTAAGCAAATATCAAATTTAGGTTCAGGAGTAAAGCATGTCAGTTAGCCAATCAACAGAAATCACCTTCACCGATAATGCAGCAGCTAAAATCAAGACATTAATTGAAGAAGAAGGTAATACCAATCTTAAATTACGGGTATTTGTTTCAGGTGGTGGTTGTTCCGGTTTTCAATATGGTTTTAACTTTGACGAAAACGTCCAAGATGGCGATACCGTTGTTGAGCATGATGGCGTTGCTATCGTTATCGACCCAATGAGTTTTCAGTATTTAGTTGGCTCTGAAGTTGATTTTAAGGTTAGCTTAGAAGGTTCATTATTTGTGATAAATAATCCGAATGCAACGACCACTTGTGGTTGTGGCTCATCATTTTCCATTTAAATTTCTGTTTAATGTTAAATTTCCAAATTATCTGTAATTAATAATTCACAAAACTTGCTTAATTA
>CAZEPW010000047.1:0-26237 GCA_964514215.1 uncultured Thioalkalispiraceae bacterium
ATTCCATTTCATACGTTATCCCTTAGAAATCATTTTGGTATTTTTATAATTAGATGTGTCAAAACTTATTTCGACAACACATAAAGCCTGTAAAGCATTAGCAAGTAGATACAATCACAACATTAACAATAACATTTCAATAAATGTTCATATACTAAGAGTACAAAACATTTTTTCATTGTTGACTTTTATTAAATTCGCTTTTATTTTACATAAGTATTTAAACTCAAGCAATTAAAATCACTAAAAACTATCCTAGACGTAAAGCAATAATTAACGTTAGTTGTTAATCATCTAATTTTAATTCTTTTATTTTTCGTGTTAGTGTGTTTCGTCCCCAGCCTAACAGTTTGGCGGCATCTTGGCGGCGGCCACCGGAATGGTTTAATGCCGATTCGATTAGGGTGCGTTCAAATTCTGTTTGGGCGATATCTAAAATACCTTGTTCACCATTGTTTAATTGTTGTGTTGCCCATTCGCGTAAATTATCTACCCAATTCATCGATGACGGTGCTGGTGTTGGTTTTTCTGAAATTAATTCTGCTGGTAAGCTGTCACGATGAATCATTTTTCCGGGAGACATAACGGTTATCCAACGGCAAGTATTTTCTAATTGCCGTACATTGCCCGGCCATTCTAAGGTTGATAAAAAATATTGTACCTCTTCGTCGAGTACTTTTGCCTCAACGTTTAATTCCTCTGCGATGGCTTGTAAAAAATGATTTGCTAACACTGGAATATCTTCCCGTCGTTCGCTTAGTTTTGGAATTTGAATTCGAATTACATTTAGTCGATGAAATAAATCTTCTCGGAAGCTACCGTCTTTTACGCGTTGCTCTAAATTTTGATGCGTTGCTGCGATTATTCTGACATCGGATTTTACCGAGTCGTGTCCACCGACACGATAGTATTCACCATCGGATAAGACCCGTAATAAACGTGTTTGTAATTCTGCTGGCATATCGCCGATTTCATCTAAAAATAATGTACCGCCATCGGCTTGTTCAAAACGGCCTTTACGTGCTGATTGCGCGCCGGTGAATGAGCCCCTTTCGTGTCCAAATAATTCAGACTCCATTAAATCGCGAGGTATTGCTGCCATGTTTAATGCAATGAAAGGTTGTTCGCATCGAGGACTATGGCGGTGTAATGCGTGTGCCACGAGTTCTTTACCGGTGCCGGATTGGCCGTTGATTAAGACCGTAATATTCGATTGTGATAAGCGTCCGATAGCTCGAAATAATTCTTGCATCGATGCGGCTTCGCCGATTATTTCTGGCGTGTTTAATAATGTTGGGCTCGGTATTTTTATTTTACTGTGGTTGTGTCTTACTGCGCGTTTTGCCAGATCAACCGCTTCATCGGTATCAAATGGTTTTGGTAAGTATTCAAAAGCTCCACCTTGATAAGCTGACACTGCGCTGTCCAAATCGGAGTGCGCGGTTATGATAATAACGGGCATTTGTGGATAACGTTTATGAATGCGTGATAATAATTCCAAGCCATCGATACCGGGCATGCGGATGTCGGAAATAATGGCATCGGGTTGTGTGTGCTCGAGTGCTTTTAAAACGGCATTGGCTTCTTCAAAAATTTCTACGTTTAAACCAGCACTAACTAACGCTTTTTCTAATACCCATCGAATCGAGCGATCGTCGTCAACTACCCAAACTATATTATTACTCATTGTGGCCTCAACATTATTTTGTATTATTCTATTGGAATGTTTATGGTGAATTCAGTATTACCGGGTATGCTAGTGCACTCAATAATGCCGGAGTGTTTTTGTATCAAACCTTGTGCTATCGATAATCCTAACCCGGTGCCTTTGGCTCGTGATGTGACTAAGGGATAAAATATTCTGTCTTTTATACTAGAAGGTATACCCGGGCCATCATCGATAATAGAAATTGAACAGACTAATTTAAAGCGCTGGTGTCCAATTGAAAATTGTCTTTGTATTCGTGTTTTTAAATAAATATTTCCTGAACCGGATAATGCTTGAGCGGCATTTCGTACAATGTTTAGAATTGCTTGAATCAGTTGGTCTGGATCGGCCTGCATTTCGGGTATGCTCGGATCATAATCTCGGTGTAATTTAATGTTATTATTTATTTCTACTTGAACCAGATTTCTAACACGCTCTAATATTTCATGAATGTTGATTAGTTGTTGTTTTGGCAATGTTGATGGGCCTAATAATTTATTAACTAAATTTTGTAACCGATCGGCCTCGCTAATAATGACTTGAGTATATTCTTTTAACTCATTATTGCTTAATTCTTTTTCAAGCAGTTGTGCTGCACCGCGCAGTCCACCCAATGGATTTTTAACTTCGTGCGCGAGTCCTCGAACAATTTCTTGCGTGATTTTTTGTTGCTTTAATAATATTTCATCTTGTGCAATTCGAACCATTCGATCGACTTGGCTAATTTCAACGATAATTTCATTATCCACATGGTTTTCTGAAAACGGTGATGCCGTTAAATCGACCATTATCGGATTTTTATACGACAGGGTGATACTGATTGCTCGGTGTGTAAAGGGTTGCAGGGTTGCAATGGCATGGTCTAGTTGCACGACAATATCCGTTTCGCTGGAAAATAAACTATGCGCAGCTTGCCCTAATAAATGCCGCGCACTATTGCCAAAGAGGCGTTCGGCTTCAACATTGAGGTAGCGTAGCTTAAGTTCATGATCAAATAACAGTACCGCATAATTTAGATTCTCCAAAACCCGAAATGCAATTTTACTATCAACGGTACTTTTTGCCATGCGATTTGCTATGAACCTTTTGCTCGGGCTTGCGGATGAATTAATGCTCTCTCGCTAGTGTATCGAATAAACTCAATAAATGCACCATAATGGTGCGATTAGTCAGTTTATGCAAAGATTTGATGGGTTTATTTAACGGGCTGAACGTCTTTTCTTAAATAACGTGGAAAATTGATGAGTTACAAATTGGATGGGTTTACTGATTTTTAATACAGCACCACTGCTGTTAATGATTTTTGCTTGGACTCGGTGCTGGCCACGATAAACATCTTTTAAATTAAACACCGTGGTTTTCTTTTTACCTTGTGACTGACCATCGTAATAAAGTTCAATACGATCACCAGCGGCAATATTTAGCGCTGGACTAATCGAAATAGAAACTGTAACTGTTTGATTATTAGAACGAATTTGTTGATCAGCCGTGGGTGAGCTAATTTCTAATTTGGTATAACTCGAGCCACCATTGGCACTGGCTTTTTTATTTGCTGTGGTTTGTAGCGTTGGGCGTGGCGTATATTTTTTTGCTGCTGGTTTGAAGGTATTTGAAGTTTTTAGCTTTATTTGTTTGGAGCTCCCCCCCGATGAACTGCTTTGATCTGAAAACTCAACCACACCATCTTCGCTAACGTTGCGGTATATACCATTTTCAATGGCCTTAGCGTCATCATCACTGCTAGTGGATATTGGTTCAACTGCATGGCTTATTGGGGCCAACGCAATTAGGCTTAAAAATAACCACATTTTTTTTATGTCTAAAATATTTTTCATTCTATCAGTACGACAACATCAATATTAATAAGTTTCCACAGAGTATAGATCAAAAAAAACGCTCCCAATTGGGAGCGTTTCTCATTTTTACACCAGAGTTGCTATTAACCGCTGTAATACATATCAAATTCAACTGGATGCGTTGTCATGCGTAAACGCGTGACTTCTTCCATTTTAAGTCCGATATAGGCATCAATCGCATCATCAGTAAATACACCACCGGCTTTTAAGTAATCACGATCATTATCTAAAGCATCTAATGCTTCTTCTAACGATGCGCAAACTTTAGGAATGGCTGCATCTTCTTCTGGTGGCAAATCGTATAAATCTTTATCCATTGCTTCGCCCGGGTCGATTTTGTTTTGAATACCATCAAGACCGGCCATCATTAATGATGCAAATGTCAGGTAAGGATTCGCTGCTGAATCGGGGAAACGCACTTCAATACGGCGACCTTTTGGATTTGAATCAAATGGTATACGAATTGATGCCGAACGATTACGGGCAGAATAAGCCAACATAACAGGCGCTTCAAAACCCGGCACTAAACGTTTGTAGCTATTAGTACTACCATTGGTAAAAGCATTTAATGAGCGTGCGTGTTTTATAACGCCACCAATGTAATGCAATGCAGTCTCACTTAATCCGCCGTATTTATCACCGGCAAATAAATTTTCACCACCTTTTGATATCGACATGTGTACGTGCATTCCACTACCGTTATCACCAACGAGAGGCTTAGGCATAAAGGTTGCTGTTTTGCCATAGGCGTGGGCAATGTTATGAACCACGTATTTCAAAATTTGGTTTTGATCCGCACGTTTAACTAAAGTATTAAAAACAGTACCAATTTCACATTGACCGGCGGTGGCAACTTCATGATGATGCACTTCGGTAACTAAACCCATTTCTTCCATGGCTAAACACATGGCTGAACGCATGTCTTGTAATGAATCAACTGGCGGCACTGGAAAATACCCCCCTTTAGCTCCAGGACGATGACCGATATTACCGTCTTCAAAAATGCGCTCTGAATTCCATGATGCTTCGTCTGAATCAACTTTGCAGAATGAGCCGCTCATATCAGCACCCCAACGAACATCGTCTAATACGAAAAACTCTGGCTCGGGACCAAAATAAGCGGTATCACCAATGCCGGTCGACTTTAAATATTCTTCAGCGCGTTTGGCAACTGAACGTGGATCACGTTCGTAACCTTGGCCTGTTGCAGGTTCGACGATATCGCAACGTAAAATCATTGTTGAATCATCAAAGAATGGATCCATAACAGCAGAATCAGCATCTGGCATTAAAATCATGTCAGATTCGTTAATACCTTTCCAGCCAGCGATGGATGAACCATCAAACATTTTACCGGCTTTAAAGTCTTTTTCAGATACCGAATGTGCTGGTACTGATACGTGTTGTTCTTTACCGCGTGTATCGGTAAATCTGAAGTCTACAAACTTGACTCCATTGTCTTTCATCATTTTAAGTGCGTTGTCTACCGACATCGTCGTTCCTCCAAAATTTAACCAAAATTGTTTATTACTATTTACTTTTATTAACAACCATATGAGATAACTCTATGATAATTAATGAAATTATAAAATTCTATACGATTTAAAATAACATGAATGCGCTACATACGTGCAATAATTTATTATTATGCTCACATAATGAGACTTAATAAACGAATAAAGCTACGAGAAATAGAGTCTTACGCGTTGAATATAAGGCTCACTTTCAACAGCTTGACTAAATTCAGTTGTTAAATTACCCGCAGCATTGTCGCCTAGATTTTGTAACAATGAAAGCGGTAAATACACATCGATAGTGAGCTGACCATTTAAATAGTGTAATGCCATGCGCTCAATCTCGGCGCTAGCCGGAATATCAGCCCAGCTCGACTTCAGGCTTTTCATCAATTCACCCCGCTCTGGCAATGCCGAGCTTGGTTGTGACGTTTCATCATCTTCCGGATCGATATGCACCATCACCTCACGAACTTCTTCGATTTCAGTCATTAAGCGCTTACTGACTGTTTCGCTAATATAATGCCCCTCTGAGACACTAATGTCTTCAGCCACTTGAATGTGGACATCGATTAACGCATCTGCGCCCATCAACCGGCTACGTAACATGTGTAAAGTTTGCACACCATCGATGGATTGAATAATTTTTTCGATAGTATCCAATTTTTCACTATCAAGCCCGGTATCCATCAGTTCACGCATGCTATGCCAAACTAAATCCCAACCGATTTTTGCCACCATTAGCGCAACCCCAACGGCTGCAAGGGCATCAAGGTAAGTGAGTCCTAACATACTGCCCACAATACCAATCACAACAATAACCGACGATATTGCATCCGAACGGCTATGCCAGGCATTGGCACGCAACATATTAGAACGTAATTTATTCGCCACAAACATGGTGTAATGGTAAATGGCTTCTTTTGTAACAATCGAAATGACGGCAATAATTAACGCCCAATAACCCGGAATGAGCAACTCTTCCGGCGTAAACAGCCGTCTTATTGAATCCGAGCTAATACCAACGGCAACAGCAATAAGCGCAATCCCCAAAATAACGGTTGCCACCGTTTCGATACGCGCGTGGCCATAGGGATGCTCGGCATCGGCTTCACGCGAGGCGTGTTTTGCGGCATACAAGACCAAACCATCGGTCATTAAATCTGACAGTGAATGCACCCCGTCAGCAATTAATGCCTGCGAATTGGCAGCCAAGCCAATCATAATTTTGACCACACCCAGCGCTAAATCCAATACCGCACCGATCAAAGTCACCCGCACTGTTTCGCGATAACGTGTATCCATGGATTCATTGTCGGGTTTATCGGGAAGATGTTGGTGGTTGTGCGCCATTTGAAACCTTGATTGTAAATTTAGAGCCGTATCTTAGGATATTCTGAGCTGAAATAGTGAATTATTTCGTGCTTAAAAAAACCCTAATCAACAATCAATAACGTGTCGATTAGGGTTAAATGTAGCTTAAATCGATGTTAGCAATAACAAAACCTCTGCTATTTCTCCCTCGTTTAATCAACGTGAGCCACACACAAATCCCAAGCTACATTAAAATCTCAGAATTTGCCCATGTGCAGCCCAAATCATTTAGTAATAATAACGGCCATAATAACGATGGTAGTAACGGCAGTTACGATACTCTTGCCACGACCACTGTAATAAATTATGACAAGTGTAACCGCGCTGCCAATATGAGCCAGTGTACTCCTTTGGTTTAATATTTTTTTCCATTGCCGATTTGATATAAGCATCAACCTTATCGGCTTGCTCTGCAAAAAACGGTTTATTGATAACCTCGTTATTCAATTGCTGTTGCATCGCGTCAAGATCCGATTCGTCATCGGCAATTACCGTCTGGCTGAAAAAAAATATCATACCAATCATTAACGTCATTAATTTTTTCATCGTTAGCTCCTCTAAATTAATTCCAGTTAAAACTGCCGTTTACCGTTGCAGGGTTAATAGCGATATTGAAATTTAATTCATCAGGACCAAACACTAACACGGGCAACGTCACATTGTTGAACGACACTTTATTTTGAGCTAAATCCAAATTAATCCCCGCACACGCATCAGCAACACACTCAATTTGATAATCATAACTCGTTGGTACTTCTCCAGCAGCAACCGGATTAGAAAACGAATAAGCAACCGCTATTAATATTTTGTTGGTTGAATCAATATACAAAGCCAAAATGTGATCATCAAAACCCAACACCGTTGGTGCAACGTTACCGGGGTGATTATTAAATGAAACAATTTGCAACGGTTCCAGATTTAATTGGTTAACGTTAAGAGCTGTAAAAACTTTATTTCCAAATTCAGCCGACACCGCTAACGAGCCACTCACAGCACTTGAACTAGTAATAATACCCGTTAAATTACCCACCGCAGTACCATCCGACCAACTACCACTGACAAAACCGTTTGTAATAATAATATCACAACGAATCGCATCAGCAGTTGTGCCCGACAGTAAAACAACATTACCCTGAGCATCAATTGTTCCGGTTAAGGCATATATTGTTATTGGTAATGTCGTGGTTGTTAATGTGCCAGTCACACTAGTATCCGAATTCACAATAAATTCCCAAGTGCCACTGTCGGCACCAAAAAATTCACCACTATAAGTACCAACATAAATTGAATCGGTAACAGTTACTGTACCAGTATCAGTATCAGGATTATTAGTTGACCCACCACCACCGCCGCAAGCAATTAAGTTAATTGACAAGACCAATAGCGCAACGATTTTTAAATTATTTAATTGAATAAACATTTTTTAATTTCCTTATGAGTTAATTATTGACGAACAAAACCACGATTAAAATCTAACGTATCCGGGCGCAAACTCGGAGTAGAGGCATCCAACACACCATCGATAATACCAAAATATAAAGTATTTCCATTGAGGTAAAAAATATCAAAATCATCGTTATCAAATGGCGCACCGTTTGATTGCGTAATGCTTGAATCAAATTCAAAAGCCTGCACACCACTGGTTGTTGTAACAGCAACGCCACTTAAACTAAAAACACCACTAGCCGTTGGATTGGGTGCCAATGCAAACGGTACAGTGCAATTCGCGTCGGTAAAATTTTGAATACTTGAGCTAAAACTATTTCCAGAGAACGTTGCAGTAACAATATCGTAAAAACTACTTGGATCAGCCGCATCAACCACACCACAGGATTTTAGCCAAGTACCCTCTAAAATCGTCGGAGTTGTTGATAGTGGTGACACAGGATTAGTGCTATTTGAACCACTTGAGCCACCACCACATGCCGATGTCATCAGTGCCAACAACACCAAAAATAGTAATCTCGCTTTATTTTTAAACATATCCACTTCTGTTTCCTTTTCAGTTATTAAAATTGCGTATTACTTACAAAGACAGACCAAGGGCAATTTGGGTTACAGTTAAAACCAAAAAAAAATACAATTTATTCTGCCTAACAAAAACAATAACTTAGTAAAACCATAAGAAATTTATGTTTAAAACATGACATTAATGTGGGAAAAATGTACACATTGTGAACATATTGATTGAATAATTAGGTAGAATCACAATGGAAAGCTCCTAGAACTGGGCTTATCATCACAGTTTAATAGGTCATAAAATGATTAGTGTAATATGTGTATAAAAAGCACTACTGCTTCCAACTAAATCATTGATATAGTTCAAATAACAAGTTCAGAATGTGTTTTAGGTATTACAGGAATGGATAAAAATATAATAGTAGAGCGGTTTTACAAAGACCACAAAGATCATGTCTATAACTTCATAACCCGTTTGGTCGATGAAGAGCAAGCTATCGATATTTGCCTGCAAACCTTTATTAAAGCATTAAGTGACAAAAATGTTGCTCAAATTGCAAATCCTAAGACCTATCTTTTTACGATTGCTCGAAATATTCTTTACGCCAATATTCAAACAACAAACAGCTCAGAAGAAAAGCATGGTAATGAGTCAGAACCCAAACCTGAATCAAAAAAAGAAGATAATGTAGCAGTAGCACTAAAATCTAAAACTGAAAACCAAGAGATTCCACAACAAAAATCAACCGAGCTACAAAAATTACAAGACAAGGTTAAACAAGCCATTAATCGCATGTCGGTCAAAACAAAAGAACTGATGATCTTACGCTACACTGAAGATCTCAGCATTAAAGAAATTTCACATATTACAAGTCGAACAATATCAGATGTGAAAGTTAATTTACATCGTTCAAAACTTCGATTTGAATCTGCTTTTAGTGATGATAAAGCGAATAACGTATCCGTTTCACATGAATCCTGCGATCCGCTAGCAACATTACTTGCACCACATAAAAACTCTGACATTCTAGAGCCCCATTTACAACTAATCGATAAACACATTAGCAAATGTTTTCTATGCACTGAAGACGAAGAAAAAATACAGCATTCAAAAATATTATTTAATATCGATACACTTATCACCGCACCAAAAATATTCGATCAAAAAATGAATGATGCAATGGCATCAGAATATAGTTTCTTAGCCAAAATAGCCAAACTACCTAAGAAAACTGCAACCATAAAAAATATTAGCAAAAAAGCCGCCGCTAAAGTTACGAATGTCAGCACGATATCAAGCCACCTTGCAACCAAAATTGGTTATGGCATGGTAGCCGGATTAGCCAGCATTATAATTCTGTTCACCTTATTTAGCGACGATATCGAAGTAGCCGACAATGACAAAAACGCCGCAGAAACTGATATTGATCCATTTGTAAATACCGATTTATCCGCATTAGTGAATTTTAAAGCCAAAAATAATACTACCGGACAGTACATCAAACAAAACTTATCTTGGGAAGTTTATTCAACAAATCATGACGAATTAGTTGAATCCAGTACCTCTGAAAACTTTGACATCGGATTAACTCCGGGAAAATATTATGTCACTGCACAATATCAAGGCAAAACAATTAAATCACCATTTGAAATTAAAGATGATACTTCTATTAATATTGAATTAAATTTTAACAGTAGCAAACAAAAATTAGTTGCGCTCGATGTTTCAACATTACCAACCTTACACATTCATCGAAAAACCACTGATGAACACAAATCACTGCAGCCTAAACTAAACTGGGATACTTGCGTAGAAAACATCGAACTGTATATTATTTCAAAAAATTCATCACCAAAACAATGGCGCAAGCGTGAACAAGAAATCAGAAAAAAACAACCTAATTTCAAATTAAATCGAGGCATATCCACTGAACCAGACTGGGGAGCAATAACAAGTAATATAGAAGACGAATATTTCTCAGGTGATCAATATGCACTTTATAAAAAAGGCAGCAGTTACAAAATAATAAATGATGGTAGCTGTAAACTAGTTCAAACCGATTATCACACAGCCGTGATAGACGATGGTAAATTTAAATATTATATCGACTACATTAATAAAACTGCGGATAAAACCATTAGCCAACTAATCATAGAAAAGGGCGTGCAAGCAATGAACAAAATGCTCGAAAGCGCCAACAAAAACCAACAAACAACGAATGAAAAAACTAAAACTAATATAACATTAATTGCCGGAACCGAATCCGTTATTGGTGAACCCTGTGAATATACATTTAACGATGACAGGAGTGACATACGCCATTGTTATTGGAAAACCATGCACCAATACCCTTCATACATAAAACGTAACATTATTTTAAAAACGACAAAACAATTAGACAACAAACAATCTTTCTTTGGTAAAGCGATTAGTGTCGCAACATTATTTGAAAAAAACATCGATTTAAGCGAAAAAGTATTTTCTGTACCATCCAATATTACTGTTACCGATACCAGTATCAAAGATTTGAAAAACTTAAAAAATGTGCTTTCTGTTAGCCGTTAGTTTGTTTAAGTATTCCATTTCATTACAGTTTTTCAATTTTACAAACAACTAGTTTCACTTCAAATAACCATCGAAAACACCATTATCATGACAAATAGTGTCATTACTGCTTGATTTTACTTTAAATTTATCACAACGGTGTTTAAGCTGTAAATATTATTAAAAATAAATCGTTATTTTGTGTAACCAAAATTAGCACCCAGTTGTCTTTATCAGTAACACACGCAAATTTTAATAGGGAATATAAATGGACAAAAACACCATAATCGAACGCTTATACCGCGAACATAAAGACCACGTTTATAACTTTATAGCGCGAATGGCAAACGATCCTGAGCTAGCCATGGACGTAACACAACAAACCTTTGTTAAAGCATTAAGCGATAAAAATCTAACACAAATCGAAAACCCTAAGGCCTACCTATTTACCATAGCTCGAAATACACTATTCAACGAATTTAAAAGGAAAAAAGCCACCTCACTCGATGCCATCGAAGACGCAAGTGATTTCGAAGCCATTGATGAAAATGAGCAAGTGCATGACAAAACCGAGTTACACGACTTGCAGGCAAAAGTAGAACAATCAATTAAACGCATGCCGGCAAAAACTAAAGAATTAATGATATTACGCTATACCGAAGATTTAAGCATAAAAGAAATTTCCGCTATCACCGGCAGAACGTTATCGGACGTAAAAGTCAATTTACACCGAGCCCGGATTAAATTTGAATCATCATTCACCAATGAAATGTATGCCAAGGTTGCAATATCGCGCGCCCAATGTGATACCCTGACAAGCCTATTAGCACCTCATGCCAATAACGATATCCCGGAACAACAACTGCAAATTGTTGATAAACATATCAACAAATGTAAAATTTGTTCTGACGATGCTGAACAATTAAAGCGCTCAAGAATATTATTCAATCTTGGCGCACTCATCAGCGCACCGTATATTTTTGACAAAATGATGAGTGATGCCATGGCATCCGAATTTAATTTCTTAGCAACAAATACAAAAACGAATAGCAGCAGTGCGACAACATCATCAATATCAAAAACCGTTACCAGCAAATTAATATCAACTAAAATTGCTTTAATATCAACTGTGGTGGTAGTGACGGGAATAGTGGGTTTAATATTACTCACGTCTCCAAAAGAAGATGAACCCCTAATAGTCAACACTGCAACAGCCATTTCAGCAAACAACAACAATACCAGCCCAGCAGCAGCAAACCAAAATACCGCTGCTCCGGTTAAAATCGATCCTGGTGCAACAGCCATGGTTAACTTTAAAGCACGACAAAATAAAACCGGCAGTTATATTTTCCAAGGTTTAAAATGGGATATTTATCACAGCGCCGATAACCAAGGAAAAACAACATCCAGTAATCCTGAGTTAGTTCAATCCAGCACCAATGCAAACTTTAGCGCCATATTGGAATCTGGTTATTACCTCGCTAAAGTCAGCTATCAAGGTAAAACCATTGAATCAAAATTTACCGTTAAAGACGATAATGAATTGAACATTGAGTTGTCTTTCTCTAATCCAAGCAACGCTAAAACAGCTCCAGTTGCAAAAATCAAGCTACCCACAATTCATATTCGGCGCCTACAAACTGGCACGCATGAATCCAACCCACTAAAAGTCGCTTGGGATCTTTGTGTCACGAGTATTGAACTCTATAAAGAAAGTCGTGCAAAATACCCAGAGATGTGGCCCATGCAGGAAAAAATACTCAAAGAATCAAACCCAAATTTTAATCTTGATCGGGGGCTTGCGCCTGAGCCCAGTTGGAAAACCCTAACCCAAAATTATGAAGACGAATATTTTTCAGGCGAAAAATACGCACTCTATGAAAAAGGCAGCCGCTATGAAGTATCCGATGATGGTAGTTGTAAATTAGATAAAACTGACTACAACCGAGCCGAAATAGACGACGGTGAATTCGGTTATGAGGTTGATTTCATCGGAAAAGTCGCTCAAAAATATCAAAGCAAAGTTGTGTTAGAAAAAGAAGTACAACAAATGTATAAAAACGTTGCAAAAAACAGCCCATTTTTAGGACAAATGTTAGGTGAAGCCATGCTCGGCAAAGATGGCAGTGTACAACGACAACAATCGGTAAATGCGATTAACGAGTTAAACAAACTCACCCAAGTGGCGGGCAGCAAAATCATCGCGGGTGAAACCTGTGAATACACGGTTTTAGGAAAACAAACGAAAACACAAATTTGCTATTGGAAAACCATGCACGACTACCCAGCGACAGTAAAACGCAGCATTATTTTAGAAACGATTGTCGACTTAACAAACAGTAGCAGCGAAATGTTTGGCAAATCAACCACCAAGGCGATCTTATTTGAAAAAGACATCACGATAGCCGATAGCATATTTTCTGCGCCACCGAATGTACGTATCGATGCTAGTGCTTTAAATTATGAGTAATACAATGCCAAGTAAATTACACATTGAAAATTCATATTTTAAATATAAAAAGCTAATTTATAATACTATTTTTATATTAACCAATGATCATGAGATGGCAATGGACATAACACAACAAACATTTTTAAAAGTGTTAGACGATAATATACAAATTGGTTTAACCCAATTTGGTTTACTTAAAATAGCGCATCAGCATCATCGTCAGCAAGCTATTAATAAAAACCATATTCAATTTGATAAAATTGATCAAAGCATCGAATTGAATTATTTTAATGAACATAATCGTTTTTCAACCACAAATAATGTGTTTAAACTAATACAATCGAATGTTGAAAACTCATTGAATAAAATGAAAATAACCGCAAAGGAATTGCTGATTCTTTACTTCATCGAAAACATGTCCATTATTGAAATAGCAGCCATCACACAGCGCTTGGTGCTTGATGTGAAAATCAATTTGTATCATGCCCAAATAGTATTAGAATCAATGATAATCAACAGCATGAAAAATTATCATATTAATATCAGAAAACAATGTCAGCACTATTTAATATTAACACATCAATTTTATTTACTGGATATTCCGAGCAGTCATATTCAATTGATTAACTCGCACCTTAAATCCTGTAATTTTTGTAGCAATAATAATGCCTGCTTAAAACAAATTGGAATTTTATTAAATTTAATACCAAGTTATCGAATCAACAATAAATTAACTCATCATAAACCCAAAATTAATCGCAACAAAATAACTTATATACACTAAACTAAAATTAAGGAATAAAACCATGAAAAAAATATTTTTTATTGTACTCATTAGTAGCTTAATGCAACAACTTGCTTTAGCCGATTCTCGGCTAGTTTTTAAAACTACAGAAGACAAACTAACCTATTGGTCGAACGATAAATATTTTAGAATGAAAATACCAAAAGACAAAGAATCCACTAACTCTCCTATGTCTAGTGGCGAGATGTTAGCCGATTTGCGTTCAGGAAAAACCTATATGATTAACGATAAAGAAAAAATAATCGTAGACGTATCTAATCCTGAAGCATTATTTGGCGGTTTACCAAAGGCAGAATCATCACATCAAGAAGCTGAGACAACTAACTACACATACAAAAAGATAGGTGCAGGTAAAAAGGTTGCGGGTATAAAAACGACAAAATACCACGTCATCGCCCAAGGTAAAAAGTGTTTTGAAATTTTAATGAGTAAAAATAAAGCATTTAATCTTGTTATGAAACGACTCGATTCCGTTCAATCAGGGGATGATGATGGCCACCACAATAATGATGATTACAACAATAGTGATGATATTTGTGAACAGGTTGAAAATCAAATGGACGACGATAAAATGGCTCAATATGGTTACCCTGTTAAAGCAACCAATGCAAAAGGCATAGTGCAATATGAGGTACTGGAATTTAAAACCAATGTAAAAGCACCCAAAAACTATTTGGCGTTTCCCAAGGGTTATAAAGTTAAAACCATGATGGAACTAATGAAAGAAGCTTTTAGCCAAGAATTAATGAAAAAATTCGGACAGTAAAATATTGAGTAATCTATATTGAGCCGGTAAAACCGGCTCGATAATTTTATGGTGCTAATTCAATTGGATAACTAAAACTATATTCAACACCATCATAAAATTGAAACTGTTTTATAACATCAGCAAGTTGATTGGCAAGATGAACGGAGTTTGATTCATTTTCCGTCACAAAAACTTGATTCACCTTACCTGTTGAATCAATATGGATATTAAAAACCACGCGCCCAATAAGACTTGGTTCATGCTTTAACTCTGTATAATACAAGGTTGTTATTTTTGATTGGTTTTTTTGAAAAACTTGTTTAATACATTCTCTCGAACGCGAATCGTAATGACCACAATCTTCTTCGGCTGAATTACTATTTTGACTAGCGCAAGAAACTATAAAATAGGACAATACTAATAACAGGTTTATTTTATATCTATTTAATTTCATGAGTCAATTTCCCTATTCTAATTTTTTAGTTTTAATCTGAGCCTAATTTTAATATATCACCATTTAAAAACCAATGGTAAATCAGGGAAAAAGTCCTTTACTTTTCCTGCCGCACCATTGTCAAATTGCAATTCTATTTTAGTATTGAGTGACGATTTTAGACTGATTATATTATGCTCTAGCAATGCAGTATAAGCATCGGATTTAACCGTATTTTTTGAACATAACCGAATAGCCGTTAATTCTTTAAAACCAATCTCATGCGTCCTTGCCGTTACATCGATGTAACTATCCTGTCTTTGGCCTGATGGACCAAAAAAAATAAAAGGTTCATCTAATACGGTTACCGAATCTGCAATGCAAACGAACATGCCTTTTGGAAATAAATCCGGTTGATATTTCCACGCTTTAAAGGGCGCAACTTTACTTTGTGCATCACTTGGCCGTAAACATAAACCAAACGCGCAAGCCGATTGAGAATGGCTCGCTTGATTCCAACGAGGCCACAATGTTGTTGCTAACGTCGCTTCATTTTGTGCCTCGGTGGCATCATAAACCCAAAGTAATTCCAGCATCACATTATTAAAAAAGAAACTGCGATTAGCCGTGCCTTGTCCGTGATGAATGCGTGAAGGGCCTTGGGTTAAACCAAAATCAATTAATAATTGAGCTTGCGGCGCATCTTTGGACACCATAATAAAGATATGATCAATCTCGTAACCCATGATTATTACGTTGTTAAACGTCGATAGATATCCGTTACTTTTAACGGTAATTGTTTAACATCATCAATAACCGTATAAGCTGCTGCACCATACATATACGATAAATAATCTTTAGCTTGAGTATCAATTGTGATGCAATACGGATGAATGCCATCGCGTTTGGATTCGATTAACGCTCGGCGGGTGTCTTCAATTCCATATTCGCCACGATAATTATCATAGTCGTCCGGCTTACCATCTGAAATGGTAATTAGAATTCGAGTCTTCGCATCAACTTCATTTAGAATTTTACTTAAATGACGAATCGCAAACCCCATCCGGGTATAATCCTGAGGTTCAATGCCCGAAATACGTGCTTTAATCTCATCATCATAACATTCATCAAATTCTTTTATTTTATAAATCTCACAACGTTTTCTAGCAATACCCGAAAAGCCATATATTGCATAACGATCACCGAGTGTTTCCAATGTTTCCGCCAACATAATTAACGATTCACGTTCGGCATCGTTTATCCAACCCTTGGTTGAACCACTCATATCAACCATAAACACCACCGCAATATTTCTTTCAGTACGGTGCATACGGGTATATAAACGTTCACTCATTTCACTGCCATCAAGGCTATCGGCAAGTGCTTCAACAAGTGCATCGATATCAATACCATCACCATTAGCTTGACGTTTTAACAATCGATCTTCATCACGCATGGCTTCAAATACTTTTCTCAAATGTTTAATCAAACCACTGTATTTTAATTTTGTCTGTTCGACAAAATCATCATACACCGGCTTAATGCTTTTCTCTCGAACCGCACACCAATTTTTTCGATAATGTTGTCTTAAAAAATCCCATTCGTTATACAAAAATGCACCTTCTTCATGATACGTTCCCGACCAGACATCATCCGGGCTTAATTCATCTGATTTTAAAAATGTATCATCATACTCACCATCACCGGCCGCCACTAAATAATCGTCAGGAATTTCACCTAGGTCTTGTATGATAGACTTCATTAATAACTTAACATCCTCTGGCGGAGCAATAGGCTGTTCATCGAGCATAAATTGAAAATCGTCTAATTCTTTTTGATCATCACTCGATTCATCATTTGAAATATCTTTTAAATCAAATTTACGTTCTTGATTATCTTGCTGTTCGGTATTTTCAGCACCTTGAGCTTCTTCACTCATTTTATATAAAGCAGTTTTTAATTGCGCTTTTTCTTTTTCAATACGTTTTGCCATGCACGCTTCGGCTGATTCATTATTCAAAATCCCTTGAAAACAAAATGAATCAAATGGTATTAAGGAATCACAATGTTGTTTTGCCAATGCTAATACATCATTAGCGCCAGTAGTTTTATTTGCTAGATATTCTTTATGTTGCTGCCATTGCTCGGATAATTCAGGCTCACCTAGGGTATTTTTTATTTTCTGCATATCGCGATACAAACCGGGTAGTTCACGCTTGATACACGCTTCTAAACGTAATGTTTCCAAGCAGTGAAATATTTTTTTTAACTTTGTTGGTTGCTTATGTTTAGCCAAATGTGCTGATAAGGATATTCTAAACGTCCCAAAATAACTTTGAGCCCAAAGAAATGTCAACGTTGATTTATATAATAAAAAATTTTCTTTGCTGCTGGGTAACTGTGCAATTAGGGCGGGTAAAAAAATAGTTTCAGTATCAGTATAACACTGTTCGGCTTCAACTAAATTGAGTTTTCGGCCACTCAAACCATGAACAAAATGCAACAACACCCCGATTTCATCTTCGAGCACGGCGCCGGAGGTTCGTTCATGCTGTTCTCGTAAAAAATTATCAACCGTATGGATGACTTTTAATGCTTTGTATAACCCAGACTGATCATAAACATCCATTGCGTGTAATGCCCAAGCTTCAATGGTGTTTATGTCCATTTTGTCTAATACTTTAACACCGTGCTGAATAAACTGCGATGCTAATTCAATATTAATGCTCGCGACACGCTTAACCCACTCTAAAATATATAACTGTTCTGATTTATCAAGTTTGGAAATTAACTCGGCAAGTGGCTCGGTTTTAACAAAAGTATATTCAACATCCAAGGCAACATCAAGCCTAAATGCAATGTCAGTAATGGATAAGGAATTTTTTTTTGGCATTATTTAATTTAAATTATCAAACATAATTTGAAAAAATCACGACGTTCATGTTTTTAATACTATATGACAAGACACCTAAAATAACGAACTTGATAATTCACTAATTGCCGATAACATTTCAGGGTCGTCAGTCAAGGCTTGTGCAATAGCAACATGGCATGCCAGCACCGGGCTAATGCCATCAACAATCAATTTTGAAGCATGAACCAATAAACGTGTACTGGCACCTTCTTCTAAACCACTGCCTTTTAAGTTTCGCGTCATATTGGCAAACTTTACTAAATTTGCGGCTATATCTTTAGCGACACCGGTTTCTGTTGCAACGATGGTGGTTTCTAATTCGGCATTGGGAAAATCAAATTCCAGCGCAATGAATCGTTGCCGAGTGCTTTGTTTTAGATCTTTTAAAACACTTTGATATCCCGGATTGTATGAAATAGACAAACAAAAATCATCACTCGCTTCCAGCAGTTCACCGGTTTTTTCTATCGGCAATACACGTCGATCATCCGCTAGCGGATGGATAACCACCATGGTATCTTTTCGTGCTTCAACAATTTCATCGAGATAACAAATGCTACCAGTGCGCACCGCTTTTGCCAGTGGACCATCAACCCAACGGGTTTCGCCACCACTGATTAAATAACGCCCCACTAAATCCGACGCGGTTAAATCATCATGACAGGAAACAGTGATTAACGGTTTTTTTAAGCGCCACGCCATGTATTCCATGAAACGGGTTTTACCACAACCGGTTGGCCCTTTCAGTAATACCGGTAAATTCTGTTTATAAGCAGCTTCAAAAATTTTAATTTCTTCACCAACTGCTACGAAATACGGTTCTTGTTCGATACGGTATTCTTCAGCTTTTAACACACGGGCATTTGACATGATTTGACTCTAATACCTTGATAACGATTGAGGTTATCGTAATTTATTATGATGGAATCATCCTATCATACATTTTATCGATATAAAGAGTATTGAATTTGGTGTTGCAGATATTAAAAAAAGTAATCGTTACAGCCGTGACCAAACTTCGCGCAAGCCTAAGCCATAGGTAATGGCACATCCTAAACAAAGAAACGAACTAACAAGAATCATATTATCGACATTTTCAGCTTGAAATAAATAAGCTGGGATAAATGCGATGCCACGCAATGAAAATATAATGGTAATCCATACCAACGAGGGCTTGAGTAGTGGTAGGCGTTTTAAAAAACCGGCACCCGAAAAGGCATAACAGCCCCAAATAATTAAGGTAATGGCTAACACAAAGGTTAATGCATGCGGCTTGAGTAGCCCTTGTTCGACTTGGTTTGCTGCCAACTCCCCTAAACCAAAAAACCGATACCAATCTGCCCCACCAATAATTACGCCTAAAAATAATACTCCAAGCAATATTGTTAAAATACCGGCGAGCATTAAATTAGAATTAACTTTCATATTGGTGGCCATTGCGCTTTGTTTTCGAAAAATTGATTCAAACTATTAGAATACTTATCGGCTTGATAAATAAATTTTTAATGTTTATAAAAAATATTATACCAAATAGCACATTTTAATTACGTTTTTATATTGAAATTGTTGATAATTTACTTGTTTTAAATATGGAAAAGAAGTAGGAAACTGTATTTAGACTTAATATAAAATACACACAAAATGTGACCAATTAGACAAAAAAAACACAAAACACGATCAAAAATAGGCAAATATAGGCATATTCAGCCGCTAGACGCTTTATTTTAATAACGTTCATGTTATATTCGATGTCAATGTACACTAAACAAAAAACGACATTAAAGGGAATTACATTAATTGAATTAGTAGTCACGATTGCCGTTATCGGCACGATCATCGCCATCGCTTTGCCCAAAATAAACACCATGATCAAAAACAATGCACTTGTAACCAATGCCAACGCCTTCGTTGCCTTGCTCAACTTAGCACGCAATGAAGCAATTACCCGCGAAGCCAATGTGATATTTTGTGCCAGTGGTGACTCAACACGTGCCGCACCCGTTTGTGACAGTAATAATTGGGAATCAGGCTGGTTACTATTCAGTGATGTTGGCAGCACCGCGAATAGTTTTGACAATAATGACATCATTATCAAAAGAGCACCTAGTGCAACGGTTGGCAATACCATCCGCACTACATTTGCGACCGTTGGTAAATTAACATTTTTAAAAAATGGACTGGTCAGTTCAATAGGTACCATATCATTTTGCGATGACCGTGGTTTAACGCAATCACGTGCACTCGCTGTTTCTAGAGTTGGACGCGTTAGTTCGCTTGGCATAGGAAGTGCCACCGAATGTCCATAACTCTAAAGCCCACCACGCCAAATACACGATCTTCATTTAGATCGTTCTTACACCTCTCTAGTAACAATGGCTTTACGCTTATCGAAGTCATGGTATCGTTAGTGATTGTTGCTATTGGATTATTAGGTCTTGCCAGTATGCAGTTGCACGGCATGCAAGGTAATAGCGGTGCATTAACACGCACCCAAGCTAGCTTCATTGCAAATGATATTGCTACTCGAATGCGGGTTAATAAATTAGCAATGGATAACAACGATTATTCATCTGCCGATTACAATCGAAGCTGTGCCGCATTAGCACGTCCCGATTGTTTAACAACATCCTGCACCAGTAGTGAAATTGCACAAGCCGATATTGTCGACTTTATTTGTGCCACAGAAAATAGCTTACCCAACGCCAGTAACATCCAAATTACTTGCGAAGATAATGATGCCAGCGATACCAACGATTGCAGTCTAGGTTCACTGCATACCATTACATTAAGCTGGTCAGAATCAATCACTGTTGCAAGCAACGATAGCTTAGCAGACAGTAATCGATTAAATACAATTTCTTTGGTGGTGCGGCCATGATAGAGCGGATAGGTAACAAAAAACTTCAAGCGAATGTTTACACTCGAGGTGTCAATTTAATTGAGCTAGCTATCGCCATGGCGATTGGTGCGATAATTTTACTGGGTATTACGTCTATTTACGCCAGTAGTAAAAAATCGTCAACCGTTCAAAATGGTCTATCACGCGTTCAAGAAAATGGCCGTTTCGCATTAAATTTTTTATCCCGAGATTTACGCATGGCAGGATACCCCCAAGGTTCTGGGCCATTGGCTTTTAACGATAGCACAACAACCGAAGGCGCCATTGGTTTAGCCGACCAAATAACGCTGCAATACAATCAACCAATCGTCACAACTGTCGATTGCACAGGAATTGTGACTAATCCAATTATTAACAAATATGATATCCAAATTAATGCCAAAGGTATTTCAAGTTTATATTGTAATAATATAGAACTCATTGAAGGTATTGATAGTTTACAAATTCTTTATGGCCTTGATACTGATAACACACCCGATGCGGTCGCTAATATCTATATAACAGCCGATAACGTCGCCAATCGCTGGGCAAGAATAGTGAGTGTACGTCTAGCAGTATTAGCAAATAGCGTTACGGAAAGCTCAAATGTTAAAACAAAAAATAGTTACAGCGTACTCGGTAGTAACATAAGCGGATTTAATGATTACAAAACACGACGTATTTTTAATAGCACGATAATGTTAAGAAATAATATCTAATGCAAAATGTCACGCTAACAATAGTAAGCCCACCAATTTTTTCTAAAAAAAATAATGGCGCTGTTATGATCATGAGTTTATCTATTTTATTAATATTAACGATGTTAGCAGTGAGCTCGATGAATGCCTCACTATTTGAAGAACGCATGGCCTCTAATATTCAAAGCAAAAGCATCACATTTCAAGCAACGGAATCAGCCATCAGCACCACTGCCGCAAAAAAAGTAACCTTGGATGCAGCCGTCTTAGCAACCATTTATACCGTGTCGAGTACCGATAGCTATGCCAAACCAATATTTGGTAAAAATGTTGATGCAACCGTCGCCGTCACACGAACATCCGTTTGCAATAAGCAATTACTGCAAGGCTTTAGCTATCGATTTGGTGCAATTTGTAATATTGAGCTAGAAGGCTTGAGCATCATTAATGGGACAGGTGCGAAAACAAATAATATTCAAGGCATTGCTTATATCGTGCCGAAACAACAACAACATCAATAAAATATTAATACGGTTAACATTATGGATGGAAAACAACATAACATAACAACATTATTATCAGCGCTATTGCTTGTTATCTCACCATTGGTTATTACCGCAACAGCAGTGGCAGATGATACCGAAATATTTTTTAGTTCATCAAACGCGAATACTAATATTAAACCCAACATATTATTATTACTCGACACCTCCGGCTCAATGAATCGAACCGATCCCGGTGAAACCAGCAGTCGTTTAGAGCTAATGCAAAACGCATTAAATAATATTATCGATGGCGCGACCAATGTTAAAATTGGGCTGGCGCGTTTCACCGCACCAGGTGGCGCAATCGTTTACCCCATCACCAATGTTGACGAAAATATTTGCAGCACGATAGAAACCTGCACTCCCACATCCGCCACAATTTTAGCGCGACAACGATTAAAAACAACGGTTGCCAATTTTAGTGGTGCTAGCGCAACACCATTAGTAACTAGCATGTTAGAAGCCGCCCGTTATTTTCGAGGAGAAGCCGCTGTATACGGTAAAAACCGTGGAAATTCTCAAAAAAACAGAAAACGTGTTTCACACCCTGCTAGTTATACCGGTGGTACGCTGACTCCAAGTGATGGTTCATGCACTGATTCCAATGCAAGTCGTTGTGCTGATGAAATAATCAGTGGTAGCCCGGTTTATACGTCTCCGATAACCGATAGCTGTCAGAGCAATCATTTAGTTGTATTGTCTGATGGTGTTGCAAACCAAGGTGATGATGCCGCTATTTTAAATATGATTAATGCCAATCGAGGTAGCGATCCGGCAATAAATTCATGTGATGCTAACGTGCCCAATTCAGGCGCTAGATGCGGTAAGGAGTTAGCATTTTTTTTAAAAAGCTATGATCAAAATACCGCTTATACTGATAGCAAAATAACAACACATACCATTGGTTTTTCAAGTGATATCACCGACAATGCCTCGGCCTCAAAATACATGCAGGATATTGCAACAGCCGGCGGCGGTTTATTTCGACCGGCGAATAATGCCAATGACTTGGTTAATATTTTTAATGAAATTTTAAATATCGCGCAAGAAAGCAATTCATCTTTTTCAATTCCAAGTATTAAAGTGAATCAGGTTAATCGTATTGCCAATAGTGATGAAATCTATATGGCTTTATTCAAACCAACGTCAACTCAAAATTGGGCAGGTAATCTTAAACGCTATAGTTTAAAAGCCAATAGTTCGGGGATATTAGACGTTTATGATGCAAACAATAATTTAGCAATTGATCCGGCAACACAAGCATTTAGTGAAAATTCCAAAAGCTATTGGAGCAGCACAACCGATGGTAATGATACTAAAATTGGTGGCGCTGCAGAAAAATTAACAGCCTCAAGAACCATTTATTCAAACTTGTCCAATGATATCAGCTTAACTAGCCGTAACAATGCCTTCACTAATGCAAACATTACAGCAGCCGATTTAGCTGCAGCCGATGATGTCGAACGTGATAGTATTATCAATTGGGCAACAGGCACCGATAACGGCGGTGTTATCGATTCCGGACAATATGCAGAAAACTTAATCGCTGGCCGCCAACAAATGGGCGCACCGCTACATTCTGAACCGGTGCTAATAAGCTATGATGATACACTCACCATCCCTGACACTACCTTGTATTTTGGAACCAACGAAGGTTATCTACACGCCATCGATACCAGCAACGGTAACGAAAAATTTGCGTTTATTCCAAAGTCATTATTAAAAAACTTAAAACCACTAAAAGAAAACACCACCAACAATACCGGTAAACCCATTTACGGTGTCGATGGTGCGATTAGTGTCTGGCGTCACGATGTTACTGACGATAAAAGAATTACCGGCAACAATGCCAATAGTGATCTCAGTGATGATCACGTGATTTTATACGTCGGACTAAGACGTGGTGGACGAAACTATTTTGCGCTTGACGTTACTAATAGAAATTCACCTAAAATACTCTGGTCGATAGATAACAATACAGCCGGTTTTGAAAATTTAGGTCAAAGCTGGTCACGTCCAGTATTAGCCGATATCGATTTGTCTTCTTTAAATATTGGTGGCGCAACGGGTAAAACCAAGGTTGTTATTCTTGCGGGTGGTTATGATGTGGCACAAGATGACAAAACAACTCGCAGTGCTGATTCGATGGGGAATAGCATTTATATCATTAATGCGATTACTGGCAATTTAATTTGGAGTGGTGGCTCAAACGCAACTAATTTCACCACCGCCTTTATTGACATGAATTACAGCATAGCCTCTAACTTAGCCGTGTTAGACGTTAACCAAGATAGCATGGCCGATTTGATGTATGTCGGTGATATGGGTGGCCAAATATGGCGTTTTGATTTTAATGGCGTAGCCGCCGCTACAACTTCATCAACATCTGATTTGGTAACTGGTGGTGTAATTGCCGATCTAAACAGTGGTGTAGAAATAGGTAACCGTCGTTTTTATAATGCCCCCGATATCGCATTAATTAATGGTGCTGGTGGTCGTTATCTAACAATCGCCATTGGTAGTGGTTGGCGAGCTCACCCTCTCGACAAAGCCGTGCAAAATAATTTTTATGTCTTAAAAGACCAGGACTATCAATATATTTTAAACAGTTATACCAAAGTAACTGAATCCAATTTATATGATGCTACAGCGAATACAATTCAAGAAGGAGCGGATCAAACCACTCGTAACACGGCAAGTACCACACTTAACTCAGCGGCTGGGTGGTTTATCAAAATGGAAAACGCAGGTGAAAAAATACTATCAACTGCACTGACATTTGAAAATAAAATTTTATTTACAAGCTACCAGCCCGAAACAACGCAAAGTACCTCGGCCTGCCAAGTATCCATTGGAACCGGACGCTTTTATTTTATGAGCATTATTGATGCAACACCGGTAGCCCAACTGACAACTGCACCACTACCTTCTCGAGCTAATCGTGTTCAAGATTTAAAAGTGAGTGCCTTACCACCATCGCCCCAACCAGTATTTACCAAGGACGATGTTCGAGTCTTGGTTGGCACAGAAGAGTTACCAATTGATGTTAAAAAGAAAATCATCAAAACTTATTGGCGCGTTAAAGAGTGAAAATATGAAAGTTAACGGTGTAACCTTAGTTGAATTATTAATCACTCTTGCGGTGATTGCAATATTAACGGCAATCGCTGTGCCGCAATATACCGCATATCGCAATAAAGAAATTCGTACCGATGCCGTTCGGTCGATGATGAAGTTTGCTATGGAATTGGAACGTTGTCGTTCACGTAATGGTGACGGTACTTATACCAATTGCCCTAATACTAATAACGCAATCACATCTAAACAACAACATTACACAATTACTGTTGCCCTAAATAACACCGATACCCGATACACGATGACCGCCACCAAGCTCGGTAAAGTTGATTCGGATTGTAATTCGCTATCACTAACAAACGATGGCCTGCGTGATGCCAGTTCTAGTAATAGCAATTTAGATTCGCCCCAAAAACGCATCCAACGCTGTTGGGCGAGTTAACCTGCAGTCGCTAATGGTATAAATCAAGAATCATCACTTTAACAACTGTCGAATTGTCTCGACACGTTTTCGATTAACGCCAAAATCAGCATAACCCAAGCGTGATGCCGAACGAACGGCGCAGGTTTGTAAAGCATCGTCACAATACACTTCCAAATCATCAACGAAACCAAAATATTTTGATTTACATTCGACATGAATATAATTTGATTTTTCAGTCACGATGTTAGTGCCTTTTATGCTTAAAATTATTTTCCGTATTTTTTTTATTGATTCACTTGCTGTTGA
>CAZEPW010000047.1:26337-29250 GCA_964514215.1 uncultured Thioalkalispiraceae bacterium
TTTTTACTCAACATGGCTTGGTTTTATTTATCAATATCACGCTTATTTTCCTCATATAAGTTATTCCAAAGACGATATATATAACAGTCCAGCATTACAATAATATCTTAAATATTTAGTGGAATTTTTCGTATGCTCACCCGCATTAAATTACGATACATCTTATTCATCACTTTCATTATCATATCCTCTGTCCCGGTAATCCTAATGGGCGTATGGGTGCAACAAGCAGCATTAGACAAAGAAATTGAAGCCGTAAAAGAAAAGCACTTATTGGTTGCTCATAACTTAACAGGTGATCTCACACGTTATGTTATTGATGTCGAAAGTAGCTTTCGATTAATTGCAAAAAACCTAGCAAACAAACATGAGCTTGACGGCTTTCCTGAACACATCAAAACACTGCATATTCGATACATTAGCATTATTAATATCGATGGCGTCATTAGCAACTCCGTCACAAACTCTGCAAATAAACTCAAGCAAATTAATTACAACATCATAAGCAAGATTGAACCGCTATTAATTAAATCACTCGCAGAAACCAATACCGTACTGTATAGCAATCTTATGCTAGATGAAAATAATGAAGCGACTTTTTATTTAATTAAAGCCATCGACAAATCGCATTTTGCTGTTGCTTCATTATCAACCAAACATATTAAAGAAGCGCAACGCAAAGTCATCTTTGGCAAACGCGGCCACGCCGCCATCGTTGACAAAACCGGCAGAGCTATTGCTCACCCAATAAAAAAATGGGTAGCAGAAATGAAAGACATGAGTTTTCTAGCGCCAGTCAAAAGCATGATGCAAGGTAAAACCGGTGTATCACAATTTTATACTCCAGCAATGAAAGCCGATATGGTTGCAGGTTACACCCAAGTTCCAATTGTTGGTTGGGGTGTGATGGTGCCACAGCCTTATGAAGAGCTGGTAGAACGCACATCGGATGTTAAATTAGCCGTACTTTGGATTACACTGTTAGCAATTACTTTTGCCGGCATCATCGGATGGATATTAGCAGGTATCCTATCGCGCCCAATACAATCCGTTGTTGATTCAGCAAAATCACAGTCCAAAAATAAAACACTATCAAAAGCAATCACCAGCCATCGTTTCATTCCATTGGAATACAAAGAATTGGTTGCATCATTTAACCTCATGGTTGATGTCATCAAAGAAAAAACACAGGTGATGAAAGAAACTTCAAGCCGTTTATCTGAGGCGCAACGAATAGCTCATGTTGGAAATTGGGTATGGGATATTGATGAAGACACTGTTTGGTGCTCCGATGAGTTTTATCGTATTTGCGGTATCAAACCTGATAATTTTGACCACAACTTTGAATCACTGCTTAACTTAATCCACCCTGATGATAAAAAAATGGCAACGGATATTTTGGAAAAAGTCCAAAGGCGTGGCGGTCGATTTAAATTAAACCACAAAATTATATTAGACAACAATAACGAATGTTATGTTAATCATGAAGGTGAATTGCATGTTGGTGCTAATGACAGCAAGCGCAGAATTATTGGCATCATTCATGATATTTCCGACAGAAAACGCTATGAGACAGAACTACAACAACAGGCAAACTACGATGACTTAACCAAATTACCAAACCGCACTTTATTAATCGATCGCTTAAAACAAGAAACACTCACTTCGATGCGCAACCAACAAATAATGGGCTTATTATCAATTGATTTAGATAATTTTAAAATCGTTAATGATACCTATGGTCATATAATTGGTGATAAATTATTGCAACAAGCCGCAGTTAGACTTAAAGCCTGTATCCGTGAGAGTGACACACTAGCCCGGCTCGGTGGTGATGAATTTTGTATAATCTTATGTGATATTCACAATGAAGAAGATTGTTCAATCGTTGCCAATAAAATAATTTCCAGTTTTAACAATGCATTCACTATTGAGAATCATGAGTCTTTTATTGGCGCCAGTATCGGTATAACACTGTATCCCAATGATAGTAAAGATGCCAACACGCTCATTCGTAATGCCGATATTGCACTGTATCGCGTTAAAGAATCGGAACGAAATAATTATTGTTTTTTCAAAGAAGAAATGGATCAAGAAGTTACGCAACGAATGAGTTTAAGCAATGACCTACGCAAAGCCTTAGAACAAAATGAATTTTCATTATACTACCAACCAATAATTGATTTACAAACCGGAAAAATAAGCAGTGCCGAAGCACTAGTACGCTGGATACATCCGCAACGCGGATTTGTACCTCCCGATGAGTTTATTCCACTAGCAGAACAAACAGGAATAATCGGTCCCTTAGGCGAATGGGTGCTGCAAACAGCCTGTGAAAATGCAACCACATGGTCTGGTGTTGTCGCAGTGCCACCTCGCGTATCAGTGAATTTATCCGTTCGACAATTAAAATTAGGGCTAACCAAAGAACGCGTAATGAGCATCATTAAAACAGCAAAATTGCCAGAAGATCAATTAATACTGGAGATTACCGAAAGCTTAGTGATGAATGACACCGAAGAAGCAATAGCCTGGATGAAATCAATTCGGGATACTGGTGTTAGTTTTTCAATCGATGACTTTGGCACCGGATATTCGTCACTCAGTTACTTAAAAAAATTGCCCGTTAACGTTCTAAAAATTGATCGCTCGTTTATCAGTGACATGATGAACAATATCGAAGATGCCGCCTTAGTTAACACCATCATTTCTATTGGTAAAAATTTAAACTTAAAAATTGTAGCTGAAGGCGTCGAGGACGAAGAACAACTAAACCATTTAAACTCACTACAATGTGATTACATACAAGGCTATTACTATAGCAAACCATTACCAAAAGACGAATTTTATACCTTTCTATCATGTTGGGATGAAACTAAAACCCTTTTAAAAAAATAAGTCTAATAACTAACC
>CAZEPW010000048.1:0-28970 GCA_964514215.1 uncultured Thioalkalispiraceae bacterium
GTAAACAAGCATGTAAATATGCTGGTCTTCCAAAACCAACTGGTTGTGTGTAACTTTCATAGTTAAACACTATCATCTGGGGGTGTTATATACCCCCAGTTTTTTTACTCATAATAATTATGAGCAATAGGGATTTTTCGTATGTCATCTGTGAGTGTTTTTTTCGCGTTTTTATTTTACGCTGCAACAGCTGTTTTATTACTTGGCTTAGCTTTTAAAATTAAGCGTTATGCAAGTATACCTGCACCCTTAAAAATTCCAACAATGCCTGCGCCAATAACGCAGTCAGGTGTTGTTTTTAGAATGTTTCGTGAAGTTGCATTCTTTGAAAGTTTGTTTAAATCAAATAAATGGATATGGCTTTTTGGCATTTTATTTCATTTAGGCATGTTATTAGTATTATTACGTCACTTTCGTTATTTCACCGATCCGGTCTGGTTATGGGTTGATTTAATACAACCCTTTGGTGTGTATGCTTCTTTTGCAATGCTCGCCGGGCTTTTAGGATTATTAGCACGTCGTATTGTGGTTGAACGAATTCGTTATATCACCTCACCCTCAGATATTTTAATGCTGTTATTATTAATCAGTATTGCGGGTTCAGGTGTTGCAATGAAATTTATTTGGAATACCGATATCGTTGCAGTTAAAAACTACTTTATCGGTTTAATGACGCTTAACTATCAATCACTACCGACTGGCTTCACAGGTGATACTATTCTCATAGTGCATTTAAGTTTAGTTGCAATATTAATGTTGGTTTTCGCATTTAGTAAATTACTGCATGCGCCGGGTGTGTTTTTTAGTCCTACTCGAAACCAGGTTGATAATTCACGCGATAAACGTCACGTTTCAAACTGGGCATTAAATCTTGATGCAGAAAAAAATAAAGCTAAAGCACCAAATTAAGTTCGAAGCAACAACTAATTTATAGCTAAGAAAAAGGACAGAGGATTCAGAAGTGGCAGATTTTGAAACACCAAAAATAACTGAGTATCCAATCATACCTTCAATTGTTGAAGGTGCGATGGCACACAGTTCACCCTATATCGCTAAACCTAAATTTCAAGAACCTTTAGGATATCCTGGTGAACTTATTGATAACTGGAAAGAAGTCGCCATCAATAAACTTGGTGAGCTAACTAACAAATACCGCTCTTTAGCCGTATTTTTAGATTCATGTGTAAAATGTGGCGCTTGTACCGATAAATGTCATTATTTTTTAGGAACATCTGATCCTAAAAATATGCCAGTTGCGCGACAAGATTTATTGCGCAAAGTTTACCGTCGCTACTACACCCCTGCTGGTAAGTTATTCGGTAAGCTTGGTATGCCTGGTATTGTAGGTGCAGCTGAATTAACTGAAGACGTTATTAATGACTGGTACACTTATTTTCATCAATGTTCACAGTGTCGTCGCTGTTCTGTCTATTGCCCCTACGGTATTGATACAGCAGAGATATCAATGGCTGGTCGTGAAATTTTAGCTGACATTGGTAAAGGTCAAAAATATTGTAATGAAATTATTGCCAAGGTTTTTAAAATTGGTAATAACTTAGGATTACCTGAGCCCGCTCTAGCTGACACGTTAGAAGGACTCGAAGAAGAAGTTGAAGAAGATACTGGTGTGAAAGTTAAATTTCCACTCGATCAAAAAGGAGCTGATATTTTATTAGTAACCCCTTCTGCTGATTTTTTTGCTGAACCACATGTTGATGGTTTAATCGGTTATGCCAAAGTATTCCACGAAGCCGGTTTATCTTGGACTGTTAGTTCCCATGCCAGTGAAGCCGCAAACTTCGGTATGTTCATTGGTAGTTACGAAAACATGCAAAATGTGGCCATGCGTATTCGTGAAGCCGCTATCGATTTAGGTGTTAAGCGAATTGTATTTGGTGAGTGCGGACATGCCTGGCGTGTTGCTTACTCATTCTTAAACACCTTAGCAGGACCATTTGACTTCCTTGATCCTAACTACCCAGTACCACAACATATTTGTGAGTTAACTGATGGATTAATCAAAGAAGGCAAACTCAAATTCAATAAAAAAGAAAATGATCACATGACTTTAACATTCCATGATTCATGTAATGTTGCTCGTGGTTCACGTATGGGAACCGAGCCCGGTGGTCAGTTTACAATTCCAAGAAATGTTATCAAAGCAGTATGTAATAACTTTCATGATATGGATTCAACAACCATTGGCGAAGGAACATTCTGCTGTGGTGGTGGTGGTGGTTTACTAACAGATGATTTAATGGAAATTCGCGTTAAAGGTGCCCTACCAAGAATGTCGGCTTTAGAAAAAGTCATTAAGGAAGAAGGCGTAACACACATGGCTGCAATATGCGCCATTTGTAAAAGTCAATTTACGAAAGTACTACCTTATTATGGTATGACCATGGACCAAATAGTCAGTGTTCATCAATTAGTAAGTAACGCAATTATTTTGGAAGGTGCTAACGAAGATTAAAAGTAAATACTTTTAATTACAGTTAAACACTTACGAAAACAATTTTAATAAACGCAAATTTGAATTAACAACAGGAGAAGCAGCATGTCAACATCTTCTAAAGATATGCAAGATAAAAACCTTAATTACCGTCGTTATGAAGAGGGTGATCATGAATGGGGTAATTGGCAGGATCAAATTTTTAAAGAAGATACTTCATATAAGTGTCCTACCTATGTTAACCGAACTCCTCCTTGTCAAGGCAGCTGCCCAGCCGGTGAAGATATTCGTGGTTGGTTACAAATTGTAAACGGTATTGAAAAACCTGCCGGTGATATGACGATGGAAGAATATGCTTTCCGTCGCTCAACAGCTGCTAACCCGTTCCCTTCAATCATGGGTCGTGTCTGTCCTGCTCCATGCGAAGATGGTTGTAATCGAAATGAAGTTGAAGACCATGTTGGCATCAACTCCATTGAACAATTTATTGGTGACGCGGCTTTAGAAGCTGGCCATAAATTTACAGCAGCAACAAAAAAATCAGGTAAAAAAGTCGCTATTATTGGTGGTGGCCCTGCTGGTCTTGCAGCAGCTTACCAATTATTACTAGTTGGTCATGACGCTACTATTTTTGATGATCGTAAACACCTAGGCGGCATGATGCGTTACGGCATTCCTGGATATCGTACTCCTCGTGATGTGCTTGATGGTGAAATCAACCGTATCGTCGAGATGGGTGTTGAACTTAAAATGGAAACTAAAGTGGGTGTTGATGTTCCTTTAGCTGATATCGAAAAAGAATATGACGCGGTATTATGGGCTATTGGTGCTCAAAGTGGTCGTGGTCTACCAATTGATGGTTTTGAAAAAGCGCCTAACTGTATTAGTGGTATTGCATTCTTATCTGCGTTTAACGAAGGCCGTTTAAAACTCGCTACTGATAAAGTAATTGTTATTGGTGGTGGTGATACATCTATCGATGTGGCATCTGTTGCTCGTCGTCTTGGTCACATCAACAGCATCAATGAAAAAGATCGTCCAGAAAATATTATATTAGGACACACTGCTCATGATGTTGCTTCTTCTGCTGTGCGTGAAGGTGCAAACGTTATCTTAATGAGTCGTGCTGCTGTTGAAGATATGAATGCAGCAGAACACGAAATTACTGATGCGCTTCGTGAAGGTGTTTCTGTACAAGGTTGTTTAAGCCCTGTTTCTGTTGTACTTGATGCTGATGGCCGAGCAACACATTTACGTGTTAAAAAACTTGAAGCTGATGGTAAAACACCTATTGAAGGTTCAGAATACAATATCGAAGCGGACTTAATTGTTTCCGCTATTGGTCAAGTCGGTGAAATGACTGGTTTTGAAGATTACGGTAACGACAAAGGTTTAATGGATGCCGATCAACATTATCAAATGCCTGGTAAACCTGGCCATTTCGTTTGCGGTGATATTGTTCGCCCTCATCTATTAACAACGGCTATTGGTCAAGCAGCGATTGCTGTGGAAAGTATCCATCATTATTTTAATAATGAAGAATTACGTAAACGTCCTAAAGTTGATAAATATGTATTCAACATGTTAGGAAAAATGCAAGAAGCCGGTGTTTACCCTGAAAAAGAATACGACCACAGTTATACCCTTGGTACTGACAGTAGTGATTTTGCTGTACATAACTATGAAGATCGTTCAGCTCATGAAATCATACCAGCTGAAAAATTATTCTTGGGTCATTTTGAATTTACCGAACGAGTAAAACGTAACGATAAACCAGTTGATGCTGCTGAAGTTATTGGTAACTTTAACGAACGTATGGACGGCCTATCAACAGAAAAAGCAGTTGAAGAAGCTAATCGTTGCATGAGTTGTGGTATGTGTTTTGAATGTGATAACTGTGTTATTTATTGTCCTCAAGATGCTATTTTCCGAGTTAAGAAAGATGAAAGTACCTTAGGTCGATATGTTGATACTGACTATTTTAAATGTGTTGGTTGTCATATCTGTGCGGACGTGTGTCCAACTGGTTATATCGACATGGCAATGGGCGAATAAGTAAAGCGGAAATTATAAATGCAAATTCATTCTAAAATTGTTACAGCAATACTTGGGGTAGCACTCTTGCTATCCCTCTCTCCTGCTTATGCAGGAGAGAGTAATGGACCTGTTATACCGAAAGCGACAAAGAGTGCAGGTAAAGATAAATGTGTTTTACCTGTAGCTGAAATGCGTCGTAATCACATGGAGCATATTTTGCACCAACGTGATGCGACTGTTCATGAAGGTATTAGAACCAAGCAATTTAGCTTAACAGAATGTGTCAATTGTCACGTCACGGCTAAACCTAAAGGCCAAGAGATTCGAGTCACCAGTAGCGAACATTTTTGTAATAGTTGTCATACTTATACAGCAGTTAGTATCGATTGTTTTCAATGTCATAACGATCAACCAACTACTAATCCGTATTCAGCCAAAAAAAATGATTTAACTACTCATAAATATGTGAATAATTCAGTAACATCTGAATCTAATAGCAATATAGGAATTCGATAATGAGTAATAAAACTGACAATAATAATAACCAAATCGATCATTATCGTCGAAAATTTTTATCATCATCTTCTGCAATCGCAGGTTTAATGATAGCACCCGGTGTTCTTCTTACTGAAACAGCTCAAGCTAAACCTGCAAATGAAGCCGTTACGGATAAAAAGCGTTGGGGTTTGTTGGTAGACACCAATAAGTGCGGCAAAGGCTGTACTGATTGTGTTACTGCTTGTAATACTGAAAATGGCATAACAAGCAATAACAGACCATTATCGGATGCGCAGTGGATTCGAAAGGTAACAGTCACCGACAAACGGACACAACATTCGATGGAATTACCCATCATGTGTCAACATTGTGAAACGGCTCCTTGTGTTGATGTCTGCCCTACTGCTGCATCTTTTAAACGTGCTGATGGTATTGTTTTGGTTGATAAGCATCTGTGTATTGGTTGTCGTTACTGCATGATGGCTTGTCCCTATAAAGCGCGTTCTTTTGTTCATGAAGTTGTACACGATCAAAAACCGTATGCACCTCGTGGAAAAGGTACTGTTGAAAGCTGTACCATGTGTGTACATAGAGTTGATACAGATGGTACTCCTGCTTGTGTCGAAGCATGTACCAAACAAAGCCATAATGCTATGTTATTTGGAGATTTGAATGATCCAAACAGTGAAATTTCTAAATCACTAAAACAACACGGTGGTACACAAATTCGTGCCGATCTTGGTTTAAACCAAGGTGTTTTCTACCAAGGAATATAAGAAGCGATTATTATAATGAAAAAGAACTTGAATTATATTGAAATTGAAGGACGAAGCACTGGCTTTTATGCCCTATTTGGCTTCTTTAGTTTACTGGTACTTGCTGGCTTGGCTGCAACCTACTACATGGAACATAATGGTCATTATGTGACTGGAATGACGAATCAAATTGTTTGGGGTATGCCTCATGTATTTGCTTTATTCTTAATTGTTGCAGCATCCGGTGCTTTAAATGTCGCCTCCATTTCTTCCGTTTTTGGTAAGAAAGCTTATAAGCCTCTCGCTCCATTATCAGTTGTGGTTGCAATCGCCCTGCTTGCCGGTGGTCTAATGGTTTTAGTTTTAGATTTAGGGCGACCAGATAGACTAATTGTTGCAATGACTGAATATAATTTTAAATCTATCTTTGCATGGAACCAAATGCTATATAATGGTTTTTTTGCTGTAACAATTATTTATCTATGGTTTATGTTAGAACGTAAAATGAATAAATACAGTCGTTATGCTGGCTTTGCTGCTTTTGTATGGCGCCTGATATTAACAACAGGTACAGGTTCAATTTTTGGATTCTTAGTTGCAAGACAAGCCTACGATGCCGCTATAATGGCTCCTATGTTCGTTATTATGTCGTTTTCATTTGGACTCGCTATTTTTATTCTAGTGACACTATTTGCTTATAACGGCACTAAACGAGAAATTGGAGATGCGATACTTGTTCGCTTACGGAAACTATTAGGAACATTTGTTGCTGCAGTGCTTTATTTCGTTATCGCATTTCATCTTACAAATTTATACGCAACTGAACATCATGGTATAGAAGCATTTATCTTACTCGGCTCCAATGGTGGTGAACTGTATAGTAAATTGTTTTGGATAGTTCAAATGGGTTTAGGAACAGCTTTACCATTATTACTACTATTACTTCCAATGTTACATAAGTGTCGTAAGACATTAACAATTGCGTCACTATTAGTGATAATTGGTGGATTTGCTCAAATTTATATCATTCTAATTGGTGGTCAAGCCTATCCATTACAACTATTTCCTGGAATGGAAGTTTCAAGTAGTTTCTTTGATGGTGTCGTTAACAGTTATACACCAAGTATGCCAGAAATTTTATTAGGGATTGCAGGTATTGCTGTGTCAATGATATTGATTATGGTTTTAATTAAGTTTTTAAAAATCATGCCAAAATCATTAGCCGATTCAGTGGCTGATCCACACTATTCACCTAAATCTGATATTGCATCATAATAAAATATTTTATTTTTATTGATATTAAAAGCGGCGTAATTTATTTACGCCGTTTACCATTTACTTCTCAGCAATTTTAGTTGTCACTATGGCACATCTATTCATATCAGCTGCACATAAGTCTTCGGGAAAGACGACTCTAACTATGGGGTTATGCTCTGCCCTACACCAACGAGGATTAATCGTACAACCTTTTAAAAAAGGACCTGATTATATTGATCCAATGTGGTTACATAGAGCGACTACACAAGAATGTTATAATTTAGATTTTTATACAATGCAACAACAAGAAATCTTAAAAACTTTTCATCGTTATAATGATAATTCGGATATTGCATTAATAGAAGGAAATAAAGGCTTATACGATGGTTTAGATCTTGATGGAAGCAATAGTAATGCCGCACTGGCCAAACTCCTAAATGCACCTGTCGTTTTAGTCATCGATGCTAGAGGTATGACCCGTGGAATTGCGCCTCTGATATTAGGTTATCAGGCATTTGATCGAGATATAAATATTGCCGGTATAATTATAAACCAATTGGGTGGTCAACGACATGAATCAAAACTACGCTCAGTAATAGAAAAATATACAGATATTCCGGTAATTGGTGCTGTTTATCAGAATAAAGATCTTGCCATGGTCGAACGTCATTTAGGACTAATACCCAGCAATGAAGCAAGTGATGCTGAAAATAAAGTTAAGCAAATAGGCCAAATAATAGCTGAACAAGTCGATTTAGATAAAGTGATTGCAATATCAAAATCAACCACATTAAAGAATGCGCCGGTTAAAATTCAAAAACAAGACAAGACAGAGTGCAAATTACGTATTGGCGTTATTCAAGATGCTGCATTTGGGTTTTATTATCCAGATGATATTCAATCAATGAAAGATCAAGGCGTGACAATAGTTACAATTAACTCGTTAAAAGATAAAAAACTACCATCAAAATTAAATGGTCTTTTTATTGGTGGCGGTTTTCCTGAAGCACATATGTTAGCGCTTTCTAACAATACAGAATTACGCAGTGATATTAAATCAGCAATTAAAAAAGGCCTCCCAGTTTATGCTGAGTGTGGCGGCCTTATGTATTTAACACGTTCAATACAGTGGCAAAATGAAACATATGAAATGGTTGGCGCAATAAATGCGGATACTGTTATGAATGAAAAGCCCCAAGGTCGGGGTTACGTTAAACTAGAACCAAACATCAATCATCCGTGGTTAAAGCAGACAGAAACTGAAAAATCAACAACAATATCGGCTCATGAATTTCATTATTCAAATATTGTAAACTTATCAGCAAATGAAAAATATGCATTTAAAGTTTTGCGAGGCACCGGAATAACAGAAAAACAAGATGGGTTAATATTTAAAAACTCACTAGCTTGTTATACTCATCAACGTAATACGTTATCTAATGAATGGACAAGTCAATTTATTAATCATATTAAGGCATGCGATTATTCGCATATTTAAAAGTTACAATTTTTAAAAATTATCGAGGTTCTCTATGTTTAAAGTTACTCCAGAAGCAGCAGTACAAATTAAAAAAAATAATACAGATGATTTACCGTTACGAGTAGCTGCAAAATATGAAGAAGATGGTTCGATACACTATGGCATGGGCTTTGATGATCGAGGCTTAGATGAAGATATCACAATAAAATCTGAAGGAACTAATATTGTAATTGAAGCATCATCGATACCGATACTAAATGATACTACCTTAGACTATGTTAAACTGGATGGGGACGAAGAGAATTTTATCTTTATAAACCCTAAAGATCCAAATTATAAAGCACCTACAGAGTAATATATAACGACAAAATTAAGTATTCTACTTATCGTCAACGACGTGATAAGTAGTTTTTGAGTTTTAGAACTGAATTGAACGATACATTTTATTTGTGTATAGGTGTTATTTATACCCTATTAAAATCATTGATTTAGCATAACTTAACCTACAACCAGCGTTTTTATCGCTACAGATTCTATTAATATACTGTTAAAATAGATTCTAGTAAATTCATACTATTGAGTTATTACCTTACACCGTGAATCAAGATAAAGTAATTAAATCAGAAGTAACGACAAAAACTTCCTCAGCATCACCAGCTATTCATCGAACAATTGGCTTGGTTCGTATGTATGTACCTTTAGTAATACTAATAATTGTATTTATTAGCATAATACTCTTAAATATTATCGCTCTACAAAATTCAGAATCGTTTAATACAATAGTCATTATTAATATCGTATTACTATTAAGTGGTTTATTTTTAATTGTGAATATTGGCATTAACCTACACCGTCAGTTTTTAAGACCTTTATTATTATTGCGCGACTGGACAAAAAAATTACACGATGGTCAACTTGGAGCAAGGCTACCCACCATTCCAAATACCGACTTTAGTGTATTATTTATGGAAATTAATAATATCGCAATCAATCTTCAAGAACTTTCTGAGGACATGAAATCTCAAGTAGAAAAACAAACGGATTTCATTAAACAAAAAACTCAATCACTCGAAATTATTTATGATGTAGCTGCTAGCATTAATGCCGCTCGTGACTTAGATGATTTGTTAACACGATTTTTACATACACTTAAAAATGTTGTTCAAGCTCGAGCTGCTGTTGTTCGCTTAGTTGGTGACGATGGCAATATGCGATTAGTCTCTAGTATTGGCATTGATGATGAAGTTATCGAAAAAGAAAGAGTTCTACCTTCAAATACCTGTATTTGTGGCACTGCCTATAAAGATGGACATATTTTATATCAAGACGATGTATCAAAGTGTGGCCAATTAATTGGTATGCCTTTTTTTGAAAACGATAATGTCACGATGATCGCCATTCCTTTACAATATCGAGATGAAACCCTAGGTGTCTATAACCTGTTTGTTGAAAAAGAATCTCTAGTGCATGCAGAAGGTATGGATGACCTATTAACCAGTATAGGCCGACATTTGGGTATGGCAATTGATAAAGCTCGATTAGATAACGAAGCACACCGATTATCGATAATGGAAGAGCGAACCAGTCTGGCTCATGAGTTACACGACTCTCTAGCCCAAACCTTAGCAAGCCTACGGTTTCAAGTCCGAGTTCTCGATGAAACGTTGCATTTAAACGATGAAGCTGCAGTGTGGCAGGAAATGGAAAAAATTGAAAATAGCCTTGATGAAGCTTATGGTGAATTACGCGAATTAATTACACACTTTAGAGCCCCAATTGATAAACGTGGCTTGTTACCAGCAATCGAAAATTTATTAGATAGGTTTCAAAATCACACAGGTATACAAACCTATTTACAACGTGAGTGGGATGTTACATGGTTACCCGCTGAACTAGAAGTACAAGTACTACGCATAGTTCAAGAATCATTAGCCAATATTCGAAAACACAGTCAAGCACATACCGTTCGAGTCATTTTACATAGCGAACCTAACGGTGAATATAGTATATTAATTGAAGATGATGGCATCGGTTTCAATAATGAAGAACCCGAGTTAGAATATAGTGACCACATAGGTCTCAATATTATGGACGAGCGAGCTATTAAAATTAATGGAACAGTTAGAATTGAAAGTGAAACGGGAGAAGGAACACGCGTAGTATTAAGATTCCCCCACCCCAGTACAGTAAACTCAAAAACAGCGTCTATCGCTCCTATAATCACAACGCAGATTTAACATTATGCCCTTAAAAGTATTAATTATTGACGACCACACATTATTTCGAGTTGGACTCGAAGGTTTATTAGAAAGTAGAGGTATCGTAGTAGTTGCCTCTACCGGTGAAGGACAAGGTTGTTTAAAACTTGTTACTGAATTAACGCCGGATATTATACTATTAGATATGCGGATGCCGCGTTTAGATGGGCTTAGCGTTCTAAAACAATTGCGGCAGAACAATATCCAAATCCCAATTGTGATGTTAACAACCAGCACAGACGAAACAGACTTAGTCGAATCGTTACGTTCTGGAGCGCAAGGATACTTATTAAAAGACATGGCACCGGACGATCTTGTGTTAGCATTACGCGATATCGTCTCCGGTAAAACAGTCGTTGCGCCAGATTTAGCCCCCATTCTAGCTAAAGCAGTTCAAGGAAAACCTGCTAACGATCCTAAAAAAGACAGCAGTCCATTTTCTACTTTAACACCAAGAGAAACTGAAATCCTCGCACTATTAGCTGAAGGACAAAGTAATAAAGCAATAGCACGCAACTTGGGAATATCCGATGGCACAGTAAAACTTCATGTCAAAGCTATTTTACGTAAATTAAATCTACACTCACGAGTAGAAGCTGCTGTTATGGCTGTAGAATACGGTATTCCGAGAAAAAATAATAAAGGCAATAATTCGAATGAAAACATTTAATGATTTAATTTCTGATGTTAGTGGAAATGTAAACGAAATTTTTCCATGGGATTTGGAAGAAATCCTAGAAATTAGAACCCCCTATTTATTAGATGTGCGAGAAAATTATGAATTTGATGCTATACATTTAAACAATTCAATTAATGTTCCTCGTGGAATTTTAGAAACTGCTTGTGATTATAATTATGATGAAACAATTCCAGAGTTAGTTTCAAATAAAGAACAAGAAATAATAGTAATTTGTCGCTCAGGAAACCGAAGCATACTTGCAGCTCATACTATGCAGCAAATGGGCTTTACTAACGTTTTTTCGCTTAAAACAGGGGTTCGTGGCTGGAATGAATATGATCAAATCTTATTAGATAATAATAATAAGACTGTTGATCCGGATTATGCAGAAGAATGTTTAAAGTCGAAAGTAAGAGACGATCAATTAGAACCCAATAATTAAGCTATAGTTTTATTTTCTTCTAATAACTCAAAAAAACGTCTCAAATTATTTATTGAATTAGATGTAAAGTCATTTTTCTTAATAAATTCAATAATTTCATCACACGAATACCAACAGTAATTTGACTTAGAAAAATCATGATTATCAGTTTTAGCAACATAATAAGTATACATCGTATACTGATAACCTTCGATCATAACTGTTGGTACGGTAACTGACGGATGTATTACGCCATGTAACTTTGGATTTTCCAGCTTAATACTAGACAACATCTCTTTGTCATTATAATCATATTCAAATAATTGTTTTATCCATTCACCACTTTTAAATAAGCGGGTGCATAAAATCTTAAAATCACCGTCATAAAATATAATTTTATTTACAAAATTTAAATCCGTGCCACTACTGTCTTTTATTGTTTGAGTTGATAAAAAGTTGTTTGTTTTATCTGGCATGATTTGTTGTGTTATTAGTTAAGTGTAATGTTTATGATCTTTTCGACGTTTACCAGCTCGTTGAATAACCACTCCAACTACCGCCGATTTACCAGCTAAAGGTATAACTTCTACACCCTCTTTTAATGCTTTAAGTGTATATCTATTTTCGGTAATTTCAAGTTGACGAAATATATGTCCATCATCATGTTGCGCTATAACATAAGTACCATCGGTACAATGTCCCGCTGGATCAATAATCAAAATACAACCATCTGGAAATTCAGGTTCCATTTCATCACCGATAACCCTAAGAGCAAAAGGTTCTTCATTACCACAACCATTCTCTATTTCAATTTTATCTTCTTCTGATATTGCTTTATTCATGTTTCATACCTACAAAATATATGTTGATTTACTGCGTGTTATTCATTATCAATTAGAGTATTTTTATCACTATCATTAAATTGCTGTTCTTTTTGCAATGCCCACATTTCAGCATAAAATCCGCTAGCATTTAATAAATCAGCATGTTTACCAGATTCTATTATAACCCCATCTTTCATAACCAATATTCGATTAGCATCAACAATAGTTGATAAACGATGAGCTATAACCAGAGTAGTATGCGATTCAGCAACTGTCGAAAGCGATTCCAATATTGTTTTTTCAGACATAGAATCAAGACTCGATGTGGCTTCATCAAAGACTAAAATACGCGGATTTTTTAAAATAACACGCGCTATCGCAATTCGTTGTTTTTCACCGCCCGATAATTTTAATCCTCGCTCGCCGACGACCGTATCGTATCCCTGAGGAAGACTGGTAATAAATTCGTGAATATTGGCCATTTTCGCTGCGATAAATATTTCATCTTGAGTCGCATTTGTTTTAGCGTATTGTATATTGTATAAAATACTATCATTAAACAATACGGTATCTTGCGGTACAATTCCGATGACTGAACGAACTGATTCCTGAGTAACATCTTGAATATTTTGATTATCAATTGAAATCGATCCGGAGCTTACATCGTAAAACCTAAATAACAATCTAACTAAAGTAGATTTACCCGAACCGGATGGTCCTACAACCGCTAATTTTTCTCCTGGCAATATATCAAAGCTAATATTATGTAGTATTTCACGATCGTGATTATATGAAAAATTAACATTTTTAAACTCTATTTTAGCATTCTTAATAGTTATATCAGGAGCATTGTCTTTATCTTTAATTTCTGTATCGGTATTTAATAGCTTTAAAACTAAGTCCATATCCGCCAAACTGTATTTAAGCATGCGATATATGATTCCTAAAAAACTCAACGGAATAAATAATTGCAACATCAATGCATTCACTAGCACTAAGTCACCTAAAGTCATTGAGCCATCAACAACACCCATGCTTGCAAAAAGCATGATAAAGGTCACTCCAACTGCAATAATAGCGCCTTGACCAAAATTTAATAATGACATTGAAGTTTGGCTTTTAACTGCTGAAGTTTCCCAATTACCCAGCGTATTATCGTAACGGCTTATTTCGAAATTTTCATTATTAAAATATTTTACTGTTTCATAATTTAATAAGCCATCAATGGCCTGACCATTAGCTTCAGAATCTAAAGCATTCATAGAGTGTCGAAAGTGCATGCGCCAATTTGTCACCGCAAAGGTAAACGATATATAAATAAAGACTGTTGCAAAAGTAGCAATCGCAAACTTAATATCATATTGGCCAAGTAAAATAAAAGCGACTAATGAAAACTCAGCGGCAGTTGGAATGATATTAAATACCATGTAGTTTAATATTGAGCTGATACTACTGGTACCCCGCTCTAGATCGCGGGTAATATTGCCCGTCTTTCGATCCAAGTGAAAACGTAATGACAACTTATGCAAATGCGTTAACACTTTATTGGATAATCGGCGCATGGCTCGATAACGAACACGAGCAAAAACGGCATCACGCAACTCATTAAATAATGTACTGGCTAATCGCAGTGCGCCATACATAAGCAATAAAGAGGCCGGTAAAATAATCATGCTATTTTCAGGTTTATCCAAGATATCAACAATGTTTTTTAATAACAACGGAATCCCAACAGTTGCTAGCTTCGCTAACACTAAGCTGACTAAAGCCAGTACAACTCGCCCCTTAAACTCCCAAATATAAGGCAACATTTGTTTAAGGTTAAGCAAATCATTACGGTTTTTATGTGGCACCGTGGTGTATTTTGAGTGGAATGACATGGTTTATATTAATTATATAACAGTGAAATATCAGGGTTAATAACGCAGGCTTTGTAACAGTGCACAAGGATACAATGCAACATGACATACGTCTATCAAATAGTGTATAAATGCTTAATATGATTACAAATTTACTAAAATTAGTATTAATCGCCAGCTTATTATCTGCCTGCAGTCAAAGCACTGAAAATAAGCATAAGAAACGTGGTACCAGAGCCCAGTTAGTTGAAGCAGTAGCTGTAGAGCAAGTTTCAATTGCTAGCCAACAACACCTGTCTGGCAGCCTGACAGCAATACAATCTGTCAAAATTTTTAATCAAGAACCCGGTCAAATTAAAAAATTACCCTACTTTCAAGGTGACTATGTAAAACAGGGACAAACCATTGTATTTATCAAAAATGATAAAATTAGAGCTGTTTTAGATAAAAGTAAAGCAACCAGAAAACAAGCTGAAACCAACCTCAGTCGCTTATCTAAATTAACCAAAAAAAACTTAACATCAGATGAAGAACTAACTCAAGCTCGAACAGCCTTAGCACTAGCCAAGGCTGAAGAATCAATTAACCAAATCCGTTTTAACGATACTTTTATCAAAGCACCATTCTCTGGTGTTATCAGTAAACGTCTAAGTGAAGCTGGTGACATTGTGCCAATACATAGTCACATATTATCAATTATTGATAACACTAAACTCATTATTAAAGTTCAAATTTCTGAGCTGTTATTACCTCAATTATTATTAAATAGCAAAGTAACTGTAAAAATAGATGCGTTAAACTCATTAAACAATATATCGGGTAAAATTTCGCGCATTTATCCAACCATTGATGCCGTCACTCGTCAAGGCACACTCGAAGTTGAATTAAGCAATGTGCCCGCTGGAGCAAAACCTGGCCAACTAAGCAGAATTATTATATACAGTCCAGCTAAAGATCGATTACTGATAAATGCTACCGCCCTTCAATACGATAACTCAGGGGAATACGTTTATCGCATCAACACTGAAAATCAGGTTACAAAAATAAAAGTTCAGTCAGGACTTCGTATTAAAAATAAAGTTGAAATTATTAATGGCCTTCAAGAAAAAGATTTAATTGTCGTTGGAGGTTTCTCCAATTTAGAAAATGGTAAAAAAGTTAAATTAGCTAATAGTAAACCTGGAAAAAGTAAAAAATAAATTATGCGACGTCCGTTTAAAAGTGGTGGCATAGCTGCATGGTCAATTAACCATCCTATCGGTATTAGCATGCTTGCCATAACAGTTGTTGTTTTAGGCTTATTTGCTTTAAAAGATCTAGCTATCGATTTATTTCCTCACATTATTTATCCTGAAGTTCGCGTTAGAATTCTTGACCCCGGGGTTCCAGCTAAAGCTATGGAAGATAGAATTACCCGTCAACTTGAAGAGCAACTAGCAATAACTGAAAATGCAATTTCAATTCAGTCAAAAACCCGAGAAGGTAGAAGTGCTGTCGATTTAAGTTTTCCCTATGGCACAGACATCAATCTAGCGTTACGAGATGCAAGCACCCGACTTGATCGAGCCAAACGTTTTTTACCAACATCAATTGATCCTCCGATTATCTATAAAAGAGACCCTTCACAATTACCCGCATTAGAATTTGTAGTGAGTTCGACAAAATTAAATTCAACTGAACTACGGGACTGGGTTGATTACCATTTATCTAACTGGTTTAATAATTTACCGGGGGTCGCTGCTGCTGAGGTAGCTGGTGCTCCTAAAAGGGAAATTAAAATAGTAATTGATCAAGAACGTTTGGCACGTTTACAATTAAATTATAATAATGTTATCAAAGCTTTTGAAAACAACAAAGATTCACCTGGAGGTGAATTTCATGCCGAAGTTAAAAACATCAATACACGTACCACAGGTAGGTTTGATGATTTTTCCGAAATTAGTGATCTGCCAATTCCGAGCAACACCCCTGGCTCACCAATTCGACTAAAAAATATTGCAACAATATCTGATGCGACAGAAGATGAAAAACTTCGTGTCCGGTTAAATAGCATTTCTGGAGTTAAACTCACCATTCAAAAGCAACCATCAGCCAATACCACGGCGGTAGTTGATGCAGTGATGAAACAACTTCATTCATTACAAAAAAATAATATAATTCCTAATCACATCAATATTAATAAAGTTGGTGATCAGTCAACATTTATACGTCATGCATTACGCAATGCAAGTTTTGCCACTATTAGTGGCGCAGCACTAGCCATGATGATTATTTATTTGTTTTTAGGCAGTGTTCGCCGAACATTAATTATAGGCACTGCAATTCCATTAGCTATATTAATTACATTTATTTTAATGGCCTCAGCAGGTCTAAGTTTAAATATTATGACCATAGGAGGAATAGCCTTAGGCGTTGGTCTATTGGTTGATAACACAATTGTCATGCAAGAAAATATTGCCCGACATCAATTGCTTGATAGCAACTATACCCAAGCAGCCTTAAATGCAACCGGTGAAATAAATAGCGCTATCATTGCTTCGACAAGCACTAATTTAGCAGCAGTAGTTCCCTTTTTATTCATCGGCGGCATAGTTGGATTATTATTTAGTGAATTAATTCTAACACTGTCAGCAGCTATTATTGGTTCGTTAATTGTTGCAGTAACTTTAGTGCCGGCTCTTAGCGCCAGAATTAATTCATCTAAGTCAAATACTGTGCATAACACCTGTAATAAAATTATTGAAAAAATATTATACTATTATGAAATCATTATTTTAAAACTTATCAACCATCCAATTAAAGTGATTTTATTTTTTGTTATATTGCTTGCTTTCTCTTTATTAACTTTTAAAGGACTAATGGATCAAAAAGAAAGACTTCTTCCTAAAATGGACGAAGGACAAATTCAAATTCGTATCAAAGGAGATAGTGGTATGAATTTGGATAAAATGGATATCGCCGTTAAAAAAATTGAATCCATAATAGCGACACAAGATTATGTGGTGAGCTGGTTTACCACTGCCGGCGGCTTTGTTTTTGGCCGTTCAGAATTTCAAAAAAGTAACTATAGTAGTATAGCCATTCAATTAATTGAAAGACAAAAAAGAGATTTAACAGTTGACCAATGGGCCAAACAATTAAACGCTAAAATAAAAAAAATGAATTTAGTTGGTTTTAGTGTTTTGGCATACGCTAAAGGAATACGCGGCTTCAGAAGCAATCGAGGTGATGATGATATTAGCATTCGAATTCAAGGCTCTAATTTAGATGAATTAAAGCGATTAGGTGATGAGGTAGTTTCAAAGTTACAACCCATAAAACACATTAAAAATATCCAACATTCTTATCAAGACGCTACTGAAGAATTATCGGTAAAAATAAATCAACTTAGAGCAACATCATTTGGCATTACCACCAATGACGTAAGCACCGCATTACAAATTGCGATGCAAGGCTTAGTTGTTTCTGATTATATTGACGGTGATCGACAATATAATATTCGTATGCGTCTCAACAACAAATTTTTAACATCTCCCCCAGCATTAAAAAATATAATCGTTGGTGTTCTTAATAATAAAGCCATCCGTTTACGCGATGTTGCGACTATTAAACATCAATCAAGCCCTACTAATATAATACGCGATAAACAACGAAGAATTGTTGAAATTTCAGCCTCATTAAAAGGCTCTTCATCTTTAAGCCAAGCATTAAATGAAATTGATTTAGCTCTTGAAAACTTTAAGTTACCTGATGATTATGTACTTTATGATGGTGGTTCTAAAAAACAATTACAAGAAGGTGAAAGTTTAGGTTATATTCTGTTAGCACTGGCTGTATTTTTGGTTTTTGTCGTAATGGCAATTCAATACGAATCTTTACGTAACCCTTTAATCATTCTTTGTGGTGTACCATTTACAATTATAGGCGTTATAATCGGATTACTCGTTGTTAATTTATTTATCGATTTGCCAATATCAATGCCAATCAAATTAGGAATTATAATGTTAACAGGAATAGTCGTTAATAACGCTATCATCCTCATCGAACAAATTGAAAATATTCGTGATACCGGTGCAAAACTAATTAACGCTGTTATTGATGCAACAAAACAACGTTTGCGCCCTATTCTAATGACGGTTTTAACAACTGTGCTAGGTATGACGCCATTAGCACTTGGTATTGGCGATGGCGCTGAAATGTTACAACCGATGGCAATTGTTATTGTGAGTGGTCTTAGTTTTTCCGTTTTAGTTACTTTATTCTTGATTCCTATTATTTATCTGTTAGCACACCAAAATAAAATTAAGTAAATATTATTGTACGGTTATTATAAACTAATGTTTTAAAATTTATGTGCTTCCAAATTGCGCGAGCTAACACTATTTTTTCAATATCACGACCTTTTCTAATAAGCTCTTCAACAGTATCATTATGGCTAACATGTTCAATATCTTGAGCAATAATAGGCCCTGCATCTAAATCGGCTGTAACATAATGGCTCGTAGCGCCAATTATTTTAACACCACGCTCGTAAGCGGAATGATAGGGCTTTGCGCCTGGGAATGCAGGAAGAAATGAATGATGAATATTGATTATTTTATTTTCATATTGATTTATAAAATCAGAACTTAAAATTTGCATGTATCGAGCAAGAACAATTAAATCAATATGATTATCCTGCAAAATACTGATAATTTTTTGTTCTTGCTGTTGTTTGGTGTCGGAAGTAATTGGCACGTAATGATAAGTGATTCCTAAATCTTGCACCGACTTTTCCAACTCTCGATGATTACTAATGACCACAGGAATCTTCACTTGCCATTCGCCGGATTGATAGCGTAATAATAAATCATAAAAGCAATGGCTCAGTTTTGAAACAAATAAAGCAATTTTAGGAATTTCATTCGAAAAATGCACCTCAAAACTCATATCAAAGTTGTCAGCAATTTCTTTTTTAAAAGTAGCATGAATATTTTCATTATCAATTTTAAATTTTGAAATATCCCACTCAAGCCGCATGTTAAATTGACTTTGCTGGGTATCAACATGCTGTTCTAAATTTATAATGCTACCATTATATTCATTAATAAACCCCGTTACTGCAGCGACAATACCGGGCTTATCTGAACATGTTATTATTATTATTGCTGAATCTAACATCCACTTACCACTCTGAGTATTTAAAAGTTTATCCTTTTGGATTAAACCATGCTAATTTATCGTGTAATGATACAACTTCACCAACGATAATAAGTGTTGGAGCTTGAACATTATTTTGTGTAACTATATCCGCCAAAGTAGTTAAATCACCAATATGTACTTTTTGATGTTGTGTTGTTCCTTTTTCAACTAAAGCTGCCGGGGTTTTTTCATCTAAACCATGTAGCTTTAATTGCTTACATAATTCTGCAACACCATGTAAGCCCATGTAAAACACGATTGTTTGATTTGGTTGCGCCAGTGCCTTCCAATTTAAATCAATACTGCCATCTTTTAAATGCCCTGTTACAAAAACACAAGACTGTACATAATCTCTATGTGTTAATGGTATACCCGCATAAGCGGCACAACCAGCTGCAGCGGTAATACCCGGTACCACTTGAAAACTCACATTTTCTTGCATTAACGTTTCTATTTCTTCACCGCCTCGACCAAATATAAAGGGATCGCCGCCTTTTAATCTTAGGACACGTTTACCCTCTTTAGCCAGACGTACCAACAATTGATTTATATTTTCTTGTGCTATTGCATGGTTATTGCGTTCTTTACCGGCATAAATAAAATCAGCATCACGGCGAACTAAATCTAATATTTCTTTTGATACTAATCGGTCATAAACAACGGCATCGGATTGCTGCATTAATCGTAGCGCTCTAAAAGTTAACAAATCGGGATCACCCGGTCCAGCGCCAACTAAGTAAACTTCACCTTCTTGGTTTGGTGCTTTGGCCTGAGATACGGCTTTATCTAATGCTTGTTTGGCATCATTATCCTTGCCCGCAATTAATGATTCAGCAATCGGTCCCTCTAAAACACCTTCCCAGAATTTTTTACGATCATCAATAGATGAGAATTTTTGTTTTACTTTATTTCGGTAGGACTCTATTAATTCAGCTAAACGACCATAAGCGGACGGTATCACCGTTTCAAGTTTAGAGCGAAGTAATCGAGCTAAAACAGGAGATGCTCCTCCAGTTGAAACTGCGATTTGAACCGGAGAGCGATCAATGATTGATGGCATAATGAAAGTGCACAACTCAGGTTGATCCACAACATTAACCGGAACTCCCTGGCTTTTAGCATCATCAGAAACCCGTTTATTAACATCAGCCTGATCAGTGGCAGCAATCACCACGGCATAATCAGACATATTTGCACCATTATATTTCTCAGCTAAAACTGCAATCTCATTTTTTTGCAACAGCGAACTGAGATCAGTCGTTAAATCTGGAGAAATAACAGTGACTTTTGCTCCCGCGCGGCATAACAAGTGAACTTTACGTGCCGCTACCTTTCCACCACCAACGACTAAACACTGACGGTTATTGATATCCATAAAAATGGGTAAAAATTTCAAATCCAAATCCTCTTAAATACGCAAACTTAGCATGCTTATAATAAACCGTGCTGTCTTAGTTATTCGTTATATTATCATTAAAACTCATTATATATAAGTTTACTGATATAGTAATTATATTAAAAATCAAATAGATACATTTATTGATTGTAATCAGTTTGTTCTATAACACGAAATTTAATAAATAGCCTAGCAATTTACTCGTCTATACTATTAGTAAGACAAAGTACAATTTATTATTAATAGACTAATTTATTGAATGGAGGCTTATTATGAACCGTCGAATGTATTTTATTTTGCCTGATACCGAATGTGCCCGCAAAGTTCACAATGAATTATTACTCGCTAAAATACCCGAAAACCACATGCATGTTGTTGCTAAAGAAGGCACCAATTTATCTGATTTGCCTGAAGCCAGTTTATTGCAAAAAAGTGATGTTGTGCATGGCACTCAAAACGGTTTTGTTGTGGGCGGTATAACGGGGTTGATACTTGGCGCAATTGCAGTTTTTATCCCAATGAATGGACTTGAATTAAGTGGCTTAACAGTACTCGCTACAGCTGTTGCAGGCTCATTTATAGGTGCTTGGTCATCCAGTATGATTGCCCTTGATGTACCCAATTCAAAACTAAAACCATTTGAACAGGATATTAAGGAAGGACATATATTATTAATGGCCGAGGTTCCTGTCGTTCAAGTTGATGAAATTAACTCTCTCGTTAAAAGACATCATCCTGAAGTCGATGCTCACGGAATTGAACCTACCATTCCTGCATTTCCTTAACCTAAGGTTGAAACAAAAAAAACACGTTATCCCGCGCAAAAGCAATTAGAGTTTTACGCGCGGGAATAGCGTTTTTGTCTGACGCAATCCGCGTTCTTTAAATAATGGCAACCTTTGATTCTAAATGTCGTCGAGATTGAACTGCTTGAGCAAGTTCAGCAATAAGTTCAACGGTTGTTTCCCATGAAATACACGCATCGGTAATACTCTGACCATAGTTCAACGATGTGCCATCACCAACGGCTTGATTGCCTTCAACAAGGTGACTTTCAATCATCACCCCCATTATATTTTGCTCACCCGTTCGAATTTGAGTTGCTATATTTGTTGCTACCTCAGATTGACGGCGATAATCTTTTTGACTATTTCCATGGCTCAAATCCACCATTACCTGAGTTTTCATCCCCGCACCTTTTAATTCAGCGACACTGTCAGAGATGTGTTGTTTATCGTAATTAGGCTCTTTGCCACCGCGTAATATAACGTGGCAATCATTATTTCCAGTGGTTGAAAATATAGCGGAATGCCCTTGTTTTGTGACCGATAAGAAAATATGTGGATCCTGCACCGCACGCATCGCATCAACCGCCACGCGTAAATTACCATTGGTGCCATTTTTAAAACCCACCGGACATGAAATACCCGACGCTAATTCTCGATGTACTTGAGATTCGGTAGTACGCGCACCAATCGCTCCCCAACTAATCAAATCAGCGAAATATTGTGGTGTTATTAAATCCAAAAACTCCGTTCCTGCAGGAATTCCCATATTATTTAAATCCAATAACAATTCACGCGCTAATCTCAAGCCCTTATTAATTTGAAAACTGCCATTTAATTCAGGATCATTTATTAAGCCTTTCCAACCCACGGTTGTTCTGGGTTTTTCAAAATAAACTCGCATAACAATAATAAGCTCATTTTGATATTGCTTTTTTAATTCGAGTAATCGCAGTGCGTATTCTTTTGCAGCTTTGGTGTCATGAATCGAACATGGGCCAACAATCACAACCAACTTATCATCCGCACCATGCAACACCTGATGGATAGCAGTACGGGTATTAAATACAGTATCTGAAGCTTGCTCCGTTATCGGTAAAGAGTCATGTAAATTAGCAGGTGCTAAGACTTCAGAAACGGATTTTATTCTTGTGTCATCGGTATTGTGCGTCATCGTATCAAGTTTAAATAACCAATTAAAAATTAATGATTATATCATTGAATGTAATCACATTCACCTCGAGTTAAATACTATCACCCGATATAAAATACAAATATAATCAAAGAGTTAAAATATAATAACGTGTATAATTTAGTAAATCATTTAAAATTCACTTTTGATTCACAGATGAGATTACACCAGTAAATGCGCTACACTGTTAAAGATTATGCAGCAAAGTCCTATTAATTACACTAAAATTTCATATAAAATCAAATATTTACAAGAATAATCACAAATCGAGGCCTTTATGACTAAATCAACCGTACTTGTCACCGGTGGCGCCGGATACATTGGTAGCCACGTCGTCAACCAACTAGGGAAAGCAAATGAAAACATTGTAGTATTAGACAATCTCTCCACCGGTTTTAAGAAAGCGGTTTTGTATGGAGAGTTGGTTGTTGGTGATACCAGTGACAAAGATTTAGTGAACAAAATTCTCATCGATTATAATGTCGACACCGTTATGCACTTTGCAGCACATACCATCGTACCCGAATCAGTTGAAAATCCACTTAAATATTATTGGAATAATACCTGTAGCAGCCGTAATCTTTTGGAGTGTTGTGAGCAACAAAACGTAAAACATTTTATTTTTTCATCAACAGCAGCCGTTTACGGCATGCCAAGCAAAGGTGCCGCGAGTGAAGAGACACCATTAAACCCAATTAATCCTTACGGCACATCAAAATTAATGACCGAATGGATGTTAAGAGATTTATCATTTGCTTCTAAGTTACGACACGTAATTCTACGGTATTTTAATGTTGCAGGCTGTGATCCGGAAGGAAAAATCGGCCAGTCTACAGAAGGTGCCACGCTACTCATCAAAGTTGCTTGCGAAGCTGCTGTAGGAAAGCGCAGTCATGTTTCGATTTTTGGAACAGATTATCCAACCCCCGATGGCTCTGGTGTTAGAGACTATATTCACGTTGAAGATTTGGCTGATGCCCATATAAAAGCCCTTGATTATTTAAGAAATAATGGTCAATCCACCATATTAAATTGCGGCTATGGCCATGGCTATAGTGTGCGAGAAGTTCTCGAAACCGTACAGCGTATCAATGATGCCAAATTTGAAGTACGAGAAGAACCAAAACGCGCAGGAGATCCTCCAGAATTAATCGCAATTGCCGATAAAATACAAGACTCCCTCGGTTGGAAACCAAAGTACGATGATTTAGACGTAATTGTTAAAACAGCACTCAATTGGGAGAAAAAGATATAACTGATGTTAAGTGATAATTAACATATAATCACAATTACTTAAATTAAAAAGTAATTTCAAAATAAGAAAAGGTGTCGATAAATGTTAAAACTACAAGATGCGCAACTTGCCATAATTGGCCTTGGATATGTTGGCTTACCGCTCGCGGTTGAATTTGGTAAAAAACTACCCGTTGTGGGTTTTGATATCAATTCATCACGAGTAGAAGAGCTAAAATCAGGTAGTGACAGTACTTTAGAAGTCAGTAATAATGAACTAAAAGAAGCCGCTAAACTTGAATATTGTTCCGATACCAACGATCTCAAAAAGTGCAACATCTTCATCGTTACCGTCCCGACTCCTATCGATAAAAATAAAAACCCCGATTTAACACCACTGGTTAAGGCCAGTGAAATGTTAGGCTCAATAATTACTAAAGATGCAATCGTAATTTATGAGTCCACTGTTTATCCTGGTGCAACAGAAGAAGTTTGTGTGCCATTAATAGAAAAAATATCAGGGTTAAAATTTAATAAAGATTTTTATGTTGGTTACAGTCCCGAACGCATTAATCCCGGTGATAAAGAACATCGAGTCACAAATATTTTAAAAGTAACCTCCGGTTCCACTCCGGAAACTGCAGACTTAGTCGATGATTTATATAAATCCATTATTACTGCCGGCACACACAAAGCCAGTTCAATAAAAGTTGCTGAGGCTGCTAAAGTCATTGAGAATACCCAACGCGATGTTAATATTGCATTAATCAATGAGCTCGCCATTATATTTAATCGTCTCGGCATTAATACAGAAGAAGTATTAATCGCAGCAGGCACCAAATGGAATTTTTTGCCTTTTCGACCCGGCTTAGTGGGTGGCCATTGTATCGGAGTCGATCCTTATTACCTCACTTATAAAGCACAAGAGATTGGTTATAACCCTGAAATGATTTTAGCGGGACGACGCTTAAATGATAATATGGGAAACTATGTGGTCTCTCAAGTATTTAAATTAATGCTTAAAAAACGCATTCATGTCAACGATTCTAATATTTTAATTTTAGGTTTAACCTTTAAAGAAAATTGTCCCGACTTACGTAATACTCGCGTGGTAGATATTATTAATGAAATAAAAGAATATGGTGTTAATATCGACATCTACGATCCGTGGGTTGATCAAGAAGAGGCTAAAAAAGAATATGATATTAATATGATTAAACAGCCTAAAAATGGCCATTACGATGCGATTATACTTGCTGTTGCACACAATCAAATTAAAGCATTAGGTGCAGAAAAAATTCATCAATTCGGTAAAAAAGATCACGTGCTTTATGATATAAAATATTTACTCAGTCCAGATGAATCTGATGGCCGTCTGTAATATCTCAAAAAAATAAAACATCAAGATAGGAATAATAATGACTCAGTATGAAAAAATAGTATCTGAATTAAATTCAGCGCCAAAAAAATGGTTAATAACCGGCGTTGCAGGATTTATAGGCTCTAATTTATTAGAAACCTTGCTTAAAAATAATCAAATAGTCGTTGGTTTGGATAATTTTTCTACCGGTCACCAACATAATTTAGATCAGGTTAAAGACGCTGTCGACAGCGCACAGTGGGCTAACTTTAGTTTAATCGAAGGTGATATTCGAAATATTGATGATTGCAACAAAGCCTGTCGTAATATCAATTATGTTTTGCATCAAGCCGCATTAGGCTCAGTGCCCCGTTCCATCGAAGATCCTATTTTAACCAATGACAATAATACCAGCGGCTATTTAAACATGTTATATGCTTCATACAAAAATGAAGTAACGCAATTCGTCTATGCCGCATCAAGCTCAACCTATGGTGACCACCCCGATCTCCCCAAAGTCGAAGATAAAATTGGTAATCCACTATCTCCCTATGCCGTCACAAAACTAGTAAACGAACTCTACGCCAATGTCTTTGCGCGAACGTATAATTTTAAATGCATTGGTCTGCGTTATTTTAATATATTTGGTCAACGCCAAGATCCAGAAGGTGCTTATGCTGCTGTCATACCAAAATGGGTAGCCAGCATTTTAGCGGGCGATAAAGTCTATATTAATGGCGATGGTGAAACCAGCCGAGATTTTTGTTATATCGACAACACCGTCCAAGCAAATATCTTAGCGGCTACAACAAACAATCCTGATGCCGTCAATCAAGTCTACAATGTTGCCTTAAATGCCCAAACCACACTCACCGAACTCTATGACTTAATTCAAGACAAATTAATGAATCGAATTAAAAATCTCAAAAAAGCTAAACCGGAATATCGAGATTTTCGTGCCGGTGATGTGCGTCATTCACGCGCCGATATCAGTAAAGCCCAACAACTACTCGGCTATGAACCAACACACGCTATCGATAGTGGCCTCGAAGAAGCAATGGATTGGTATGTAAACGATATCATGAAATAAGTTTAATACTATTTAACAAAATGTTTAAAATATGAGCTAACTCACAGAAATACTTAACAAATAATATACAGTCGCCTTTTCATTATTAAATACAAGGAATTGGCCAATGACGAGCTTTCCAATAAAGCGACTGTCTATTTTAATCAAACTTTTTCTGGGCTTCACACTCTTGAGCTTATTATCAGCATGTGGCGGAGGACGCGATAGCGACAATACCGTTACAACAACACCGATAACCACAACACCAGTAGCTCCAATAAACCTTCAATTAATTACCTCAATCACCGGTCTTGGCCAAATAACGAGTTCAACATCGGGATTTTCTTGCTCTGATTCATGCACACAAGATTTAATTTCCGGTAGCCAAATTACCTTACAAGCCATACCAAACAGCGGTAATAATTTTGATGGTTGGCAAGGTGCTTGTACTGGCACCGGAAACTGCACTATCGCCATGTCACAAAACCAATCAGTAACAGCCGTATTTTCAACCGCAGCAGCCAATACCGTTCAATTAATTGTTAATGCCAACATTGGTGGAACAATAAAAAGTACTTTAGCCGGTATTGATTGCGGTGTCGATTGTTCTGAAATTTACAATTCAGGAATACAAGTCAACTTAACCGCCACTGCTAATCCCGGTTATAGCTTTACCCGTTGGGCAGGTGCCTGCACGGGCAATCAAAGCTGTGCCATCACCATGGATAGCAATCAAACCGTAACAGCCTACTTTTCTTCAGGCAACACAGCTAACTTATGCGATGGTCTAATAACAGATAAAATCGATCACCCCATGACGGCTTTAGCAAAACCTGCAACCGGGACGACCGTAATCGATCCCCAATTTGGAACGTCAATACGTCGTATTTCATCTGCCGAAACAAGCGCGGTTATAAAACCAATGTACTCCACAATACAAGCATGGAACGCAGATGAAACCTACTTAATTTTATATCACACTCGCGGTAGTAATAATGGCCATCACCTATACAATGGCAAAACCTATCAATACATTCGAAAACTCAATATAACACCGCCAGATCTTGAACAAGTATTTTGGCATACCCTCGATCCCGATATCTTAATGTATATCGATAACTCAGGTACACCATCACTCATCGCATATAAAATCAGTAACAATACCAAAACCACTTTGACTGTATTTAATAACTGTTCAACAGTTTCATCCGGTAGTGATCCAATGTATACCTCATGGGATTCGGATGTGATTGGATTATTATGCCAACAAAGTACAGGACGACAATATTTCAATTATCGAATTAGTAACAACACTGAAAGCCCAAGACGAGTTGCAAGTGGCACAGCAGCACCTCAATCATCAGCTAGTGGTAATTTATTCTTTTATCCAGGTAGTAACAGCGCCAATATCTTAGATTTTAGCGGAACACTACAACGAACGCTGGATCTTGGAAACCCCTTTGATCACGCATCATTAGGAATGCTAGCCGATGGCACGGATATGTATTACGGAGTGGATTTTGGTGGCGCAGCTAATTGTAAACCCGGCGCATTAGTTGCTCATAACCTAAGTAATGGTAATTGCAATGTCATCATAGGACAAGCAACAGGCTACCCATTCCCCCCATCAGCAACACACATATCAGCAATCAGCCATAAAAATCCAGGTTGGGTTGCCGTCTCAATCGTTGGAAATGTTGATGGCCAAACAGTATTAAATAATGAAATTTTACTGGCCAACACCAACCCCCCCGGCGGCACAGTATGCCGAGTAGCACATCACCGAACTTGGGGTAAAGCAGGGCCACAAGGTTACTGGGCAGAACCGCATGTTGTCATAAGCCCAAGTGCAACACGTTTATTATTTGGCAGTGATTGGGGTGGCGGAGATAGCGTTGATGCTTATGTAATCGAATTACCAAGTTACACGCCCTAATTATTTTAGTGGAGTGGCCAAATAAACTTGGTCACTTCATAAGAATACGATAACAAAATTAACGCTCAAAAAATTTTAATCTTGCATTTCATGAATTCACTATTTGCACACGTAACCAAATTAATTTTATGAGGATCCGTTAGGTTATTAATGCCCCTTACCTTACACATAATTAATCAATTCTACGTAAATAATTGTTCAATTGTCGTCATACGAAGAAACATTCTGGTTCTTCCATTGTATTTTTGATGAAGTTCCTTTGGATGCTTAGACACCTCTAAAAGATCATATTTCATTG
>CAZEPW010000049.1:0-28136 GCA_964514215.1 uncultured Thioalkalispiraceae bacterium
TATTTAACATAATTTGCATGCTTATCAGACAAAATAAGATAAATACCGATGCAAATTGGGGTTAATATACATTAAAATAAGGTTAAGTTTGTTTTTCGATAGGTAATAGGGAAGAAGCATCGTTATGCTAGATTCAATTAAATTAATTTCATCGAGTGAATGGAGTCAGCTAGTCACTATAAGCCTTGCATTTTTAGCTTTTGTTATTTCAATTTTTGCGTATCGTCGAGCGGGTAAATCGTATTACAACAATTCAATACCGCTTGCTAAACGTAATAAAGAATTGAATATTAGCAAACCCATTCTTGAGCGTTATAAAAGCATTGATGTTTCGTTAATGTTAACGGCAAAACGTAATACGCAGAATCAATTGCGGTTAATTTTAAAAAATACCGGTATTGTCACCGCGCGTGATATTGATTTTGTTATTGGTTCACCCATTCGAGTTATTAATGCTGATGAATTAGTGAATGGCATTAATGACAGCATCGAAATTAAAGATTCTGCACTTAAACCACGTTTAACTATTATTGATGCGCGTTCAATTTTTCCGATTACTGAAGTCTTACCTGGAGTCGTTTTTGATATTTTGGCAGTAACAACAATGGGGTTTGGAAAAATTTGTGATTTCCCAATATCCATTAGTTGGGTTGATGATCGTGGTACGCGTCATTTTCAAGATGAAGTGGTTACGATATAAAAAAACATACCTCGATCGCGAGGTATGTTTTTATTATTTTAAGCTGACTTTTTAAATCCCTCAATTAATACTTTTGGAAATCTAGCCTGCGCATCTTCTACTAATTTAACATTGTTACCATCAACAATAATTAATTCATCTCGAACGTGTAACATCGCAGTTTTAAAACGAACATCAAAGTTAGGTATTAATTTAGTTGCACCGCCGCTTGCTCCTGACACTGAAACTAACATAGGTGTGATAATTAATGAGTCAAATTTTGCGTCGTCATTAATATCACTTGCTTTTAATGATTTAATTTTATCCAAGTGTTCCTTTAAAGCCGGTGCGAATTTTTCAACAGCTTTATCAATTGCATTATCACCAAGCTTATCTAAAACACCGCCACCAATTTTATCTTTTAATCCGCCAAACATAACAAACCTCCTTTTAAGTTTAAAAACTAAGTTAACAATAATATCAACTATGGTTTGAGCTTTCATTAAGTATTCAATAAATATTTTTTAGTTAATTTTTATTTAACAAAATAAACCATCACTGTTTAAAGTCACTAAACAATTTCATTGGCTGCTCTGATACAGTAAGATATTCCGACCAAAGTAATGTTTAATGTTGCAATTGAAATAATAAAACGTTGATAATAATTTTTGGAATACAAAGCTGGTGGATGCGGTATTAGTAAAATTTAATTTAAAAGAGTTTGATTACTGAAACTTTAAATTTGCATATTTTAAACCATGCAGGCTGTTGTGGTAATTTTGTGCCAGCAAGCGATATTAAGATGTGGCATTAGCAACTGCCACAAAAACTCGTTGCATTTCAAGCACAGTATTGTCGCCACGAATAATAGGCTAATCACCAAAATTAATATGAAGCAATGACTTACATCATCTAATCCTATAAAAATCACGTTATGTCAAAAAAGCGACAAATAATTACCCCTAAAAGGCTATTAACAACTCAATATCCTGACGAAACACTTGATTATTTCTCTATTTGTGGGATTATATCCCACATAATGATTGATCTTCTATTGTAGGGAAATGATGAAAATTCAAAAACATTTAAAATTAAAAACACTAACATCAGGCGAAGTAGATTTAGAAACCTGGTCACCCAAATCACCTGAAGACATCCATATTTGTTTAGACATGGGTGTTAGGGTTAAAAACCTGAAAGGTGAAATTACCTTGAATGTAACGCTTGCGACTCCTGAAGCCTTACGTCTTCGTCGAAACAGCACTGAGCTTGTTGAGAAACATACGGTGGTGGTTCAGAAGTATGACTATGCCAACGTAAGGAAGCTGCTAAAAGGTTTAATTAGTAAATGCAATCGAGAAACACAGTTTGATAGTTGTGTTGCTTTAGCAAAATATTTCCACTGGGAATATGATTATTGCAAATTAGACCAAGCCCTTTAAATGCTTATTGTTCACCCTGTTTGGGTGGGCACTTTATCGAGCCATAAGAACAAAACACGCAGCAATCACCGGGTAGCGGTTTGAGTAACTTTTTGCAGTTAGTGCATTCGTAATACCATTGACATGAATCTGTGGGCATTGTTTCAGTTTGTTGAAAACCACATTCCGGGCAACTAATGGTTGAGTCTAATTGGATTGATGGCATATTGTTAAACCGAGTTGTTGTTTGAGTCTGTGTCTATTAGTGTTGCACAATAGGGTTGTGGTGGCCAAATTAGATTGCCAACAGAAACTAGCAACATTAAAACTAATCCTGCATAGAACATATACGTGCTCCAGTTTGCTGTCCAGTATAAATAGAGCGTTGCAAGAACCATACTGGGACCAACAAAGCTCAATAATGTGCGTGACATTTTTCGGTGGGACCACCAAGCAATGGTATTACTTACAATAACAAGCATTGCAAAAATTGGTAGTAATTTATTAATAAACATTCCTTCAAACTGGGCTAAGAAGCCAAAGCCTATACTGGCTCCGAGAGCGCCCAATAATGGAAAACACGATGCACATCCCATCGCGGCAACAATAGCGCCGATTGATCCAACTTTGTCTGTGATACTCGATATTTTCATAAACTATTTTTCCATTTTTTTAAATTCAGCAAGACAACATTGGCCAGAAGGGTTTCGAATATTGCACGCGCATTGATGGGATTTTGTTTGTTTAATAACAAAATCTTTTATCACCTTTGCCGTACCAGTATCGAGAGCATGTTGGTATTGTTGTTTTGAAATATCAAAGCAATAGCATAACCAGCCTTGTTGTATTTCAAGTTTATCCCGAACTTGTGATATTTTATAGCTATTTTTATTATCTGAAAAATAAATAGTATCGCACTGGTTGTTGCAACAGTGATAAAAATTCTCACTTGGAGTATCTAGGTTTAAAGGAAATACGACATGTTGTAAAACTGTTGTTAGATCAACCGCGATACATTTTGTATTGCACTGCGGGCAGATAAGTTTTTGGCTTTTCTTATTTTCATTTAATTCTGGGCTACAACATTCTGACATAATCTACTCCGTATAAAGTGATTATAAACTCTGTACCTACGTACAGAGTCAATGCCAATCGCTTCATTAGGTGGCGTAGTCGACTTTTTAAATTACCTCGATGATTGCGATTGCAGTGTTTTAGACTGTAGTTTGACAGAGTGTGTTGATTAGTGATGATAGTTATTAGAACGAAATAAAATTAAAGACAATTGTCATTCAGGATTTTGCAACGTCACCGTTCACCGTTTGCAACATTTTTTTAATAGTAATCGGCTACGATGCGAAAAATAATAAATTTGTTACGTTTAGTTTTCTTAACAATTATAGAATAGATAGTGTGGCGCGGATTGTTGTTTGATTAATCCAGTAACTTATCGTGTTTAACTTCGTCATAGGGTAAAATTCGTTCTTGAACAACACGCCAATTACCATGTTCCTTTTCGAGTAATACTTCAATACCCTGTGCTGAAATTGCACCATCTGTTGCCTCAACGGCCTCATAGGTTTTAAACATTACACGTGAATCGGTATGGGCTTGCAATTTGAACCCCTGAAAACTGATGCTCTTAATAATATTATTTGCAAATTCATGTTTACATTGTGTCGCCCAATCGTTGTAACCAATATTGTCGAAGTCTGGAATACCTGTAATATTAACTTTTTTTGATATTAAATTCATGTGTGCATCAAATTGCTTATTTGCAGCGGTCTCAACAATTTTATTCATCCAATTTTTTGCAATGGCAGTTGCTTGTTCACTCATATTATTAGTTATCCTTTGGTTATAAGTATTTAAATCCAAGTGCTAATGTAGGCTATTATATCAATATAAATCAAGAAATGATTGCTTGTGGATACGCTATTGGTGAGGGCTTTCGCCTATCTTGTCTTGCAGCTACCAAAATATCAACTTGATATTATAATCATAGAAGTTATCATGATTCCATTTAGCCTATTTTAAAAAAGGACGACGGTATGATTGGAAAATATAACATTGCATTTGGATTTATTTATTTAGTGTTCACCGCATCACTTGGCGTTGTAATGGTTGATATGTATCAGGATTATGGAAAAATTGCGCAACAAAAACAAAGTTCAGTTGGTCGACTTCAAGCGTTAGCAGGTAGTGATTTCGAAGAAGAGCTAGAACCTCTTGTGGCAATTGATATCGCCAAGGCAAATACCAATGGAATTTTAGGGTTAAATAAATTGTTAAATTCAGCTGCTGAAATTGATGCCATCAAAGGTGGGGCGCATGCCCATGGTAATTTGGAATCGGTGCTGAATATCATTGTTGGATTGGTTTTATGTTTTATCAGCGCCGCAAAATGGTTAAAATATTTAATCAGTGGTTTATTTATAGTTGGTGCTGTCATGCATTCCGGCATGTTGTATTTATCAACTGTGTTTGGATTTAGTTGGGCGGCTTTTTTACTTGAAACTGGAGTTGGTCCCATTGCAATTTTAATTGGCCTGTTACTTATCGGTGTTACCACCTTATTTAAATTTACAAATAAAATAGTGATAGATTGATGCGCGAACTTTATCCTAAAATTAAACCTTATACCAGTCATACTCTCGCGGTAGATGCGCCCCATGAATTGTATATTGAAGAGTGCGGCAATCCGGATGGCGTGCCGGTGGTTTTCATTCACGGTGGCCCGGGTTCTGGTTGTGAAAATTATCACCGCCGATTTTTTGATCCAGAACGCTATCGCATCATATTGTTTGATCAACGTGGTAGCGGTCAATCAACTCCACATGCTGATTTAACCAATAACACCACTCAAGCATTGGTTGCAGACATGGAAGCAATTAGAAAATTCTTGCATGTATCGCAATGGATGTTATTTGGTGGATCGTGGGGCTCAACCTTGGCATTGGTTTATGCACAAGCACATCCTGATAAAGTGCTGGGTATGATAGTACGCGGTATATTTTTATGCCGCCAACGCGAAATTGATTGGTTTTATCAAGAAGGTGCCAGTCGGTTATTTCCCGATTTATGGCAAGATTTTATAAAACCGATCCCCGAAAATGAACGCGACAATTTAGTTGCTGCTTATTATAAACGCTTAACCAGTGATAATGAAATTGAACGTTTTACTGCTGCAAAAGCTTGGTCTTTGTGGGAAGGTCGCACGGCTTGTTTAATACAAAAACGTTCGGTAGTGGATCACTTTTCTGATATGCACACGGTATTAAGCCTTGCGCGAATCGAATGCCATTATTTTATCAATAATAGTTTTTTATCCGAAAATCAAATATTAAATAATATGGACAAAATTAATTACATACCGGGAATTATTATTCAAGGCCGCTACGATGTTATTTGTCCTGCGGAAAGTGCTTGGTTATTGCATCAACAATGGCAAATGTCGGATTTAGAAATCATCCCCGATGCGGGTCATTCTGCCAGTGAACCGGGTATTGTTGATGCGTTGATTAAAGCAACGCAATACATGTTGAGCCGTATTAATGGTGATTAAGTAAATGATAGCATTATTACAACGAGTGACTCAGGCCAGTGTCAGTGTTGATCAAGAAATTATTGGGGAAATCCAACAAGGCTTGTTAGTGTTGCTTGGAATTGAGCGCGGTGATAGTGAAACTCAAGCAAGTCGTTTATTACAACGTGTATTAAATTATCGTATTTTTTCTGATGCACAAGATAAAATGAACTTAAACGTAACTGATATTAATGCTGGTGTGTTAATTGTACCGCAGTTTACGTTAGCGGCTAATACCAATAACGGCAATCGTCCCAGTTTTACATCGGCAGCAGCGCCTCAAGATGGTAAACGGTTGTATAATTATTTTGTAGCCGAGTCTAAATTAAAATATTCGACAATTGCGACAGGGCAGTTTGGAGCCGATATGCAAGTTGCGCTAATTAATGATGGCCCGGTGACGTTTTGGTTGCAGGTAACGCCGTGAGGGTTTATACCGAGAATAATAAATAATAACCGGCATTAAAAAATACATGAAATAGAATCGGAGGAATTAAACTATGATAACGTTCTTTTAATACGCCAAATACCAATGATGGAATAAAAACTAAGCTTGCCCATAATGGTGGATGGTATAAAAAATGCAACGAGGTAAATAATATACTGCTGATTATATTTGCTTTACTTAAATGAAAAAAAACAATGCCCGGAACTTTTTCTTGAAAAAATTCCATCACCGCACCACGAAATACAATTTCTTCAAATATAGGATAGAGTATCACCGGCAAGATAAAAGCCATTGGTGTTGCTAATGGCCAAAGTAAATTTGATGTAATGGGCAGAAAGTAAGACAAAGCAAACCAAAAAAATACTGCGCAACCTATAATAACCCATACCAATGGATCGTTAACTAAAAATACTAAAGGTTTTTTATGTTGATTCATGAGTATGTGTGATAAGTATCGATAACGGCTATTAAGTCATCTTTTGATACGGGTTTTGATAAAAATTGATTCATTCCAGCTTGGATGCAACGCTTTTTATCTTCGACTGTGGCGTTTGCCGTTAAGGCAATAATTGGAATATTAATATTACTTTTAATGATTTCACTATCAAACGTTTGTTTGCGCCATTTAGTAGTTGCTTCTAAGCCATCCATGTCGGACATACGCATGTCCATTAAAACAATATCATATTTACTGTTAATTAAAGCATTAATAGCCTCTTGTCCGGATATGACTCGAGTGGTTTTATAACCCTCTTGCTCTAAGAAAGTGCAGATGACTTTTGCATTAATATCACTGTCTTCTGCTATTAAAATTGAATAATTATTATTTCTAGATTTGTCGTTAATGTCATTGTTAGTTTTTGGCGATATCAGCTTATCAGTGGAATATAATGATAAAATTATTTGTTTTAAATTGTCTATGATTATTGGTCGAACAATATAATGCTGATACAAGTTTTTATGTTCATTATCTAATATGTTAATATTTTCAATATTAGTTATTAAGATTAAATTTGTTTTAGATAAATATTGATTTTTTATTTTTTTCGCGAAAGTATCTCTATTGGGAGACAGATGAGATTCGCTAATAATAACTGTTACTTTAGAATTGCCTGAATGCGCAGCCAAATAATTAATAACATCAGATTCGTTATTAGCCATAATCGGGTTTAGTTTTAAAAAAATTAAATATTTTTCAATGATTTGGGAGCTTGATTTTATGTCATCTAGCACGATTATATTGCAATTAGAAAGGTGCGATAAATCAAAATCGTTATCGTGATATTCTGCATAGTGGTAAGGTATCTCAACCCAAAAAACACTGCCTTTGTTTTCGTCACTGCAAGCTGCAATTTCACCACCCATCAATGTCGCTAATTGATGTGATATGGTGGTGCCAAGCCCCGTACCAGAATGCCTGCTGGGGCTAATATTTTTTCCTTGGTAGAATGGTTGAAATATTTTTTCTAATTGCTTGTTTGGAATTCCTAGGCCTGTGTCGCGAACCTCGATTTTAATTCTCACTAGTTCATTGTTTTTATTAGCTACTACCGTAGTCGTAATAGTCACTTCACCTTGGTCGGTAAATTTAATGGCATTACTGACTAAGTTTAAAATAATTTGTCGTAATTTATCGGGATCACCTTCGACTATTTTGGGAATGTTGGGTTGTATATAACTAATGAGTTCAATCGACTTTTCATTTGCTAATGGTGTAAATAATTTCACAACACCGTGTATAACGTCAGCCAAATTAAATTGTGTTATTTGCAGATGATATTTTCCGGCTTCTAATTTTGAAACGTCTAATATATCATTTATTAACGCATGTAGTGCCGTTGAACTTTGTTGCAATGCCACGACGTATTCTCTTTGTAATTGATCCAGTTTAGTATTTTCTAGCAAACTAGTCATACCGATAATGCCACTCATGGGAGTGCGAATTTCATGGCTCATGACTGCTAGAAATTCACTTTTTATATTATTGGCTTTGATTGCAGCTTGTTGCGAGTGTTTTAATTTTGATGTCATTTTATTAACGTATAATGGCAAAATTATTAAAAACAGGGTAAATAATGTTGATGAGAATGAATCTGCGTGCCAGCTATTAAATAACCATAAAACATAGAGATAGCCAACTAGTGCAATCAGCGTTGTTACAATTAATGGGCCTCGGCCATAGCGAGTGCCATAACCGACAAAAATCCATGGGAATAATAAATAATAGGCGCTAAAGGGACCCGAGCCAGTTAAAATCATGGTGTAACAGACGCTGCCGAGATCACATAACGGCGTTAAATAGGGACGTATTGTTGATTGTGGAATAATTAAGATAGAGATTAGTATCGCTATGGAAATAACCAAGAATAAAATCATAAAGCTAAGATAATTTTTAATGTCTAAATTCTCTAGCTCGGCTGTAAATTGCAGCCATATTAATATCGAGATTGTTACCCATATCGCTAATCGGTATATCGATTGAGTAAATTCAGGGTTATTACGCAATGTCTCGTTAATTTTCATGATTTTAGTTTATCTCATGTTGTCTGAAATAACATTTATTAACATGCATACTATTTGATATACTGCTTGAAATATCGATTTTAATAACTCGCTTGTCATAAAGGCTCATAATGAACAGTAATATTCGTCCAGATTTACTACCAACTGAAACAAAGTGCAGTTATTGCCCCGGAACGATCTGTTGCAGCTACACAACCCAGCAAATTGATTCGCCGCGTAAAATTGATGATTTTGATCATTTATTGTGGCAAATGGCACATAAAAATATTCAGGCTTATAAAGATGAGGATGGTTGGTTTTTATTAATTTTAAATCAATGCCAGTTTTTACAAGACGATGGAAGTTGCGGTACTTACGAAACTCGACCACAGGTTTGTCGCGATTATAAAAATGATTACTGTGAATTTGATTCGCCTGCAGAAGGTGATTTTGAATTATTTTTTGATGGCTATCAATCGCTATTAAAATATTGTCAAAAACGCTTTAAAAAATGGGATTCACGTTTTTCTAGTTGAGTTTGTAAATTCATTTGCTTGTATTTTTAATCTAAGGACTGACCTAGATCAATGCGTTAATATTTATTTGCTATTATTGTAACACGATGAAAATTAATATAGCTGATTTTAACAATAAAAATACTAACCCGTTTAATCTTGGCGATGCTGGTTTATACCAAGCATGGCGAGATATTAAGCTTAAAGATTACCCGAAAAATATTGCCGATCTTATTGTTGAGGTAAATGATCCGCGCGCATTAACGAAGCACGAATATCAAAAACTCATCGACGTTTGTCGAAAAACCAATATGGTTTTATATTCTAGCAAATCCGCTAATGATCCTGATCCGGAAATACCGCTATCATTGGGTCGTCGTTTTGTTGGTAGTAAACTCGATAATAATTGGTTAGCTGATGAAACTGGCCTAAGCTCGTTAACTGTTGCAAGCGATAGTGTGCGGCAACAGTATATTCCGTATACCAATCGGGCGATTCAATGGCACACCGATGGTTATTATAATCCACGGCATCAGCAAGTTCATTCACTATTATTACATGCGGTGCAACGTGCGGCATCCGGTGGTGAAAATTCTTTATTGGATCACGAAATTGCTTATATCTTGTTGCGTGAAAAAAATCCAGATTATATTACTGTATTGATGCGCGACAATGTGATGACGATTCCTGCTCGAATACAATCCGGAAAAATTGTGCGAGCAGAAGAGTCTGGCCCGATATTTAGTGTTACAAGCAAGGGACACTTACACATGCGTTATACCATTCGTGATAATAACGTCATGTATTTGGAAGACGAGTTATTACAACAAGCTTTAGATTATTTGAAACTAATTTTATCGGGTGACTCACCTTATATATTTACTGGTTTACTGCAACCGGGAATGGGCTTATTAAGTAATAATGTGTTACATAACAGAACAGCATTCACCGATGATGCTGAGCACAAACGTCATTTGTACCGTGCACGTTATTTTAGTCGGTTATCGAATAGTTGAATAATTAATTTTATTCGGTGGTGATAAAATTTGTTCTAAAATATTTAATATTTTAATTAATGGTGCGGGTAAATTTTCAGGGTCCAACGTGTCCATGATATTTTTCATGGTTAACCCCAGTTCGGTATCACCTTCAATAACTAAGCGACGTTGAAAAAATAGAGTGTCAGGATCTATTTTTTGGTTTGCCAGTAAAACGAGTTCGTTTAAATTGCAGCGTATAGTCGCATCAGAAGTAGTGCTATCGATAACGTGTAATTTATTTTTGCTGACGGTACAGGTCCAGCTTAGGTGACAATCTTCAATTTCAAATTTCAAGCGAGAGGAATTTAAAAAATCCATATCGCCCTCCAGTAAGGCTTCGCTAAAAACACGTTGCAACAGTCGATTGAGGATTGCTTGCTGCATTCGAGTTGGCATAAGATGAAATGGTTTGGCTATTAATCGCGGCACGTGATGCGACAGTTTGCTTTGGAGTGCTAGTGGTATTGCTAACATGGCTATCTCTGTTTTTAATGTAGATACTATTTAAAAATATTTGCAAGTAAGTTGTATTGATTTGAATCAATTTATGTAAGTTTTTAATTTGATATGCTGATTTTATCGTGCGTTATATTAAAATAAGGAAGCTAAATGTATTTACCGAGTGTTGTTAATTCATTTGGCAAAGCTATGCGGTTAAAGTATGGCGAAAAAATTCATAAAATCAGTATTAATGCTGGAATGACTTGCCCTAACATGGATGGTACTTTGGGGCGTGGTGGTTGTACTTTTTGTAATAACGCATCGTTTAATCAAAACATCAAAAAAACACCGGAAATTAACAAGCAAATTGCGGCAGGTAAATACGTGGTTCATAAGAGAACTGGCGCAAAAAAATACATCGCTTATTTTCAAGCTTATACCAATACTTATGCTGATGTAGATTATCTGAAGCAACTTTATGATATTGCTTTGGCTGATCCAAAAATTATTGGTTTATCCATTGGAACCAGACCCGATTGTGTTCCCGATTCGGTGTTAGCTTTATTGGCAGATTATCAACAGCAGGGATATGAGGTGTGGTTAGAGCTAGGTTTGCAATCGGCATTTGATGAGAGCTTGCAGCGGGTGAATCGTGGCCATGGTTTTTCAGCTTATGTTGATGCAATTAAACGTGCCAAAAAATATCAATTACAGGTGTGTACTCATTTAATTATTGGTTTACCCGGTGAGACGGCACAACAAAGTTTGGTTTCGCTCGAACGTGTGTTGGAGCTTGGTACTCAGGGGTTAAAGCTACATCCGTTACACGTTGTAAAAGGCACGCAATTAGCAAAACAGTGGCGACGAGGTGAATATCAGGCCATGACATTAGATAAATACATTGATATTTCAACACGTATCGTTAGAAATACGCCAAAGGATATTATATTTCATCGATTGACAGCGACCGCGGCCAGCAATATTTTACTCGCGCCTCAATGGTGTTCACAAAAGTGGTTAGTATTAAACGCCATTCATAAACGCTTGTGGCTATTACAAAACAACGCATCGTATTTACCAACTTAAATGGGTTTATTATGGAATTAGTTTGTCCTGCAGGCAGTTATCAATCACTAAAAATGGCTATCAGCAATGGTGCTGATTCTGTGTATATTGGTTTTCAAGATGAGACCAATGCGCGGCATTTTTCAGGTTTAAACTTTAATGACAACAAAATTAAAGATGCCGTGGCGTATGCGCACCGCCATAATGTTAAAATTATGGTGGCGATTAATACCTATGCGCAAGCTGAGCATTGGTCGCATTGGCAATCAGCGATTGATAAAGCGGCTAGTTTAAATGTTGATGCAGTTATTGCCGCTGATATTGCAGTGTTAGATTATGCCTCCAAAAATTGGCCTAAGTTAAATTTACATTTGTCCGTACAAGGTTCGGCTACTAACCATGAAGCTCTGCAATTTTATAAAACCCATTTTAATATAAAACGCGCAGTTTTACCGCGAGTATTATCTTTAGCGCAAGTTCGAGCTTTGTCAAAAAAGAGCCCGGTTGAGTTGGAGGTGTTTGGTTTTGGTAGTTTGTGTATTATGGCTGAAGGTCGTTGCCATTTGTCGTCGTACATCACTGGCGAGTCTCCGAATATGTGTGGCGTTTGTTCACCTGCTAGCGCAGTTAGTTGGAGTGAGCAAAATGGTGTTTTAGAATCACGTCTTAATAATATTGTGATTGATCGCTATCAAAAAAATGAACAAGCTGGTTATCCAACCTTGTGCAAAGGCCGGTTTGATGTTGAGGGGCAATTACAACACGTACTCGAAGAACCAACCAGTTTAAATACCTTGGATATTTTACCAGAGCTTCACGATATCGGAATCAGCGCGGTTAAAATTGAAGGTCGGCAGCGCAGCCCGGCTTATGTGAAACAGGTAACTCAAGTGTGGCGCGCAGCAATTGATAGTTATCAGGCGGCACCTAAAAATTATCGTGTTGCTGATAATTGGAATAAATCCCTCATGAGTTTGTCCGAAGGGAATCAAACCACGTTAGGTGCTTATTCACGCCCTTGGCAATAGAATATTCGTTAAAATAAATCGAGAATAAGAGTAATGAAATTATCATTGGGTAGCATTCAATATTATTGGCCGCGTAATACGGTTTATGAATTTTATGAAGCCATGGCTGAACAAGCAGTTGATATTGTTTATTTAGGTGAAACCGTTTGTGCCAAACGGCGAACTTTAAAATTGCAAGATTGGTTAGACATTGCTGCGAGTTTGGTTGATGCGGGTAAAGAAGTTGTGCTTTCTACATTGACATTAATTGAGGCTGAATCTGAATTAAGTGTCGTTAAAAAAATCTGTCGACAAAATGATTATAGTATTGAAGCTAATGATATGTCAGCGGTACAAATATTATCATCACAAGGCATAAAGTTTATCGCAGGGCCATTTATCAATATCTATAATCAACGATCACTCGCGATGTTACATCAATTGGGTTTAAAGCGTTGGGTTATGCCTGTGGAGCTTTCGCAAGAAGCGATTGAAACCATTATAAAAAACAATGCTGAATTTTCAAATGAAATTGAAATAGAGTTATTCGCTTATGGAAAATTACCGTTAGCTTATTCGGCGCGTTGTTTTACGGCTAGAAGTAAACAGTTAGCAAAAGATGACTGTCAATTCATTTGCCGTGATTATCCTCAAGGTTTGGATATTCTTAGTCAGGATAATCAAGATGTTTTTACTATTAATGGCATTCAAACGCAATCTGGTTATACTTGTGATTTGTCTCATGATATGGCAAGTATAAAAGAGACCGGAATTGATATTGTTCGAATAAGCCCGCAATTACATTCAACAGAATCAATAATTAAAAAATTTAAAGAATCGATTGATAATAATATTGACGATATTGCTAGTGATGATAAATCGTGTAATGGTTATTGGCATAATAAAGCAGGGATGTTGAATTTATAATAAAAGCAATAATACCGATTAAAATTGATAGCTGTGGATATTTAAAGCGCATTGTTGGAATTCCTTACGATTCTTATTTAGCGTTTAGGTGAAAAAAAATATAAGATCTAAATGAACAACTTGCTTCATATTTTTTTTAAGTGCATTATTATTTTATCAGCAACACGAAATGAGTTGGCATAAATTGTCCAAGTGAATGGCACACTGCCACCAGTCGGCATAAAGCTGGCATCCGTGACATAGAGGTTATCCACATCGTGTGCTCGACAATCTGAATTTAAAACCGATGTTTTTGGATCGTTGCCAAAACGACAACCGCCAGCAACGAGGTTGGCTGGTGGTGAGCCGCTAACACCATAACGAATGTTTTTTGCGCCCATCGCGGACATGACTTTAACGGCTTTTTTGCTAAGAAACTCTGCGATTTTTAGATCGTGATCGTGATAACCAATACGCACCCGTGCTACCGCTGAGCCCCATTTATCTTTTATTTTTGGATCGAGGCTGACAAAGCAATCATCTGTTGGTAACCAGTCACAAAAAACTTCAAACCGAAAATCTTTTTTGCCAGTAAATGCGGTTTTTAATTTATCTTTGAGTGGCTTACCCCACAGTAACTTGTCGTTGTCATCCCATTTTAATGAATTTGCTCGTGAAACAGCATTAGGATGGCGCAGTAAAAAATCGATGGTGCCGCCTTTAACGCGTTTTGGAAATTGAGCGTCTTTAAAATAATACCAATCTTGTAAACCACGGTTGATAAAAGGCCCTCGCGTTTTAAAGGCTTGGGCGTCCGTTTTGGTTAAATTTTTATAGTGAAATTCTCCGGTGCCGGTGCCACCAGCCGAAAATAATAAATTTTTTCCAACTTGTTGATTGTTATTGGCTAAGCCATTTTTGTGTTTCGGGCCACTGGAGCTGAGTAATAAGCGTGATGTTTCAATCGCATGACAGGCGACAACGAATATCGTTGCCGATACGCTGTGGTTTTTTGCTTGTTCGTCAAAATATTCTGCGCTGGTGACTCGCCCTTCATTATTGCTGATTAATCGATGAACTTTAGCGTGAGCAATGATGTCACAGTTGTTGGTTGCGATAGCGTTATTGAGTAGTGCCGCTCTGGAGCTGCCTTTAGCACCGGTGGAGCAACCATAGCTACCACAAAATCCGGAGTATTCGCAGCCGCGTCGATTATTGTCGGCGTAGGGTAATACTGCTCGTGCGGTCGTTAGTGGGGTTAAGTTTATTTTTCGACAGGTTTCATCAAACAGTGTTGATATAGGGTGTTCGTTTGTTGCCGGAAAAGGAAATTTGGATGTTGAACGTGGTTCTAAGAATTGATGCGCTTGCACCACACCGGATACGCCAACAGTTTTTTCTACTTTGCTATAATAAGGTTCGAGATCAGAATAGCTAATTGGCCAGTCAGCTACATTGGCACCATCGATAACGCCAAAAGTGCTTTTTAATTTAAAGTCTTCCGGTTTAAGGCGATAAAAAAATCCGCTCATAAAATTACTGGCACCACCAACGCAGCTGCCATTCCAAAAGTCCCAACCGGATTCAGAAGTGGGCTCGGCTATCCATTTATAATTGCCCTGTTTATCTTTGCCATTATAATCTTCGATGACGTGTTGTTCGTCTTTGAGTTTTGGGCTATATACTTTTCGGCGACAACAGGCTAACTCGTCTTTGAAAAAATCCGATTCGGTAAACCAAGGACCTTTTTCGAGCACCACGACTGAATATCCTGCTTGACTCAAGCTTAATGCGACCGGACCACCGCCTGCACCACTTCCAACAACACACACGTCATAGTGCTTGGTCATAATGTATAGTACTTTTTATTTTTACTGGGTTGAGGGAATCCCGGTTGATGCTGTAACCAAATCCAACCAATGCCATTTGGGTTGCCGCCATAGACTGGGTCGGTTAGTAGTGCTTCAAAAATATAAAGCAGTAACGTGGCTAACCAGTTTTGGCCTGCATTACTTTGTTCAATTTTTCGTAATACAATTTCTCGATTTTTTTGGTTTAACAACCTAAAGTCTTTGCGTTTTAATTTATTGGATATACCATTGAGCCAGTTAACACCGTTGAGGATAAATTTTTTATCTTCAAACTCCATATCAGGTGTATTTAATGTGTTGTTGAGATAGAGTGTTGCATTAATATCATTGGCACCGGGTGAATCATCGGTGGCAGGAAATAAATGTTGTTGCACAGCCGCAAAAGTAAGCCAGGGTTCTTGGTCTAAATTGGTTGTTGTTTTGGCAAAACTAAAACGCGGTAATAGACTTGTTGCTATTGAGATGCCACTCATTTGCAACAAAAATCGACGTCGGTCTTGTAATTTTGTTTGGTTTTTTAATATTGAATCGGGCAGTTCTTTATCCCAATCATCTAAAATATTTGCCATGTTGCTTCAACTAATCAGGGTTGTTTTATTCGTTGCTAGCATACTAACGCAATTTTTCTGCTTTTTTAATGCAACAAGTAAGCCTGATTGATTAGGATCAAGTAATTTTTTTAGCATTAATTGACTACAATAGCTCACTAAAGTGATGAATGGCTTTAAAATCTTCGACATCTTTAATGTCGCGTTGGCTATCGGGTTTATAAATCGCTAATAAATGTTTTATGCCATATTGTTGCGCTGATCGTAATACCGGAATACTGTCATCGATAAATAAAGTGGTGTTATTGTCAAACGGGTATTGTTGTTGTAAGCGCCCCCAAAACGCTTGGTGTTCTTTGGGGATGTTAAAATCGTGTGAACAAATAATGTTATCAAGATGGTGGTGTAGCGCGGTGTGTTTCATTTTAAGGTTTAAACTTTTTTGGTGGGCATTGGTGACTAATACACGTTGAATATTTTTTTGCTGCAACATTTCCAGAAAATCCAGCACGTGGGGTTGCACGGCAATTAAATGATTGATTTCAGATTTTAATAATTCAATGTCCAGCCCGAGAGTTTCGCTCCAATAGTCAACACAATACCAATTCATGGTGCCTTCGAGTTCACGAAATTTGGGTATTAGCTGTGCATTGGCAGCGGCGATATCAATATCGTGTAATTCGGCATAGCGTTGTGGCACGTGGTATTGCCAGAAGTAATTATCAAAATTGAGATCCAGTAAGGTGCCATCCATGTCCAGAAAAACAGTTTTTATGGTGTTCCAATTAATCATAGTTTTATAAATATATTATATAAATCAGTTATTTAGATGATTTAAAACGTAAATTATGTAAAGTGTTAAATTTATCAAGAATTTAGTCTAGGATTATAGATATTACCGCAAATTAATGACATGAAAATTGTTTATTAGTCCAATGGAGTTCTGGATGTTAAGAAAAATAATACCGTTGATAGTGATTCTGGGTTTTAGCAATTTAATCAGTGGTCTTACCGCAAATGAAGTGACTCCTGAAGAGCTTGAGCGATGGTTTAATGACGATAGTATGGAGCCCCCAAATTACACTTATGTGAATGAAGGGGAGTTGGTTTTTTTAAAAGATAAACCTCAAAAATCGATCCATCATCATTCTAACTTAATGATTATTGAAGAAAATAGCTTGGCAGATGGTTGGGTTAAAATGCGTCAGTGCCATCAAAATATGGATGTTTTTAGTCAGGTACAAATTGTATTTAAAGCGGATCGAGTCAGGGATATTAAGGTAAGCTATTCAAAAAATATCGGCCGTGCTTGGGTTGAAGGTTCCACTATTCAACTTGTTGATGTACAAGTCGATGCACAGATTTGTGTCGAAGGTTTTAGTAAGGCGTTATTGGTGAATGACGATGGTTCTTATACCTTGCACAGTGGCCCCTTTATGCGTCGTTTTTTAGATGGCTATTATCCAATGCACGTCTCGATGGATGTGCTGTATCAAGGGACAGGTTTAAAAATGGTTGATATTAGTCCTAGCATTCAAGATGGATTTAGTTTGACTTCTAAAAAAGAACAGCTGGACGTTGATGCGTGGTTTGAAGGTAAATTACGTACTAAGATTCGTTTTAGTGTTGAAAGCTTATGATAACATTAAGATAAATGAATTACCAAAAATCAAGCATTTAATTAGAAAATTGAATGCTAATTCACGAATAATCGTTTATTATCACTAGTTTATGTTAAAGCTAGTTGATATGCCGAAACTTCCTAAAATTATAGAGATAAACACTTTAGCGCAAACACGTTTTTTTTGTGTTGAAGGTGTTGATTTAGAATTTTCAAATGGTGCTCGGGCTAGCTATGAGCGATTAAATACCAAAGGTAGTGCGGCAGTATTAATTGTGGCAATGCTTGATGCCGACACCGTATTGTTAGTGCGCGAATATGCTGGTGGTGTGCATCGTTATGAGGTCTGTTGTCCTAAAGGTAAAATAGAGGCAAACGAAGAAATTTTAGATGCAGCGAATCGAGAGATCAAAGAAGAAGTTGGTTATGGTGCGCATCAATTGGAATTTATAAAGTCGATGACATCCGGTCCGGGTTATTCAAATCACACCACACATATTGTGTTAGCACGTGATTTATATAAAGAACAATTACCCGGTGACGAGCCGGAAACACTCGAAGTTGTTATGTGGAAATTATCAGAGCTTGAAACTTTAATGCAACAACATGATGTTACCGAAGCAAGAACCATTGCGGCATTATTTTTGGTTAGAGAAAAGTTAAAAGCAAGCGACTAAGCAATATAATGTTGTATAAGATAAAAGAGAAAAATTAAATAATGTCATCAAGTCCTTTTAGTGTTGTTGAGCTAAGAAAAATTCAAGAACCTATTATTGAGTTAGCAAGTCTTGCAGGTGGTCGAATCATGGCGGTGTATGATGCCGGTTTTGAAGTTACCGAAAAACAAGATAACACGCCATTAACCGATGCCGACATGGCAGCACATGAAACAATTCTTGAAGGTTTAAAAAAATTAACACCCGATATCCCTGTGTTATCAGAAGAATCTACTGACATTAGCTATCACGAGCGCCGCAGTTGGAGTCGTTATTGGTTAGTTGATCCACTTGATGGTACTCGAGAATTTATAAAACGTAATGGTGAGTTCACTGTTAATATTGCGTTAATCGAAAAAAACCAGTCACGCCTCGGTGTTATTTATGTTCCAATTAACGGCAAGTGTTATTATGCATCTTATATGAATGGTGCTTATCTTTCGACAAGTAATAGTGAGCCACAGCGATTATCGTGTGCGCCTCGAAAACGTCGTCCAGTATTAGTTGCCGGTAGCCGGTCTCACGGAAATGAAATTTTACATGAATATTTAAAAAAATTAGGCAATTATGAAATCAGCCCCTTAGGCAGTTCTTTAAAGTCGTGTTTAGTTGCTGAAGGCCAGCTTGATCTATATCCTCGATTAGGGCCAACCTCAGAATGGGATACCGCAGCAGCACAATGTATTGTTGAAGAATCGGGTGGTCGACTTACCGATGTAAACATGCAGCCAATTCGCTATAACACTAAAGAGTCATTATTAAATCCACATTTTTTTGCCTTTGGCGATATCGATGAGGATTGGTCCAAATATTTGCCGTAAAATACATATTATCTTCGTAGGTTGAGGTGAGTTTTTTTTGAATCCCAACAGCGGTGTTAATTAAAATATCATTGTTGGGGGTTAAATTTATTTAGTTCAAGTGACGAAATAAATATTAATGGTTTTGCATATCATAAACTTCCATAATCGAAACTAATTCTTGCAATATAATTTGTTGTTCATCAATATTAATAGTATGAGCTTCGTTGATAAGTTCATCATTTTTTAATTTGATTATACATTGCCGAACATAAGTGCAACCTTGGTGACAGATATTATCCAATACTGCTTCTAATTGTTTATTGATACGATTCATAATTATTAATTCACTGGACCACTGTTATTTAAATAAGCATTTTCAAAAACAGTGTCGCGCGAAATTTCTGTTTCATTAACAAGGCTTTCATTTAAAATACTCATCGAAATAGTTGTTTGTAATGTTGCTTGCAAATGTGTGTGGGTATATTGGTTGCTAGTATTATTTGAATTACCGTTGGAATTCACTAACGAATTTAATGCGTGATATTTTTCATTATCACAAAGTCCGGTCGTTTCAAATATGTTGGCAGTTTGATACATCGAATCTAATTTATCTGAATGAATAAATGGTGCATTAAATTGTTTTTTTGGCGTATTGGCATATTCTGATGATATTAAAGATGAATAACTTCGGCGTAATATTGCTTTGTCGTATAAACCACTGATTAAGTTCTTATCAGGTTGCTCAATTATAAGCGCTCTTAGCTGTTTGGACAAGAATGGCGTGCGGCCTTCAAGGGTATTAGCCATTTCCATGCGATCACCAACCCAATTTAATATCAGAGTCGGTAAGTGGGTTTTTGCAAAATAGTTCTGCCATAGCAACAAGCTATGTTCTGGATCGCATAAATCATCTTCCAAATTACTTAGTCCTGCTGAAAACCAACTGGCAACCGATGCTGCTTGAGATTGCAGCCAAGTTTCGGCTTGTTGCTCTCCCAGTAGCGCAGCAGTAATGGTTTGTATTTGGCCAAACAATGGATGGGCGACACCCAAAATACGAATACTGTCAATAAAATCATCACCATTACCAGCGGCACTGGAACCGGATAACCACGGGTTTTTAGTGTGTGTAGAGTATTTATTGAGGTACAAGCTGTCACGTTGAAATTCGCCAAACGGTTTATTACGTAGTAAATTCTCAATATCACTTGCACTGCTTGCTTTACCACGAAGCCGCATGGCCTGTTTCCACCAACTAACATAGCGATAACTCGGATAACCGCAGAGCAACTCATCAGCACCATCACCGGTTAAAACCCCTTTGACGTATTTTCTGGCAAAAAGGCTCAACCACCATTTAGCTGCACCATTGGTATAGGGTTGTACTAATTCGCTATTTTGAATCGCTAATGGGTATGAGTAATTTAATGCTGGATTATTAATTTTTAATACATGCGGATCAAATCCCAGATGTCGTGAAAAACGTAAAGCTTCGTCGGTTTCGTCATATCCATCATGCTCAAATCCGAGCGTGAACGATTTTATCGGTTTGGCTTTATCCATATGACGTGATAATTCATAAGCCACCACTTTAGAATCCACGCCACCACTTAAATACACCCCAAGTTCAACATCACTCAGTAAACGATTTGAAACAGACTTTTGAAATGCATCAATAAAATCATTTTCGTTAGTTGTAACCGTTTGTCGGGATTGAACTTTTGAAAAATGACGGATAGGATTATTATTTGTTTTTAATTCACACAAAAAGCGATCGCCGCGTTTTTTAACATTGAGAATGCCACCTGCAGGAAGGTTAATTATATTTTCAAACGGTGTACAAATACTTTCATAAAGACCAACAAACTGTCGTAATAATCCGGTTTGTTGCCATTGTTTTTTTGAGGGTAGTCCTTTCATTTCACTGGCAAATTCGAGACGGCTAGTTTCAAATTGGTAGCGTTCTGAATAATTTTCAAAGATTCGGGTGTTGATGTTATCTAAAAATAGAAACAGTGGTTTTACACCAAAATAGTCGCGATGCGCTATTAATTCGCTGGCATCAACCGAATTGATAATAAAGGCATATTCTCCTTCTAAAGACGAAAAAAAATCGGCTCCAAAAGCTTTCCACCCTTGTAGAATGGTTTCAGTATCACTTCGAGTTTTAAATACATGGCCAGATTTTTTGGTGATATTTTGGCGTAACTCTAAATGATTATAAACCTCACCATTAAAAATAATGACGTGTTTATTATCACCGCTGAGCATGGGTTGAATGCCGGCAGATACATCTTGGAAAGCCAAACGGTAATGACTTAACCAGAGTTTGTTTTTTATAAACTCTTGATGATCTGTATCGCCTCGATGGGCTATTCGGGCAGCGCATCGGCGAAAGCCCTGGATACCAGGGGGGTATTGTTCTTGGCTAGTCGCGCTATTAAATAATAAACCGGTAAAACCACACATATTTAGACTTAATGTAATTATGGCTGTTCATTGTAACGGTTTTTAAGCGCTTTGTTTAGATATGTCTCGTTTATCGTTATAAACTAAGGTATATTTTTGCCACACGATAATTAAATGTTAAATAACGATTAGATTGGTATTTATTGATGACTATTTTAACAAACCTAAGCCATTTAACATCGGCTTATAAATCGATATCTCTGCTATTAATCTCAACTTTGTTTATTGCAAGTTGTGGTGGCGCTAAATCCAGTGCCTCGGTGGTCCAAAGCGCACCAACTATTCCCGCGACAGTTACTATCACATATGATGTCAATGAAATTAAATTTAGCTGGGATAAAAACCAAGGTGAAACATCGTATCAATTATTATCACAATTAAATCCCGGCGGTGATTTTGTGGTTATTCAAGATGCACTTGTTAGCACCACAACATCACTGCTCATTCCCGTACACCTTTATAATTGGGCGACAGTGCAGTATAAAATCCGTAGTTGTAATTCTCTTGGTTGCATTGATTCGGATGCGGTTGCCATTAAAAATCAATCTGCAAATGCGATTGGTTATATTAAAGCAATTAATAATGGTAGCGGTGATGAGTTTGGAACTGCTGTGGCTTTAAGTGGCGATGGCAACACTTTGGCCATTTCTGCTGTTAAAGAAGACAGTATCGACGTGCTTAATTTAGATGATGGTAGTGCGATTGATTCGGGAGCCGTGTATATCTATAGCAAAATAAACAATAAATGGCAGTTTAAACAATATATAAAAGCACTCCCTGTGTTACCCGGTGCGCAATTTGGTTCGGCTTTAGCATTAGATGATGATGGTACAACGTTAGTTGTAGGAGAGTGGTTAGGTTCCGATGGTATATCATCGGGAGCGGCTTATATTTTTGAATTAATTAACGAGCAATGGAATCAGGTTAAAAAAATATCTGCAGTAACACCACTCGCGATAGATTATTTTGGGTTTTCATTAGCCGTGAGTGGCGATGGAAATACCATTGTGATTGGAGTACCGGGTAAAGTTGGGTATTTAGAAACGTCAAAAGGTAAGCTTCTGGTCTTTAAAAAAGTTAATGCTTTGTGGTCAGATGTTGCAAATTTAATTACTGCATCAGACAGTGCTGATTATGATTATTTTGGTATTTCAGTTGATATTAATTTTGATGGCACCAGAATAATAGCCGCAAAAGAATTTCGTGCTTCCAGTATTTATATTTATGATTATAAAATAACAACGGGAAATGTTATTAAAACCTGGGTTGAACAAAAGCTAAGTGCCACTTTAGTTAACGGGTATACTAATAGTGGGTTTGGTGCAGTTAGCATCGATAATAGCGGGGATGTTATTGCTTTTAGTCAGGTAGGGGTCCAAATATTGGTTTTTAAATATGAGTTGGATGCTATCAGTAATAATCAACGTTGGATTAATAAACTAAAATATTCAAGCAAGACACCATCGGGAGTTTTTGGCGGAGGCGAAATATTATCTGGTTTTCCAATTTTGATTGGTATAGGTATTTTAGGTGTTCGAGGTAGTTTAATGCTCAGTGGTGATGGCAAAAATTTAATTGTTGGTGCAGCGTTTGAAGCCACAAATAAAAATGGTGTTTTTACCGGTTTTAGTGCATCCGATGGCGCTGATGCCAATTTGTTATATGGCGCAAGTTATTTGTTTCAAGAAACTGCTGCAAATCAATGGACGCAAAAACGTTATATAAAATCAGCCAATTCAGATACGAATGATTTTTTTAGTTGCGCGGTTGCAATTTCAAATGATGGTAATACTGTTGCGATTGGTGCATTAGGTGAAAGTAGTAGCAATGTTAATAATATTTCCACTATCACACCAGATAAAACCGATAACTTGAAAATTAACTCCGGTGCGGTTTATGTTTATTAGCTTGAGCAGGGAAATGTTATAGTTAATTTATTCGACTAGTGAGGATAAAATTTCTTGCCAATACTCATAAATTAAAAAATGTCCTGCGCCATCAATTTTATTAAAATTTTTATTTGCAATACTGTCGATTATTGGTTTGATTCTATTCACTGGAGAATGTAAATCATGTGTACCATGCCAAAAATCGATTGTTGTTTGAATTTTAGCTACCGGAAATGGCCAGGGTTTTGCTGACAATAAAATATCGTGAACAAAACCAAAGTGATTATTTTTACTGCCTGCTAATAAGCAGTGTTCAAGGTGTTCGCTTAATAATGGTTTGGCAAAAATAGCTTGGTCATAATGGCTAATCGGAATATTGGCAATAAATTTTTTGGGATTATTGCAGGCATTTTTAATGGCGATTTCGGTAATCAATTGTGCCGCCGAGGGTAAATATTTTGAAAATGCAATTAATAATTTTAGGCTGGCCGGAATTCCAGTAAAATCGGCAAACGATCGAAACGGTGGTGTTGAGCTGATCATTGCAATTCGATGAACACGTTCAGGGTATTGATAAGCGAATGCACTACCGTATATTGCACCAACTGAATGCCCCATGATTGAAACCTTATCGATGTTCAGCAAATCCAGTAATTCGAGTAGGTCGTCAGCTAGTTCCAGATAGCCGTGTTTTGGGGCATAATTTGAAAGGCCATAACCGGGACGATCCGGAATTATCAAACGTATTCCTAATTGTTTTGTTAACTCATCATCGGGTAATCGTTCATAGCGACAACCAAGAATACCGTGCAGGTGTATTACTGGCTTGCCATCCGGATCTCCAAATTCAGCGTAATGTAAATTTCGACCATCATTTAAAACACAATTTGCTTCATTATTAATTTTGGATTTATTGTTTACTTTGTTTGATAACTTATGGAGATTTAAATTTTTCTTGTTAGCATTATTATCTGTTGGATTAAAAACAGCTGGACTGGTTAATATTTTTTTTATAAGGTCAGCTTGTCGGCTGATGTCCATTTTTAAAAAAATAGATTTTAATTGTACTTTAGCGGTGTTTTTACTGATGTGATTATGATCTGCCGCTTGTCCTAAATTATTACCACTAGCGAGTAAGGCAGCTAGTTTGGCCTCGGCTGGTGTTAGGGTAAATAAGGTTTGTAACATTGAATGTGAAATATTTTGTTTTTCCAGAGTGGATGCGATAAAAATAGCAGCATAGTTATTTGCTTGATTATCATAGTCGATGCCGGGATAGGGATCCGGTGATATCAGTATGGATATCACTGACTTTTGATTGTTAGTGTTAATTTTTATAAATGATAATTGTTCGTTATCATCGTTTAATGTGGTGCTGGCTGCTTTTGCAATAAATTGTTTTAATTGCTTATCTTGTTCAGCATGTGCTGCACACAAGATGCCGTTGCTAATTTCTAATGAGTTACTATTTTCTAAAACATCCATTGCATGTTGGTTTGCTGAAACTAATTTACTGTTGGCGGTCACTAGTAGCACACCAATCGGAAATTTATCAAGGATGGCCTGAGCCTGACCACGGGTATGATCTGTTTCATTGTAATTGCGTTTTAATTTAAGTGCTTTGTATAAATGTGGTAGTAATGTCGCAAGGCGTTGTGCTTCTTGGGCGGTCAGTGGTGTTGGCGTGGTATTATTTACTGTTGTAGTGTGTTCGTTAGATGGGAGCTTTAATTGACTCTCATCAGTATCGTTTGTTAATAAATTAGCAATACTTTCTAACAGATCTGGCCAAAAATGCGGATCAAAAGCCACTTCGTAAACTATTCCAATTAACTCGGAATCAACGGTTTCTAATGCCGCTTGCTTGCTGCTGTCCGGCTCATCTGGCTTCATTATTGTATTTTTCAATTCCGATTAGACAATAATCGTAAATTTAACCTAGTTGGGTTATTCCTCGATGCTATGTTGTGTTGTTAGCATGAGTTTATATAGTAGGTGCTAGTGTTAGTAATGGCAAAGATTTATCCGTCATTATGCGATGAAAATTAGCCTCGTTAAGAATTAGTCTCAATATTAATGGGTTCATCGTAGCATAGCGATAAACTTGTGACGTTATTCTAACTGAATTTATGTTATTCGAGAGCATATCGATTTAAGCGCAGCTATCGGTTTAATAACTTGTTGAAAGCAATAAAATTACAGTTGATTAAAAGTAACTGATTAATATCAGACTTGTTTATCAATTTCTTTTTTATAATTGTTTTGTTTAAAACGTGTAGTCCCGCAGTTAAAGCTGTATCAAAATAGGGACGGAGGAAATAATAATGAAATTCATATATCTTATTTTTTATGTCTCAGTGTTTTCCATATTATCTGGATGTGGTGGTGGCAGTAGTAATAACAGCAATACCACTGGTGGAACACAAACCGTGCTTGAAGGTGCATGGCAATCAGCTTGTTTACTGGCAACGAATGATTATGAGATTTCCAAAAATACATTTAGCAACAATAACAGTCTAAGCACCGTTAATGTTTATACGGATTCTGCTTGTCAAAATAATATTATAACGACAACGGTAAAAGGTCCTTTTTCTATTGGTGGTTCAAAAACCCTTGGGACGGGTGAAACGGTTAGTGATTTGGATATATTTTTTGAATCTGCCTCGATAATATTAAGAACTAGCGGCACCGTTGCATTTTTTAATTCTGATCCTAATTTTAACTGTAATGGTACAATAACTTATGTCCTTAATCAGGAAACAGATATCTCAAATTGTAAGTTTTTAACAGATAAAGTCACCATTGGAGCAATGCAATACGCTATTTTCTTTATCGATAAAAATATACTTTACTCCTCTGGATTTGCTGATAGTGATGCGCTACGTCCAATTGCTATTGATTATAGTCCTAGTAATATTGTTACAAAATTGTAGCTATTAAATAGTTGCAACGACCCCCCTCATTTTACAAAATATAAACGTTTAAATTACTTTAAAATTCATAAAAAATTATAGTAAATCCTAAATTGGATTTTTATTAATTGAGGTATTGATAAATGTATCATTTAAATAAAATAAATAAATTTATAATTCTATTTTTTCCACTAATCGTACTTTTCGCCTGTGGTGGCGGTGGTGGTGATAATACTACTGGCGCTACTCCATTACCAATAGCAGATGCAGGTTTAGATCAAGAAGTTATTGTTAATTCAATGGTTACACTTGATGCAAGCAATAGTGTTAATGTCAGCGGTAATACCAACAATATAAGTTTTAGTTGGACTTTATTGACTCCGATAGCTAGTACAACAGCGGTGATATCCAATCCCACTGGAATAGCACCAACGTTTACCCCCGATGTTGGTGGAATTTATACTGCACGTTTAACTATTACTGATAGTAGTGCTACGAGTTTAGTTAATGAAATAAAAGTCTTCGTATTAACCCAGTTAACCAATGATATCGCCAATGATGGACATCCGTATTATAATTTTGACGGGACAAAAATCGCATTTCATTCTAATCGTGCTGCTGCAGGCGTTGCTGATTATAATATTTGGATCATGGATGCTGATGGTAGTAATTTATCTAAAATAACGAGTAATGCCGCCAATGATCAACGCCCTAGTTGGAGCCCTGATGCAAAACAAATCGTATTTCATTCTGATCGCGATGGTAATCAAAATTTATATACTATTAATGTTGATGGTAGTGGGGTGGGTATTCTGACAAATAATGTTAATAATGATAGTCATCCTAATTGGAACCCTATTAGTAATTCAATGCTGATTGCCTATCAATCTCCAAGGAATAATGCACAGGCTGTTGCAGATTTGGATATTCGTTTAAAAACAGTTGGGCAATCAGGTTCGTCACCTATTTTATTACCGGGCACTAATGATAGTCATCCGATGTGGAGTTCTGATGGAAGTAAAATATCTTTTGGGCGACGAATTGGAACGGGGCCACGTGATGTTTGGGTGATGAATAGTGATGGTTCTAATTTAGTTCAACTAACCAATACCCCTAATCAAGATGAGCAACATTCAGATTGGAGTCCTGATAATAGTCAAATAGCTTATCGAAGGGTTGCTGCTGGTGGCACATCCGATGTTTGGATAATGAATAGTGATGGTAGTAATAAAAGACAACTAACATTAAGCACCGCGGACGATCGTAACCCTGAATGGCATCCGGATGGGACTAAAATTTTATTTCGATCAAATCGTACCGGGAATAATGAGTTATTTCTTTATCCCTTAAAATAGCATGTTAAAAAGATACGACCAAGTAATGTTTAATTATCTTTATAAAGTAATTTATTTAGCTTATTAAAATGGGAGATTCTCGCTGATTAAATTTGGCGATTAGTCTCATAATTTTATGAACCCCGAGATTTAAATTAATCTGAGGTTTGTAGAAGAATAACGGTTACTTTTGAAAACTAAAATATAAAAACAACCGTCATTCCGGTAGTCTTTTGAGCCGGAATCTAAAGTTAAAACCTTAAAGTTATGAGTTATACTTATTTGAAATTAACTAATCTCAGCTTTGTATAACGATTATTTTAAAAACTCAAATTTAAAAATAACCGTCATTCCTGCGAAGTT
>CAZEPW010000050.1:0-26930 GCA_964514215.1 uncultured Thioalkalispiraceae bacterium
TTATTTAGTTGATAGATTGTTTTATCATAGCGCTGCTGCCGATTTGAAAAAACTTCAAAAAAATCAAACTGACCATCACAATACTGCAATAGCGAATTTATTTTTATTGCGTGAGGACATGTCAGAAAACAGCTCAAACAAATACCTTGAATCTTATCGATTAAGGGCGCATGCGCTCAATGGTTTATATGGCTTAATGACGCGTGCGGCTATGGATGTGTTGACGAAAGAGGGTATCGAAGATTTTACGCCTGAACAAAAAATTAAAGAATACAAAAAATTGTGTAATACAAAATATCATCTTGCTACTTATATTCAAAATTTTCTGCTTAATGATGCTTGGACTTATAATCATAATAGCTGGGTTCCTATTAATATGGATACTTGGTGGACGTATGCCAGTAATCTTAAAAACCCCAAATTTGATGTCGGTTCTGAGAAATTAGGTTATTTTGGAGTGGATAGCAAAACACTAAAATTGTTTAGAGTAAAAGAAACTGAAGCAAAAAAAGAGATAAATGATTATGGTTTCTTTGCTGGAATCCGATATTTGTATCATGAAGTTGGTAATGAGTTACCGGATTTACAAAAAGCGGACTTTCAACGGTCTTTCCCCATTCATTTTATGTCATCGGGTAATTTTGAAGAATTTGCTAAGCAATATGAGAATGTTCGGGTTGAGTTAGATCACAATAGTATTGTGTATTCCGCAATGTATTATCGAGAGTGGGATGAGAAAAAAGATAGTGACTGGAAATTGATGAAAGATAAGTGGCTACCGAATAAATATTGGTTTGATTCCGCTTCTGCTATTAGTCCCTTAACACAAGTTCGTGTATTAGTGGTGTTACAAAAAGATCTGCAATATCCTTACCCAATAAGTTTGCAGGTAAACCGAATTGATTATAATGATATTAATGGTCCTGTTTATTCAGGTTTTTGTCGTAAGCTAACTTCAAAAGATATTTTAGCGGTTGATAAAGATGCTCAGAAATACAAAGATGGATATCACGGTTATGTTTTTTATCCTTTTTATCAGTTAGAAAATGTAACCGTTCCAGGAATAAAACCATTGGCAAATGAGTTTGCAATGTTATTTGGGCTTGGTTATGGTGTTGATACTTATTATCACAATGGTCATCTGACTGATATGGAATATCGTTTAGTTTTAACATTAGCAAAACGGGATACTACACAACAGTCTGTTAAAATTAATAGAGAGCATGATCACGATTATTTTACTGTGTCCGTTGATGCTCACAAAGAGTATGATTTTAAAGATTCAAAGGGAAAACTGGTTTCGCCTAAGCCGCGTTACGAGAAAGCTTTTATTGATTATGATTTCTTAAAGGCTCGTGGCCAACAAATGGTCTATTCTGAAATACTTAAAAATCCTCATATCACTTGCCTGATGCGATTGATCACAAAAGAGGGAACAACACCGTATTTTGGTATAAATCAGGCTTTTGATCCTGAGTACATTGCATTAAATGATGAACGTTTTGAAGGTATTGAAATGCAAATGGAAGCAAATAATTTTTTCTTAAAAATTAAGGATTTTGACTGGAATAGCTCGGTAGAGTTTATGTTTGTTGTCACCTGTCCAGAAATTGCAATCAATAAAGAAAGCGAAAGTTTAGCAAAATCTAAAAAAGAAAAAATTGGCTGGAAGGCAATTCCGTTTAAAATTGAAATGGGTGGATATCGTTCGATCTTAGCAAACCATACTGGGCCCATACTAAATTCAACATTACATTACCTAGGTGAATGGGGTTATGATAAATTTACTAAAAAAGATTATGCTGAATACGAAGTATTTAAACCTTTGGTGAAACAAATTGAAAATATTCATTTTAAAGGCACTAAATCTGAGCGAGATGCCTCTGAGCAGTATCTGCAAAAACGATTATTAAATCGCAGCAAAGATGCCCAAAGTTATATTAATCAAGAAATTAATGATACAACAAACCAGAAAAAAATCTACGATGGGTTAAAGTGGAATTATTTTATGCGTCGATATGTTCCTCAGGCTCATGTATTTGCTGCGCATGTCAAATTAAGTTATGAATCTTTACGAGGCAAAAAGATACATGGTTTGCGTCCTTTTGGTGAGATGCCAGAAAAAGGTGAATTTTTTGATTTTGTTTTTAACTCGGTTAGTACCGCAGCAAATGCAGGTATTAATGGTGGTTTTGTAACGGGTGCATCAATTAATGCAATGAATTTTTCTCAATTTAGAGTTCAATTTTCAGCACCAAAAGATTATACCGGTAAAGATACTGCGCCGTGGATTTTAGCTGAGCCAAACAATGAATCTATAGATATACCAAAAGGCAAAGTGTTGAAATCAGAAGTTAAGGATTGGATTGAAAACAAAAGCTCAGTACTGCTTCATCCGTATATCAAAAAAAGAACGTAATCTATTTATTGGGTTTGTAATCAGCCTGAAGTTTATATAAGGAAGATGGTTATTTTAAAAGTCTAAACTTTAGAATAACCGTCGTTGTTCCGGTTGCGTTAATAAATGCTTGTTATATTTACAGTCGGAATCCAGTGTTAAAACAACATTATGTTCCAGGCACTGCCATATGCATTTGACTGAAATTTCTAGAGATTCCCGTTAAAATCACACGGGAATGACGTGTGGCTCCTTATGTGCAGTTTAGGCTAATTGAATTTATTCAAAACTAAAAAATAGCATTTAGTGAGTTGTTTTATCGATTTAAGTCGGAAGAAATAGAAACTGAAAGTAAAAAATCCACTTTCCTTGAAGGTGAATTTTACATTAGAATTGCACTACCCTAGGCTTTAACTAAATGTTAATGGTACTTCCCATCCGACTGCTGCAGATGAATATAGTAAAGTCTTTTTAAATTTGGATGCTTCTTGGTTACCATGAAGAGCCATCTCGTTTTTTTGATAACAAAATTTCAGTAGAAATAGCTAAGTCGATCAGCTTTCCTTTTTCACTATAGAGATAGGCTCTTCTGGGAAGAGTGCGAGCATCACTTTTTTTGTTATGCGGTTTTTTATTCTTTGGTTAAAGAAAACTTACCATCTAAAGGGTAATGATCGGAAATATCCATCAAGCTGGGTATTTTGGTGTCTGAGTACAGATAACTTGTATTCACTTTTACCTCGTCAATATCTATGTTTGCAGCATCCTTATTCAAAAATATGTAATCTATTCTTTGCTGCACATTGTAATCGTCCGGCTCAAAAATGGGGATGAGTTTATTTTTATAGCCATTGTAAGTAAATCCATGCGCTATTTTAGCTTGTGGGTTTAGCGTTCTATAAGAATCTATCAAGCCTAACGAACTAAAATTTTTTAAAATCTCTGTGTACTCAGTGGTTGCAGCTCCACCACTATATTCTCCGGTAACGTTAAAATCGCCAGTTACAAAAAAAGGAATATTAACATCATAATCGTTTTTTTTTATCGCAGTATAGATTTGTTGAAAATTTGATCTTCTGGCTTTAATTGAATTGGGCGAATTGCCTGATTGTGTGTGCGTTATGATTAAATGCATGAGTGTATTTGGGCCATCCATTAATTTAGCCTGAATAAATCCTTTTTGAGTCCAAGCATCTAGATTAACGAGATGCTTGAATTGTGTAAAGGTGCCATCAATAATTTTAAATTTACTTAATATCAATAATCCTGAACTCAATTTTGTAGGATCCTTTTGGCTTTTAGGACAATAGCAGGAACGAGGAAATTTTGACTTTAGCCTTGCTATTATTTTTTCTTTAATGGAATTTGCCCAGACTTCTGTTAAGGTTACTATATCCGATTGAGATTTAAGTAATTGCCATATCAATTTATCTAACCGCGTTTCGTCTTCATATTCGGGAAGTAAGTCTCCTGCAGCACTTAAAAATAGGTGAGTGTTGTAAGTTGTGATTTTGATTTTTTTCATAATATTATCGCCTTTTAACTACTGAAAGTTGTAATTCTGATTTTTCACACTATTATCGCCTTTTAACTACTGAAACAGGACATGTTGCTAGAAGCATGCCCTGTTTCTTTTTCTACGATGGATCTGTAATAATAAAAATGCCACTTAAAGGATGGTTATTCGATGGAAATTGTCCTTCTTTACCGTTTGGTATTGAACTTTCATACCCTTCTTTATTGCTTCCGTAAAGATTGATGATCAATCCGGTTCCGCCATTATCAAAAGACAATAGGTTAGACGAATCTCCATATGGGCAATCATAATTAAATTGAAGAATACCTTCTCCAACCTCGTATTTTGTCCATCCTGTAGAGCCAGCAGGTCCACTGGCATCCTTGAGTCTAAATGTAGTGTGCTCTTTCGGTGTTAAATTAGTTTTCGGGCGTGAATCATATTCTCCCCATGATTGTCCGGAACTTCCGTTGATAAAGTGAATACTTGAATTGTTATAGATTGCAATGTAGCAAGAAAAGTTTGCCATAATATTTTTCCCTTTTGGACTGAATTAACTTTAATGACAATGTATCAGCCCGTTGTACATTGTCATTTTATTTTGTTTATTAAAATAAAACTGGGGGTGAAAATTATTATGTTAGGGGCTGTTTACTACAGAAAAAACCCAAATAAAACAATTTGACGGGTTGGTGATACTATTTGAAAGTTCTGTGATGGTTTTTTATGATTAGTTATTCATTAAGCAAGGTGGAATTTATATTGTTTTTTTTATGGTTGGGGGAGTATTAAATGTTTTACGATAAAGTCGAGAAAAATACCCTGATTGTTTGAAGCCAACGGCAAATGCCACTTGTGATAATGTTTGATAATCACCTGTACTTAATAATGTTTTTGCTGCCTGTAATCGATGCAAACGAATAAATTTAGCAGGGGTATAACCTGTGAAATTTTCTAAGCGTCGGCGTAAGGTTGGTTCACTAACGAACATCGCGGAGGCTAATGCTTTTACATCAAAATGACTGTTGGATAAATTATTTTTAATAATAACCTTCGCTCTTTGCAAAAAATCTGGGGTTTTACGCATGTTTAATTTTAGATTTTCAGAAACATTATTCTGCATCATGGTATTTTGCTTATTAAATTCCATAATTTTTTTATACTTTTTGAGATGTAATTTTTTTAACTCAATAATATAACATAATTGTTTTGAGGTTTGAGATTGCACTAGCTTATATTTTCGGTGTGTTGAATTAAAAGTGTGCGCAAGTAATAAGGAAAGCAGGATAATTTGTAGTATCACTCCGGTTTGGTAAATAATGTCTTCAATGGGGATTGCTCCAAAAACCACGATATTGATCGAGTTATAAAAGATAATGTTTACCACAATTGTTGCAAACATCAATGGGAATAGTGATAACGTAAGATAAAGACCTACTTTGTAGCCTCGAAAAAACAGATAAAGAGCGAGGACAATAGTTAATGGCGACGTTAAAATACCGGCTATATCTTGTATAACGGCAATGATTTTAGAATGAAATACTGATAGCGGTATAAATAGTAGAAATAAAATTATTATTATTTTACTGGTATTATTAAGAATTGGAATATTTTTTATCATTGGTAACATGTGTCGAAGGTATAACAGGAATGCAACATAACATAAGGAAGTAAAAACTCGGATTATAATTTCAATTGTTAGTGGGTCGTTGGTTATGGTTAAAAACTGATAATTAAAACCATCATAGTAAAAATTTAAGCCGAATTGAGAAAGTAGATAAACCAAAAAATAACCGTAGCTAGGTAAATTGGCTTTAAAATACAGTAATAGGTAAAAACAAAAAAACAAGAGTAGGGTTCCTAAAAAAAATATTCTTAGACTATATGACCATCGATCTAATATTAGAAAATTATTTAGACTAGATAACTGTATCAATACTTCATTAGGTAAAACGGTATTTTGTGTGTCGTCAAATGCTATAGATAACTCAAATTCAGCTATTTCATATTGATTTAAGTTTATAAAAAATGCAGGTAGATAAGTAGAATTAGTTTGTGTATGGCTTGAAAGTCTTCCTGATTTTCCTTGAAGCTGAAATCCCTGTATGGTTTTTCGAAATAGTTTTATCTGGTTTAAATGTTTATTATCGAGATGTAATACCCATGAGGTGTTCTCTGTTTTGTTATGCACTTTAAAAGCTAGCCGATAGGATGAGTTTTTTTTAGAGAATTTTAGTTTTTTAATTTTACTTTTAGGTGGTTTAGTTACAATTAGTGGATCATGTGAAGGGATAGTGTCGAAATAAGGAAATAAGTTATAATAATGAGTGGTATCGTTTAATTCCAATTCACCGCTCTGTGATGGTAGCGGTATATAGAATAAAATAATGCTGAGAACAGTGTTAATAAATCGATTATTAGTGTTTCTTTTTTTAATCAGCATTATAGTTTGAATAAGCCTTTCAATTAATTAAATCTATTGTTTAAGAATTAATATTACAAACGAATATTATATTTTAGCAGGTTTTTTTTGCGATGTATTTGGAGTGAGTTTATAGTTTTCATTATTTTATGAGCTTGAATACTGTAGTGAAAATTATGAAGGTGGTTCTACGACTATAAAATTATGGGTAAAACTATTATTTCAGTTTTATTTGTAATTATAAATTGGCTTGAATATCATTTTATCTTGTGAATTATGGATTTCTTATTTAAGTTTCAAAAATTTAAGTCGATATTTAATTATGCAATACTATCTAGTGTAATCTTAACCACACTATAGATAATCTTAATTTTATTGTTAGATTCATAATTGACGGTGATACCAATGTCTGAAAATGGACAAAAAATTCTTGTGGTCGATGATCAAAAAGTTAACCGTGATATTATTGGCAAGCTTATGAGCGACAGTTATCAATTAAATTTTGCTTGCTCGGGGGAAGAGTGTATTGAGTTATCGGAGTCGTGGACGCCTGATGTGATATTGATGGATGTTAATATGCCCGGGATGGGTGGTTTAGAAGCATGCAAGAAAGTTAAAGCGCTATCAAATTCGGAATCCTTATCTGTTATTTTTTTATCGAGCATGACTGAGGCAGCAGAACGTTTAGCCGGTTATGAAGCTGGAGGTGATGATTATGTTACTAAACCATTTAATCATGATGAATTAATAACTAAGGTTAAGTTGGCTTTAGATAACAAGACAAAAATAGATGGATTTAAGCAAAACTCGAATGATGCCATGAGTATGGCCATGACGGCAATGAGTCAAGCGAGTGATGTTGGCAAAATACTGCGTTTTTATCAGGATAGTTTTGTTTTAGAGTCATTAGAAGAATTAGCAACATTATTGTCTGAAACCATTACTAGTTTTGGTGTTAATATTATTTCATATTTTGATGTTAATAATGAAAATTTTTATTTTTCTAGCTCGGGTGTCGTTAAACCTCTGGAGCAATCAGCAATAGAAAATTTGCGTGATAAGGGGCGAATTTATTCGTTCTCAAAACGTACAATATTTAATTACGGGGTTGTATCAGTGTTAGTTATTGATATGCCGGTTGAAAATGAAATTAAATATGGTGAGTTAAAAGATAATATAGCTATTATTGTTGAGGGTGCAGAAGCAAGGGTGAATGCTCTTGAAGTTCAAATGGCCAAAGAGCTAAAACAAAAAGAAAATATTAAAATAATAGCAGTAACAAAGGCGTCTCTTATTGCTTTAGATGGACATCAAAAAGAGTCATTTAAAGCCCATCAAGAATTAATGTCGAGTTTTATTAGTGACGTCCAAGATTCGTTTGCGCGTTTAGGTTTGTCTGAAGAACAAGAAAATGAATTAATGGCGACGATGGATATTGTCGAATCTGAATCGAATAAATTATTTGAAAATAATAAATCATTACGCGATAAAATTGATGCCATTATGAATTCTTTAGGGTAATACCATCTCTGTTATTTTAGTTATTGTCACCAATATATCATCTTTTTGTAATATTAAAGCATTACTGTCAATCTAGCTTAGTTTAGTCGCGATCGAGCGAATATATTATGATGGATCTAATGGTTAATGAGATTGAATTTGAATTAGTTTTCAGATATCGTGTCAAATGAATCTGTACAATAAAAATAATAAATGTAACACTTTTCGATTACGTGCTAAATAAGTAACGATTTATAATTTAATATTCCAATTTCATATTTTAATATGAACAATATTTAGGCGTTTTAAATTATTTGCTTCAAATCTAACCTATTCAATATAAACGATCAGCAGGAGTTTCATATGTTTCGACGTTCATTCCTAAAAAAATCGCTATTCACCCTTGGTATTGCAATATCAGTTAGTCATATTGGTTTTGCCTCTGAAATTGATGATGAGCTCGCAATTTGTGGCCATAAGGTTGAAGATAGTTTGATTTTACGACAGCAAGCTGCAACCAATGTTTATTGGGAAAGCAGCACGGCATCGAATCCGGTCGATTGGGTGCATTTTAAAATATTAGGGTTTAATGATTTTCACGGTCAACTCGAACAACGTACGTTATTTGGTCGTCCGGTTGGTGGTGCGGCGGTGTTGGCAAGTTATTTTGATGCTGAAGAAGAGGCATCTGAAAATGGTGCGATTATAGTTCATGCCGGTGACCACGTTGGTGCTACACCTCCAATTTCTGCATTGTTACAAGACGAACCGTCTATTAGTTTTTTAAATATTTTAAGTAATGGTCATTGTGAGAAGGAAGAAGATGATGGTGTGATTCATTTTGATCCTGAGTGTAATCTTGTTGGGACATTAGGTAACCACGAGTTTGATGAAGGTGTTGCAGAAATGTTGCGTTTAATCAATGGTGGCATCCATGCCAAGGGTCCATTTTTAGATGATGAATTTGCAGGTGCTGATTTTCCTTATGTTGCTGCTAATGTTGTCTATGAAGATACCGGCAAGACTGTTTTACCACCCTATGTCATTAAAGAGGTTGACGATATTCCCGTTGCATTTATTGGTGCGGTGTTAACGTCAACGCCAACAATCGTGACTCCTGCTGGTGTTGCCGGGCTCAAGTTTTTGGATGAAGCCGAGGCGATTAATAGTTATATTCCGGAGTTAAAAGCACAAGGTGTTCGAGCAATTGTGGTTACCATTCATCAAGGCACGCGCCAGCGATTTTTTAGTGGTGTGACTGGACCGGATCCTCAAGATGTGGGTGGTGATATCGGGCCAATTATTGAATTACTCGATGATGAAATTGATATTGTTGTTGCGGGTCATTGGCATCAGTTTACGAATGCATTAATGAATAATAATAATGGGAAAACAATATTGGTCACTCAGGCATTTTCTCGTTCGACTTCTTATGCTGATATCGATGTTGCGCTTGACCCTATCAGCCATGACATTGTGATGAAGTCGGCTGAAATTGTGACTACATGGGCTGATGAAGGGCCGGGTTTAACGCCGGATCATGATGTGACTGAATTGGTTAACGAAGCTGCTATTTTTGTTGCGCCATTAGTGAATCAAGTGATTGGTACTGCGAGCATTGATATTTTACGCACGACCAATGCTGCTGGTGAATCGGCATTAGGCAATCTTATCGCCGATGCGCAACGTGTTGCAATGACATCGGATATTGGATTTATGAATTCTGGCGGTATTCGAGCTGATTTGTTGGCAGGGCAAGTGACTTGGGGGGATTTATTTAATGTTCAACCGTTTAATAATGATTTGGTGCGTATGGATCTAACCGGACAACAGGTTATTGATGTTTTAAATCAACAATGGCTTGGTCAAACTCGTGCACGAATCATGAAAACCTCGGGCATAACGTATACCTGGACTGACGGTGACGGCGATGCGGCAACTTTAGCGGATAATAGTGTTGTTGCGAGTAGCGTGTTAGTTGCTGGTTTGCCGATTGATCTTAACGCGTCATATAGCGTAACGGTAAATAGTTTTATGGCGTCGGGTGGAGGTAATTTTTCTATATTTCCACAAGGGTTAAATAGAGTTGTTGGTCCGGTTGATTTAGATGCTTTTATTAATTACATAGCATCGTTGCCGCAGCCGTTTAGTGCTGTCATTGAAGGCCGAATTATACGGAATTAAGTTGAGCATATTATATTAAATAGACAGTTATTTCCTTATGTAACTTGGGTTAATTAATCTCAAGTTTACATAAGGATAATATTAATAAATATTTAGCGTATTCATAACTGAACTTGTTTAGCCTGAACTCGCGCAACACTCCACACCTGGATAACATCGATATTCTGTTGCCGTAATAACGCGGCTAATGCTTCTATAGTGTGTCCAGTTGTGACCACATCATCAAAAATTGCCACGTGTTTATAGTGACGTTGTTGTTTAATCTGAAATGCGTTTTTAATATTTTGATAACGTTCATTGGCGTTTAAGTCTGATTGCGGTTGGGTGTTTTTGATGCGCTTGCAATAGGTTTTATCAATAGGAATTTTTAATGATTTTGATACTACTTTGGCAATTTCGAGGGATTGGTTAAATCCTCGTTGTTGTAAGCGTTTCGGGTGTAATGGTACTGGAATAATGCACTCGGGCAGCGGTGTGGCTTTTGATTGCAGGTATTGGCTAAATAACATCCCCAGTGTTTGGGCGCGGTATAGTTTATGGCGAAATTTGAGCTCGGTGATAAAGGTGTCTAGTGGGAATTGATATTTGAACGGGCTTAATAACACATCATAGCTGGGTGGTTTTTGTAAGCATTGGCCACACACTGGTGAGTTAGTACTCACTAAAGGTAGAGCGCAGCGACTACATGATTGATTTTTATAAGGTAAATCAGCTAAACACAAGCTGCAAATATCAAATTCAGGACTATTATTAATGCCCTCGCAGAGATAACAGTGCTGATCGCGCAATAATTTTCGTATGATTTTTATACTATTGTCGACTATTTTCATCCCTATTAGTTGACATCCTTTAGTGGTAGTTTATGCTTCTGCGTATTGTACACCGCAAAATGAATCAGTAATAAATCCAATATGAATAATCCAGAAACACCGCCTAAACAACAAATTGTCACCGCAAAAAAAGCACGTGGAGCTGCGGGTTTATTTAATATTGGTAATATAATTAGTATGTTACTGCCATTTCCTGTTGGTATCTTCTGGGTTGGGTTTTCTATGGTGGTATACGCCATGAATCGGCATCACCCGAATGAGAAGGTTGGTTATTATACGCAGCAAGCAGCATATCGGTTTTATGGTGTTGTTGGTTTTGTGGTGGTGGTGGCAATATTTTTTGGCACTGAATTACGTTATTGGTTGGTAACGTGGGCAATTTGTGCCGGAATTTTAATTCCGTGGTCTATTTTTGATTTAATACGGATTCGAAAAGATAATTGGCAAGATTGTTATTTTGGTGAAAATAATAACGAGCAAGATAGCCGTGAGCAACAAAAAGAGGATGTAGAATGAGCAGTGTAATAACCGAGTTGGATAACAATCAAGCTGATAAACTTCGACACGATTGGTCTTTAAATGAAATAGAGTCTTTGTTTGAAAAACCGTTTAATGATTTATTATTTGCTGCACAACAAATTCACCGGCAACATTTTAATGCCAATGAAATACAAATAAGTACTTTGCTCAGTATAAAAACGGGTAAGTGTCCTGAAGATTGTTCATATTGTCCTCAAAGCATTCGTTATGATACTGAATTAGAAGATGAGTCATTAATGTCGGTTGACGATGTATTAGCAGCAGCAAAGCAAGCTAAAGAAAATGGTGCATCACGATTTTGCATGGGTGCGGCATGGCGCAGTCCGAAAGAGCGGGATTTAACGCCAGTGATGGAAATGATTAAAGGGGTTAAAGAGCTTGGTTTACAAACCTGTTTAACGGCCGGTATGTTAACCAAGCAGCAAGCAAATAATTTAAAAGATGCCGGTCTTGAATATTACAATCATAACTTAGACACTTCGCCGGAATTTTATGGTGAAGTTATCACTACACGAACCTATGATGACCGCTTAGAAACTATTCAACATGTGCGAGATGCGCAGATGAATGTTTGTTGTGGTGGTATCTTAGGCATGGGTGAATCACGGCACGATCGTGCTGGCTTAATGCAGCAATTAGTGAATATGGAAAAGCATCCCGAGAGTGTTCCAATTAATATGTTAGTGCGGGTTGAAGGCACACCGCTGGAATCTGAAAAAGATTTGGATCCTATCGAGTTTGTACGAACAATCGCGGTGGCCAGAATTTTAATGCCAAAATCATTTGTTCGTTTATCAGCAGGACGAGAAGAAATGTCTGATGAAATGCAAGCATTGTGTTTTTTGTCTGGTGCAAATTCAATTTTTTATGGTGAAAAATTATTAACCACACCAAACCCTGCTGCTAATAGCGATAAAGTTTTGTTTGAGAAATTAGGGCTTAAAGCGATTTAGCGACAGTGAATATCTCCTGGCATGATAAAGAGCAACAATTAGCGCAGCAATTAGTTGAACGACAACAACAATCTCTGTATCGCTCTCGACGAGTGATTGACAGTGCGCAAGATGTTGTGCTTCATGTTAATGGCGCGCCAGTTTTAAATTTTTGTAGCAATGATTATTTAGGGCTAGCAAATCATCCTGAGCTTATTTCAGCTTTTAAAAAAGCCGCTGATGAATACGGTGTGGGAAGTGGTTCGGCGCATTTGGTTACTGGGCACCAAGCGGTACATCACGAACTAGAACAACAACTGGCTGAATTTGTTAATCGACCACGGGTTTTATTATTTTCTACTGGCTACATGGCCAACCTAGGCGTTGTGTCGGCATTATTAGATAAAAACGATTGTTTATTTGAAGATAAATTAAACCATGCTTCATTAATTGACGCGGGGTTATTATCAGCAGCTAAATTTAATCGTTATTTTCATAACGATGTAAACAATTTAAAAGCAAAACTTCAAATTAACACCGCAGCAAATACTAAATTAATTGTATCCGATGGTGTGTTTAGTATGGATGGTGATGTTATCGCGTTAGATAACATGATGGCACTCGCGCAACAAGAAAATGCCGTGCTGATGATCGATGATGCGCATGGGCTTGGTGTGACAGGCAAAACCGGCCGAGGCACGTTAGAGCAATTTAATGCGACAATCGATGATGTTCCTATTTTAATGGCGACACTGGGAAAAGCCTTTGGAACCTTTGGTGCTTTTATTGCCGGAAGTGATATTTTAATCGAAACATTAATTCAACAAGCTCGAAGTTATATTTATACCACGGCGCTACCACCTGCAATAGCTTGTGCGACATTGGCGAGCTTAAAATTAATAACAACCGAGCAATGGCGGCGCGAACAATTACAAGCTCGAATTAAGCAATTTAAAATGGGTGCCAAACAATTGGGATTAAACTTAATGCCTTCGGATACTGCTATTCAGCCTTTAATCATAGGTTCGAGTGAATTAGCCATGTCGATTAGCCAATCACTGGAACAACAAGGAATTTTAATTTCGGCGATTCGACCACCAACCGTGCCGGCGAATACTGCGCGGCTAAGAATAACCTTTTCAGCCAATCATACCGAGCAACACATTAATAAATTATTATCGGTGTTAGAAAATGTATTGCCGGAGTTACAGCAAAATGTTTGTTAATAGCGTTGGTGCAGGACAAGATTTAGTGTTATTGCATGGCTGGGCAATGCACGGTGGAGTGTTTGATTCGTTAGTCAAAAAACTAACACAACAATATCGCGTTCATATCATAGACCTACCCGGTTTTGGTTTTAGTCGAGATGATAATGGTGTTTATTCTCTCGATGAGGTAACGGAGTTATTAATTGCTGAATTTTACGAGCGTGAGTTAAAAGACATTATATTAATTGGTTGGTCACTTGGTGGATTAATTGCCCAAAATATTTGCATTAAAAATTCAGAACTAATATCCAAGTTAGTATTAATTAGCTCGGTTCCAAAATTTATATATGCTGATGATTGGTCTAATGGCATTGATGAATCAATATTGTCAATATTTCATGTTTCGATGCAGGAAAACTTTCGTAAAACCGTATTACGGTTTTTGTCGCTACAAGTTATTGGCGATGAATTAGCGATGTTACAATTACGGTTATTACGGCAAGAGATATTTGTCCGTGGTGAACCCAATCCTGAAGCCCTTAAAAGCGGCTTAGTGATCTTACAAGAAAGTGACTTGCGTGATAAGTTAAACGAGATTAGACAACCGTGTTTATTATTTTCAGGGACTCATGATCAAATAGTACATGTTGAGGCAATAAAAGATAGCATCACTTTATTTCAACATGCCAAATACCATGTTATTGATAAAGCATCACATGCTTTATTTTTATCTCACGAACCGCAATTTATTGATTTATTAAACGACTTTTTAAATGAAAAATAACATCACCAAAAAATCACAACCATTTGATATAAGCCAAGTTCGCCATTCATTTAATGCAGCGGTCGCCAGCTATGATGACGCTGCGGTATTACAACGTGAAATAGGTGATCGGTTAATCGATAAACTGGATTTTATTAAACTACAACCAAAAATAATTTTGGAAGTCGGTTCAGGAACGGGTTACTGCACAGCACAATTAAAAAAATGCTACCCAAGCAGCCATGTTATTGCTTTAGACATTGCCGACTTAATGTTAAACGCGACTAAAAATAAATTAAATTTTATACAAAAAATACGCAAACAAATTTCATTTACGTGTGCCGACGCTGCTTATTTACCATTTCAAGATAATAGTATTGATTTTATTTTTTCAAATTTAACTTTGCAATGGTGCCCTGATTTGGATATTGTTTTTAAAGAATTTTATCGCGTGATGAAACCCAATGGCTTGATTATGTTTAGTAGTTTCGGTCCTGATTCTTTAAAAGAATTACGCAGCGCATGGTCTGAGGTTGACAATTTTAGCCATGTTAATAATTTTGTTGATATGCACGATGTTGGTGATGCAATGTTATCAGCAAAATTAGCTGATCCGGTATTGGACATGGAAATGTTAACATTAACCTATAAAAACATTTTTGATTTAATGCGCGATTTAAAAAACGTTGGTGCGCATAATATAAACCAAAGGCGTAATCATGGTTTAACCGGTAAAGGGCAGATTGAAAAATTAAAACAGTGTTATGAACAATTTAGAACGGAAGGGGTGTTACCGTTGAGTTATGAAGTTGTTTATGGCCATGCTTGGACCGCGCCAAATAAAAATGATAATCAGCCACTCTCATCATCGGGTGATGCTCACAATGCCGTTACGATTTCATTAGATGAAATTAAATAATACACAACATAAAACCTCTAAGGGTTTTTTTATCACCGGCACCGATACCGATGTTGGTAAAACGTTTATTACTCAAAAAATATTGCAGCAATTGTCCGCGCAATCGATTTCCTGTGTTGCGATGAAACCTGTCGCCAGTGGAGCAGTAGCAACAGCCGATGGATTACGAAATGATGATGCGTTAAAACTACAACGAGCATCTAGCATTTCAGTGCCTTATGATTTAATGAATCCTTATTGTTTCGAGCCTGCAATTGCTCCGCATCTTGCTGCCCAGATGTCAGGTGTCACGATACAATCATCGGTGATATTGGATGCATTTCAGGAATTAACAAACTTGGCCGATGTTGTGATTGTCGAAGGTGTTGGTGGTTGGCAAGTTCCTCTAAACATTCAAGCTGAAAATAGTTTGTCGGTAGCACGTTTAGCCGAGTTAATTAATTTACCTATTATTCTTGTGGTTGGTTTGCGTTTAGGTTGCATTAATCATGCGTTGTTAAGCTCGGCTGCTATTAATAACAGCCAATGTTCAATTGCTGGTTGGATAGCAAATAATATTGACAACAATTTTTTGTCGGCTAACGACAGCGTTGAAACATTACAAAATCAAATAGCTAGTCCTTTACTTGCCAATGTTGCTTGGCAACATACTCATGATCTTTCATATAAAACAAATGACCTCACGATATTTGATTTAGATCAAATTCTGTTACATTCATAAACGTTTAACAAAATTTTTTTCTAAACGCAATGTTGTTTTCATTCGCGCTACTGTGTATTGTTTGCCAAATAGAATAAAAAAATAAACTTGTAAAGTTGTAATTAATAAGTATTCGTTAATATTCATTATTTCTAATGGTAATATAATTATATTAGTAATGACGAATATATTAATTAGTTATGTGGTTATTCTAACTTTTGTTTTGCCCTTGGCGTTGAGTTAAATTAATATCCTTGCCACTTAGAATGATTATTGAAAAAGTTCAATAACCAGGGTGATTGCAATTGCATAATGCGATTAAGAAGCCAATGCCGACGGTTAAGCATTACATTATCCGTCCTAATTGCTCGATGAATTGGGCTGTTACTATTCGGTTACTTGGTTTAATTGCAATAGTATTGGCTTTGATTGCAATTGGCTTTTTACTATTAGGTTTATGGTTAGTATTACCATTCTTAGGATTAGAGCTGGTTTTTATAATAACGGCATTTTATATCGTTGCACGTCAGCATAGAGCGTTTGAAACGATAGAGATAAGCCAATATAAAATTAAAATTCAGCAATATCGACCGCTAGCGATTAAGACTGGGGCGATACAAACATTTGAACTGAATACGATGTGGGCGCAAATAAAAATAAAACCAGCCCAGTATCGTAATCATGCCGATAAATTATTTATTATCTCGCATGGTGTTGCACTTGAGGTTGCGGCAGTATTGAATGAAGACGAACGAAAAAAGTTCGCGAAAGAGTTATATCATGCAGTTAATACTGATATGAATTGTATTTGATAGATTTTAAAAATAATAACCAATAATCAAAGAGGTAGACGTATGTCCATACGAAACTTAACTGCCAGGCTGTATCGCATGATAGTGGCAATCATGTTGTTTGGTCCGGCAAGTGCTTTTGCAGCTTATTCAGAATTAAATATGCCTGAAAGTGTTACCGATCTGGGGGCCGAAATTTATGATTTGCACATGATTATCTTTTGGATTGTGACCGTTGCCGGTATCGTCGTCTTTAGTGTCATGATTTATTCAATATTTAATCATAGAAAATCAAAAGGGGCTGTTGCAGAACAGTTTCATGAAAGCACCTCGGTTGAAATTGTTTGGACAATTATACCGTTGATTATTTTGGTTATTATCGCGATTCCAGCAACATCGACATTACTGAAATATGAAGATACTTCAAATTCAGATATCACGATTACGGCAACGGGTTATCAGTGGAAGTGGAAATATGATTATCAACAAGAAGATATTTCATTTTTTAGCTCATTGGCCGAAGACAGTAACACCGCACGGCAATTGGGCGCTAAAGCAGATTTGACAAAAGTTGATCATTATTTATTGAATGTTGATAATCCAATTGTTGTTCCGGTTAACAAGAAAATTCGAGTATTAACAACTTCAAATGATGTTATTCATGCTTGGTGGGTGCCTGATTTAGCCGTTAAGCGCGATGCGATTCCTGGTTTTATTAATGAAAGCTGGTTTAAAGCCAATAAAGTTGGAACGTATCGTGGCCAATGTGCTGAGCTTTGCGGTAAAGATCACGGTTTCATGCCGATTGTTGTTAAAGTTGTTGAAGAAGCTGAATACGTTGCATGGATCGATAAACAAAAAGCAGCAAGCGCTGCTGCAGCTGCCGATTCAAACAAAACATTTACGATGGCCGAGTTAATGAAAAAAGGTGAAAAAGCCTATAACACTAGCTGTTCTGGTTGCCATCAAATTAATGGTGCCGGTTTAATGCCAACTTTTCCGGCGCTGGTTGGCAGCAAAATTGCAATCGGTCCTAAGCAAGCGCATCTTGATATGGTCATGAATGGCAGTAAGAAAAACCCAATGATGGCCGCTTATGCTGCACAACTCAATGACTTGGAACTTGCTGCAATTATTACCTATGAACGTAATGCCTGGGGTAATAATACTGGCGATCTTGTTCAACCATCAGAAATTAAGGCTGCACGCTAACGCGTGGCTCGGAGGATTATAAAATGAGTACAGCAACAACGACACATGACGATCACGACCACGGAGCACCTTCTGGTATAACGCGTTGGTTATTTACAACAAACCATAAAGATATCGGAACGTTATATCTGTGGTTTTCATTCATTATGCTATTAACCGGTGGCGCTATGGCCATGGTTATTCGTGCCGAATTGATGTTCCCCGGTATGCAAGTAGTGAATCCAAACTTTTTTAATATGATGACCACCATGCATGGTCTGATTATGGTGTTTGGTGCGATTATGCCTGCAACGGTGGGTTTGGCTAACTGGTTAATTCCAATGATGATTGGTGCACCAGACATGGCATTACCGCGAATGAATAACTGGAGCTTTTGGTTATTACCAGTTGCAGCCATTATGTTAGTTAGTCCAATGTTTATGGGCGGTGATTTTTCTGCTGGACAAGGGCCTGCATTTGGTTGGACGTTCTACGAGCCACTATCCGGCCAATATGACAAACTCGCATTCTTTATTTTTGCGGTTCATATTCTTGGTTTTTCATCCATCATGGGATCAATCAATATTATTGCAACCATTTTGAATATGCGTGCACCCGGCATGACTTTAATGAAAATGCCAATGTTCTGTTGGACTTGGTTAATTACTGCATTCTTATTAATCGCCGTTATGCCTGTTCTTGCTGGCGTAGTCACCATGATGTTAACCGACAAATATTTTGGCACGAGCTTCTTTGATGCTGCAGGTGGTGGTGATCCAGTGATGTTCCAGCATGTGTTCTGGTTCTTCGGCCATCCTGAAGTGTATATTATGATATTGCCAGCATTTGGTATTGTCTCTCAAATTATTCCAACATTTGCACGTAAACCCTTGTTTGGTTATGCCTCAATGGTTTATGCAACAGCTGCGATTGCATTTTTGTCCTTTATCGTATGGGCGCATCACATGTTTACAGTGGGCATGCCGGTTGCAGGTGAACTATACTTCATGTATGCAACTGTCATGATAGCAGTACCAACGGCGGTTAAAGTTTTTAACTGGACAGCAACCATGTGGAAAGGCTCAATGACATTTGAAACACCGATGTTATGGTCTATCGCATTTGTGTTTTTATTTACCATCGGTGGATTTACCGGTCTGATGTTAGGCGTGGCTCCGGTTGATTTTCAATACCATGATACGTATTTTGTGGTTGCCCATTTTCATTACGTCTTAGTTACGGGTGCATTATTTGCGATTATAGCAGCGGTTTATTATTGGATGCCGAAATGGTGTGGTCATTACATTGATGAAAAATGGGGGAAAACGCATTTTTGGTTGTCAACCATTTCAGTTAATGTGTTGTTCTTCCCACAACATTTCTTAGGGCTAGCTGGAATGCCTCGTCGAATTCCAGATTATGCCTTACAGTTTGCAGACTGGAATTTCTGGTCTTCAATTGGTGGTTTTGCTTTTGGATTATCACAAGTATTGTTCTTGTTTATTATTATCAAGACAATTCGTGGTGGCAAGAAAGCAACAGACCAAGTGTGGGATGGGGCCGAAGGTTTGGAATGGACCATTGCATCTCCAGCACCGTACCATACATTTGTTACACCACCAGCGATTAAATAAATTGGCATTTAAAACTCCCCACCTTAATTCATTGGTGGGGTTAGAATTAGAGTGATATTAAGATGACAACAGACAAGAATAAACGGCTGCGAAATCTAACGCTGGTAGTTTTAGCATTAGTGTCGTTGAGTTTTTATTTAGGTTTTATTTATATGGTGGGCGCGAGGTAATGCATCAAAAAACCATTAGTGTATTAGGATTGGTTGTTATTGGTATGTTTGCTTTTGGCTTTGCAATGGTGCCTTTATATAACGTTATCTGTGATGCGTTTGGTTTAAATGGAAAATTTACAGAAATTGAATCGGGCGATTATGATGTTGTTGCCGCTAAGAAAAAAGTAGATGAAATAGTCAAGCAAGTTGATACCAGCAGAGATATCAAAATTGAATTTTTAGCAACAGTGAATAAAAATTTACCTTGGGATTTTTATCCTTTAAAAAAACAAGTGATATTACATCCGGGAGAAATTGGTGAAATTAAATTTTATGCTAAAAATAGAAGTAAGCAAGACATCACCGGACAAGCTGTTCCCAGTTTAGTCCCCGGTTTGGCTGTAAAATATTTTACTAAAATGGAGTGTTTTTGTTTTACCCAACAAACATTAAAAGCAGGTGAAGAAGTCGAAATGTTATTGAAGTTTGTCGTTAATCCCAAGCTTCCAAAACGGTATACGACGTTGAGTCTGGCTTATACTTTTTTTGACACCAATGTTAATGGTAAAAATCTGGCTCCAAAAAAACAGTCGAATTTAAAAAATAGCAATAAACAGCAGCAACAAAATGTTGCAAAAATAACTTTTAAATAAAAAAAGACCTACGATAATTTAGTAGCAAAAAATAGAGGGGCATCAAATGTCACAAGCACAAGGTAGTTATTATCTTCCATCACCGAGCCATTGGCCACTAACGGGGTCAATTGCATTCTTTTTTCTATTGGGTGGCTTTGCCAATGCACTAACCTCGGCCGATCCACAAACGGGGGAACTTGGTACGTTTATACCAATGTATATTGGTTTAGCGATTCTAATTTTCATGTTATTTGGTTGGTTTGGAACGGTAATTCGTGAGAGTGAAGCAGGGCAGTATAATGCCCAAGTTGATGTCTCATTTAGAATGGGCATGATGTGGTTTATCTTTTCAGAAGTCATGTTTTTTGCGGCATTCTTTGGTGCTTTATTTTATGCCCGAACTTTTTCAGTGCCATGGTTAGCCGGAGACGGAAATAACGTTGTTACACATATGGAGCTATGGAATAATTTTAAAGATGTCTGGCCACTACTTGAATCGCCACGTCATACGAATCCAGAAACCATGCTGAGTGGTATTCGTGAATTTTCTAAACCAGGAGCCATTATTGATCCGTGGCATATTCCCGCAATCAACACCTTAATTCTATTATCTTCGGGTGTAACGGTTACATTTGCACACTGGGCTTTGAAAAAAGCACAACGTCCGCAATTAATTTTTTGGTTGTTTGCAACCGTTGCACTTGGTTTCATCTTTGTATACTTGCAAATAGACGAATACGGTGAAGCTTATGAAAATGGCTTAAAATTAACGAGTGGTATTTATGGCTCTACCTTTTTTATGCTAACCGGGTTCCACGGGTTTCATGTCACAATGGGTGCGGTGATTTTAGCGGTTATCTTGTTCCGTTCTATTAAAGGGCATTTTACCGAAAAACATCATTTTGCCTTTGAAGCAGCAGCATGGTATTGGCATTTTGTGGATGTTGTATGGTTAGGATTGTTTATCTTTGTTTACATCTTGTAAATATTGAATAACTACAATAAATAATAATGTTGGTGATTAATATAAAAAACGTCGCTTAGTTAGAGCGACGTTTTTTTCTATTAGAAAGTAAGTTAAAAATTTGCGTGATTTAACTGGGAGTGTTATTAGGCGTGATTATTCCAGTTGCAATGCCAATGAGCATTATCAAGAATAAACCAATTGATAATATAATTCGCATGGACAAAAATTTAACGGTGCGTTTTGATTGGCCTTTGTCTTTAACCATGGAATATAAAGCGCCGCCTAAACTGGCAAGAATCAGGGTCAATAGAGCAAGAATTATGAATTTCATCAGTGTATCAACTTTTGCTATTTTATCGGGTAATCAGTATAACGTAACAGCGCAGTAAGTGGTATATTTGCTTAAAAAAGTGTAAATAATGAATGCAATTTGGAATTTTTGAATTTAAGCCATCGCTAATACCGATGCTGGCAACAATATTAGTGTTACCGATATTAATAGCATTAGGGTTTTGGCAGTTGGATCGCGCTGAGCAAAAAAGAGTAATATTATCTGCTGTAACTGAAAAAATGAATTCAGAGACATTAATAAAATTACCGAGTGAAGCGAATATTGAAAGTGCAAAATATCAACATATTCGTTTACACGGTAAATTTGATATTGAGCATTTAATTTACATCGATAATAAAGTGATGTTTGGTAAAGTTGGCTATTTTGTATTAAGTCCATTTTTGGTTACGGGTAGCAGTAAACAAGTGTTAGTCAATTTAGGTTGGCTCGCTATGGGGCGCTCAAGACAAGAGCTTCCAATCGTAACGTTGCCAACAAACGATATTGTTATTTCGGGAAGAATAAAAACCAATGTTGATCAAGTGTTTGCGTTAAGTGAACAAAGTTACGATGAAGTCGCATGGCCATTGGTTGTGCAATGGGTATCACCGCAACAGCTATCGTCATTATTAAACAGACATATTCAACCTTTGGTGATATTACAAGACAAAGTGAATAACAATGAGACGCTAGCGATGTATGAAAAGCAGTTTAAACGTGATTGGAAGTTTATTTCCTCATCACCCGATACCCATACCAGCTATGCCATGCAATGGTTTAGTTTAGCGTTTGTGTTGGTATTAATTTTTATCGGAGTGAATACTAAAAAAATATAATAGCTATTCCAATTATAATACAGTTGCAAAAAGTAAGAGTTTTTTTGAATCAGAATATTTTTAAATAAAGGTGTCATGTGAATCAACAAGTATCAAATAAAGAGCGCAATCAAAATCGAACTAAATTAATAGTATTAATCTTAATGTTCTTCGGTTCAGTTTTTATTGCATGGTTACTTATCAATAATTCGGATACCTGGCGACCTTGGACAACAAAAAATAATGGTGATTTAATTGTTCCTGCGCGTCCAATAACAGATTTAACAATGCAGACCTTAGAAGCAAAAGAATTTTCAGTGAAAGAGATGGTTGGTAAATGGGTGATGGTTTATATTGGTAACACTGAATGCGATAAAAAATGTGAGAGAAATCTGTATAACATTCGCCAAACACGCTTAGGCCAAAAGGGTGAACATAATCGAATTGAGCGTTTGTATATTATGGTTGGTGATGCAGCAAAAGCATCTCTTAAAAATGCACTAACCGATAATCAAGGAATGAAACTAGTACGTGTTAATGATGTAACGCTGCCCAAATTATTAAGTAGCTTTAAAACCCAAGATGGTATACCGGCTGATACTGCAAATCGCGTTTACCTAGTTGATCCTATTGGAAACTTAATGATGAAATACGAACAGGGTTTTGATCCCATGGGCTTAGCGAAGGATCTCGAATTATTATTGAAAGTATCGTTGGTTGGGTAAAGTAAGTTTAATGTGGGGTAAAAATGAAAAGTCGGTTATTCATTAATTTAAACTTATTTGCAGTTATTTTAGCTTTAGTGGTTATTGTGCTCGGTGCCTATACGCGTTTATCAGATGCAGGACTGGGTTGCCCTGATTGGCCGGTATGTTACGGTCATATTGGCGTACCTGAGCATGCAAATGATGTTGCCAAAGCCAATCAAGCATTTCCAGATCGGCCTGTTGAAGCAGGAAAAGCCTGGAAAGAAATGATCCATCGCTATTTTGCATCTACTCTTGGATTTGTAATCGTCATTATGGCGGTAATTGCGATTGTTAGACGCAAACGGCAATCGGAAACCACGCAACCAGTCGTTATACCGGTTTTATTAGTTGGCCTTGTTATTTTTCAAGGTTTGCTTGGAATGTGGACAGTCACACTATTATTGAAACCGATTATAGTAATGGGGCATTTGCTCGGTGGTATGACAATTATCAGCTTATTAGTTTGGCAGTTATTACGTTATAGCGGTGTATTCAGTAGAATGAACATAACTGAAAAATCACTAGTATCGCTAAAACGCTTAGCGTTAGTGGCGCTGGCGGTTGTTACAATCCAAATAAGTTTAGGCGGTTGGACTAGTGCTAATTACGCTGCACTTAGCTGTCCAGACTTCCCAACCTGTCAGAATCAATGGTTACCGGATTTAAATTTTAGTGAAGCTTTTGTACCTTGGCAGGCATTGGCCCATGATCAAAAAGATTACGAAGGCGGTGTATTGAATAATGATGCTAATGTCACTATTCATCTAATGCACCGTCTGGGCGCATTAATTACATTTTTAGTCGTTGGATTTTTAATCTTTAAGCTCCTATTCGACAGTGCTGATGCCACAGCAAAACGAATAGCAATACTCTTAGTAGTAGTATTAGTTTTACAAATAACATTAGGAATTTCGAATATAGTTTTATCACTTCCGTTATTTATAGCTGTAGCGCATAATGCGACAGGCGCATTATTATTATTAGTGATGGTATTAACGAATCATGCATTACGCCCCCAAGCAAAAATAAAACAAATAAATAGCTTGGGACATTAGGAGGACGACTATGACAACAACAACATTAATTATTAGAATAAATAATTTAACCGAGCAGTTAAATGATTATTATGAGCTTTGCAAGCCTCGAGTTGTTATGCTCATTGTGTTCACCGCCATTATTGGTATGTTTTTAGCAACACCCGGTATGGTCGATTTTGATGTACTTATTTTTGGTAGTTTAGGAATTGGTCTTGCTGCGGCATCGGCTGCTGCGATTAATCAACTTGTTGATAGAAAAGTTGATGCAATAATGAAACGTACCAGTGATCGCCCATTACCAACGGGCCAAATGACAAATAAACAAGCATTCATATTCGCGATAGCTTTGGGGCTTTTCGCGATGTTTTTATTAATACAATTTATTAATCTACTCACCGCGGCACTAACATTCGCATCACTTATTGGTTATGCCGTAGTTTACACCATGTTTCTAAAACGTGCGACACCGCAAAATATCGTTATTGGTGGTGCGGCCGGTGCCGCTCCTCCGGTATTAGGTTGGGTTGCAGTAACCGGCACAATCGATCCAAATAGTTTATTACTATTTCTGATTATATTCGCTTGGACACCACCGCATTTTTGGGCTTTAGCAATACACCGCAGAGACGAATATGCAAAAGTGGATATTCCAATGTTACCCGTTACCCATGGCATAAAATTCACCAGACTACATGTGTTACTTTATACCATTATATTATTACTCGTCTCACTATTACCATTTATGTCTGGCATGAGTGGTCTGTTCTATTTAATTAGTGCAGTGATTTTAGGTTCAATTTTCTTGGTGTATGCCGTTAAATTGCACGCGGGTAAAGACGGTAAGATTGCCATGCAAACGTTTGGCTTTTCAATCGTCTACTTAATGCTAATATTTTCAGCATTGCTAATTGATCATTACAGCGTTTATATATTAAAACTTTTTAATTGATTCAAGAAGTTCACGCCATTTCATATAAATTAGGTAAGTACCTTGTTCTGGAAACTCTTGGTACAAACTATTTGGCAAAATTGAATGCAATCTTTTGCTCATGCTAGAGGGGATGCTGAGTTGCTTACCTCCAGTAACAATATTTATTTTTGTTTGAATAGTTGATAAATTGATATCCCATGGTTTTGTCATTAAAATTCTTTCTTGAATAAATCCTTGAGGTGAATTTTTAATAGCGGCAAAGACTTTTTTTCGAATAAATTGAGTTAATTTATCATTAGATAAAGCCATAGTGTCTGGTTCACCTCCAATAGATTTAATTGAATCGAAATAGTAATCTATATTTTTGCTCAATCCTAAATTACATAATTCTAAAAACCGTTTGAACAAACTAGGTGTATATCGAGCCATCGCATAAAATATTTTTTCATGTGAAATCATACCACTAAACTCTTTTATTGAATGAAATGGTGCTAAGCTGTTAATTAAAGTAATCCCTGAAATTCGTTTAGTTTTCTCCTGGGCACATGCTAAAGCGTAGTAGCTACCAGAACCTGTACTCATTATATGTATTTTTTTAATTTTTAACCTGTTGAGTAAAAATTCAAAATCATCACACCACTCAAGACCTTTTTGGCCGTTTAATGCTGTTGAAAAGCCATAGCCTGGACGATCAGGTATAATTAAACGAATTCCTAAGCTTGAAGCAATTGAATCGTCAGGGTATCGCTCTAATCGACATCCATAGCTGCCATGACATAATAAAACTGGAATACCCAATTTATCTCCAATATCAGCAAAACAAAGAGAGCGACCATCAGGCAACTCTATAATATTTTGATCGTCAAAAAAGTTAGGAAATGAAACTTTTTCTAAATTACTAGTTACCTTTTTGTTTTTAATGTTTTCATTTGATATGAAAATCGCTGGGCTAGTTAATACTCGATTGCTTAATTCACTTTGGCTGTGAGTATTGGTTTTATTAAATATCAACTTTAATTGTGACCGAACGGTATGAGTAGTAACGCCATGTTTTTCACAATACTGAGATAATGTTTTTCCAGAGGCAATGTGTTTTGCAATAATTGCTTCAGTGACACTTAATCCGAATATTGCACTGAGGGCTTTTTCATTTATAGCAAGATTGGAATTATCAGATACTATAAATAATACAACATTGTGTTGTTGACTCGCTAAAGTATTTGAAACTATATGAGGTGTGATCAATATCGATAATGATGAACTGGTATTAGTTTTTTGAAACTCAATACTATTGATTTCGTTATTTTTAAGTTGGTTCTTTTTTGTATGAGCGCAACGAATAAAAGCATGTAGCTTATTGCTTTTATCATGATCGGTTGTTTGGATTACACCATTTTTTATCGATAGATAGTTCTCATTATTCATTATAGATTTAGCGAATGAATTTAAAGTTATTACTTGACCTTTTGTATCAGCAAAAATTATCCCGATTGGTAATCGATCAAGTAAGCATGATGTTGCATCTTTCTCTTTCTTTAATTCTTGGTAACGGCTGTTAATTTCAAATACGCGTTGAAAATGTGGTTGGAGTTTTGATATCAAACTTAGTTCGGTTGATGAAATACTTTTAACACTAAATGGAGGAGACATTCCAGGAATTAAATCATTTGTATTTAATCCTGTTGTATTTTGTATTTGGATTTTAGAAGATGAATTAGTGATATTGATTTTACTTTCTAACAAATCAATTTCATATTTTAGACCTTCTAAAGCTAATGGCCAAAA
>CAZEPW010000051.1:0-21779 GCA_964514215.1 uncultured Thioalkalispiraceae bacterium
ATATCCAAAAAACAACAACAAAAAATAATTGCTAATATAAAACAACAAGAAAAATTTTTACCCGCACTCAGAGCCGCACAGCCCTTTATTGATGAATTGGCACGTTACGCCAACCGATTATTAGATCAATTAAAAAAAGCAGAAAATAAATTAGCGGTTTATATCGAAAATAAAATAGAGCGCGATAATAATCATTTAAAATCCTTAATTCTGTCCTTAAAGAAAAATGAAGTTATGTTTTCAAATACTATTGTATTATTAAATAAATATGATAACGGCGATAAAACGGCTCTCGCAGAATTAAAAAAATCCAAAGCCTTGCTTGGCGAATCATTAATTAAAACAAAACAAAGTTTAACCAAAAAACAAATAGCTTTACTTAAAAAACATTTATTACACCGGCTAACTGAAAATACCAGCTTCTATAAACAAATCGAACCTAGCTTTAATCACTATGTATTAGCACTAAAAGAACTGGCTCACTTAGTTCGAGAACATGACGCCGAGATACGTGAAACCCGTTTAATTTTTATTTCATTCGCCAGTGCCCACCGAAAAATGTCTTCCGGATTAGTTAAACCAGCGGAATGGTTTGAAATTAAAGACACCCCAAAACTATTATTAAACCTATTGCCGTTTTAAATATAAATCTCACAAAAACCAACGTAGGTTGGGGTGAGATCTTTTCGAACCCCAACAGCCCATGCTGTTTAAACTTTCGCGTTGGGGTTCCTGCCGTCACCCCAACCTACGCTATTTAAGCCGGCACTATTTAAAAATTAACAGCCCTGTAAATTTATTTTTTAACAAATTTAGTTAATATAACTATCTGTTGGCCATTCACCTTGCCTTCAATATGCTGTGCATTATCAGCAACCAACGAAATACCTCGAACAGCAGTACCACGCTTAGCAGTAAAACCAGCACCTTTAACCACTAAATCTTTTATCAATGTCACGGTATCACCAGCTTCAAGAATATTGCCATTACTATCAAGATGCCGAACGAGGTCTTCATCACTATCACCTTCGCCAGTCGCTTTTGCCCACGATAAAGTTTCATCATCCAAAAACAACATTTCCAACAAGTCTTGTGGCCAACCTTCCGCACTGAGCCGCGTCAACATGCGCCACGCAATAACCTGAACCACCGGGATTTGGCTCCACATGCTGTCATTCAAACACCGCCAGTGATTCACTTGCACTTTGTCTAAATCATCAATTTGTTCACAACAGGTTTCACAAGCATACAAACACGTATCAACACTACCATCTGAATCCGGTGCAACTTGATACACAGTTAAATTTTCTGTTGCGGCGCACAACTCGCATTTCGAGTCACTACGCTGCTGCAATTCTTTTTCAATACTCATATCTTATATCGCCATACATCTTAATCAATTTTACAAAATGACAATTATAAGGCATACGTAAATAGTTAGTCTTAGTTTTCTGGTAAACGTCTTAAATCATATGAATATATCATCTATATCAATAAGTTATACATTTTTAACGCAACTACGCTTATTACCGTAATTATATTTATGTCATTACCGGTAAATAAACAATGCAAGCGCAAGCACAACACTGTAAACTACGCAGCCCTTGCCCCTTGGCGTTTCACACATTCTATCCCAAGCAATACATAGGTACCTACATATGACTTCTGAACCAATAACTGCGTTTGAGCAATTAGCGCTTAATAAATCCATACTTAAAGTATTGGATGAAATCGGCTATGAAACTCCATCGCCCATTCAAGCGCAGACGATACCGCTGTTATTAGAAAGAAAAGATATTATTGGGCAAGCACAAACCGGCACCGGTAAAACCGCTGCATTTGCATTGCCGGTGTTATCCAACCTCGATTTAAAGCAAAAAGATCCGCAAGTTTTAGTGTTGGCACCAACCCGAGAGCTCGCCATTCAAGTGGCAGAAGCATTCCAGCAATACGCAAAAAAACTCGATGGCTTTCACGTTTTACCAGTTTACGGTGGTCAGGATTATCGCGGTCAAATACGCGCGCTACAACGTGGCGTGCATGTTGTTGTTGGTACACCGGGCCGAGTGATGGACCATATTCGTCGTAAAACCCTTAAACTTCAAAATTTAAAAACCTTAGTTTTAGACGAAGCCGACGAAATGTTACGCATGGGATTCATCGACGATGTTGAGTGGGTATTAGAACAACTCCCAACAGAACGCCAAATTGTACTTTTTTCTGCCACCATGCCCACGCAGATTCGCCGCATCGCAACTAAATACTTATCCAACCCAGTAGAAGTAACCATTAAAGTAAAAACCGCCACCGCCGACACAATTCGGCAGCGCTTTTGGCCAGTTAGTGGTTTGCATAAACTCGATGCACTAACACGAATTTTAGAAGCCGAAGATTTTGATGCCGTTATTATTTTTGTTCGCACCAAAACCGCCACTGTAGAATTATCCGATAAACTCGCCGCGCGTGGTTATGCCGCAACCGCACTTAATGGCGACATTGCACAAAACTTGCGTGAACGCACTATCGACAACTTAAAGAAAGGCAAACTCGATATTCTCGTTGCCACTGATGTTGCTGCCCGAGGTCTTGATGTGACGCGTATTAGTCACGTTATTAATTACGACATTCCCTATGATGCCGAAGCCTATATCCATCGCATCGGCCGAACCGGTCGTGCCGGACGCAAAGGTGATGCGATTTTATTTGTTGCGCCACGAGAAAAACGTTTATTACATTCAATTGAAAAAGCCACCCGCAAACCCATCGATCGAATGGAATTGCCGTCAACTGAAGACATTAATGACAATCGCGTTGCCAAATTTAAACAACGCATTACAGATACCTTGGCAACAGAAGAATTTGGTTTTTATTTTCAATTATTAGAACAATACCAACAAGAACATAATGTTCCGGCATTAGAAATCGCCGCTGCATTAGCACAATTGTCACAAGGCGATACCCCATTCTTATTATCAAACAAACCAACTCGCCGAGATTCAAAAAGTTGGGATAATGATGATAGCAGTGGTAGTAGAAGACCACGCCGTGAACGCGATCGCAAAGAACGCCCTAGCAGACGCGATGGTAATCGAGATGCCAATCGAGATTCTGGCCCTGCAAAAGGCATGCAAAGCTATCGCATTGATGTCGGTCACGACCACGGTGTCAAACCCGGTAACATTGTTGGCGCCATCGCAAACGAAGCCGATATCGACAGCCAATACATCGGCCGCATACAAATCAATGACGACCACAGCACTATCGACCTTCCCGAAGGTATGCCGCGCGAAATATTGAGCGATTTGAAAAAAATATGGGTATCAGGCCAAAAACTCAATATTGTTGCAATAACAAAAGAAAAAAAATCAAAACCTTTTGATAAAAGCACAAAGAATAAAGATAAGAAAGACAAAAAAGATAAAAAGAAGAAAAAACCAAAACCCAAGAACAAAGGTAAGCGCAAAATCACAACGGATTAGATAAGTGCCGACCAGTTAACCAAAACCGAACATGCGAATAACAGTTAATTTTAATAATCAACATTTTAAAACTAACTGTTATTCTAATACGACTAATAAACACCAATTTCATTTACAAACCAAATTCAGCAACGTGCGTCTATTGCTTTATTTTTGCAGACTAGAAAGCTGTTTATTATTAACCGCCTTAATTCTACGCTGAACATCAACTATCCATTTAGCCACTAACGCATCAGGCTTATCCAGCAATATTTGATATTGAGTATAATACAATAACGCTTTAACCCTATCATGCAAATACAAATCATATAAAACCCCCAAATTTAACACCGCCTCACTGTATTCATCATGGTATTTTATCGCCAATAAATAAGCCTGTTCCGCTTGCTTAAACTTACCCAATTCACGCAACACCACACCCAGATGATTTTGAGCAATCGCATCATAGGGATAAACACTAACAGCATGTAATAGCGCTTGTTCCGCCGAAGTGAATTCTCGTTGCCTTAAATGCAACATACCCAGATTGGTATAACTACGTGCAAGCAACGGATAAGCTTTACTCAGCTCACTAAACAACGCAATAGCCTCATCATAATGACCCGCTTTTGCTGTCCACACCGCCCGAGTAAATTGAGCACGAGCCATATCGGGTATATCCTGCATTTGAGAATAGCCTGTTTTTTTAATTACCACTGCACTACAAGCCGTCAGGGTAATCAATACAACAATATACAATACATTAATTAATCGACTCAACATAAGCTTTTACTTTTTCAGGTTTAACATAGCGTAGCGGATGCAATTTTTCCAAGGCTTTAAAACTATTCTTAATGCCATCATCATATAAACCACTTTGAGTACGCTCGATATTAGCCAGATGTATCTCAATGGCTTTTTCTTCAAATGGAAATGCCTGCTCTTCCATCAACAAGTTATATTCTTCTAACTGCTGCTCATCCAAACTGGCGGGACGTTGTGATGACATAATTGAACGAGCTAGTTCATGATAAATTTCTGCAATTTCATACGTTGCTTGAGTATAAACATCAGATATTTTATACGAAATGGCTTTTTCATAGGATTTAATGGAACGTTTCATTAAATTCTTCTTTTTTATTAAACTGCTTTTAAGCGGAATATTTAACTTTACTTTATAGTATTTTTTTTGATTCGGCTTTGCTAATTGCAATGTCGCTTTTGCTGCTAAATAATTACTAGCCACGCTACGATAGCGACCACCCGATTTATCCGCTTTGATGATTTCACGTAACCAATAATTTGTTTTTTTAATATTGCTGTTATCAGCATAATAATTGGCAATAATATTCCTCGCTTGCATCGACTTTGACAGCGGATAAGGAAATTTTTGTATATAACGCCGGTAGATAGCCATTGCAGATTTGTCCATGTTGGCCAATTGATACATTGTTGCCGCTTGCCATAACATTAACTGTCGATAGTCCTTATCCCCAGTTTTTGCCAAGGCCAATAATTCAATAGCCGCTTTTTTTCCTTGGCCAGTTTTACTGTAAACCAAGGCCAGTTTTTCAATCAGCGATTTTTTAAATTCAGTATGGCTGAGATCCCCCAATCTGATATCTTCCAAAATAACTGCAGCCCTATTCCAATCATGTACTTTAATAAACATAGTCGCCGCATCATATAAGCTTTTTAATTTAACATCGGGTGTTATTGCTTGTTCAGAGGCTTTGTTAAAATAAATTGCCGCTTTTTGAAATAACGCCTCATCTCTAAACTGTTCAGCTTGCTTAAACAAACTAGCCGCTAGACGATTAGCAATAACCGCATGATTTATTTCATTTTTATTCAATTGATTCAATACTATTCGATACGATTGCTCGGCTTTAGCATAGCGTTTTAAATAAAATTGCGAATGACCTAAAATAATCCTAAGTGATGTTCGTTGCTTTTGATTATCAATCTTATCACTATCCAGAATATTGGATACCAATGCCGCGGCACGAAAATAATCTTCTAACAAAAATAACGATTCACTGGTTTTAAGTTTAACACCAACAACACGCCGATCATGTTTAAACTGATTGATATAACGCAACGCATTATTAACCGCCGCAACTTTAATTAAGTTCCAGTTTTTTTTCGATAATTGCTGTTGCAATTTTTCGTAACACAAAACAGCACTATAGGCCGCATCAGCAGCTTGATCATGATTTGGGTATTCATATGCGGTTTTAATATATTCAACACTGGCTTTTGAAAACCGTTTACCATCGTACAACAGTTCAGCTAATAAAAAATTTAAGTATGCCGAGTCATCACTATTAGGAAAATCAGTCAAATAAATGCGATACCATTTTTCTGCCAAATTGAAACTTTTTTGTAAATTAGTTTTTCGAGCTACTGAATGGTAATGTTTTGCAAGGGATGATATATGTTGTTTTAAAATGGTTTTTAAGTCAACACGTTGCCATCTATTTAACTTTTTCCAAAACTCACTATTAAAATCATAACGCTTGATAAACACAGTGATATTTTTAATCGCTAACTGTTCAAAATTATTTTTTCTATAGATATCCAAAGCAGCTAAATGATATTCTATGGCCTTATATTTAGTTTGGTTGTTTTTGCTATACAACAAATAACTATTTGCAGCATCCAGCAAGCGATTTTTTCGATAAAAAAACTCAGCCAATTTTCGATACAATAATGCTTCAAATTTTTTATTCGAGGCACTTAAAAAAAACCGTTCAATGGCAACATCTGATTTTATGTGTGATAAACCCAACACAACTAACTGAATAATATCCGAGCTGACATTTTGATCGGTTAACGTTATCGTACTACTAACACCATCAACTGTTAACTTTCCTTGTTGATATTTAATATTCATTAACCTAAGCGCATGAGTAATCGCACTTGAATACTTTTTTTGTTTAAAGACACTCCAACTATATTGGTGCAATGCCTGTTCAAAAAAAGGCGAACGATTGCCATCATTAACAACAATTTGATACCATTTTTGTGCTATAACAAACTGATTTTTTTCGAATGACATTTCACCCAGCCTAAACACGCTCTCCATATAATATTGGCTAACAGGATAGTTTTTAACGATTTCAGATAATGCTGAAAACGTTTTACCCTCATCCCCGATAAGCGAATACACCCGCGCAAGCTGATACCAAATAGAATCATTGCCAGTTCGATCAGGATATTTAGCAAGATACTTTGTATAACGTGACTGAGCATCTTGAATTTTTAACACATCAGACTCCTGGGCACTATCCAGCGTTAAATCGGCTATGCGTTTTTCAGCAAAAATCTGCAATGCACCAGCCTCGGCAGACTTTGTTATATCCTGATAAGCCTTAATAGCATCACGAGTTTCAATAGGTGCCTGTTCAGACACCTTAAATAAATAAGGCTTATTTGAAATTGATTCAATCAAAGCTACATTACTGCTGCAAGCAGACACTAGCAGCAGCACTGTTACAAAAATAGTAAGATAAAACTTATTCATAACAATAATGCACCGTTTAAATAATGTTATCCCCAGTCATCCGTGTCCCAAATCATATCCTGCCAGACTCGTGCATCAGGATTCACCTGTAACGCATCAGTTGATGAGCCTCCTTTAGCACCACCACAGGACATTAAAAACAACGATACGACAATAATAAGAAAATTATTTTTTGATATTAATTTAAATTTGTTCATAGCAAATATTATCCTTTAAAATAATGTTAATTACGGGATTAAAGATGAAGGTTGACCAACTAGCTCAACAACATAACCTGCTGTTGCTGCTATCGGGTTAATTGCGCCAACCGGTCTTGGATAACCATCACCACCATTACCACCACAAGCACTCCCACCATTACCAAAGCGCGGCTCAAAACCACCCCCCTCGGCTCCCGCAGAACCAGCGCTGACTGACACATTATTTGCACTTGTTATAACAGGAGAAACTAAAACAACAATTCCTCCACCACCACCGCCAGATCCATAACTTTGAGTGGTGCCAGCTTGACCCGTTGCACCATTTGCCTGAATAGAACCTGCAACATTAATGTCCTGCTCAGACTGCAACACGATAATTCCTCCAGCGCCACCACCAGTACCAACCGCAGGGATTGTCGCAGCACCAGAATTACCATTTGCTTTTATTATGCCATTAATCTTAATAGGACCATTTGAAAGTATCCGTAAAAATCCGCCGCTATTAAATCCAGCTCCACCTAATGGCATCAAGTCCAAAGATGACATAACCACCATTTTTTGCATGCCTTTAGCACCAAGTTGCCCAGAAAAAGGCAAACGCGCGACACCCGCACCAAAACCACCAGCAACAACTAAAGTGGTATTCGCGTTAAGCGTAAAACCATCCTGACAGCGGATAGTCGTGCCCGAAGGTAGCGTCACAGTCTCGGGGGCTGTTGCAGTTGCATTTTTGCCAATAACACAACTAGTGAAATTAAAGTTGCTGGGTAGATTCGTGCCAGTCACCCAATTATTAGACGCAACATCCAGCACCCCAGCCGTACCGTCGCCACCAACACCACCCGTTGTTCCGTTGCCACCATGAATCGCTAAATTTTTCTTGTGTGCATCAATTAACAAAAAATTATCATCCACTGCATTTTTTAAAGATGTAAAATTAGCATTAACTTCATTCGCAAGCGCTCGCGTTTTCGCTTCAAATGGAATAATAGGCCCAACGCTGCTCGCGTAACTTAATGGTGCCGTTAACATTGCACACACTGTCAATAAAATTATTTTTTTCATTTTTATAACGCTCCTTTTTGATTTAACCTAACAACGAAAATAATGCAGCCTGTTAGTTAGCTTGGCAAACAACATCACTGTAATTTGCTAATTCGGTCACAGCTCGAAAACCATTCAATAGTGCTTGTGCAACATCATTTGAATTAATTTCAAATATATGACGACCACTTGCTATACCACCACAAACTGCAGCAGATAAAGTACCAGTACTTCCTCGTTGGGAACAATTAACAGCGATACCCAAATCGATTAATTCCTGAGCCATATCTTGTGCTGTTATAGGCGAACCGCTACATTGGCTGTATTGATAATCTTTATAGACTTTTTCTAATGTTGGTTTACATGCAATATCAGTATAATTTGTTAACTCAGACACGGGTTTAAAACCACCAAGCAACGCTTTAGTTACGTCACTTTTTTTAATTTTAAAGACATTAATATTTCCAGATAAACCGCCACACACTGCCACGTGAACCAACCCATCGGTATTTTTTTGAGCACAACGAACAATAATATCTTGCGCCATTAACGCTTGAGCCATCACTTCAGGTGTAGTAACCGAGCCTTGACATTGAGCCACAATGTCACGCTTATACACTTTTTGGTATTCCACTGCTTGCGGTATAATTTCAGACTGACATTTCTCTAAAGCAATAAGGACATTATTAAAATTGACTGCTTTTTTAAACCCAATCAATAACGCATCCGTTAAATTCGCATTATTAATTTCAAAGAGATTAAGTTCCCCCGTTGGTGAACCACAACTATTTAAAACATTACTAGTATCACGGATTTTTTTAGAGCAAAGCACATCAATACCAGCTGTAATTAATTCATTCGACATAATATCCAGTGCGATATTTGACGATTGACATTGCTTGTCACCACTAGCTTTAAAAACTTGTATCACACCACTATTTTGTGGTGCGACATTGTCAACAGCAACTTGCTGCACATCCAATGATGCTTGGTTATTATTTTTACAAGACACAAAAATTATTAATGATAAAACTAAAACTATGTACTTCATTATCGTTCTCCCTGAATCGATTGTTATTTTGGTAGCTAAATGTAACTACATTTGTGAAACTTTATGAATAAGAGCCGGTATTGGTTGCACCAGTAACACCACAATCGCAGCACAACAAAATGACACCAGTAATAAAAAGCTCAGTTTTTTTAATAAACATAATATATTTTTCATACTAACCCCTTTATTTTATTTGGTTGAGGTGCGATTAATTTTAATAACGTATCCGACATTACCGGCTGAACCAGTTTCCCCACCATTACCACCGCTTGCTGCACCACCTAAAATGACAGTAGAATTTTCTTGATTATAATTTTCATAATTAATACCTGCAGCGCCACCCTGAACACGGATCGAATCTTCAGGCGCTGTTATAGATTCAGCAACTAATACAACAATACCACCACCACCGCCTCCTCCAGAAAATTGAGGTTGGGGAATATAATTAGGTATTGTTGCGGGATCGGCATCTGGGCTGATGTAGACTAAAGAATTGTCAGGATTAGTTTTGTTTAAACTTAACCATCGATATGCTCCAGAACCACCATTGGCATATATCAATCCTGCACTAATATCGATTTCATGATTAGACTCAAGTACAATCAAACCACCAGCACCACCGCCATCAAAAGAAAGACTATTACCCGTGTTACCGCTGGCGCGAATGACTCCGTTAATAACAATATCACCATCAGCAATTATCCTAAGATAACCACCACCATTATCTCCGGCACCACCTAAAGGAAAAGCATCAAATGAAGAAGCCGCAGTAGTCTGATACAGTGCTAAACCGCCAATCCGATTTGTCGCTTGCGTTCGAGCAACACCCAAACCAAAACCTTCAGAAACAACAATCTCAGCCCCTGCAGCAAGTGTAAAACCTGATTGACAACGAATCGTGGTCCCAGTAGGAACTATCAACAAGCCCGTTAATTCACAAGTTGAAAAATTAGTTTGCAATTGTGGTGTAGTAATCCAATCACCTGCAACTAGATACTCAGCATTATCGTTATTAAAATTTTCAGCATCACTTTCACGATTATTTTTTAATTTTAATAGCTCATTAAAATTATTTGAAACGGCTTTTCGGATTATTAAAAAATTACTATTAATTTCAGCGGCAATTGCACGTTGTCCAGATTTAAAATCATATAAATCAACTTCATCAATATTAGACGACCAACAAGTTTCAATCGATATCATTGAAGCCATCACCGACATTAAGAATATTCTAGCGTTCATCACACCACCTCACAGTTAAATATATAAATAATTTAATTAATCTATGATTAAATTTAGGCTGCTAAGCCATTTGATTCAATCTTATTATTGTAAGATTTGTATAAGAGTGAAATGGTAATAAAATTACTTGTGACGCAGAAGATGAATATCTCGTTGAAAATTATCCATAATAGCTTTAAATAAAAAAATATCGCTATAATCAAGCTTATGTAATATCACTATTAAAGGCTTATCAGAGTACTTTAGATTAATGACAAAAGTATTTTTTCCTTTAATAACACTTTCAATACTCGACATATGAATAATTTTACAAGGCCATAACAACCCAAATTTATATTCAATATAATTCTCAAAGATACTAATAAAATTATTAGAAAATAATACATAACTTATAAATCCAATAACCATACTAATAAGAGAAATTAATTTTAAAGAAATAAAATCAAAATAAAAATTTATAACGAATAATAATATTCCAGAAAACAAAATAAAAATTCCTTTTAATCTTGATTTTTCATTTAAAATAAATATTATTAGCGGATTTTTTTTCATAACAAACCTAATATAATCAATATCAACACTACCTGTCTTCGAGTGTTATAAGCAATAATAGTTTTGTAAGATTTGTACGAGGTATATTTTTTAGGAGTAGCTTTAACTGGATATAATAATTTTCCAACTACAGATATAAGAGTGTTACTGACAACAATCTATTTGTAAGAATTGTATTTGGTTAATTAAATAATCTACGTATGATACTTATTTAATCAAAAAGCTTTCAAACACACTAACTCTACCGGTTCTTAAATCCAGTAAATTATTTCTACCGCCAACAACCAGTGTGTTATCTGCTGGCTCAGAACTGAATAATACATTTTTACCAAACTTGTCCCCTGTGCGAGGTTTTTGAGCTACTAATATCGAACCTAATCGAGGTAACTGCGTCCAGTCTGCACCAGAGCGAATAAATAACTGAACGTAACCACTGCTAAGACCATCCTCCATCGGAATTGAAAATAAATCGCCTTTAGATACTCCAACTGCGATAAAATTATTATCATTACTAAATGCTAAGGATGCTCCAAAGCTTTCGGATAAAATAGGACGCTGTGATACTAATGTTGGGCCCTGCGTAGGTTGATTAAGCCAACTATCATTGACTTTTGAAAATAATTGAACATTATTATTTGCAGCAATTGCAATGGATTGACCGTCAGGACTAAAAGCAAGTCCATTAGAGCCAAACTTTCTTAGACGTATTGGGGATTTGGATTGTAATATAGGGCCACGCTGAGGTGCTACAGTAATCCAGTCAGCTCCGTTTCGTTGAAATAAATGGACTAATCCAACATCAGTATCCCCTGTTGATTCAATATCTCCCCATCGTTCGGCAACTGCAATTGTTTGACTATCAGGACTAAACGCCAACATGTCGCCAAAATAATTAGGATTTCCGATGTTAACTAATGTTGGTGTTAACATTAAACCGCGTATTGGTGCTTGTACATTCCAATCAGCACCGCTTCGTTGAAATAATTGAACCACACCTGGATCGGGTGATACATCGGATAGTTGCGTTGGCATAGTTGACACTGCTAATGTCAAGCCATCGGGACTAAATAGTAATTCTTCCGCGCTATTTTCGGATGCTCTACGACTACGGTTTGCTTGCAGCATAAAACCATACGTTGGTGCTGTATTCCAGTCAGGGTCTACCCGATTAAACAACTGAACCATATCAAGCGTATTATTAGGTCGTGATATCCCAACTGCCAATGTTTTCCCATCAGGGCTGAATGCAATTGCACTTCCAAATTGTATTCGATCAACTAATTGTGACGGCACTAACTCATATTGAAAATCCCACCCAAATAGCGTTCGGGTATATATTAATACCGTCCCTGTTTCGAGCGTGCTACCAAGTGGCTTTTCTTTATCATCCGCAATTGCCAACGTCGTGCCATCTGGACTTAGAGTAATAGCAGGTTTTGATTGGCTTCCGAGAACAGACTTCTCACTAGGCGACAATATCTCATATCTTGCGCTAATACCGTTTTTTAAGCCTTCACGGGTTGTAACTGAATTTGAAATAACCGGAATACTTTTACCGTATGAATTAACTGCGGTTATACGATAAAAATGTTGTTCACCAAAGACAACATTATCAAAATTAATACCATCTCGATCACCGCGCTCGACACCAACACGGCCCCCTACATTATTCCTACTTCTATTTCCGATATAATTATCATTAACAATCTTAAAATTAGTATTATTTCCTACAGACTTTTCAATAATATAATAATTTGGTAATCCAGATACAGGTACATCCCAAGCAACACCAACTTTAAAACCACCTCCTGGACTCGCGGTAACATTTTCTAATGGAGCTGGAGGCCCACCGCCAATTTCAGCACTACACACACCGGATCGATTATTATCAAGAACAACACCAATTGAAAATAGCCATTCACAAACACCTAACATAGTGTTTCCAGTGACGTCAGTTACATTCGCTATTCTAATTTTATAAATAGTATTGTCTTGTAGTGTTCCGTTCCCTACGCTGATATTAAGCACGGTATTATCGTCTGATAAAACTAAATCGGAATCTCGTAAAAAAAATTGTTTACTACTATTGAATATACCATTGGCATCGTAGGGAAAAATGCCAATTCTATCGGTTGCTATTGAATTGGGTTCAATTGCTTCATTAAAACGAATTGAAATTGTATCTGTCGTTAAAATTAACGCTTCTGATGCAGGCTGAGTATCGATAACAATCGGACCGGAAATATCAGATACTGTCGTTGTAGAAGACTTTGCTCCGCCACAAGCACTTAGCGTTAATGCAATAAAACTGATGAGCGTAATATTTTGAATGTTAAGTATCATTAGACAACTCCATTTAGTCATTTCACACTACTTATACAAATAAAATCAATCTAATTTTTTCTACCAGAGCATTAATTTTTTAAATATTTTAGTGTGAAATTTAATATCAACAAGATGATATAGAGATTTGAAATCATTGTATAGTCTGATTAAGACTATAATTGTAATGATTATCTTCATCTCTTCCACAAGAATGTCCTATAATCCTCTAAATTATTTATTGGCACTTACTTTTTTTAAATATATTTAACCAAATATCGAGGAGTCTGACCCTTTGATACTCTTTGATACTTAAAAATCATTCCCCCGTGATATTTTTATTAGTACTTTATTCATTTTAACTGGTTCATCATCAATTTAACTGCTTTATCGACTTGGATTATTCGATTACCATAATCATCACTATAAATAAATCTATTCAATAACTTAGGCTTTGTTGTAAAACTGAATTTTTTACTGCTATCACTCACATGTATTGAGATAGCAGGCATAATAGAATCTATACCTTGACTTTCATCATTTAAATTAAAAATATTCTTTTTGTTGATGCTACCAAAACTATTATTATTTAACCGAGTATTTAAGGTTGTATTTTTTTTCTTATTTAATTTAGGTGTTAATAATAACTTTTTAATTTTAAAATCAGTATCAATTTTAAATCTGTTAGTTTTTTTCGGTATTGTGTTTTTAAAACTAAAATCTAATCGTTTATTATTAATATCAAGTTCATTATATTTTTTTTCATCATTAGAATTATTTAATTCATTAAAAATTTTATCACTTACCTTTATTATCTTTGCAGTAAGTATTTTATTATTAAACACCTTAAATAATTGCGATAATGCGCCTGTGCCTCTAAGTACAGATTGTTCACTTGTATAATTTCTAGCTTTTCCTGTACTAACCTCACTCTTGGGGATTTTATTCTTAGAAGCTTTAATATTTAAACCAGATGACGGTAATCCAAAATATACTACATCGGGGATGAAACCAATCCCAAATTCAAATAATTCCCTACACCCAGCGGTGTTTACTCTACACGCTGTAATTGGATATCGAGCAGCATACCGTACACTAGCACCAAATGAACTTCGAATGACAGCAGCAATAAATGGTCCAGCAAAGTATGCTGTGGCCGCTAATATTATACTATCTTTTGCCGCATTACTTTGCATTACCCGTTTTTTACCGGCACGGTTCTCTTGTGTTAAATCTAGCTGATAAACACCATAGTTTTTACCTGAATTAATTAGATCATAAGCTTGTTTTACAACCGGTTTTAATTGGTATTCTGGGAACTCAAATTCAAAGCCCTTACCAGTAAGAAGATTCTCTATGTTCAAACCTAAACCTTTGACGACACTAAAATAATCATCGCCAAATGTATTCTTATATGAACTATTAAATCGTTGCCAAGGTGTAGATTGGAACCAAACAACACCTTCAGTCGCTTTTTGATTTATTTGTTCTGCAAGAGTAATTTGCCCACTTCTAGCATACAATGGATACAGCTTACCATTTACAGTTGGTCTGCCACTGCGTATTTTCTCTCTAGATAAAGCATTTAGAAATTTATTAGCCTGCAAATCTATATAAAATTGCTTATATTGATATTGATAATCACCGCTAACAGCTCTTAATGCCGCTTTATATAGTCGTCTTTTGGCTTCAATAATTTCTACTTTAGTTGGCGGTAGTACTGGATGATTTTTGGTCGGCCTTAGACGTGGTCTACCATCATGCCTACCAGTACTTAATCTATATCGAGGTAATCTATTTAATATTTTTGCAAAATCAACAGCTCTTTTATCAATTAACTTAATTTCTTTAATATGAAGCCTTCTATATTCGATTTCAGCATCACCAACTTGATTGGCCATTAATGTGCCATAAGATACTTCTTTACTATTACGAATATCAGAACGTTCTTGTTGTGATGTATTTTCTAGCGCCATAACTGTTTTCTTGTTTAAGCGCGAGATAAAATTGTCTCCAGAGAAATCAGCTAAATCTTCTTTTTTCTTATATTTTGTTTTAAAGAGTAAATAGGAACGGCCTGCGGCATATTCTTGCTCATAGATTTCATGCAACAAGGTTTTAATCATTATTTTTTTACTTAATATGCCACCAGTGTTAATAAAGATATTACCTTTTTGCTTCGATTTTCCTGTTATATAGGCGCCAAGAATTGTCAATTTTTTTAATGAACTACTACTGGTTTTGTTAGAATCGTAGAATAAGATTTTATTTAGACTTATACCCAATTCATTTTGAACAATTCTAGCGAATTGTCGAAGGGATTTTAACGATTGCTCTGGATTTTTTGACTTAATCGCTTTTAGTAATTTATTATTTTTTCGACTTAAAATATCATCCAGTTTGGTATTTATTATATTTGTCTTAATGACTTGACCTAAATTTTGTATACCATATCTTTTGTCTTTACTAACGGTTGAAATTGATTTTGATATATCTCGAATGTTTTTGATGGTTGCCTTTGTATCTTTAGCAATATCCTTCCAACCTTTTTTACTTAACATACGATGATCAATCGATACATCAACATTCAGGCCACCGGTTTTCCGGTTCGCGGTAACAATTTGTAATGAGTTAATATCACGATTCAAACTAGCCAATAAGATAGGTTTATTATCCCAAGAACTAAGCTTGCCTTTACCCAATGTAGCCAAGATATTTTGTCCGCGAACATACCCTGAATTTGATAGTTTTAGAGATGATTTGTCTTTATAAAATTTACTAATTTTAGGTTTAGATTGGCTTTTAGTAGAAACTTCTTTTGAAATCTTAGCGCTTTCCGTTTTATTTTTATTTTTTGGAAACAACTTATTGACGCCAAATAGTGAAGAACTAATATTCAATTTAAAATTACTCGAACGATCAAAATCAATTAAATCTTTAGACTCAAATGATGTTGTTTTAAGAGTTAAGTTACCCCCGTCAACACCATTTTTGTCAATTTGCGCAATAACTGCACCAACTAAACTGGTTTTACCTTTTGTTTCAATCGAAATCAATTTACTGCCAATTAAACGAGTAATATTATCTACCCAGCGTTTATCTTGATTTCGACGGGCAATATTCAAACCACTACTGGTAGAACCAACTTTAATACCGAAATCATTACCTCTTGAATTAATTTTACTTTGTCTACTTTGTACCACAAAATTACCACCAATACTTAATGCAATATCTTCAGCTTGTACTGTGGCACCGACAATATCGGTGTCTTGATTACTGTTAATTTTGAACTTTTTGCCAGCCACAATAGTACTATTGTTCCACGTTGTGCTAGTACGTCGATCAAAGCCGTTACTAGCCCCAAGCCCAAAACTTTGTTTACCAACACTGAATATTTTCGCTATATTTTTTGGCCCACCTTTTACACCGTTAGTACCAAAGCTCATCGATGCATTAAATGCATTGCGTTTTGTCGTTGAATTGTTTTCATTTAAAGCAGCTTCAATTAATACAGTGTTACCCGAATTGATACTGATATTATTTTGAGCCCGTATATTAGAGCCACGGATGGTAATATCATCTGTTGCAGTTAAACTCATGTTATTTTCTGCAATTAAATTCGATGCTATGCTTTGGGTTCTGTCGGTAATTTTTTTAGTTTTACTACCATTGACTTCAAATTTAACATCAACATAAAAACCCGTACCGACACTGGTTGATGCACCAATACCTGTCGCCGATCCAGCTGCGGTAACTTGCACGGCTGAATTCACTAAATTAGCGGCAGCCAGTGCCACATTGGCAATATAATATTTCTTATCACGTTTCCTTAAACGAATGTCATCGTTAGTGACTAAGCCTTTTTTCAGATCGGCTTGCATTTGAGCTATTTCTTTATTAAACGCCGCCAAATCACGCTTTGCTTGCCGTACTTTCTTTTTGGCGGCATTGAGGCGTGCTAGTGATTGCGCAAAATCTAAATACACATTACCCACCCCAACGGATGCGCGAGCTTGTGCCTTTGTGAGACTATCAGCACGCTTTAAAATATCATCGGCACTCATTACCGATAATGCTTTTTTAGCGGCAACGGTTAATGAACCCGATGTTTTAAGTGTTGATGCCGATAGCAAAATATTTTTTTCTGATAATAACGATAAATCACCGTCAAAATTTAACACGCTGGATTTATTCGTATATTTTTCTTGGTTGATTACACTTTTCTTATAATCCGCATTGATACCAACCGAGACACGGCTACCATCCCAGTCAAACGAAATACCGTTGGCTGTGGCAAGCACGTTAACTTTATCTTCTGTGCTACGATTTATTGCTGAGATGACTTCAATATCGTCTAGCGCATCAAATTTCCCAAAACCTTTGGCTTCTAATGTCGCACCACGTAATTGAATTTTTCCTGTGGTTTTAACCAGTAAACTACCACCGGCTTTAGCATCACTACCACGTTGCTCTAATTGTTGTTTTGTTAATGCATCAACGCGTAACAACTCGCCACCGGTAAATAATTTTCCAACAACTCCAAGCCCTCGTGCATTTTTTTGGCTAAAATTCCAGGTTTTATTTTTAACTGCAACAGTATCAAATAATAAATTATTAATTCGATAACTAGTATCGGCTGTTAACGTTTGACGAGCATTAGTAGTTTTTTCTAAAATAGTATTCCCAAATGTCATATTACCAACACTGCTCAGTACTGAGCCCGAGACAATAATATTACCGAATTGCTTATCCTTATCGCCACCTTGGTTTTTGGTTCCAGTGGTTAAGCTCAAATCACCACCACTATTGACTACAGAGCTATTTAGTGATTGTTTTACTATACCGTTATCCGTTTTTTTCTGATATGAGAATCCTTTTTTATTAAATTGCTGTTGTTCAAAGTCCGTATCAACTGCTGCAATTAGATTTATATTGCCAGAATTAGAATGTAAATTAATATCTACATCGGATTTAATACTACTGCCAAACACCGTTGTACCAGTTTCACTCGTAATATTGATATTACCATTTGCGGTTAAGTTAGCTTGTAGAAAATATTTTGTTGTTTTTTGTGAACGATTTGTCGTCGTCGACCACATTTTTTTGGTTTTCTTTATACCGCTAGTGCTATCAATAGTTTGCAGCGCGACCATATTAAAACTACCCGCCACATCAATCGTAGCATTCGCTTCGGTTTCGATGTCACTTGACTGCAGTAACATATTACCCAATGATGATAAAACTAAATTGCCTTTACTCTTTAATTTTGTTGTCGCTAATTCTAATTTGTTGTTGGTGTAATTCCAGTTACCGTTACTATCGCGCCAGTTTCTTTTACTAGCAAGTTGCAGTGCCACTAAATCTAGATCTTCAGCACTGCTTATATTAGTATCGCCATTACTATCAATCACACCGGAAATTAATTGAATATCACCTTGCGCGTCTAAACTCATATTCGTACCTGATTTAATCAGGGCAGATTGAGTGATAGTCTCACGAACGTCAGCACCTAATAAAGTTTGCCACCAGCGTGATTCACTAATTAAATCACCGCCGCTTTTAATTGTTAACGTTGTGCCTGCGATTAACGAACCGCCACGATTATTCACTTGATCATCGGTCTTAATATCAAGTGCTGTTTTAGAAATAATGGCGCCTTCGTTCATTAAATTACCGGTATCAAGTGCAACTTTCTGTCCTTGAATGAATGCAGCTTTATTTTTGGCAACTTGGGTTCGAGTTGCTTTGCTTAAATACAGGCGAGGCACTAATACCGTTTTATCGCCAACCATTGTTTCAACATACCATAAGATATTGTTTTGTAATTGCTGTTGTTGTTCTAAACTTAACGCAACGCCTATTTCCAATCCTAAGCGCTCTCGTTCAGTGGCAGCAGCATCGGCGAGTTGTTGGTATTGTTGGTTATCATCAGTTGCGTTTAACAAATAACGCTGCCCAGTTAATAATCGGATTTGTTTTGCGACTAAACGTTGATCGTAATAAGCATCACCTAAAAATAAAACGCCATCACCGGTTGAACCAATGCCAGTTTGTTTTAAAAAATAGTCGCTGCCATAATATTTACTAAGATCAATTAATGCAGGATCAGTTTCGATTAAATACGGTTGCTCTTTTGTTGATACCGGGTTCGGTTTAAAAAAACCACCCTCACCGGGTAATGTTAGATTCGCTAATGGATCAGCAATGCTACCAGTAATACTGGCATCACGGATATTACCTTGGATAGCAACACTATTATTAATCACACCGGCTGCAGGTGTTTTTAATGTTAGTGTTCCAGCAGATTGAATACTTGCCGGAATGCTATTACTGGTATTTTGAATAACTTGTGCAGGGCGATCAGCCCAACCATAAACATCATAGCACCCCGTTCCGGCAAACCGGCATTTTTTATCAACCACAACCCACTGTGACGTTATTTTCATCACTGCTTCACGCAGCAATATCGCATTATTATTAATAGTAGCGGCGTTAATGCTAAGATTTCCCGAGGCATAAATATCCGACAAGGTATTATCAACACTACCCGTCACACCAGTATCCAGTAACATGTTTGCACCAGATTGGATTAAACCGCGTTTGAGATTCGGGTTTATTTGTTCTGTCCACGTTGCAATACCTTGTACCGCAGGCGTATCCATTAACACGGTGATTTTACCTGTGTCGGCTGAGCTGGTTGCACCGCTATTGTCGGCAAAATTATGGCTATTGATAATTTTAGTGGCTTTGATCGTTAAATCAGAACCTGACTCCACTCGCCCACCTTTATTAATAAACGCGAGCATCTGTGTGCCATTTTGATTTTGTGCAATTAACTTAGCACCGGCATACAAATCGCCATTGTTATTAAACGTGCCATCGATATTCAATAGTAAATCACGCGCAGAATAAATTAAGTTAGCCGCTTCATTGTTTACATTACCGCTACTATTAATCGTTAATGAACCACGTGCGGCTAGTTGATTTTGGTTTACTATATTAACTGCAGTTAAGCTAATCGTGCCCGCTGAATAAAATGCACCCGCTAGTGTCATGTCGCCATTGGCTGCTGATAATAGGCTATTGCCAGTGCCCGCTTTAAGATTACCATTGCTGATTAAGTTACCATCGCGCGCTATTATTTTTAAGGCTTGATCGGATTCCACATTGGCATTTAATGTTAACGTCGCGGCATTAAGGTTTATTAAATTTTTGGCGAGATAATCGCCGGTTTGGGTTATATCCGTTGCTGCATTGAGTGTGATTGTAGAACCCGCACTTAACGCCGCAGTTGCAATATTGCCAGCCGAGTCAATCAACAAAGCTTGTTGCGCCTCCAGTATGCCAAGACTACGCACGCCCACACCAGCCTGCGTTGTTATTAATTCAATTTGGCCCGCATACATTGAGCCAAGCAAACTGGCATCAATGGCAAAACCATTACCTGTTGTTGTATCCGAACTAGCCGTTTTTGTAGCAAAATTATAATTCTTATTCGCGGTTTTTATCGCAATGCCATTTTTAGTGCTAAGTTCAGCTTGGATACTGGCTGCGCGGGTGATGATATCGAGAAAACCAAGGTTGCTGCCATTAAGCCCGGCACCGCTAACATCAATGGTGCCACTGCCCAAGCCAAATATACCAACCGCACCAGTAGGATTTTGTTCACTACCACTAATGAGTGTTGCCCGCGAAGTATTGATGAAACCACAACCATCACAAGTGATGCCGTTGGGATTGGCTAAAATAAATTCGGCTTTTTTACCAAAAGTTTCAACATAGCCATTAAGGTTTGATATTTGATTACTGGTCACTTCATTTAAAATAATACTCGCACCATCACCAGCTGCAAAATTACGATTACCTTTAATCGCTCCACCAAGTTGTGATACACCAATATTGTCGGCATTATTTAAAATCACACCTTGGGCATCAACACTAAAATCACTAAAACTATTTCGAGACACACCATCAGCATTTTGCGGTGCAATATTCACTATTGGGACACCGTTATCAGCAGCGCTAACCGATGTATTAGTTGCGCCATCGGGCGTTGGTGGTGCAGCTGATACTGGTGAAAATAATATCAATAATAACAGCATAAACATGAACAACACTTTGCTGTCATGCAATGAACCATTGGCGGTGAAGACTAGACGTTTTAGTTTAAGCAACATTTCAATACCTTTATCCCATCAGTTTGAAATTGATTTATTAATGATTATCAAATCCATATCAGTAATCGTTATGCGCTTTAAGTTCATGGCGCGCGAAACAATAATTTATGAATTAAAGTTATGATGTAATCTCTTGGAACACAATTTTTTTGTTGTAAGATTTGTAAGATTTGTAAGATTTGTAAGATTTGTAAGATTTGTAAGATT
>CAZEPW010000051.1:21879-26178 GCA_964514215.1 uncultured Thioalkalispiraceae bacterium
TTGTAAGATTTGTAAGATTTGTAAGATTTGTAAGATTTGTAAGATTTGTAAGATTATTATCTTTAAACGTTAACATCATTAGGCTTTACATAAGGATAATATTTATGATGGATACGATTACTTTCTTACACCAATCGAACTTAACGGCTATAATTAATAAAAACTATTTTACTTGTTACCGTTCTATATTTATATCACTAAACAAAACCAGTAACATGCTCCCTAATTAAGAATAAAGTAATAAACCTAAAAATAAATACGTAAGAATTGTACTAATTACAGGCATTTAATTTTTCATGGCGTTAAGATAAGCCTTTCTAAATATGACGTTAATAAACATTTAAACTAAAATGAAATTTTTAACTTTAATTTCTCATGCCGTTGTTCTTTTTATATCATTTTTTGCTAATACTGTATTAGCAGAGAATCATGCATTGCTAGTTGGCATTGCCAACTACCACATCAAGCCATTGGCAGGGCCAAAAAATGATGCTGTTTTGTTACAAAAAATTTTACACAACAAATGGTCTTTTAAAAAACGTAATATTAAATTAATCTTAAATCAAGCCGGCACCAAAAAAAATATATTAGATAATATTAAAGCCTTATACCAACGCTCAAAATCAGGTGATAATATTTTCATTTACCTTAGTGGCCATGGTACCAGCGCTCAAGACAAAGCATTTAAATTTCCTCTACCCACATCATCGGGAGCATTTATTCCGATTGATATTGAAAATGCCAACAACAAATCGGATTTAATTAACAACTTAATTATAGGCCGAAATGATTTAAAACCATTGCTGCAACAGTTTGATAATAACGGCCGTCATGTGTTTGTTGCTATTGATGCTTGTTTTTCAGGTAATACTGTGCGCGGGCTTTATAGCAAACATAAATTAGACTCGCGTTATCTCAGCATCAATAAAATATTAGCGGCTAACCGATCATATAGCACTAAAAAAAAATCGCTTTACTCTAAAAAAGAAAATTCAACCATCAATAATTCCACAGCGGTTTATCCCTATAAAAATATATACTACTTAGCTGCAAGCGGCGAATACGAACCAGCACAAGACATTAAACCTGAAATGTTGGAACGGTATCCAACTATCGATGGCAAACCACATGGAGCCTTTACTGACACCTTACTCAGAATATTAAACCACGACTTAGATGCCGATACTAACCACGATGGTATAATCAATTATTCAGAGTTAAAAAAATCGTTACGTTATTACATGCGAATTCGTGGTTTTGATCATACTCCACAAGGATTACCCTCCCTGACTCAAGACCGAGGTGAACTAGCAACTCATGCTATTTTTGGACAAAACCAGAAAAGGCTTTTTAAGCCTGATAAAAAATCAAATTTAAACCAAACTACAATAACTAAACTTACTACAACCTTACCTTTAAATAGCTCACGATCGTTTTTTACTAAAGATTCAATTTTTTCAATAATGATTGATAAGACATTACCTGCTGTTTTACACGCAGTAAAAAAAATACGACTACTCAGACTGGTTAAGCATAACGCTCAACTCGAGATTCGTAAAAAATCGGATACGGTTTTATTTATTAGTCAAGCGGGTGATTTAATTTTATCATTGAAAAATCCCAATACCACAGAAATACTCAATCATATCCAGAACCAAATTTGGATTAAACAATTAGTCGATGCCCCTATCAAACAAGATTTTAATATTGATGTTGATATGTTCGCCAGTGGTCGTGGTAGCACATTAGTTACGGGCGACACACTTGGAGTTGCAATAAAAAGCAGTGAAACCGCATATATTTTAATTTTAAATATCAATGCGCAAGGTAAGGTTACTGTTTTATATCCGTATGTGGCATCTGAGTTTATTCAATTACAAGCATATCGGTTACTGGTGTTTAAAGAATTATCAAAAGTTGTGGCACCATTTGGGCGAGAGTATTTACAAGTGTATGCTTTTAAACAAGCCAGCAACGATTACCGTGAGTTAATGGCGAAAAGTTTTCAACGCGGTTCACACGATGCACATAAACTGATGCACTTGATTAAAAATAAAGCAATATTAAAAGCACGTGGTAGTCTGGAGCTTGTGACCTCAGAGCTTAATTAGTATGATATTAAATCAATTTAGTAAGTAGTAAGCTACTTATTCATACAAGTTAATCTCGGAGCGATATATTGACGGCTAATATAAATTGGCATTCGGTTGTTTTTGAATCCGGCTGGTTACAAAAACTCGATAAATTATCAACCCGGCGCTTTGGTGACGGTGGCTTAGCCGAGGAAGCCGGAACTTACGTGATTGATAAATTATCCACCAATGAATGGCACTGTTTACGATCATTTAAGGGCCAGTGTAAACCCGAGTCGTATTTGCACACCTTAACCAGTAATTATTTGGAAGAATTCGCTCGAAAACGTTTTGGACGATTACGGCCACCCGAGTGGTTAAAACAACAAGGAGCATTATGGTTGCAACTGTGGAAAATGATTTGTCTTGAACGTCAATTAATACCTTCGGTTATCGAACATTTGTGCTCAAAAAACATTAGGGAAGTATCGGTGATTAAAAATGCCATTACAACGATTAAAGCCAGACTACCTTGGTGTGGCAGTGAGTCACATCGTGAAATCAGCACTAGTGCAACGGATTCACCCGAAAATTATGATCCTGCTGCGGTAATTACATCAAGTGATTCACCTGAACGTGAATTAACTGAAACAGTTTATGCCGAAACATTATTATTGATTTCAAGCTTAATGAACGACAAACCTGTGGAAGCTGTTTTTGGTGACAATGCCTCGACACTTGCTAGTAACTATATTAAAAAGAATCGTTTAAAAATAGAAACAATTCAACAAAAATTAAAATTAAGTGATGAAGAAAAAATACTATTACGCATGTTTTTTCAAGATGGTTTAAAAAAATCGGTTATCGCTAAAGCACTTGGTATGCAGGAACATGTACCGGGTCGGTTGTTAAAAAAAATACTCGAACGAATCAGTCAAGTTTTTCACGATCAGGATATTGATCTAAACGATATAAATGAGCTTAGTATGGAATTTACAGATTAATCCGTCAGGAATTGAAATGTATCCATCTAAATATTAATAGTAATTAAATTGACAAAATCATGGCCTCACTAAAATCAGATAAAGAAGCAATTGCACTCGCACACTTAGCCTTGCAATTCGATTCACCACAAGGCAATAATATTGTAGGCAGCGCGCCAACGGATGAGGAACTAACCTCACTCTATGAAGGCCAACTTGATGCTACGCGCCGTGCCCAAGTGATGAGCCACATAGCCAATAATTCAGAAGTACATCAGCGTTGGATTCGCTGTGTTGACAGCTTATCGTATATTGACGAATTAGAAACTAAAACCAGCGAAAAAATTAAATTACACCAAGGTTTATTTGCTTTTATTTCAAATTTATTTCACAAAAAAATGCTTCTAGGCAGCGGCTTCTCAACTGCCGCTGTTATAATATTTGTTATTGCAGTGCAAAGCCAATCACCCGATTTTGATATCCAATTAAAATTAAATGATGCTTATTCAAATTGGGGTGGCACTTTACAACAAGAGTGGACAACACTTGCCGATGATCAAAAACCAAAACCAGTATTTTCTTCGGATCGCTCTTATTTTAGTGAAGCTAAAGAAAAATCTACTATTCAACAGATATTGGAAACTGGTTTTAAAATGGCGATCAACCAAATTGGTCATGTACCATTTAAAGATTATGGCATTACAGTTGACAAGCTAAGCGATACTAAAAAACTTGATTTTGCTAATAAGCTATCACCATCTCAATATGATAGTTTACTTCAAATTGGACAAATATCTGCGCTAGCCGCAGTACAGTGCAAATTAGATTCAGCAAGTAAACGTCTATTACAATTAAATGCTGCATTAGTAAAACTCAAAGAACAGTTGGATGATTTAGCACTCGATGGAGTGAAGACCTTAAATGATAAGATGGTCGCTAATAATAATGCCTGTGTAACGGCTCAATATGTTGTTGACTTAATCACAAATTAACCATCAAACCATATAAGAAAAATAGCAATCTAATCTGATCTGATAATTTTGAGGTTTTAACTTTAGATTCCGGCTTAAAAGACTACCGGAATGACGACTTTTTTAAACTAGCATGATTTTAAAATACAATTGTCATAACCGCTAGTGTCATTCCCGCATGCCTTTAGCGGGAATCCAGGGATTCGCTGCAAAACTATCTAACCGTTAAATCGGTATAAGAATAGTATTAGCGCAACGTGATTACTCTGAGGC
>CAZEPW010000052.1:0-26105 GCA_964514215.1 uncultured Thioalkalispiraceae bacterium
CGAGATGCCGGCTCAACACATTACCGGCATGACGGTAGTAATATTTTATTAACGTCCGTCACTCCCGTATGCCTTTAACGGGAGTCCACCGCCACCAATGTTGAAATAATAATTTCATTACAAACATCACGAGATGCCGGCTCAACACATTACCGGCATGACGCTAGTAATAATTTATTAACATCCGCCACTCCCATACACTTTTAATCCGATTTATTAGTTTGCAAAATTTGTGCAATTTTCGCCATTGCATAAACACTGCTGTAACTTCGTTGAATTTCAGTTAAAGCTGCCATGGCTGCGTTAATATTATTTTTCCGAGCATGGGCAATGCTGATTTCACTGAGTGCAATATCGCGCCATGATTGACGCTTGATTCGGTTGGCGATTGCGATAGCCCGATCAATATCTGCTGTTTTTGCGACTATGGCACTAATTTGTGCGAGACAAGCTGCACGGTTAATGCCACGGTGAATCGATTCCATGGTTAACAAGGCACTATTAATATCACCTTGTTGTGCATATAGCAGCGCGATTTTAGTGAGGCTATAACCTTGGATGTGTCCCATCAACGGTTGGATTTGTTCTGCTAAATACACGGCTTGGGCTAGTTTTGCATCGTTTGCTAATGCCAGCGCGACATCGGCAATTGCTTGGGCGCGAAGTGTGTTTAGATCAAATTGATCCTGTAATGCCTGCTGGCTTTTTATCGTGCGTGTGTTTGTTGAAAAATGGCGTATGTCGCGCAATAGCACTGTTAGTGCTTGTTTGGCTTGGGTGCTGCGTTTCATTTTGGCTAGCTGGTTGATGATGATACTGCGTAAAGTGGCTCGAAATACAAAAGGTTGTTGTTTCGCAAGCATCTGTTGTGCTGTTTCCAGCCTATTAAATCGAACCAAAGCCCGGATTAATGCGCCAAGGGCGAGTTGATCTTGGGCTTTGTCGTTAATCGGTGTCCAATGTTGTAGGATCGAGTCAAATTGTCGCTTTGCTTGCTTGGGATTTTTACCGTTGAGCAAAATGCTGTATTCCAGCTGCGCAAGCATTTGGCTGACAGGCTTTGCCTGAAATTCAATTAAAGCATTGATGGTGTTAAAAGCTTTGAATTGCAGCAAAGAGGGTAGTATTTTCTTAAAAAACTGCAAATCCAAAGGTTTGTCTTGTGTCAGCTTAAAATTTGCCATCAATGCCTGGCTTTGTGTTAAATAATGCTGCGCAGATTGTGGCTTATCGGTTTCAAATGCCAAAATAGCGCGTAACAATAACGCTGCAATTTGGTTATTATTTCGCCGGGCATTATTCGCTAAGCCATCTGCAAATTTTAATAATGGCGCGGTGTTTTTATGTTGTTTTTTGGCAATCTGGAGTAATTCAAATAAGCTATTGAATTGTAAGGCTAAAACAGGCATAGCAGTGATATGTTCAAGTGCTGCAGTTTGCTGTCCAAGCTGGTAGTGGCTGGTTGCTAAAATGTTAAGCGCCTCAGCTTGTGTCACTGAATCAGACATACTAGTGCTAATCGCGGCCGCGGTTGTTAATAAGCACCTGGATGTTGGTTGTTCAAGGCACAGTTGTTCATCTTCGCTGATATCAAGGTGTTTATCATCATAAATAATTCCATACCCAGTACACGAAGTGATTATTAATTGTACAGCAAATGATGTTATAATAGCGGCAAGTCTATTCATGTTGCAGCGCCTGTCGGCCACCTCCCTAACTGGAATAAGACAAATTTGTTGAATATACTCAACTTTAATACTAATAAAGTTGAGTATAAACGACAAATGACGAAAGAAAACAGTAATTTATCAACACACACGCAGCTAGTTTTAAAAACACTAGGTGCCATGGTCAAGGCCGCACGACTTGAGCAAGCTTATAGCCAATCGGATTTAGCGAATCGTTTAGGTGTTAGCCGCTATACCGTGATAGCCATTGAAAAAGGCGATGCCAGTGTTGCTCTCGGAACCATGTTCGAAGCTTGTACTATTATAGGTATTCCGCTATTAGCCGAAAACACTAATAGCGTATTAAATTTATCGAACATAGTCGCTAATTTTGCGAGCATTTTACCCGAGCGGGCTCGAACGACGATAACGGAACTCGATGACAACTTCTAAATTTCAAAATGTCGACAATTTGTATGTCTGGATATGGTTGCCCAACAGCAGTGAGCCGGTGGTCGCCGGTCAAATTGTTAAACAAAACAAGCTTTATCGATTTACTTATGGTCAAAGTTACCGCGATAATCCCGCGGCTATTCGTTTTTCGCCGTTTGAATTACCTTTGCAAAAAGGCAGTTTTACACCTCAGGGGCAAAATTTAATCCATTCTTGTTTCCGTGATGTCGCACCAGACTATTGGGGGCGTTATGTTATTGATAACCATTATCCGGGGTTTCGTTTAGATGAGCTTGATTATTTAATATTATCCGATAGTAACCGTAGTGGTGCACTCGATTTTCAACATTCCAGCAGCGAGTATATTGATCGCACTATGGATCAAATGAGCATTGATGATATTTTATCGGCGGCTGCGATTATTGAACGGCATCAATCACTGCCACCCGAGCTGGATTTTGTTTTAATGCAAGGTTCTAGTATTGGCGGTGCACAACCTAAAGCGACCATGGTATGGGATAACCGGGAATGGCTGGTAAAATTTGCATCGGTTGATGATCGGGTTGAGGTGGTGAAGCTTGAATACATCACCATGCGCTTGGCAGCGCTCGCTGGGCTTGATGTGCCTAACGTTAATTATGAGAAAAGCGGTTTACATGAGGTCTTATTAATTGAACGATTTGATCGTAAAATAAACAACACGGTTATCTCAAGCACCGCACGACGCTTTATTCTGAGTGGTTTTAGCTTATTGGGTTTAACAGAAAATGAAGCGCAATATGCCAGTTATCATTCTGTAGCAGATGTTGTTCGTCGTGAATTTTATAAACCTAAATTGGCTTTAATGGAAATTTTTAAGCGCCTAGCGTTTAATATTTTAATGGGGAATACTGATGATGGCATTAAACATCTTTCTGCTAGTTGGGATGGCGTTAAATTAGAATTAATGCCAGCATTTGGCTTAATACCAAAAATGCATTCTGAGGAAGTTGCAAAACAGACATTAGCCATTAATGGTCGATTTGAAAATGAAGCAACATTAAGAAATATTGCTTCTATTGCCGGTATTTTTCAAGTTTCAAATACCCAAGCACAAGAAATAATTGAGAGTATCATTACGGTGATCGAAAAGAATTGGCCACGGCTTTGTAATGAAGTTGATCTAAAAAAACATAGCCGACAACAATTTTGGCGAAAAATTATATTATCACCAAATTGTTTTAATCAGTGGGATTACACCCATCCAGTATTAATTGCTCAAAATAAAAAAACCTCTGTTTCCAACTAACATTATCAGCCCTTAAATGGGAACTTATATGCGCTTTTGTTGTTTATGATAGTGTATAATGCAATTCGCTTAATATTTAACAAAAAAATAAATTTAATTTTTTCTCGCTTGTTAATTTCATATTGGAATTCAATTAATAATTTAACTCCGCTTGCTTGTTTCAAGTTTAAATTATTTAACAAGAGGTAGTAAATTAAAGGAATAAGGACATAGATAGATGAAGAAATTAGCATTCACCGTAGTTTTACTGATGGCAACAACAGTATCAAATAGTTTTGCGATTGAAAGAACCAGTAACATTTCATTAACCAGTAATTACGTGTTTCGCGGCCAAACTCAAACTGATGACAAGATGGCAATTCAAGCGACTTATCACGCATCGCAATTTAAAGATTTAGGCTTGTATGCTGGCGTGTTTGCCTCTAATGTCGCGCGTGGCGCTGAGGTGGATTTATACGGTGGTTGGCGTACTCCCTTTGGACGCAGCAAAGAATTTGCGTTTGATATTGGTGCGGTTGAATATATTTATACCGACAGTAATTTTGCCGATACCACTTACGAGCTTTACGCCGGAGTGAGTTATGAAACATCGTATTTTCGTTATTTTATTGGTGACAATGATTCCAGTTATTTAGATCTTAGCACCAGCTTATACGTGCTCAATGAATTTGGTCTGGATTTGCATTATGGTCGTACTTCAAAGCGCACCGGCGATGGTAATGATATTGGGGCAACACTTCGCAAAGATATTCGGGGTTATATGCTTGCAGTGGCATTAACTTTCGAAGACATTGCGCCAAAAAATGAGTTTGAATTTTTTGTTTCGGTATCAAAAGATTTTAATTTATAAATCTATTTGATTAGTAAAAGGCTTGCTGCTTGTATTTAATTTAATTCATTTAATTTCTCAATGTTTTGTGTTTATCGCCATTTTTATTGGTGATAGTCACAATACCAGTAATTTCTATATATGTGATACTGATTTTTACTTAAAAAATCAGTATATTCAAAACGAACTCTGTAGGCACAAGACATAGAAATAATCCCCGATATTATGAATAACATACAATACCTACGATTTAGCGAAGTAGATCCAAATGATTTTCTATCGCTATTAAACAGTAAAAAAAATAGGGAACATTTAATCGAACACGAATTGTTTGATATCAGCACGGCCAAGGTTTGGCTAAAGTCAAAGTTGGACGTTGACTCCATTTCGGGTTGTAAAGTCAGAGCTATTATTTATAAAAACCAATTAGCCGGTTGGTGTGGTATTCAACTTGAAAAAGATAAATACGAGATAGCAATCGTTATTGATAATCGGTTTTGGGGGGTAGGTAAAAAAATATTCAATGACATGATGGGCTGGGCAAAAGCGCTAGGGCATGAAGAAATTTATATACATTTTCTTCATACCCGGCCTGATTATAAGTTTTTACAAAAAATCGCAATTAATGTGTTTGAAACCGAACTTCTCGGTAATAAATTTACAACTTATCAATTAGCTGTAAATTAACGCGTAGCCAAGACGCTGATTCTAAGATTCTAAATTAAATTATATATTTTTCGTTCATCAATATTTTTTCAAAGAGACTGTTTTTAAAGGCATTAAAATTGATTTCGATAATCGTGTCATTAAATTATTGTATTTTTTGTAATTTATAGCGATATGTTATTAAATTAAATTTAAAGAATCGAGTGACACCTCCGATAATTGAAATGAATTTATATCTTGAGGATGTGATAATGAACTTTATTAGCAAAAAAAATATTCATTTAATTTTTATGGCATTTTTTATCTTGCTATTCGCTCTAGACGCGAATGCAGACGATGATGATTTATCGATTGTTAATATTAATGCTGACATTGATACTGGATCGTTAATAATTGTTGGTAATAATTTATTAGGTGAAGACGAAGATAATGACGAAAAACATCGTTTCAAAATAATGTTGGGTAATGAGGAGTTGGTTGTTGAGAGTTGGACAAGCTCATTAATCAATGCGTATTTACCGCCCGGTATTCTTGCTGGTGATTATCGTTTAGTGATTAAAAATAAGGACGATGAATTTGACTATGATTTAACAATCGGTGCTGTTGGTGCGACTGGTCCACAAGGTATCGCTGGAAACGATGGTGCAACCGGTGCAACTGGATCACAAGGTATTCCCGGCCCCGTTGGTGCAACCGGCGTAACTGGAGCGCAAGGTATCGCTGGAAACGATGGTGCAACCGGCGCAGCTGGAGTACAAGGTATTCCCGGCCCCGTTGGTGCAACCGGTGATGCTGGAGTGGATGGTACTTCATGCACTGCTGTACAAGGTGCGGGTAGTGCAACAATTCAATGTGATGATGGCACATTAGCAACTGTTTATGATCAATCGAGTGGTCAGTTTACGCGAAAAACAAGCTATGTTTCGCAGTTTAATCTTCCTGATGGTCGTGACTTGGGTCTTATTCGAGGTCGAAGTTTAGTATTACTAAAACAGCGTGCTAGTACTGATTTAAGGCTTTCTTATACAGATAATTTTCGTGTTTATGGTAATGGAAAATCATGTACTTGGGAAATTTTGGTTGATAATCAAACTTGTCAATCAGGCTCATTACAATACAGTATTTATAATAGCATCTCTAATGGAATTCTAATTAATCATTTCAACAATACCACCGTTGTGGGTTATTGTCGTGGAATAGCGGCGGGTCAGCACACAATTTCTGTTCGGGTTTCACCACATCGATCGTATCCTAGTTCCGATTGCTATACCGGATGGGAATCAACATTCATGCTTGAAGCTGAAGAAGTTAATTGATAAAAAATAAAGATCAGGGGGGAAGTCTCCTTGATCTTTTTAAAAGCAATTTAAACGAAGTTATAAACCGTTATTGTTTATAATCAATAGCGCGTAAAAATAATTCCAGTTGTTGATCGATTAATGTTTTAAGATCGGTATCCTGATACTTTTCAGAAAAATAGATACATTTGGCATATAAAACTTCACGCATCAAACCTTGAAACATCAGGCTCGCAGAATAAGGGCTAACTTGATTCACAATTCCTTCAGGGGCAAGTTCAAGCATGCTAAATTCAATGTAATCGCTAAAACTTTTCCAACGTGATTCAAATAACTGTTGGGTTGATTTAGAGCCGGATAATACGCTGTGCATTTCCATCTTTAAATAATCGGGATCACGTTCGATGCTGGCCGCATAAACATGCGCCATGCTACGCAAGACACTGGCGAAATCGTCGGGGCAGGCTAACACGGCTTCGATATAACTTTCTCGATGGTTGGCGATAGCATCTAACACTGCGATATAAAGCTGTTCTTTTGAATCAAAATGTTGGTACAAAACGGCCGGGCTAACTGCCAGCCGTTTTGCTATTTCATCGACCGAAACACCGTGATAACCGCTGTCGGCAAATAATATTTTTGCAACCGCGAGAATTGAAGCACGGCGTTCAGCCGGTTTTAAGCGCTTTGTCATATTAGCTGGTTTTTTTAATCAGAAATAAAAACTCACCGTCGATTTCTTCAGATTCGAGCAATTCATTCCCTGTTTGCTTGCAAAAAGCCTCAAAGTCTTTTTGGGCACCGGGATCCGTCGCTATTATTGTTAACAGTTGACCCGCCTCAAGATCACTTAATGATTTTTTTGCTTTCAGGATGGGTAATGGGCAATTTAACCCTCTGGCATCTAACTGGATATCGCTCTGTTGCATGGTATTTCTCCTACTTTAAATTAGTGAACGTTTACTAATTTAAATCAAAATACCGCCAATGTCAATCTTACTGAATATTAGCTATTTTTCTATCTTATTGTTTTATATAATTTTTTATTTTATAACACGCGCTAATTATATTTATTTTATTGCATTGCTGGAGTTTACTGTCCGGTTAACGGCTCGGTAGGCTTAGCTAAATGGCGTGAAATTGCTGTTTTGCAAACTCGGGGCTTACTATTTTGACGTTTTTAGCTCGACATTGGACTTCGTTTGCAAGCCGTTATTATCGTTTATTGGCTTCCCCATCTGGCACGGTTTGAGCCACCACCTTTTTGAATGTTATAACCGTTTTTAGTCGCCCATGCTTTTGCTGCGCTATTTAAATCCGGTTGGCCACAATTAAGGTAATCCTCGGCTAGTTGCGTATTACCATAGAGTGTTAATAAGTCGACCATTTCAGGAATACGCGATTCATTGCCAATTCGAATAAGTTCTAAAGCGGCTTGTTGCACACTGTTTTTGACACCGGTTTGTGTTTTTTTAAATAACGCAACAGCAGCAAGTGCATCTCCCAAAGCTTGCACTGAGGAGTCGGTTCGATTCGTTGCCGATTCAAAAATTGCATCCCAGCTTTTTAAACCCGATTTTTGCGCCGCCGCTAAGCGCATCGGTTGATTAACAGCAGTAGCAGCCAGTTTTTTTAATGCCTCAGTGTCTTCTATTTTTTTGAGTAATTGCATTAATACTGGACGATCATTACTGCTACTAGCAACCCGTGCTATATCAACCGGCTTGCTCAGTTTTGACGCTGCAACCTCACGATAGACATCAATTTTACCTTGTAATGATTCTTTAATTAAAAAGACCGAATCATTTGACGAATATAATTTATTAATCATTTTACTGTATTTTTTAGCAACAACTTTAGCTTGCTTGATTAATTTTACATCGTCAATGTCAGTAAGATATCGATATGCTGCGCTACGCGCATCATAATAATAACTTTGTTTTATGGCTTTTAATGCTGTTTTTTTATCGTGAAATGTACGCACCGCGGCTAAACGAACAGCAGCCGAACTATCTGTGTTGGCACGTTGCAGCAAGAATGCGTCGTTGGATATTCCGGTGACAGCGGTTTCGCGTATATTCGCTGATGGATTATGTTCAGCCAAGTCTTGTAATACTGCTTGGTTGTCCAATAGGCGTATCGCCATTTTGCGCAGGCTTTGGTTTTTTTCAAAATAAGCCAACGGGATTAACAGGTTTTCATGCATTAAATCCAATAGCGCTATTTTTCTAAATACGGTATCCGATATATCGGTGGCCTTCACTAAAATAACGGCTAAGGATTGTGTGCCTTGTTGTTTCGCGAGTTCGACTAATCGTAATTTGGCGATTATTTTAATGAGCCAATCCGAGTAGTTATCAGAAATAATTTTTTTTAATATGACTGGGTTGGTTATCTTTTTGATAGCAGTTCGACTAATGGAACGATCACCGGAAAAAGAACTTTCCATCAATGCAATTTGCTCCAGCACTTTTTGATCTTGAATCACGTCAACAGCGGCTTCACGTATTCGACTATTCTTGTGGTATAGTGCAATTCCAGCCAGAACCTTTTTATTTGTAATTTGGCTAACCGCGTCTCGGCGTACCGCATCAACAAGATCACTATTGGCAATTTTAAACAGCATCGTTTGATCGGTAATGTGTTGAGCCGCATTATAGCGCACCGAGATACTGGCGGTTTTTTGTGAATACACAATTTTTTCTAAAACCGCATTATCTTTAAGACGTCTTATTGCAGGAATTCGTAAATAGCCGCTGTCATTTTTATTCAGAGCAATTTTAGTCAGAGTGGTTTGGTCGGTGAGTTTTTTAATTGCAGCCCTGCGAAGGTATTCATTCTGGCCTTTTCTGGCTATTTTAGCCAATTTAATTTGATTCGTTATCGGCTCAACCGTTAATCGTGCATTGGCGAAATCACGGTGGTCCGAAATTTTGGAACGTTTCGCAATTTTGCTTAGTATGGTTCTATCGTTGATGTTTTTAATGGCGGTAAATTTTACAAATTTTGTAAACGCTTTACCCGATAGTGCAATTTTATATAATTGTTTTTGATCGGTAATTTTAGCAATAATTTCAGAATGGTTTATGTCGGGATTGCCTTTGATGGGCAATATTATTTTAACATCATCATCAGCTATTCTATTGGTAATGGCTTTTTTAACACGGTTACTATTGTCATTAAAAAGCGTTATTAAAGTGGCTGCATCGGTTAAGCGTTTTACAATTTCAATTAACAGGTCTTTGTTTTTTTCTTGTAAAGCAATGCGAGCCAGTGCCGTCTGGTTTGTTACGAGTGGCAAGTTTAGTTTTTCAGCTGCTGCGCGCCGAACGGCAGTGTTTTGGTCTTTAACAGCAATTCGCAGTAAAACAGTTTGATCGCTCATCATCGTGGTGGCTAATAAGCGTATTTTTTTATTGCTGTCCTGTTCAGCAATATGCTGAAGATCGGTTTGCTTGGTAATTTTTTTAGTGGCAATATAACGAACCTCAGCATCGTTATCGTTAACAGCAATTTTTGCTAAAGTTGCTTGATCAACCAGCTTTTCTACTGCCGCACTACGAACCAAATAATGTGTATCGGTTAACGCCAATTGTCGTAAAATCGTTTGATCGTTAAAGGTAACATCCTGCACTGCTTGGCTGCGCTCAATTGGACTGTCACTTTCTATATCGGGAGAGCAGCCCGCAATAATAAAAACAGCAGGGAATACGAGTTGTAATAAAAGCCTGAGATTGACTATTTTCATGGGTTATCGGCCTAGCTGCAATGGTCTGACGATACTTGTTAGTTACTGTGTTATTAATTAATTTAATTAATTTAATTAAAACAAGCTGTTATTACATTAAAGCAGTTAGTTGTTGTTATTCACATAGTAACACTTGATTAATTCGAATGTATATTCTATAGTTCGATATATGTCGAACTATGAAACAATATCCCGCCAAGCCGATATGTTTAAAGCATTGAGCAATGCACACCGTTTGCTGCTGTTTAATCGCTTAATGAATTGTTGTGCGCCCGGAATAAAATGCAGCACCGATAAGGTTGTTAAATTTTGTGTGGGTGATTTGGGTGAAGGTTTGGATATTGCACCATCAACCTTGTCGCATCATTTAAAAGAACTTAATCGTGCCGGTTTAGTGCAAATGCAACGCCGCGGTAAAAACGTCGATTGTTGGGTAGAGCCGGCAGTGTTAAACGAGTTAAAAGCTTTTTTTGGTTAATTAATTTATTTGGAGAGAAAACAATGAGTCATTGCTGCCCACCATCAACATCAACCAGTGAAAATGAAAACGATAAGCAACGACAAGACGTGCGCCAAGCTTATGCCAAAGTAGCCAATGCCAGCAATGAGAATAGCGCAACCGGAATTGAAAGCAGTTGTTGTGGTGTTTCCGATGATGATGCGATTAATACTTTAATATCCACCCGTCTTGGTTATTCTGAAAAAGATTTAGACAATGTACCAAGTGGTGCGGACATGGGCTTGGGCTGTGGTAATCCGCGTGCTATTGCATCATTGCAAGTGGGTGAAGTTGTGGTTGATCTCGGTGCCGGTGGTGGTTTTGATTGTTTTCTTGCGGCACAAGAAGTGGGTAAAACCGGGCATGTCATTGGCATTGATATGACACCCGATATGCTCAGCAAAGCACGTAAAAATGCCGACAAAGGTCAATACCATCATGTTGAATTTCGTCTGGGTGAAATTGAGCATCTGCCCATTGCAAACAATACTGCTAACGTGATTATTTCAAATTGTGTTATTAATTTATCACCGAATAAAGAACAAGTTTTTAAAGAAGCTTTTCGTGTTTTAAAATTTGGTGGTCGTTTAGCAATATCCGATATTGTTGCCACCGTCGAGTTACCCGAAGCAATGCGTAACGACCCGGCGCTGATCGCCGGCTGCATGGGTAATGCCTCATTAATTTCCGATTTAGAAAGCATGATTAAAGCCGCCGGTTTTGACGAGGTGAAAATACAACCGAAAGATGAATCCAAAGCATTTATTAAAGATTGGGCACCGGAGCATAATGTTACCGACTACGTCGTGTCGGCGACTATCGAAGCGATAAAGCCCAATAAAAATAATTGTTGTTAAAGCTACAGCTGTAGGGTGGGCTCTGCCCACCTTTTTCAAATCTAAAACAATTTTTGATTTTTATAATTGTGAATTAAGCCCATTAAAATGCTTCATATAGTGTCTATTTGAATTTTAAAATCACCTTGTTATGGTATAGTAAAGATTAACAGTTCTTGAATGATGTATTAGAATTGCTCTAATGCACCCCCCCCAACTTGAACTTCATTGGAACCTCTTTAATTAATTTTGTAGCAAATATAACAAATATAAATAGAGCAATGTTTTTGATTATTAAAATACTGTTTTAAATTTTTATGGGTTAGCTATTTTTATGTAATAACAAGGAACAAATATGAAATTTAAAAATTTACTATTGGCCAGTATTTTTTCTAGTGTGGCAATATTAACATCGTGTGGCGGTGGTGGTAGTTCTGATCCCAGTCCGGTAATTGCGACAGAATTAACCGGACAGTTTATCGATAGTGCCGTTCAAGGATTGCGTTATACCACGAGCAGCGGTAACAGTGGTGTTACTGATGTTAATGGTCGTTATAACTATATTGCCGGCGATAGCGTTGAATTTTTTATTGGTGATATTTCACTAGGCCAAGCCAGCGCTGCCACGGGAGTGATGACACCTATTTCAATTGTACCGGGTGCGGTTGATGAAACAAATACAACCGTTACTAACATTGCACGATTTTTACAAAGCTTAGACAATGATAGCGATCCCAGTAATGGAATCGTTATCAGTGCTAATGTCGCAACCGCAGCAGCAGGGCAATCACTTGATTTTACCAGTGTCACATTTGATACAACAGCGAGTGCGCTACTAGCAATGTTACGCTCAAATGCCGGACTGGCAGCCGGTATGTTACTTAGTCCAGCTGTCGCACAAGCTAATTTCAAAACAACATTGCTACAGACCCGCGCCGGATTTTATGTTGGCAGCTACACTGGAGTCGACACTGGTACTTGGGCAATTAATGTGATGCCCGATGGCTCGGTGACCGGATGTGCTGATAATAGCAACTTAGCAATGATAACCGGAATGATTGCCAGCAGTGGTAGTTCAACAACCGTTGCCGGCAGCACTACTACCGGCGCTGAATTTAAAGGTGATTTTGCATTAACCGGTGTTGCCTCGGGCACTTGGAGAAATTTAGATGGCTCTGGTGGTGGCACCTATAGTGGAAATAAAACCACTGTCGCACCAAGTTGTAATGGGGCAATGCCTCCGATTGCTGGGGGCGCTAGTGATGTCATTACTTTGGGTGGTGACGATGCCGTCGCATTAGGTGGTAAATTAACCATCACCGAGCGAGCCTTTCGCCTCGGTTTGACTGGAGCAGATAAAACCTTAATCTCAACTAGTGACGGTCTTTTAGCTGTGATATTGTCAGCAATACCCGGTGAAAATGTTTCACCACCTGCAACAGTTCCAACTAACGGCGTGGTGATCAATACTATCCAAGTTGGTACTGAAATTGATATTTCGATGCGTGTTAATTTAAACGGAAAATCGTATCTTTATGTTTGTGGCGCAGCTTTCGTTACCAAGTGTGCAAACATAACGTATGACTCAACCAATCGAATGATTACCTATAATGCTGCAACAGTTGAAGCCTCAAATGGAAATGATGCGACCGGTTTGTTGACCTTAACGGGAACGTTGAGCTGGATGGCGAGTAACGAAAAATAACTCGTTATTTAGAATAGACCGGTTAGTTACTAGCCGGTTGATACCAAGACGTTATTATTAAAACCTACCGAAACCGAAATTAGTCTTCATTCCAGTGGCGTGATGAATTGTTAAATATTACAAAAATAATGTATTCTTTTGTAATATTTAACCACTAACCACGACTAACTACTGAGTTAGTGAACGTTTTGTTTATACCACTGATTTTGAAAATTTTATCCTGGGGAGGTTAAAATTTTGCCATATCGGGGCATTTTAGTTTTGATATGAGTAAAATTTGGTGCGGCAATGTGGTTTCATTCACATTGGCCGCATTTTATAATGTCGTGCCGATAGCCTAAGCAATCATCGATGTAATACGTGTTGATGTTAAGTAATCTCGGGTTTTATCAAATCATTATCGGCTAATCTAGTATTGTCAGTTTGGTCAGTTAGCAGTTGGCTTATGCTTTTAAATACCTGCTCAACGGATATATTTTTCATATCGGAATTTTCACCGAGATGGCAGCCAGTGCTAAACCGAATTCCCCATTCCTGAATACTTGTTGGGCCAAATAGTGCGATGGTGCGTATGCGGTACAGATCAGCGATATGCAGAAAAACAGAATCAACACCAATAAATAATGCTGCTTTGGATAAGAGCAGTGCGCTAACCGAGATTGGCAGACGGTAGGCTGGTATGATGGATTGCTGGTTTTGGCATTGTGTCGAATCAATACCGCTTAGCCCGATAATAATGACAGTATAGTTTGGGTATTTATTAAGAAATGTATCAATGAGTTGTATCCAATTTTGCTCCGACCACATTTTTTCAGGTAGGGTATCCGGGTGAATGCAAAGTAATTTTTGGTTTGTGGGCAGGGAATTAACGATTTTATTGGCAAATTCAATATCGTTTAATTCGAATCTGGGTGCTTTAGAAAATTGTTCTGGTTGCCAGTCGGGGCGAAATAAATGAACAACATCAAATGCCAAGTCAATAGCATGTTTATTGTAATCTCGTGTTATCGAAATATCATAATCTTTAAAAAATCCTATACTGGTTTGTGGCTTAAGCTCGTCTATGAGCTGACTGAGATCGTCACTTTGCCAAGGGTTGAGCGAGATAAATAAGTCACAGTGGGATATGAGCGATAGTGCATTTTTAACATCAAATGATCGGCCAGTACCATTATGGCGCATGGGCAGTTCGACAAGTTTGTGAAGCGTTAGATCGCCTGCTATTTGATTGATAGCACCTTTAATACCAACTAAAACCAATCGACCGTTAAATAACGTGGCCAGCGCACGAATGGTTGGTAGGTTGATATAATGATCACCATAACCATTGGCAAACAGTAGCACGGGATAGTCTGATTTTAATAGTGTGTTTATTGTTTTTTGTTTAAGCATTGTAAACAGCAATGTGTTTGCGTAGGTGTTTTAATGTGGTTTGCCAGTATTCCGCTGGAAAAAAACCGGGCGATACACCAACACAGATATCGATTAGTTTAATATTGTTTTCGTGTAATTGTGAAAAAACAGAATCGACCTGCGCTAGTATGAGTTCAATGGACGGATCGTGTCGTGATAATTGCCCTTGCCAGTCCGGTCTACCATCAAACCGGTTATTAAAATAATCCAAATCGATGTGTAAAAACACCGGGTATCGATGATCGATTGTGCGGCAGATAGCTGCCAAGTCATCGGTTAGTGTATAGCTTGAATTGCTGATGTTATGGTCAACCACCAGTTTTGATCGAATAGCAGAAGGGAATAGGGGATCACTGCGTTCAAAGTCGAGTGTCAGGCTGTATTGATCCGGTTCATACCGAAAGTGCTGCGCGGGAGATAGGTGGTATAGATCGATATCAATGTTGCCGGCTAATAGTGGACTAATAAAACTGCCAATTCCGATTGCGCCGCTCATCATCGCTTGGGTAACGCTTGATGGATCATTAACATTAAATAATTTTCCGGTTAATAAATCCTGCCAGCTTCCATCCTTGTTTAAACCCAGTCGAGGGCTGCTCATATCAGTATGGCTGTCGAGGTGAATTAAATTTATTTTATGTGTTTGCTTACCTTGTTGTTGCCATTCACTCAGTTGCAGGCTCCACGATAATAATGACCAGCAATCATTAAGCGCTAATAAAAATCCGTCATCCTGGCTAACGGTTAATGGGATTGTTGCTGTTGTTAGTGGGCTAGACCAATGGCTTAAACCCTGATCAAGTTCCGGATCAATATAGTAGTTGGAATTAGGTGACCATTTTGTTTGTACCTGCCAACCCTGATCCAGTTGTTGCACTGCAATTTCTTGACGTTGAAAATAACGCGCAAGTATTTGTTGTCTGGATTTGAAATCGTTTGGTAGCGTCTTGGGTTCGAGGAAAATTGTTGCAGGCATTGCCTATATTTCCGATGAACTAAGTTGCACAGTTTCTTTACTTTGTTGCGTTACAGTAAAACGTTGTTTTGGTTTGTGCTTACCCATTCTGGTACGCATGTGGTGAAATAGTTTTTGGATATCTTGGCACCATGCTGATGGATTGTTGAAACCATTGGTTTTACTGTAACGATGTGGAAAATGTCCACCACCACAAATTGCCATTTCCGGGCATGTATGGCACTTTTCAGCTAACGGAATAACTTGGCTCATGGTTTTATACAAAAGCGAATTACTTTCTTTGATAGCATCAAAATTATCACTTTGTACATTTAACCCTGTTTCCACCAAGCCTTGGTTACATGCGCGTAATGCGTCCATACCTTCAATTGCGCCATTGGTATTCACGATTAAATAGTTCAACAATGGGTTGCCAAAGGCATCGGAACTCGGTGTTGCTCCGATAAAACTACGCAGTAAATTATAAAAAATTCTAACGTTTACAGTGGGATTGTCTTCTAACAGCCATGCGTCAAATGCTTCAATAAGAAAATCTGCAATTGCAGTTTTACCATAGTGATCATACAGTTTCGGTTTGCTATCAATACTGACATCCGGAAATAAAAAATCTAATTGGCTAATTTCCAAATTTCGAAAGTGTTGATAACTTGTTAATCCCGATGCGGATGGATTAACAACACAAATAATTCTTGGGCTGATACCTGCTTGCTGTAGTACGCGTATACCATTTACCGTTTTTTGATGAGAGCCTTTTCCTTGGTGGTCAACCCGAAATACATCATTGATTTGAGCCGTGCCATCAAGACTAACGCTGACATTAATATTAAACTCAATAAATAATTTTGCCCATTGTAGTGTTAGCAATAGGCCATTGGTTTGAATTGAGATTAACATAAGGCGTTCACCCAAAATTTGTTGTGCGGTTTGGGCAAACCAACGAAAGCGTTTTATGCCAACAAGAGTGGGCTCACCACCATGCATAATTAAAGCAAATTTGTGTTTGGTGCCTTGATCAATACTGTATTTAAGCATGGTTTGCATGGTGCTACGATAGACAGTTTCACTCATTATTTTAGGTTGTTGCGCATAACTTTGATCGGCATGGTGATACATATAACAATAACTGCAATTTAGATTGCAACGCGAAGCAATTTTAATCACTACAGCGTTAATATTCATTTGAGTTCCTCGTGTATTTGAATGGCTAATGTTTGCCACAGTTGTTGCCCGAGTTGCGTTAAACTTTTAGAATGGCGCAAGGGTTGTTCGAGTAGTTCTAGTTCAGACATCACTTTTTTCTCTTCAGTTTCTAACCAGCGTTGATCTGCCGCTGGCAAATAGTTTTTGCAGAGTCGAAAGAATAAAACAACATTAGCAAAGGCATGGTAGGCCAATAAAATTTTTGTTAATGGTCGTTTTTTTTTGACGACCGGCGAGTAATATAAGGTTTTGTCGCTGCCATCATCATACGGTGATAACATTCCTGCCATAAAAAAATGCTGGTGACTGGCTTCATGCACTAACATTTCTGCAAGCTGGTGGGGTTTAATTCGCCAAGACATTAATACTTCACCACGTCGATGCCAGTGACTGGCACTGATTTGGTAACCCTTAGGGGCATCAAGTGGCACAATGGTGTTGAGTAGTTGTTGTGACCAATGTGCATACTGAGGTGCTGATTCTGTTAAAAGCGCATAAGCATCTTGCCATAATTTTTTATTCCAGCCATTACTTGCTATTGGATAGGGAAGTTTTTTAAAACGAGAATCAGGACTGGAATTAGTTCGGGTATCAAAAATAATATCGTGTTTAAACGTCACCGTATCGAGAATTGAAGTGGACTCCGGTTGATATCGATTATTATTACACTGAAATTGTTGGCTTTGAGTTGTATTGGATAAGGCGTTTATACGGGATTCACTCGGCATACAGAATTGTTTAAATCGATGGTGGTGCTTGTTTGTTTGTAATTGCCATTGTTGGTTTGCGGTAGCGGATTCATGTATTGCAAAGCTTGCTGCAATGAGGTGTGTATCTTGTATTTTGTTATTGTTTTTTAAATCACATTCCAGTTGTGAAAAAGCAGGGTGCCATAATGATTGCAATGTCTGGTTTTGTTTTATCCAGTTTTTTGTTAATGGTGTAAACCATTGCTGTTCGGGTAATAATTTTGTGTTTACCTTGGATAAAATAGCGTCGACATGCGTTTTGGTTATCGTTGTTGCAATTTCACAGTCAAGCGGGCTAGCAGGGCTTGCAAACATATCATATATTTGATTATCCATATTGGCAAGAGGAGTGACAACTGACACTGGTGTGCCAGTTGCCAGACGCATTGCTAAAAGCGGATATAGAGTAGCGCATCATTATTGGAATTTAACTGTTCGCTGTTGTCAGCATGAGTTGCCGTTGTTTTGATATTATTTTTAACCTCTTGGTTGATCATATCTAAGATAGCTTGTTTTTGTTCATGATTTGTTTCTGTTTGCATCGTAGGGCTCCAATTTGTATTGTTAGAATATGTTGTTAGAAACGAATGTACAAAAGTAATTCAGGTGTTAACTTTTTGAGATCTTCATCAGTTTCAATGTTATCCTCAAAATTTGATTTCACTTCTTGGTATATCATTTCTAATATACGTTCTTTGTGTTCGCTACTAAGTGAATTCGCCATAGCTTTTACTCCTTTGGATGATAAGGATTGAAAAACCAACCAGCACAACATGGCTTGATTGAATCAATAAAAACTGTAGATGCTCTTTTTTTGATTGTCTATGGTATTTAAAAAAATTATTTTTAAAAGTCATTATTGTTAAAATTCTGAATAAAAATTTTTATTTTTGTTTAGTGTCGCTAAGTAAGTTTTAGTATTGACCAAATCTGCGTGTTAAAGATGAATGCTACTTAACTTTAAATATGTATTATAAAAAACGAGGTGTAGAGCAATTGTTATTGCGCATTATTAGCTGAGATCAGGGAATGGGTATTTCCGTGAATATAATCGGCTTGTGTTAAAACAAATGCAAAACGACACTAAAGTTAGCTTAGTGATATACGGGTAATTTGAGATGGTACGCATCAATTTGTCGTCTATAGGCGTGTGATTATGTAACTAATACATTACATTATTTCGAACGGTATTGCTATGGAGCCATTTTTAGAGCAATTGGGTTTAACATTACGACTTGAGCGTAAAAAAACGACGTCTAAATCAGGCTGATGCTGGGGAGAGATCCGGATTGTCGCGCCGTGAAATTGGTGAAATTGAAAATGGAATTTTTCGAGGAAGTGTTTTAAAAGTGCAGCGTTATGCAGTGTCACTTGGTTTTTCTTTGGCATTACAAGGAAGCTCGGGTATTGAACAGGAAAACGTTGGAGCTGAAAAATTATCTGAAATTTTAAATTGGAATGGTAGTGATGATCTTTTTGAGACGCTATTAAATAAATACCTGTTACAAACAACCATAAGCGGTGTACAACCAAAAGTTTTGGTTCCGGAGATAAATGATAGTGTTGAAAAAAGTACCTTACTGTTACCAACATTCATTATTAAAAGTGGTGATGCCGAGTTTCCTCAGCTTGCATTAAACGAATTTATTTGTATGAAATTAGCCAAAGCATGTCATATTGATACGCCTGAGTTTTGGTTGTCGGATAATCAACAATTATTTGTTATGCGACGGTTTGATATAACAAAAAATGTCGTTCAATGGAAGATATGGCTGTGTTACAAGGAAAGTCCAGTAATGATAAGTATTTATCAAGTTACGAATCGATTAGTAAAGTACTTCATTTTTTTTCATCGGAAATACAAGCAGATAATGAAATTTTTTTAAAATGGTAGTGCATAGTTGTATGGTTGGTAATGGTGATGCTCATTTAAAAAAATTTGCGATGGTCTATGATGATGTAGACAATATGCGATTAAGCCCTTTATATGATGTTGTGAATGCACAGGTTTATAATAAAAATGATTTTTTGGCATTGAACCTAAGCAAAGAAAAATCTTTTCCAAGCCGAAAGCGAATGATTGATTTTGGAAAAAGAATTGGTGTTCAAAAATGCGACATTATTGTTGATGAAATGGCAGAGTTAATTCGAAACGAGCTTGATGTTTTAAATGAATATATAAGTGAAATGCGTGATGGTTTTAAAGCATTAATTTTAAATAATATACATCGTTCTACAACGCGTAGTGCAATTAAAACGCATGCAATACGTCGACATGAAAAATATTAGTGGCTTGTTTATAAAAAATTATCGAATTTTTGAGTAATAGGCCAAAGAGTAAGGGTACGATATCCTTGATAACTTAACTTACCGATGGCATTGAGTGCTGCTACTTAACTGCGTATCTATAACTTGTTGCTAATGGCTAAAATCACTCCTGTGTCTGTTCCCATTTAGGCAGGCAATGCTTACCCTACACTATTTAGTTATTTAAAACATTTCCATCGGATCAACATCAATACTCCAACGAATATGATTGGTTTTTTTATTTTCAAGTAGTTGCACTAGTGGCGTAAGAGATTGGTGTAGTGTTTTTCTGTCTTTTGCTAAAATAACGAGTTGCGAACGAAACTTTCCGGCGCGGCGTTCCATGGGAGCGGGGAAGGGGCCGTAGCATTCGAGTTCATTGTTGAGCTGCGATACGATTTGCTTGGCTTCAAATAAAAATTGCTGTGGTGGATTTTGTTGTGTGGCTTGGGCTCGTAGTAACGCTAAATGTGTGTACGGTGGAAATTGGGTTTCGTATCGTTCGTGTAATAATTCTTTTGAAAATTCACCGTAGTCTTTATTGATTAAGGCTTGCAATAACGTGTGTTCGGGGTGGTGGGTTTGGATGGCCACTTCGCCGGGGGTGTCGGCGCGACCGGCGCGGCCTGACACTTGTAAAATTAATTGTGCCATGCGTTCGCTGGCTCGAAAGTCGGCACTGAATAATCCTTGATCAATATCAACAATGCCGACCAAGGTGACGTTTGGGAAGTGATGGCCTTTGGCGATTATTTGAGTGCCGAGTAAAATTTGATGTTTGCCTTGATGGATGTCGTCAAAGATTTTATCGAGTGCGCCTTTGCGGCGGGTATTGTCGCGATCGATGCGGATGGTATTGTATTGCGGGAAATATTTCTCTAAGGTTTCTTCGATGCGTTGTGTGCCGTGACCAATGTTTAATAAATTATCGCTATCACAACTGGGGCAACTTGTTTCGATGGGGCGTTCTGAGCCACAGTGATGGCAGCGCAGTCGATTGGCACTGAGGTGGATGGTCATGTGCTTATCGCAACGCAGGCAATCGGCGCACCAGCCACAGTCGTGGCACATTAAGGTTGGTGAATAACCACGGCGGTTTAAAAATAAAATAACCTGTTTGCCTTGTTCTAAATGCCAGTGCATGCGTTCGATTAAATGTGATGATAAGCTTTGTTTCATCGGCAAATGCCGTACATCGATGATATTTATTTGCGGTGGAATGGCGTTGCCGGCGCGTTCAGGTAAGGTTAATAGTTTAAAACGTTGTTGTTGCACGTTATATAAACTTTCTAATGATGGTGTTGCTGAGCCTAGTATTATCGGGATATTTAAGTTTCTAGCACGCATGATGGCAACGTCTCGGGCAGAATAGCGAAAACCATCTTGTTGTTTTAATGATAAATCGTGTTCCTCGTCAATAATAATTAAGCCGGGTTGTTTCATTGGGGTGAACACTGCTGAGCGTGTGCCAATTAAAATATCGGCATGGCCATCTCGAAACGCCAGCCACGATGCGAGGCGTTGGGTATCGTTTAAACCGGAGTGCGAAGTGACGATAGTGGCGTTGAGGCGTTGTTGAAAGCGGTTAAATAGTTGTGGTGTTAGACCAATTTCTGGCACCAGTATTAACGCTTGTTGTTGCTTTGCTAAGCATGCTTGTAGCGCGTGTAAATACACCTCGGTTTTGCCACTGCCGGTGACGCCGTGTAATAAAAAGGCACTGAAGCAGTGTTGTTGTAATGCCGATAATATTTCGGTAACTGCGAGTTGCTGATGTTGGTTGAGTTGGTGTGCATCATGATCTGCTTGAGCCGTAGTGCTGCTGTTATTTTGTTTGGTAATTGTTACCGCTTGCTCCGATTCTATTAGCCAGTGTTTTTTAATGAGACGATTAACTGTTTCACGCCAATTTCCTAACTCGGCTATTGTGGCGAAGTCTTGTTCACTGATGCCTGTAGTCGAGAAACGTTCAAATAGTCGCATTATTTGTTTTTGTTTGGGGGCACGGTTTAAGCTTGTGGCATCGGCTTGTAGCTGTGTTTGGCCGAGCTCGCTGAGTTGCCAAATTTTTTGAGTTGCGGCATTAGCTGCTTTGCCTTGGCGTAGTAGGGTTGGAATACTGGCTTGCATCACTTCACCGATTGGGTGCTGATAATACTGGCTTGCCCATAACAATAGTTTGATGTCTTGTGCAGCTAAAAGTGGCTCAGTATCTAGCACCGTATCAATAATACGTAGTTTATTGCTGGCAACGTCGGAGCTTTCGATTTGTTGTATTACAATGCCGACTTGCATTTTGTTTCGAAACGGAACACTAACGCGCATACCCACTTCGATAATGTCGTAATCGTGTTCAGCATTAAAATTAAAGCCCATACCGGATTCAGTGTGTGAATCGGATCCAGGAGCAAGATAGTCAAATGTGCGACGTAATGGTGACGCTACCGCGACTCTAAATAGCTTGTTTTTCTGACTCATAATGAATTCATTTGAAGGCGTTTAGCCAAGTGCAATGCCATAAGTTTTTTGTATATTAAGTGTCAATTAACATAAAATAAATGTGTTTATTATTTACCAACGATATCAAAGGTTATCCACAGATTTTGTGGATAACTTTGTGGATACTATGTGTTAAACAGACTCTAGGCCGCATGGTTGTTACAGTTTTATTAAATTGTACAAAAAGTGGTCTGTCGTTTAATTCTTTATTTTTCAATATGTTATGTTATTTTTGTAAGCGCAAATGTTGTTTATGTGCAATTTTACTTAATTTAAAATGTGCATCTGTTAGTTATATTTAACTGTGAATAAAATTACAGAAAAGTGCATTTTTAATCTTGCGCAATTTGTTATTCCTATGTTAGGTGTTAAATTCGATGTAAAGATTGTACGTTTTTCGTCCATTATTAGCTGCTCCTTATACATTTTCTTTATAAAATAGCTAAAAAAGACCAAAATAAATTGTTATTGACTTGAATTTATCGGAATGCTGTATCCATCAATACTCACTGCGTTTTTATTTTGACGGTATTCTGCCATTTCTGATTCACTACGTTTCGCGGACCATTCGGATAATATTTCACGTTGCGCAACAAAATCCATCAGTGGCACGCCAAAGCCACAGGAAGTTTGTACTCGTTTTATCTTTAAACGAAACAATTGTCTGACACCGGCTATGGATTCTGGAAATTCTGCGCGTAACGTTGCCCATTCAGGGTGGCCAGGTAAAATTGCTTGGGCACTACCGTATAATCTTAAAATTTTAGGTTTGCCAGTGAAGGCGCAAAACATCACTGTTAATCGGGTATTCTCCGTGAGGTGGGCGGCAGTTTCATTTCCGCTGCCAGTTAAGTCTAATAGTAAAACTTGGTTTGGATCGAGGATACGTAAACTGTGTACGCCGCGTGGTGAGACATTAACATGGCCGGTGTCGCTTAATGGTGCCGATGCTAAAAAATACATAGCTTGTTGTGCTATCCAGTTAGCCAAATCAGGGGTTATTTCGGGGTGTACTTTTGCCATGTTTATTTCCTACATAAGTTGCAACGGTTAGTATGCTATTGTGGTTAATTTGTTAGTATGATGCTGTGTTTTAAAACACACAAGTTAAAACCTGTAAATATTAATACCGCAATCTAGTGGGGAGCATCGTGTTAGATGAGTAAATTATGGCATAAAATAGAGCACGCTATTACAGATGCAACCCAATCAAGTTTTACTCAATGTAGCCAAAGTACAGTTTCAGGTGGTTGTATCAATCAAGCCTATCAGGTGCGGGATAAAGACAGTGTTTATTTTGTGAAATTAAATGTTGCGGACAAACTGGATATGTTTGAAGCGGAGTTTGACGGTTTAAATGAATTGCAGCGAAGCGATACTATTCGTGTACCCAAGCCAATTTGTTATGGCGTGGCACAGCAATCGGCGTTTATAGTGCTTGAGAATTTAGAGTTTGGTGCCAGCGATAAAACTGGAATGATAGTCTTAGGAAAGCAGTTGGCTAGTATGCATCGTTGTGAGCAAACACAATTTGGTTGGTCAAGAAATAATACTATTGGTTCGAGTGTTCAATGTAATGCGTTATCGGCAGATTGGGTTGATTTTTGGCAAGAGCAGCGGCTGGGGTTTCAACTGGAATTGGCAGGACATAATGGCTATCGCGGTTCATTGCAGAAAAAAGGCGATAAATTAATGGAAAAAATGTCGGGGCTGTTTTCTGCTAACGCTATAGCGGCATCAATGCTGCACGGTGATTTATGGTCGGGTAATATGGCGATTATGCAGTCTGGTGTGCCGGTGATATTTGATCCTGCGGTGTATTACGGTGATCGCGAAACGGATCTTGCCATGACAGAATTATTTGGTGGTTTTAGTACAGATTTTTATCAATCGTATCATGAACATTACCCATTAGAGCAAAACTATAAAACGCGAAAAACGTTTTATAATATTTATCATATATTAAATCATTTGAATTTATTTGGTGGTGCTTATAGGCAACAAGCAGAATCAATGATAGATCAAGTTTTATCTGAATTAGGATAAGCAAAATTCAATAGCTGAAATAGGTTTCTTGAATAATAATGTTAAACCTTGCTAAATTTTTATGGGCATCATATTAGTTCTTTGGGTTAGAAAATCTGTTAATCGTAACCGAACGAGCTTTAGTCAATAATTAAATTTTAAAGGGGAACAGCATGAGTACTATTAAATCACTATGGCGTTATCCAGTGAAATCCATGATGGGCGAAACATTGCGTTCAACAAATATTACTGAAAAAGGATTCATGGCGATCGCGCTTCAGTACTGGTTGATATTGAGACAGGTAAAATTGTGAGCGCAAAAAATCCGATGTTATGGCCAAATATATTTTCTTTTCATTCAAGTTATGAAAATTTAGATAATTCTAACAATGTTCGAATTACACTTCCTGATGGAACAATTGCAAATAGCAATGATGATAATGTTGATTCATTATTGTCGTCCACATTGGGCAAGAGAGTAAAGTTTATTTCACAAGCGCCTAAGGATCTGCCGTTAGAAGAATATTGGCCTGATATTGATAATCTTGATAACAGAGACGTCGTTACCGATGAAGATATGTCTAAATTAGAAGGATAGGTATCTGATTTTAGTTCTTCTATCAATAAGCAAGCTATAATACGGAACCACTAAATTTAGTACTTTTATTTATTTAATCTGAGCTCGGGATAAGAAAAATAGTTATTGCTGTTCAAAAATACTATGCGAGCACAAATGTGACTGCAAGGTGAATTGCGAAGCATGGCCTGAGCTACACCCCTTCCGTAGCCGGTGGCTTTAGTATTATTCATACATAACTACTTAATTTTGTTTATTTAAGTTATATTTCCTTATCCCGAGTTCAGGTTATTTAGTCTTACAGTTTTTATCACGTTTTGCGGTAAATGCACCAAACTGATTTTTTCCTGTGAGTGTGTTTTTATTTTTAGATACGGTGATATCATCAATAATTGGCCATTCAATCACATAGCCGTTACCGTGTTTTTTCCATGCTCCTTTAAGATGGGCTGCAGTTGCTGTTTTATTTGCTGCAAGTGTGAGTTCAATATTATTACTAAGCCATTTTCCCTGAATTGAGTTTGATTTCCCAGAAATTCTTTTAGCGGAGACAGGAAAACCAAATATATTTTTTCCGGAATAACTCGAACCGTCTACCGACAAAGTGACACTATCGGTTATTGAGGGCCAAGTGATTGAGTAACGATTATTTTTACTGTCAACTGTTTTCCACTTAGCAGGAATTACGCCGTTTTTAGCCAGGCCATCTTTTGTTATGATTATTTTGGGACCGTTTGACCAGTTCCAGCAACCGGATAAAGCATCGACTTTAGCGGTTAATTGAGGTTTGTTTTTAATTTTAACTTTTGTTTTTATTTTAGGTTTTTTTGGGCTTACAATTTTTTTATTGTTAATTTGTGGTTTATTTGATTTTAGTGTTGTTTTAGTATTTTCATTTTGATACGAAGTATCATTTGCCCGGTAGGGATGGCCGCCTATTTTTTTCATGATGTCATTATACAAATTTATTTCGGCCAAAATTAAATCTGCTTGATATTGAATTTTTGGTTGCGGATATTTGGCATTTTGTATCATCTTATTTAAATCGCCTAAATAGGCAAAACGTTTGTGTGGGGCTCCGGAATACATGTATGCAGCTAATGATTGATAATCTGGCCTGGGTTTTATATCAGGGTTTGCGCCAAATTCGAGTAATATTTTAACTACGGTATAACGGTAAAGAACTGTTTTAGGAAATGACGTACTTTTTTTGTATGGAGGGACGGAACCTATACTTGCGTAATTATAAAGAGGGGTATCGGTATCTCTGGTTCCGCGGTTAAAGGTGCCATCAAGTAGTGATTGCGATATTCGCTCGCCTTTTTTTTGGAAGTTGTTTAAACAACTTCGTAAGGTTGACTCAAATGCTT
>CAZEPW010000053.1:0-26012 GCA_964514215.1 uncultured Thioalkalispiraceae bacterium
AAAGTAATTTTAATTGGTAATCTAGGTGCTGATCCTGAGGTGAAATACATGCCAAATGGTGGTGCGGTGGCAAATGTCACTATAGCAACATCTGAAAGCTGGAAAGACAAAAATACCGGTGAGCAAGTTGATAAAACGGAGTGGCATCGAGTGGTTTTTTTCCGTCGTTTAGCGGAAATTGTTGGTGAGTATTTAAAAAAAGGCTCTAAAGTTTATATTGAAGGCAAGTTACAAACACGTAAATGGCAAGATCAAAGCGGTGCTGATCGCTATACCACTGAAATTGTTGCAAATGAAATGCAAATGCTGGATACCCGTGGTACCGGTGGAACGGCTGATTTTAATCAAGGTCAAAATATGAACCAAGGCCAGAATCAAAATCAGAATTCGAATCAAAACCAAAATCAAAATCAAAACATGAATCAAAATCAAGGTATGAATCAGAACCAAAACCAAAATTCAGCACCACAACCGGCCCCAGCAATGGCTGAATTTGATGATGATATTCCGTTTTAATTTTAGCGATAAAATGTGTCTCGAGAGACACCCATTACCTTGCAGGCTCTGGAAACATTGCCTAATTCTTCTGCTAAATTTAATAATCCTGCTTTATGTTTAATTATTGGATTGCTAGACTGTATCATTGAGAGTTACCTTCTTTTGTTTTGATTTAAAGTTTCAACACCTTTATCAAAACAGGTAACTCTCTTTGACTCAAGTCAAAGTGTCAGATCTTGTCTGAACTAATACAGATAAATCCATGCTGGCATTATCCTCTAGTACTTCTTCTTGAGTTTGGTTTTTATTTACCACGATACTATTAAATTGCTCTCCTAAGCTGGTTAATTCCATTGTTGAGTTAAGCATTTCATTCATGTTGTTATTGGTTTCAAGACTAATGTTTTTAATTAGCTCTAAAGTTTGGAAGGCATTTTTGGCGGTACTTTGTTCATTTTCTGTGATGCCAGCCAAGTTTGCACCTAGCTCGCTTATACTTGCCATGAAGCCAACAATTTCAGAATAAGATATAACGACACCTTCTATAAGCTCGTCGGCTTTTTCTGATAATTCAAGGGCTTTGTTGATGGTCGAATCTGCTGTTGAAACGTGTTTCAATAACAATTGAATGATGGTATTAATTTCTTCAGTGGATTGTTGTGTCTTACTGGCGAGTGATCGCACTTCATCGGCAACAACAGCAAAACCACGGCCTTGCTCACCTGCTCGAGCAGCTTCAATAGCCGCATTTAAAGCTAATAAATTCGTTTGCTCTGCAATACTGGTGATGACATTAATAATACCGCCGATTGATTCGCTGTCTTTGCGCAATGTTTGGATGATTTGACCTGTTTCAACAACCTCGCTGGATAATGCCATGACACCTCCCATGGCTTCAGTCATTATTAATTTACCACTATTGCCTTCAGTTTCTGATTGGTTTGAAACTTCAACAGCCTGATTGGCGGTGTCGGTTGAGATGTTTAAAACTGTTTGTAATTGTTCGACAAGTTTGTAGGCGGATTCGGTTTTTTCAGATTGGGTTGTCATTTCTTGGATGATTTGTTTTGCAAACTCAGATAGTTTTTGTGCATGTTCCGATAATGAGTTGGAAGTTAATTGTAAAAATTGATTTTTGTTGTGTGTTGTTTCAAGCAGGTTGTTTAATTCGTCTATAAATTGTTTATTGGTTTTCGTGTGATGGACAGTTTCAAGGTTATTATCAATATCATCATTTTGAATATGGTGTAATAATTTTGTTGCATGTTGTAATACTATTTGGTGGGTCCGATTTATTGAGCGTTGCGCTAATAAAAAAAATAAAATGGCGATAATAGAACCGGCAATAATACTGTAGCTAGCAATAGCGTTGGAATTGAAAAAACGATAGAGACCGGTACTGACTAAACTTGCAATTGCAATAAAGTTAAATATTATAGGCAAGGATGACATGAACCGAAACAGTCGCACAGAAATAAACCTCGAATTAATTAAGTCAATATTGCTATAAAGATTTGTTGTTCAAGTTAATTTATCGGCCAATAGCCCTTGTTTGTTTAATTAACTCGAGGTTTAAGCGTGGAAATGAGGTGTTTTACTTCATTAATTTCAGATTCGTATAAGAATGATGTTTTGACTTTAAATTCCGGCTCAAAATACAACCGGAGTAGCGGTTATTTTAAAATTTGGGTGTTAAAAAACAATTGTTATTCTTATAGCGTTAATAAATGTTTGTGGCACTGATAGCCTGAATCTAGAGTTTAAACATTGTGCCAATAGGGGGTTGGTGCCGGGCGGATAATTAAGTAGTTTTAGACATTAGTTTTTCAATGCGGTGTAAATCGTCTTGGGTATCGACACCGTGTCCTGGAGATTGATCTATGATGCTAACAAAAATTCGATAACCATGACAAAGCGCGCGTAATTGTTCAAGGCTTTCAGCGAGCTCGATGGAGCAAGGTTTGAGGTTTGGAAATTGTCGTAAAAAACCTACGGTATAAGCATACATACCGATATGATGGTAGTAAGGTATTTTAGGATTTAGAATTTGTTTAGTCTCTGTTTGATTCCATTTTTTATCATAGGGGATTGCTGAGCGGCTAAAATATAAGGCTTCATTATTATTATTGAGCGTTATTTTAACCATGTTAGGGTTTAACACATCATCGATTGATGTCATTTTGGTGGCCAGTGTCGCAATATCACATTGAGCATTAGCCGTTAATGCCTGCGCGGTGGCTTGAATTAGTGATGCGGGTATATGAGGCTCATCACCTTGTAAATTAACCACAATGGTGTCGTCTGGCCATGACTGAGCATTAATTACTTCAGATATGCGATCGGTTCCGGTGGGATGGTTGGCTTTAGTTAGCATGACATTACCGCCAAATTGTGTAACGCTATTAGCGATATCTTGGTGGTCGGTTGCCACTATTATTTCCGATGCACTGGTTTCGGTTGCGCGTTGGTAAACGTGTTGGATCATCGGTTGGCCTAAAATTTTTTTTAAGGCTTTCCCTGGTAAGCGAGTTGAAGCATATCGCGCAGGGATGATGATTTTAAAGTCGGTTTTGATTATTTTTCCCTTTAAATTAATGCATCTAATAATTTCGGTTCACTGAAAATTCTGCTAATTTCTGTAATGCCGTTTTATAGTTTGATTCGGGCAAAAATTCAATGGCTTCAATGGCCATTTTAGCTTCTTCTTTTGCTTTTTTTGCGGTGTAGACTATTGCACCCGAAGATTCGATGATATGCATGACATTCGCTATATTATCTAAACCACCTTTTTCGATAGCGCTTCGAATTACGGCAGCATCATCTGGATTGCTGTTTTTGATAGCATGAATTAACGGTAGTGTTGGTTTGCCTTCAGCGAGATCATCACCGATATTTTTGCCAATATCATCGCTTGAGGCGCTATAGTCCAAGACATCATCGATAAGTTGAAATGCCGTACCGAGGTGCATGCCGTATTTGATCATCGCTTGTTCTTCATGCTCTGGTCGTTCTGTTATTACTGCAGCCAGTTGTGCTGCAGATTCAAATAACTTTGCTGTTTTGTCATAGATAACCCGCATATAGGCTTCTTCGGTGGTGTCTGGATCATTAACATTTAATAATTGCTGAACTTCACCTTCGGCAATAATATTACTGGCAGTGGAAAGAATTTCCATGATGCGTAATTTTTTTAATTCAACCATCATTTGAAATGAGCGGGAATAGAGAAAATCACCAACCAAAACACTGGCCTCATTACCCCAGACATTATTGGCGGTTTCTTTACCACGGCGTAACATCGAGTCATCAACCACATCATCATGTAATAGCGTGGCGGTATGGATGAATTCAATAATGGCTGCAATATTGATGTGTTGCTTGCCTGAGTAGTCTAATGCTTTGGCACACAGCAGGTGTAGCACCGGACGTAGCCGTTTACCGCCACTATTGATGATATAATGACCAATTTGGTTAACCAGGACGACATCCGAGTGTAAGTAGCTCAGAATGCATTGGTTTACCGCATTCATTTCAGTGTTAATAAGGGTGTTAATATCGTCAATTGATTCAATCGATATCGGGGCGAGCGCCGAATCCATGCAAATATCCTTGATTACTGCATACTAATGAGCCGAGCATGCTATGAGGTCTGGTGCCATGCTGTCAAGTTTGTTCGACAATTTGATGGCATTACTGATAAAATATCGTAGATAATCATCAAATAGCTGCAAATTCGAATTGACCTATTAAAGTCAAAACGTTAAAATTGCCGCCCTTTAAAGAATTGAAATTTACATTTCAACCAGTGGATAACGGACAAGCGTTAATTGCGTGGTTAGAAATACCTAAGTCTGGAGAATAAAGCATGTACGCGGTTATTGAAACTGGTGGTAAGCAATATCGAGTTATAGAAGGTCAAACCTTAAAAGTTGAAAAACTTGATGTTGAGCCTGGTAGTAGTGTGGATATCGATAAAGTGTTAATGATTGCGAACGGCGATGATATCAAAGTAGGCTCTCCTTATTTAGACGGTGGTAAAGTGACGGCGACTGTAAAAAGCATTGGTCGTGGTCCTAAAATTCGTATTGTCAAATTTCGTCGTCGTAAGCATTCGGCTAAGACCCAAGGTCATCGACAATCGTATACAGAATTAGAAATTACCGGTATTGCCGGCTAATTGATTAACTAAAGGTAATTTAGAATGGCACATAAAAAAGCTGGTGGTAGTACTCGAAATGGTCGTGATTCGGTAGCGAAACGACTTGGCGTTAAAAAATTTGGTGGTGAAGCAGTTTTAGCTGGAAATATTTTAATTCGTCAACGTGGTACTAAAGTACATCCGGGAGTTAACGTTGGTCGTGGTGCAGATGATACCTTATTCGCAAAAGCTGACGGAAAAGTTTTATTTGAAATTAAAGGCCCTAAGAAAAGACAATTTGTGAGTATTGTTCCGGCTTAAAAAATTCAGAGTTAACTATTTCTAAAAAATCCCGTCCTTTGAGACGGGATTTTTTTTATACGTTATAAACTACAATTTATTAATTAGAGAATATCTGTTCCATGAAATTTATTGATGAAGCAAAAATTAGAGTAGAGGCCGGCAAAGGTGGTAATGGCTGTATGAGCTTTCGTCGAGAGAAATACATTCCGCGTGGTGGCCCCGATGGTGGCGACGGTGGTGATGGTGGTAGTGTTTATGTCGTGGGTGATGTCAACGTTAATACCTTGGTCGACTTTCGGTTTACCAAGCAATTCAAAGCAAAAAATGGCGAGCCGGGCGCAGGACGTAATTTAACGGGTAAGGGTGGCGAAGATATTTATATTAAAGTGCCACTCGGGACCATGATATACGATGAAGAAACCAATGAACTCATTGGTGATATTGTAACTGCGGATAAACCCATCTTAGTCGCCCAAGGCGGCTTTCATGGGCTCGGTAATACTCGTTACAAAAGTAGTGTTAATCGCGCACCTCGACAGACTAGCAAAGGCACACCCGGTGAGCTACGTATGTTGCAAATGGAACTGAAAGTGTTGGCGGATGTTGGTTTATTGGGCTTACCTAATGCCGGTAAATCGACTTTTATTCGCTCTGTGTCATCGGCTAAACCAAAAGTAGCCGACTATCCTTTTACGACTCTGCATCCTAATTTAGGCGTGGTGCGAGTTGATACTTCGAAGAGTTTTGTGATTGCTGATATTCCCGGTATTATTGAAGGTGCTGCTGAGGGTGCAGGGCTTGGCATTCAGTTTTTAAAACACGTGGCACGTACCGGGATATTATTACACATTGTTGATATTTGTCCGTTTGATGAATCTGATCCGGTAGAGTCGGTTAAAATAATTAGCCGTGAATTAGAAAAATACAGTGCTGAATTAATTTCAAAACCGCGTTGGTTAGTGATTAATAAAATCGATTTAATTCCCGAGCAAGAGCGAGAATCAAAAATTGCTGAATTGTTAGAAAAATTGGATTGGACTGGCCCGGTTTTTACTATTTCAGCATTAACAAAAATTGGCACGCAGGATATCAGCTATAAAATAATGGACTTTATTATCGAACAAAAGGCATTATTAAACTCTGAAAATGAGCTGGATGAGATAACTGATACGGATTAAACAAAAAATAAAGATGACGAGTAATGAATCAACGGCAAAAAATTAAAACAACAAAACGTTGGGTAGTTAAAATCGGAAGTGCGTTGTTAACGAATGACGGTGCAGGTTTAAATCATGCTGGAATTTCATCATGGGTTAAGCAGCTTGTAGAATTAAAAAAACTCGGTATCGACGTGGTGTTAGTGTCATCGGGCGCTGTTGCCGAAGGTATGTCGCGTATCGGTTTAAGCGAGCGACCAGTTGAATTGCATGAACTTCAAGCGGCGGCGGCTATTGGTCAAATGGGCTTAATTCAATCCTATGAATCTCAATTTCAAAAATACGATTTACATACAGCACAAGTTTTATTAACGCATGATGATTTATCGAATCGAAAGCGTTATTTAAATGCTCGAAATACTTTAAATACCTTATTAACATTTAATGTCATTCCGGTTGTTAATGAAAATGATACGGTGGTGACTGATGAGATTCGCTTTGGTGATAACGATACCTTAGCGGCGTTAGTTGCGAACTTAATTGAAGCTGATTTGTTAGTTTTATTAACTGACCAACAGGGGTTGTTTGATAAAGATCCGCGTTATGCCACTGATGCTGTGTTAATACCGGAATCAAACATTGATAATTCAACACTGGATTCGATGGTGCAAGGTGAATCCGGAAATTTAGGGCGTGGCGGTATGTTAACGAAATTACGTGCAGCGCGTCTTGCGGCTCGTTCAGCCTGCGCCACGGTTATCGCCTCGGGTAGTGAGCTAGATATGTTACTAAACATTAAACAAGGGCATAGTGTCGGCACATTGTTGTTTACCGATAAGGAACCTGAAAGTGCGAAAAAACAATGGCTAGCCGGGCATTTACAAACCTGCGGAGTATTAACCTTGGATGATGGTGCGGTTAAAGTGCTAAAAGAATCCGGTAAAAGCCTATTGGCCATTGGTGTTAAAAAAGTGGTTGGACAATTTGTTCGGGGTGATATGGTGGTTTGTATTGATATGACGGGAACCGAAGTCGCACGGGGTTTGGTGAATTACAATGCTGATGAAGCCGTTAAAATCATGTCTGAGCCGAGTTATAAAATAGAAAACTTATTAGGCTATATTGGTGAGCCTGAATTAATTAATCGCGATAATTTAGTGTTAACGTAATAAGGATGATAATAACTAATTTAAAATAACGGCCATTTTGGTTATTTTTGATTTAGTTACCTGCACATTGCATAAAATTGTTATTTTAATAGCAATTAAATTTGTATTAAAAACAAAATGATACAACAAGCCACCTCTCTTATACTTGTAAATATACGCAAATAACGTATACTCAATCTAATGAAACTGGTCTTTTTTGAAACTCCATTATCTACACGGTTATTAGGAATATCTAGACGATCAGGAATATAGGGCTTTACAACAGGTCTTACTGGAAAAACCTCAGATGGGTGACCTGATGCCCGGTACGGGTGGTTTTCGTAAGCTTCGATGGAAAGATCCAAGGCGGGGTAAAGGTAAAAGGGGTGGACTCAGAGTGATTTATTATCATCTGACATCTGACCACCAGATATGGTTTTTCACGCTTTATGATAAAGACGAGGCAAGTGATTTAACCTCTGAAGAAAAGAAGCAATTGAAACAGGCTATTCAGGTGGAACTGATAGCTAGGAGAAAAAGTGATGATTAAGAAACGTAAATTATTTGATGAATTAATGGAGGGGGTTGGAGTCTATGCAACATGAGCGCGAGGCTAAAATTACTCTGCGTACACATGAAGTTGATGACCTGCCACCATTAGAAATTGATGCTGAGTTAATTCGTGAAACACGTGAACAGTTACATGTTTCGCGTGCTGTCTTTGCTCGTCGTATCCGAGTGTCTATTCGTACACTTGAAAATTGGGAACAGGGAAGAGCAAAACCTAACGCACAAGCAGCTGCTTTGATTATGATGGTACGCCAGTTTCCAGATACGCTCGAGAAACTTTCATCACTTAAATAATATAGTAAGCTGTTGTCAATATTTTATGCCCATGTTGCATTTAATAACGGCTGAGCTTAGAAAATAAATTAAAGAGAATTTATAGAAATACAGAAAATAAAAAAACCGGTAATAAATCCGGTTTTTTAAATTTCAGAGCGATAAATGCAGAACTACATAGCACGTAATCGAGTATTCAAACGGCTTTTTGTTCGAGCGGCTTTATTTTTATGAATTAAGCCCTTATTTGCCATTTTATCAATTTCTGGTGCAGCCTCTTTATAAGAAACAGCCGCTTTGTCTTTATCGCCATCATCGATAGCTTTTAAAGTGTCTTTAATAAAGGTACGCATACGTGAGCGTAAACTTGTATTGTGAGCACGTCGTTTAACTGCTTGACGAGCACGTTTAATAGATTGTGGTGAATTGGCCAAAGCCTTTCTCCTGCTTAGGTTTTTCGAGCCACGCATTATGCGTGTTTTTAGTAATATAATCAAATGTTTCTAGTGATATTTCGAATACCGCTAATTTCACTATAGTGCCTTGAAAATACCCTAAGTTATTGTAATTTCTTGCAATTTCATGATAATTACCTTATTGTGCTCACTTCGTATTTTATAAAAAACGGTGAATAATTTAAAAATGAGTTTATTACGTTCCACTTTTACGGTTAGTGGTTTTACTTTGATCTCGCGAATATCGGGATTTTTACGCGACATCGTATTTGCTAATATATTTGGTGCCGGTCATATCACCGATGCCTTTTTTGTTGCGTTTAAAATTCCCAATTTTTTGCGCCGTTTATTTGCGGAAGGGGCTTTTTCACAGGCTTTTATCCCTGTTTTAAGTGAGGTTAAAAATGCAGATGAACAAGCCGTTAGTGAGTTGGTTAGAAATGTTGCTGGCACATTAGCCGTCATTTTGATTCTTTTAACCGCAATTGGTGTCATCGCAGCCCCGTTTGTGGTGATGGGGTTTACACTGGGTGGTTTCACCGATAATCCTGAAAAGTTTGAACTCACCGTTGAAATGCTACGCATTACATTTCCTTATATCGTGTTTATTTCGTTAACGGCTTTGGTTAGTAGTATTTTAAATGTTTATGGTAAATTTGCGATTCCCGCTTTTACGCCGGTATTATTGAATATTTGTTTTATTTTAGCGGCATTATTTTTAGCACCACAAATGCAGCGTCCTATTGTGGCATTAGCTTGGGGTGTTTTTATTGCAGGAATTGTCCAATTGTCATTTCAACTACCATACCTGGCTAAATTAGGTTTATTACGCTGGCCTCGGTGGGCGTGGCGACAAGAAAAAGTACAAAAAATCATGCGTTTAATGTTGCCGGGCATTATTGGCAGCTCGGCGGTCCAGATAAACTTATTGATTGATTTGATGATAGCGTCAAATTTACAAGATGGCAGCATCTCGTGGTTGTATTATTCCGATCGGTTAGTTGAGTTTCCATTAGGGGTGTTTGGAATTGCGCTTGCTACGGTGATTTTGCCGAGTTTATCGAAACATCATAGTGACGCGGATCCTCGGGCTTTTTCACATACTTTGGATTGGGCATTACGCTGGGTAATGTTAATTAGCACGCCGGCAATGGTTGCATTGATTATTTTGGCCGGGCCATTAATCAGCACTTTATTTCAACACGGCTCGTTTACTGCCGATTCAGTTTCAATGGCAACTTATAGTTTAATTGCATATAGCACTGGGTTAATCGGCTTTATTATGATTAAAGTATTATCGCCGGGTTATTTTGCGCGACAGGATACTCGTAGTCCGGTGCGGTATAGTTTAATCGCGATGGCCGTTAATGTTGTGCTTAATATAGCTTTTGTGTATTGCTGGCATATTTTTCAATGGCAGGGGCCGCATGCTGGTCTAGCGTTGGCGACTGCTATAGCAGCGTTTATTAATTCGCAATTATTATTACGAGGACTAGTTCGCAGTGGAATTTATCGGCGTGAGTCAGGTTGGGCTAAATTGCTGTTGCAAGTGTTTCTCGCCAGTGTTGTGATGGGCTGTTTGTTATGGTGGTTGGTGGGCGATATCAGTCAATGGACTGCCGCAGATGTTACGATTGGGACTAAAGTTTTAAATTTAGCTATTTGTGTTGTATCGGGAATCGCGAGTTATTTTTTGAGTTTGAAGATATTAGGACTTAAATTTAGCATTTTTCGAAAACCGGGCGGCGCATAATTGGTTTAAATTAGAATTTTGTAAAGCTGTCTAATCTTCCTTGGTAAGATTAGTATGTGGTTACTGCGTGATCTTGATATAATGGTATGCTTAAACAGGCTGGATTTTAATGGAACTGATACGCGGAATTCACAATATCAAACAAAATCACCCTCATGCTTGTGTCGCCACCATTGGTAATTTTGATGGCGTTCACCTTGGGCATCAGGCGGTTATCGGGCAATTAGCTGAAAAGTCAGCAGAGTTAAATTTACCGATGGTGGTTATTTGTTTTGAACCTCAGCCGATGGAGTATTTTTTAAATGATAAAGCGCCTGCGCGATTATCGCGTTTTCGCGAAAAATGGAGTGTCCTTAGTCGTTTCTCGGTGACACACATGTTGAGTCTGCCTTTTAACGCTAAATTGGCAGCAATGTCGGCACAGGATTTTATCAAAGATATTTTAATTGACGGTCTGGGTATTCGATACCTTGTTGTTGGTGATGACTTTAAATTTGGTCATCAACGTCAAGGCAATTTTGAGATGTTGCAACAGGTGGGTAAGCAGCATGGCTTTAAGGTTGTTAATATGCACACCTTTGAAATCGATGGTGAACGGGTTAGCAGCACTCGGATACGACAAGCATTACAAAATGGTAATTTAAGTTATGCCGAAAAATTGCTGGGGCGAAGTTATCGAATGAGTGGCCGGGTTGCTCATGGTGATAAATTAGGTCGGGAATTAGGTTTCCCCACGGCGAATATTTTTTTACATCGAAAAGTCACTCCGATGGAGGGTATTTTTGCTGTTGAAGTTTTTGGGTTAGACGGTGAACCTATTTCTGGTGTTGCAAGCATTGGTAATCGACCAACTGTTAATGGTTCTAAAATTTTATTAGAAGTTTATTTATTTGATTTTGATCGTAATATTTATGGCAAACATTTGCAGGTTAGTTTTTTGCATAAACTTCGAGATCAAATTCGATTTGATAATTTAGATGACTTAAAAATACAAATTAATAAAGATGTAGACGATACTAAGCTGTTTTTTAGCGAACAAAGAAACTAATTTTTTAAAATTTAATACAATATAAAGACAAGACCGTGACTGATTATAAAGAGACTTTAAATTTACCAAAAACTAAATTTTCGATGAAAGCCAATCTGGCTAATCGGGAACCAAACTGGGTTAAGGAATGGCATAAAGTTGATCTTTATGCGCAAATTCGAAAAGCTTGTGCAGGGAGACCAAAATTTATTTTGCATGATGGGCCTCCTTATGCAAATGGCGATATTCATATTGGTCATGCGGTTAATAAAATTTTAAAAGATATCATTATTAAGTCTAAAACGTTAAGTGGTTTTGATGCACCGTATATTCCTGGTTGGGACTGTCATGGTTTGCCTATTGAATTACAGGTTGAGAAAAAAATCGGAAAACCCGGTGTAAAAGTGACATCGGAAGTGTTTCGAACCAAATGCCGCGATTATGCGCAACGCCAAGTGAATGGACAGCGTGATGATTTTAAACGCCTAGGTGTTTTAGGTGATTGGGATAATCCTTATCTCACGATGGACTTTAAATTTGAAGCCAATATTATTCGTGCTTTGGGAAAAATAGTGGATGCTGGGCATATACATCAGGGTTCAAAACCGGTGCATTGGTGTACCAGTTGTGGTTCAGCATTAGCCGAAGCCGAAGTTGAATATGAAGATAAAACTTCCCCTGCCATTGATGTTCGGTTTGAAGTTAAAGATACCGCCGAGTTAAAAAAACGTTGTGAGTTTTTAGATGGTGCAGAAATGAACTCAGCAAAAGTTTCGGTTGTGATTTGGACAACAACGCCTTGGACATTGCCGGCTAACCAAGCTGTTGCATTACATCCTAAGCTGGAATACGTGTTGCTCTTCTGTGAAGGCGTGGCTGATCATGAATCTGAATATTTGATTTTAGCGCGTGATTTACTCGAGTCAGCAATAACACGTTATGAACTCAAAGAGCATCAGGTTATCGCTAGCTGCCTTGGCGAGGCGTTATCCGGCTTAAAATTAGCACATCCATTTTATCAACGTGAAGTGCCGATTATTTTAGGTGATCACGTTACCACTGAAGCCGGCACTGGTGCAGTACATACTGCGCCTGGGCATGGTGCTGACGATTACGTGGTTGGTATGCAATACGGTTTGGATGTCGATAACCCGGTCGATTCCAATGGTGTGTTTTTACCATCAACTGAATTTTTTGCAGGGCAACATGTGTTTAAAGCCAATGCCAAAGTTAGCGAAAAATTACTTGAGACTGGCAACTTAGTTCACGAAGAAGCGATTCAACATAGTTATCCGCATTGTTGGCGACATAAAACGCCAATCATTTTTCGGGCGACACCGCAGTGGTTTATTAGCATGGAGCAAAATAAATTACGCGAACAAACCAATATTGAAATTAAAAAAACGAAATGGATGCCATCTTGGGGGGAAGCCCGAATTGAATCGATGGTAAACAATCGTCCGGATTGGTGTATTTCACGACAACGAACCTGGGGTGTTCCTATCCCATTATTTGTGCACAAGGAAACCGGCGAACTTCACCCTGATACGAAGAATATTATTGAACAGGTTGCTGTAAAAGTTGAAGCGAAAGGTGTTGATGCTTGGTTTGAGTTAGAAACTTCCGAGATATTAACCCGTGATGCAGAACAGTATGATAAATTATCCGATACTTTGGATGTGTGGTTTGATTCAGGCGTGACACATTTTGCGGTTATGGAGCAACGTGATGAGTTTGGTAAAAGCGCTATTGCAGATTTGTATTTAGAAGGTTCAGATCAACATCGAGGTTGGTTTCAATCGTCGTTGCTTAGTTCGGTTGCGATGAATAATCGTGCGCCTTATAAATCGGTTTTAACTCATGGTTTCACGGTTGACTCAAAAGGTCAAAAAATGTCGAAGTCCAAGGGTAATGTCATGTCGCCACAAAAAGTGGCAAATAGTTTGGGTGCCGATATCATTCGTTTGTGGGTATCTGCAACAGATTATCGAACAGAAATGAGCGTCTCTGATGAAATTTTAAAACGTATGTCAGATGCTTATCGTCGTATTCGAAACACCATGCGATTTTTACTTGCCAATTTGGATGGTTTTGATCCAGTCAAAGATAGTGTTGCAAGTGATAAAATGTTAGCACTGGACTTTTGGGCGGTGCAATCAGTGCAAAAACTACAAGATGAAATTATTGTTGCTTATGATAATTATGAGTTTCATAACGTCTATCAAAAGCTTCATCATTTTTGTGCTGTTGAATTAGGTGGTTTTTATCTTGATATCATTAAAGACCGGCAATATACCACCCAGAGTAATAGTGTGGCTCGTCGTTCAGCGCAAACAGCCATGTATATTATTATTGAAGCTTTAGTTCGATTAATGTCTCCCATTTTAAGTTTTACTGCAGAAGAAATCTGGAAGATGATTCCGGGAGAACGAGCAGCAAGTTGTGCAACATCGGTGTTTTTAGACGCTTGGTATCAGTATCCAACATTAACCGCAAGAAATCCCGAAATGGATTTGAATTATTGGAGCAAGATCATGGAGATTCGTGATGTTGTCTCTAAACAGTTAGAAGCACTTCGTGCTGCAGGTGATATTGGCTCGGCGTTAGATGCTGAAGTGGATTTATATTGTGGTAAAGAAATTTACGATATTCTTACTCCATTAGAAGATGAATTACGTTTCGTGTTAATTACTTCTTATGCTCGCGTTCACTTAACAGAAACGTTACCAAATGATGCGGTAACAGTAACGTTATCATCCAATGATGAAATAGCAATAACAGTGACAGCATCTAAACATGCTAAATGTATTCGTTGTTGGCATCATCGTGAGGATGTTGGTTCTATCGCGGAGCACCCTGAAATTTGTTCGCGTTGTGTTGATAATGTCACTGGCGGTGGTGAGCCGCGTTCATTTGCTTAACTATATTGGATTAAACGCATGTTGAAATGGTTATGGGTTACAGCTTTGGTGTTTATTTTGGATCAAGCGACTAAACAAATAGCTGAAGCTACTTTGATTCTTTGTGAGTATTATCCATGCACCAGTGTCGCGGTGATGCCGATGTTTGATTTTACGTTGATGTATAATCGGGGAGCGGCTTTTAGTTTTTTAAATGATGCCGGTGGTTGGCAGCGTTGGGCTTTTTCTGCAATTGCGATAATTGTTAGTGGCTTTATTTTTATGTGGATTCGTAAATTACAACCTTCAGAGAAATGGGTCGCGATTGCTTTGGCTTTAATTCTTGGTGGTGCTTTGGGTAATGTGAGCGATCGATTAATTTTTGGTTATGTTATCGATTTTGTTCATTGGTATATTGAAACCGATGGCGTAAAACATTATTGGCCGGCATTTAATATTGCTGATTCGGCAATTAGTATAGGTGCGACTATGTTGGTTATCGATATGATTCGAGGTTTTAAAAATTCACCTTCTGAATCAGACTCAAATACTGAAAATTCGAAATAAAATATGTCTGATATTGAAAATAATATAAATACAATTAATGTTGATAGCGACGTTACCATGCATTTTTCACTAAGTTTGAAAGATGGAACCGTTGCCGATGGTACAACCGCCGATGATCCTTTAACGTTTAAAATGGGTGATGGTACTCTCATTGAAGGCTTGGAAATGGTGCTTTATGGTTTAAAAACCGGAGATAAGCAAACCTTGGAGATTGAGCCTCGAGATGCATTTGGATTTCCTGATGATGAGAATATTCATGACATGCCTCGTGATGAGTTTTCTAAGGAGCTTGATATTCAGGAAGGCGTTATTATTAGTTTTTCAACGCCTTCGGGGGATGAAATTCCGGGTACGCTTATTGATGTCGGTGACGAGGTTGTTAAGGTAGATTTTAACCACCCATTGGCGGGACATATTATTCGTTTTTTTGTCGAAATTCTTGATGTGAAATAGATAGATTGTTGTTTTGGCATGGTTTGTTGGGGTTGACGGTGAAAGTAGGGTAAAATTGAATTATGAACGTTTTATTAGCTAATCCACGGGGTTTCTGTGCTGGTGTTGATCGCGCCATTGGAATTGTTGAAACTGCTTTAGACATGTTTGGCGCTCCTATCTATGTTCGACATGAAGTGGTGCATAATCAATATGTTGTTGAATGCCTGAAAATGAAAGGAGCTATTTTTGTTGAAGAGATAGCGGAAGTTCCTAAACAATCGATTGTCATTTTTAGTGCCCATGGTGTATCGCAAGAGGTTCGGATCCAGGCTGAACATAAAGATCTTAAAGTTTTTGATGCAACTTGTCCTTTAGTAACCAAAGTTCATATGGAAGTAACAAAGTTTAGTCAGGCCGGTCATGAATGTATTTTAATTGGACATGCTGGACATCCGGAAGTTGAAGGTACGATGGGGCAGTATGATACGAGTTTAGGTGGCAAAATGTATCTTGTCGAAAATGTTGATGATGTACAGGCTTTAGTGGTCACTAATCCAGGTAACCTTGCTTTTGTTACTCAAACGACATTATCCATGGATGACACTGCGATGGTTATTGATGCCTTGCGCGCTAGGTTTAATAATATTAAAGGCCCTCGGAAAGATGATATTTGTTATGCGACTCAAAATAGACAAGATGCTGTTAAGCAACTTGCCAATAAATGTGATGTGGTGTTAGTTGTTGGTTCACCAAATAGCTCTAATTCTAATCGCCTTAGGGAAGTTGCTGAACGATTAGGAACACCTGCGTATTTAATTGATAATGAAACCGAATTACAACAAGCGTGGTTTGAAAATAAAAATAATATTGGTTTAACTGCGGGAGCCTCTGCGCCGTGTTTATTAGTCGAAAATGTTATCGACAAATTACAACTATGGGGCGCTAAAGAGATAGATCAAATTAATGGTATTTCCGAACGGGTAGTATTTTCTTTACCCAAAGAACTACAGCAAAACTAATTTATTAAATACCTTTGTTCGGTATAATAAAAATGTTAATACAATATGATAAGCCTAATGTTTTAACTTTGGATTCCGGCTTAAACACTACCGGAATAACGTTTTTTTATACCTATCTCAGGTTAAGTACCACTCCAACAACGTGCTAATGTTCCGTTACCATTGCTTGAGGTAAAAAACTTTTGCCCTAAGTTATTAATTGATATTGTAGTACAATCTTCATCAACGCTAGCCGCATTTGTTCTTGTTACCGATAGTGTATAAGTTGAGGCTGTTTGAGCTGCGATGGATACTGTAAATCGATTATTGGCAGAATTTACGAATGCTGCTGGAATGGAGCAAAGTGTATAGACACCGCCACGATCTCGTCCACAGGCTTCAAATTCTTGAACGGCAATCATCAGTGCACTAACACCTTCTGCACGCAAGCCTTTGTCTTGTTGGCTACCAAACTGATTAAAGGCAATTATCGCTAGAATAGCAACAATTGCAACGACCATCATTAATTCAATGATGGTCATGCCTTGTTGTGTTTTTTGGTTGTGTATTGGTCGTTTCATAATTTTTGTTTAATTAAGTTATAGTGCTTGTACCCAGATTTCTGAAATGGTGTTTTTTCCTTTATATCTAGAGAATTTAAATTCAATTTTCATTTTGGGCGTTAATTTTTTAACGTTGATATATTTACTACCTTTAAAACCATAAACTTTTACGGAATTTGAAAGTTTATATGCAACACCATTAATGCTGATATCACGTTTATTCTGATTTATTAATGTGATGTTACCAGCTAGCTTATTTTCGGCAACAGTTGAGGGTACTGAAAATTGTACGGCATTAGCCGTACTGGATGTTAGTGGCAATAATATACTGTTAACCATTATTGCCATTATAAAAAATGATTGTTTCATTTTATAATCCTCTTTTTAAATTATCGTAGTTGTCGCCAAGAATGACGTCGATTGGCTCCAGCAGGACTTTTTTCAGTCATTACTTGCACTGTGCCAGCAGAAGTTGTCATGATTTTTTTATCTGTTTGTTCGCCAGCTAAAATAGTTGGACTACTTAACTTACCATCATAACGTCGGCCTGCAGGATTTTTGCTGGGAGTTGATTCGTCATTATCATCGTCATCAGAATCAAAGCTATTTACTTTACCATCACCGGTTAAATCAAATACTGAGAATTGTGGTGCACTACCATCGCGAGCATCCAATTCCATTAACCAACTTACGCCACCAAAGTCACAGGTTGCAGAAGAGGGGGTATTGGTGACGAAAATAATATTTTTGCCTCGTTTCACTGCTGTGCTAATTTGTCGTTCACCAAGGTCGGGTAATACTAAAAACCAGTTTTGAGCGCTATTATTACCGTTGGTTGAAACATTTCGGATGAATGACGTCTGTGTATTACCGGTATCATCTGTTAAGGTTAATGATTTTTCTTGGGTTACGGTTTGTTTGGTAAAACCGGTGAGCGTGCTATAAGTTGAGCCATCGTCTTTATCGATGACACCGTAGAAATGTTCTTGAATTGTAGCATTAGTTGAATTTGCATCGGAAACATCGAGATAGCGGCCTGTTCCAAAGTATAATTGAAATCCACCAACGCCTGAGTTTGATACAATTGGACGAGTTGTGATGGGTTGGCGATTACCCAATTCGTCTTGTGCAATAAATAATGGGATTGGTGTACTCCCTGATTTATTTGCAATATCCCATTTTGTTGCCAGTTTATCAGTAACATCAAACTTCCACATATTGCCTAATAGATCGCCACCATAGATATAGTCAGCAATTTTATCACCATCGATATCAACCGGTGTAACGGATCCGATACCATTGGGGGTGCCGACAGATCCTTGTTTGGTATCAATTTTAACGTAGTCAGTGGTTTTCCATGAGCCACCTGTGCCAGTAGGTCCTTCAAGAAACACAATGAATAATGCGGCATTACCAGTGGTACTTGCTGTTCCATCTGCTTCAGAATTGTTATATCCATTACCGAATACCGCTGCCCATTTATTGTTATGCATGCGTACTATCGCAGCGCGACCGTAAGTATAACCTAAGTCTGCATCATCTGAGTCGGTAAATTCCCAGTTAACAACCTTGCTGGGTGTTGCAAAATCATTTGGGTCTGATACATCTAACGCAAACATTCCTTGACCGCCTTTATTTAAGCTACCAACTAAAATACTAGCCCATTGAGTTCCAACAAAGGCATCAATGACATTTGGCGAACCATCAACATAAAATTTATGAGTATATGTTGTGGATGTGTAGTCATTTAAGTTTTGTATGACTTCTGCAGGAAGGTAGGCAAATTTTTCAAGTCCTGTGACGGCATCTACCGCATGTAACATGCCATCATTTGCACCAAAGTAGACCATTGGGGCTCGATTTTTGTTTGCAGGTTTATTTATGAAAGCAGAGTACTCACAGCCAGTACAATTTTCTGGTATGGTTGTGCTGCCGTCACCCCATTTATCAGGGTATAGGTTATTGGGTGGGCCAACATATAAAGGTTGCGAATTAACGATGGTGCCTAAAACACTTATTCGGTCTCTTAAATCTTTGACGCCAAATGCACAGGTACCTGTTGTATTTGATACTTCGCAATCTTGATCGCCTCTTATGTAGTTTAATACTTTTTCACGTTCGGCATTTGTTGCGCCAAGGCTATTAAGTTGCGTTGCTGTTAGTGTTGAAGTGCTTGGTGCTGTGGTCCAGTTAAAGCTCACGGCATTGCTACCATTAAAGCTATGAATGTTACGTGCACTTGGAGCTGGAATTAAGCTACCTGCATCCCAAATTGATCCTGAAGGTCCGCTGCCTCCGGTAAGCAAGTTGCCACTGACAGGATCAATTTTATAATAAAGTAATTGACCCGAGGCATTACCACTATTATAACGTCCAAAGTAGATGCCTGTATCACTACTAACAAAACCAGAGCTGGCAGCAACGGCGGCTGATGCACTGGTGCGTCCTTGAATATTAATTAATGCACTGGTTAATGCTGCAGTTAAACCTGCGGCATTACTGGCTTGAAAATATTGTCCATCACCATATTGGGCGGCATCTTGTAACATTTGGTTATTGAGTGCAAAACCCACTGTAAAGGTGACAAGATTTTGTAAAGGATAGTCTGCTGAGTCGAAGCTTTTACCTGCGCTGTCAACATCTGGCGCTTTTCGTAAATCAAGATCGAAACCTAATTTGGCCATATCGTCTAAGTATAACGAAAAACCTTCAGCAGACTGAGTGCTTGCTGGTTGGAAACCATCTGAATATTGCGGTATGGTGCTGGAATTAAAATCGGCCTGAGTTGTTACTGGAGAAAGGTTATCATAGTCGGGTAATGCACCATTTGGTAAATCGGGATCAACATTAGGAAATGAGGTATCTTGAGTTGGATAACCATCGGTGACGACAATAACGTAATTTTTTTGACAACGCTCTGTTATTGGGCTGGTGTAGTTGACATTATTATCAGTAAAAGATTGAAGTCCTCGAAAATAACGAGTGACTTCATAATAAGTTTCACCTAATGGTGTCCAGCTATTTGCTGTTAGTGCGTTTACTGCTGTTGTTACGGTTGCTTTAGTTGGAGTACAGGCAACATCAATCGTTCCGGGGTCGGTTACATCAAAAGTTTGTAAACAAAAATTCATATTATTTGAGCTATTGATAACATTAACTGTTACATCTCGCGCAACGTTCATTCGAAAATCATTTGGAATGACGCCTGTTAAATCTTGGCCGCCACCAGCTGTGTCGTAGGTGTTAAGCAAATATAAAAAATAATTACCGGTTATCCAGGTGTTAGCGCCGTTTGGTGTGGGTAAAATGATGCAACGATCATTGCCGCCAACTATACCAGGTGCAAATCCGGCAGGGCAGCCTGCATATGCCACAGCGTTTAACTGGGCGGTGGTATAAGTGTTGGCGTTAATGGCTCCCCAACCTGATTGAGGGTAAGTTATGGTTGGGTCGTATCCTGCATCCCAGATTAAATTTCTCATGCTTCCGGAGTCATCCAATATAAACATTATATTGGGTTTACTAAAGGTTGTTACCGTGAGCGGTGAATCTGGAATACTCAACGTGGCAGCACTAGCCGGTTGCAATAATCCAAAACTAAGCAAACTACAGATAATTAATTTTTTAATGTCATATTTCATTTGGATTTCTCCAGTTGTAAAGTTTAATTCTTAAGATTAATTCCAGCGTTTTGAAACTGTTGTCTGAATGACAGCTTCAGATAGATTGGTTGAACCTGTTCCTCTTGCAGTCATTCGATAATATGTTGTTCCTGTTGGGTTTGAGGTTATCCCGATATCGATACTGTCTTGTTCGTATTGTTGCCACTCTATTACTATTCGAGGATCAACTAATACATTTTGAAGCTTTGCAGGAACAGGCGTGCAGCAAAATTCATAGGCATTGGTATCCCACCAAGCTTGATTAAATACCGCAGTTTCTTCCCACCATTCGTTTGAATAAGTGTTGACTAAAATATTTTTACCATTGGTCTTATCTTGGCTGTATATACACCGATCATTATTATCGCAATCTACTAGTAATAGCGGAGCTTCTAGTGGTTGAGCACGTAGCCATTCTTGTTCGCGACGAATTAAGGTATCCGCGGCATTAAATGCTAATGTTGCATCACCCATATTGGTTGCCATTCTTTGTTGTAGTAAGTTAGTGCTCATGGCTCCAACGCCTAATAATGTAAGTGAAAAAAGTAAAATCAGGCCAATAATAAGTACGGCACCATTTTGTGTTTTCATTCGGTATAAATTTGTGATGGAATTTATTTTCATGGTTATGTTCTCATTAAAATTAGGGTGTTCGGTTACGAAGGTTGATTGTTGTTGTATAGGCTTGTCTAATCCGATAATCATTTGCTGGTGGTGTCACGGTGGCACCGTCCCATTGGTAGGTTCGTGTGCGGTTGGATACGTTATTACTGCGCATTAATAATCGGATGCGTAAATTGACGACGCTAGACCAAAAAGTATTACCATTGTTTAATGGGTTGGTGCCTAAATTATCTATTTCTGTAGCGGTTAAATAAGTATCGGCACCAATGTTTTCAATATCGCTGTCTTGTACAAAATCCAAATCAACACCGTAGTCAATTAACATGGATTCCACATTGTCGGCTATCTGATTTTCAAAAACACCATAAGCACCACCTTGATTAAATAGCCCTCGTACATATAGACTGGGATTATTTGAAATAGGGTCGGTTTTTATAAAATAAGTATCTCGTTTTAATTTTATAATTTTTGCATCGGTGCTATAAATTTTACTTAGTTTATTGGTCGTGTTTCCTGCATTACTATGGCTTAGTGTTACGGTTTCGTTCGCACTTGAGTTATTTGGGTTATTGGTGATCTTGAAAATATCTGCTCGTTCACAATCGGTGATCATTACGACTTCATTTTGCTGAAAAGCACAGCTACTGATAATTTGAACGTTGGCATTATTGGGGTCGGTGTTTCCTGTTAGGTGACCACCACAACTTGAACCTCGACGTAGTGTTAATGCATCAGTGTTGGTTACAACATTGGTTGAGGCGGATGGAAATGGAGGATTGATAGCACCGCCAGAATTTGTATGTCCTAAAATAAAATTATTTGAGCTGAAGTCGACACCACCGAGTTCATTTGGGTTTAATAAAATACTATTTGGTGTTAGTAGGGATAAATTTTTACAACCAATATATCCTGCATTTCTAATTTCTTTAGTTAACACATCTAAGGCATAACGCGCATTTTCTTGTAAACGTCCAAATTCGTCTTGTACGAAATAGGTTTTTTTAGTGTTACTGTAAATTGACCCTACGCCAACTAATAAAATTGAACTGATGGCCATGGCTATCATTAGCTCTATTAAAGTAACACCAAATATTTTATTGTGATTCATCATAATATTTCTCATTAAATAATATTTCTATTGATAATAAATTTAAGGTTGCATTTCGTATTGAATGCATTTTAATGTGTTTGCAGCAAGGGGATCACAAAGTGGAAATCCGAATCCATCGACTGCAAAAGCTGCACCTATATTGTCTTCGTCCCATGACACGGTGATAATGTAAGCCGAACCGGAACGACGCACGGTTCCTTGACCATTAGGAAGAACCCGGGCGTTTTCGGTATTCCACATGCCGATATCCCGTATTGCGAGTTGAGTTGGGTTACAACCAGCTGACGGTAATTTAGTTTGGATATTACAGTTACTATAAGCTGGAATACCTGATAACTGGTTATAGGCGTTATCGCCACCATCTGCGTTTAGTTTATTGCCTTTTGTGTTGGAGCGTATTCGTTCAGCAAAATCATAAATTTGTGCCGTTGCAACAGTTCGCATATAGGCCGTATTACTGCTTCTAATCGAATTACCTTGTAGACCGGCAAGTCCTAATACACCAACGGATAGAATCACTAAGGAGATTAGAATTTCTATCATGGTGAAACCCGAATTAAATTTAGTTGTTGTTAACATAGAGCAACTCTCTTTAAAATTTTATGGACATGAAATTTGATTGGCTACTTCGACTCGACCAATTGGAAATAATCGGAGTGATTTGCCGTAGTTGCCGGTACGATTGGTCTGACATAACACAAAAGTTTCGCCGGCATTAATCGTGACGTTTGAACGACCATTTGGTGTAAAAATAACTCTATTGGGAACAGCTCCTGAGCCTAAAAACGTTGTTGTTGTTCCTAGTGAGGCAACAACGCGAAGCAGTTCAGAAGCTTGTGCTGTGCCGCTATTATCTGAATCGATATAAACTTGCCAACCACTTTGCCATTTATTGGTGCCATCAAGTGTTTCAACTGTAATATTTCGTACTCTGCGAATTGCTTCACTACGGGCATACTGTAAGTTTGCCGATAAATTATTTATTTGATTAACCAGTCGATTATTATCAGAATATCCGGTCATTTGAGGAAATGCGATCGCAGCCAAGATCCCAAATACCGCGACGGTTATTAATAGTTCGACAAGGGTGAAACCAGAATATTTTTGCATTTTTGTTACCTAACATTATGCATATCCTTTGCGAAAAATTTCTTATGTTAAATTTATAGCGTGTGCTTGAATCTTTGTCGCGTTTACTCCGATGTGCTGCATAATTAATCAGATAAAGTGACTTTAAGGCACAAAAAGTGCGTATTTTGTAGCAATTTGACGTTATTTCAGCAATTACGGCGTTTTTTGTTTAAAAACATAAGTAGTTATTTATAATAGTATTTTTATTTTAGAGTGGTATTGTTGATGTTTGACACAATTATTGTTGGCGCTGGTGCTGTTGGTATGATGACAGCTCAACTATTATCCCAACAGGGACAAAAGGTGTGTCTTATTGATAAAGGTAAGGTTGGCTCTGAGTCGAGCTGGGCCGGCGGCGGTATATTATCACCGCTTTATCCTTGGCAATACAGTGATGCGGTTAATAATTTAGCGACATGGAGCCAGCAGCATTACCCTGATTTTTTTTATACATTAATTCAGGAAACTGGAATTGATGTTGAATTAATAAATAGTGGTTTATTAATTCGAATTGATGAACAGCAAAAGTCTGATATTCAGAGATGGAGCTCAAAGTATAATCCTTCAGTAGCATATGTTAATGCTGTTGAGTCGTTACAGATTGAATCCAGTAGCGCGCCAGTGCAGCGAGAATCGTTGTGGTTAGCAAATGTTTCACAAGTTCGTAATCCGCGTTTGGTTAGAGCGCTGCATCAATCAATGATAAATAACACCATCACTTTATATGAAAATTGTGAGGTTTTATCAGTCAGTACAACAAGTTCACGTTTTAATGCCGTACAAACTACAACAGGTAAAATCGTAGCGAATCACTTAGTGATTGCTAGCGGCGCGTGGAGCAGTCAATTATTTAATGATATTGGTCAACATCAAACCTCGGCTACTATTAATCCTGTGCGTGGGCAGATGATGATTATTAAAACTCCGCCTGATACTTTAAAACGAATTATCTTAGAAGATGGACACTATGTAATTCCGAGAAAAGATGGTCGAGTTTTAATTGGTAGTACGATTGAGCATGTAGGCTTTGATAAAAGTATCACTGATGATGCTCATGATAAATTATTACAAGCTGCAATTGCGATTGTCCCTAGCTTATCTCAATTTAAAGTTGAACATCATTGGGCTGGCCTAAGGCCGGGTACGTTAAATGGTGTACCTTACATAAGCCAACATCCAGAAATTAGCGGTGTTTTTATTAATAGTGGCCATTATCGTAATGGTATTATTTTAGGTTTAGCATCTGCCCAGTTAATGGTGAATATTATGCTCGGACAGCCTGAAATTTTGAATATTTCGGATTATCGATGTGAAAAATAGCGATTAAATATATATATTCAATATATTCAATATGTTATGCGCGGTAATATATTCGGGATTATGATAGTTAGTCTTAGTATTTCCCCTGATAGTATTTTAAAGGGCACTTGGATTATACTAAATCCATGCTAAATGATATTAAACAAAAGTCAGAAGTCTCTTTACGCTACAGTGAGCCACAAGCTCAGTCTGTTGTAAAAGAAACCATGATTAAGAAACTCAAGTCTCATAATATTACACCGACTCAGCAACGAGTAGAAATTGCGACAATATTATTCGAGAAACCTCAACACTTATCCGCAGAACAAGTTCTGTCGAAGGTTAATGGCAATGCTGCGGTATCAAAAGCAACTGTCTACAACACCTTAGGATTATTTGCCCGCAAAGGTCTGGTGCACGAGGTGGTGGTTGACCCCTCTAAAGTTTTTTATGACTCTAACGTTGCTAAACACCATCATTTTTACAATCTCGATACTGGTTTATTAACCGATATCGAACTTGGTGATATTAATTTAACGTCAATGCCAGAATTACCGATGGGCACTAAGTCTGTTGGTGTTGATGTCATTATTCGAGTTAAAAACGCATAAAAAATCATTTGATTTTTAAACGCGAGTGACGAAATATTTATATGTTCTCGTGGTTTTCTATCAAGTATAAGGTATTTTGCTGAAAACCAAGTAAAATTACCTCATTGCCATCAATAAATTTAGCCTTCAGTTCATGATTTACGCTAACTAATGTTTGTTTCAGTTACGATTTATATCCTATATTTTTCGTTTTTTCTAAACCCTTATCTTGAGTTCCCGTTATTTAATTTAACCGTTAATGAAATTTGTAATACAAATTGTAATACAGGTACTTTTATGTAATATTTCATGTAAGACAGAATGACAAGTTGATTTTTTTTAATCAGTTTGATTGGAGATGGTGGTTATACCGTTGGATTGGCACGTAATAGTCAATTTTTATTAAGAGAAAAAATAAAAAAAGTTAAGCGAAAAAAATAATGATTATCGTTGATACGGACTATTAATTGCTCTAATCTCGATAGTCGTACTTCATAGGGGATTAAGGAATATTTTATTGATGAATATCTATCATTGTGTGCCCTTAAAAAGTAAGATTTAGAATGTGCGTTTGATTTTATGAATCAATATAGTGATTTACCAATGGATTTTGCTGATGCAACATTATTAGCATTAGCAGAACGACTAGGGAAAGTTAAAATATTTACATTAGATTTTAAGGACTTTAATGTTTATCAATATAAAAAGGATCATCAATACTATTCTTTGGATCTTATTGCTTGAGACTTATTAGGATAAAATATAAATTTTCTATATCAAGCCGGAATAGCTCAGTCGGTAGAGCAGCGC
>CAZEPW010000054.1:0-25136 GCA_964514215.1 uncultured Thioalkalispiraceae bacterium
CTAACCGTTAAATCGGTATAAGAATAGTATTAGCGCAACGTGATTACTCTGAGGCTTTAACTTTAGATTCCGACTTAAAAAATTATCAGAATGACGGTTTTTTTTAATATTTGAGCTTTAATAAATAACAGTAACCCCTATACAAATCTCAAGTTAATTAAAATCCCATCCCCAAACTCAGCATCGTTAGAATTTGGCTGCCGTCAATCGTAGCTGTACCACTACCGCCTCCAGTTTGGGTAATTCCGGTATTACCACTTAATTCTAAATCAATTATTTTAAACCGAACAAAAAATGATCGGCCACGATCCAGCGCACGTAACCAAGTAGCGGAATAACTCATGGATCGATCGGTTGATTTTATTGTGTAAGGATCAAAACCCAGATCCTTAAAAGTAATTTCAGTATTTACCAATGATAATGACAACTCAAGGTTTATCGTTGACGTCGCACTTAAATTGATAGCATAACGACCACCAACAAACGGACCAAATTCATCGATAAAAACTTCATCACCATAATTACCGGTGCCAAATGTTAAACCACCATACAGACTAAGATTATCTTGAAACGAATAACCAGTATAAGCACTATTAAATGTCCTTGAGATGACTTCTTGAGTATTGGTGGTGGTTATGGTGCTTGCCGAGCTGTCAAACACATCAACATCATAGCGAGCAACACTTTGCCCCGTAGCCAACGTATTAAAACCATAATAAAAACTTCCATCTAATACCGTTACACCAACTTCGATAGCAGAAATTTTAGGATTGGATGAAAGCTTGCGAGTATCACCACCAAACGATCCACTGCCAACAGTATAGCGCTCATTAACATCAAGCTGCATGTTGATAGTTCCAACCGAAATTATAGTAATAACATCAACATCGTCATCGGCATAACTCATTATTGGGCTAACTAAACTTAACAAGAAAATAATTAGTGGCTGTTGTATTTTTTTCATTGTCGCTTCCCTGTGCTGTATTCACTATAATACATATATAAAACTAAAATCCCATTGGTAATAATGTGCGATGTTTAAAATAAAACCGCTGCATTAACGAAGATGATTCCCATGGAATTTGCTTACCATTCGATTGTTTAGCGACACTGAGTCGAACTCGACGAAAAACTTCATCAATGGTTAATCCGGTTCGTTGCAGACTCTCTATTAAATTAGCGGTATAAGGGCTATTACGTCCTTGACCATCGATAGCTACTTTGCCAGGTGCCGTTGCAAAAGCAATTAAGGTGTTTGATGGTGCATCGAGCTTACTTAAACCGCTATCTAATTTTGGAATATTAATTCTAATTAAACTTCTGTTTTTTTCCGTTGCAACCGAACGCGATTTAGGGCCAGCTTTATTTCCTGAACGAGCCCCTGCTGGATGGGCGTTTTTAAATGGGTTGTCCCGACACGCATCTAAAATAATTATATTGGTTGCATCACCAATAGTGCGTAAACCATTTAATAAATTTGAAACATCAAAACTTTGGCTTTTTATTTCTAGTTCTGAGCCTGCCTTAGTATCAGTGGGAATAAGATAATTACTACCTTCAAATTGCACACCATGACCAGCATAATAAAATAATCCAACACCGCCATTTTTTTTGAGCTTGCTTATGAATTTTTTAATGCCATTTTGAATTTGAATTTTGGTTGCATTTTGAATTAATGTTGTTTCAAAATACAAACTCTTGAGTGTATTGGCCATATCAATAGAATCATTCTTAGGATTGTTTAATTGAGAGGCATATCGATAGTCACTATTCCCAATCACCAGTGCATAACGTTTGTCTGATTTAGAAATGGCGGGTGTTGTGAATGCCACAAAAAATATAAGCAAACCTAATGCAACAAATACTCTATATATAGTATGAATGTTAGCCACCAAAAACCCCAATTACGTTAAACTTTATGGCAGCTAGATACTCATAGATTATATGTCAATTAATGTTCGTATCAATATAATGTATCAATCACAACCTTTTGGAAATAATACCATTATCTTTACAGAATCTGAAATAACCATTACCAATCTCTCGATGAAAATAAATAGCCCTTACCTCTGATTGACTTTATTTTTAATTGCGAAAGGCAATCATCACCCAATTTTTTACGGATACGTGACACGGTATTGTCTATTGATCGATTTAAGCCATCATATTCTGTTTTTAAAATAGTTTCATGCAAGGTATCTCGACTTACTATTTCATCATGATTTTCAACGAGTAACATCAATAAACTGAATTCATTTGCCGATAATTCCACTAGCTGCGTATTTAGTGTCACTTTGGCCGATTTTTTTTCGATACACAGCGCACCAAATTCAATTTTATCACGTTTTATGGGGGTAACAGTCGGTATAGTAATACTGGATTGTGTCATAAGTGACGATCCTCGAATTAGATTTCGTACAATATCAAGTCCATTTGAAAATTCCCTATCCTCAATACAACGCTCAATATTTTTTAGTTTAAGCATCAATGAAGCATCAATTGAAGTTAAATACGGCATCGTTGTAGTTGCTAAATATCCCATAATTGTTCCTTGTTTGATTTGTTACTTTATGTAGATGGACAATTTTTTAAAACCAAACAAGAAATAATTAAAAAAATTCAATTAATGGAATTGTAAGAATTGTATAACAAATACTCAATTACAACATTTTATGTATATGCTGTTTAGCAACACAAAAATATTTTTTTTCTATTCCAAAGGAGAGCAACATGAAAAAGTACTCAAGCAAAATCATTTCAACATTATTTACTGTTAATATTTTATTACTATCGCAACTAGCCAGTGCTGCGGATTTTAGTAAACAAGGACTAACAGCAATGGAAAACAATAAGCCAGAAAAGGCCATTGAATATTTTCAAAAAGGCGCAAAGGCAGGTGAAGCTGAATCGCATTTTTATCTTGGACGTATGTACGAAAGTGGAATTGGTTTAGATCAAAACATGACACTCGCAATGGAACTCTACCAAAAAGCAGCCGACAAAAAATATGCCCGGGCAATTAACCAACTTGGTTTATTACACCTCGGCGCACCCGGTGTGTTACAAAATTTTAACAAAGCCGTTGTCTATTTAAGCAAGGCTGCTGATATTGGTAATTCAGAAGCACAATTTAATTACGCTAGCTTATTACTTGATGGCAAAGTCACCAAAATGGATCCAACGCGCGCTAACGAGTTATTAAAAAAATCAGCTAAGCAAGGGTATGTGCCTGCACAATTACGTCTGGCTCGTAATTATCAAGTGGGTGTCGGTTTCAAGAAAAATGCCGATTTAACTTTTTATTGGTTTAACCGCGCCGCAACCCAGGGTAATCCATTTGCCTTATACCAAGTTGGCTTGCGATATAAAAATGGCGAAGGTGTTGAAAAAGATTCCGTGCAGGCACACAAATATTTAAACATATCGTTAGCTCAGGGCTATCAGGCAGCAATGCAAGATTTACAGGGCTTAACCGAAATATTATCACGCAAGCAATTACTCAAAGCTCAAAAAGAAGCAAAACTTTGGCGCGCTCAAGTTAAAACTAAAGGTTAATAACCGCTCCAGTTTGTAGTTAAAATTAACTACAAACTGGTCATTTTTAACATTATAAAATTATAATTATGACGAAAAATATTCAAAAAACGACTATGGTGACTGCGTTAAACGTTTTTGCTTTAACTCAAATATTATTACTAACGTCAATACTAAGCGCTCCGATTAATGCTGCGCCGCAAGTTAATCCTACGATAATACAGCAAAATCGCGAACAACAAAAATTACTTGAAAGTGATGTAAATAAACGTCTTAAAAAACGGCAAAGTGTTGATTCAGGTAAACTACAATTAAAGAATATTTTATTATTACCTAAAGGACAATGTCATATTGTAAAACAAATATTTGCATATGGTGCCGATAAAATACCAAGCTCCAAACTACAATCCATTATAAATTCAAATTTAAACCAGTGTCTCAATAATAGTAAAATAACAAAACTCGTTACCGAAATTCAAAACTGGTATCTTAAAGCAGGTTTTATCACCACCCGGGTAACCGTCAAAAACCCTCAAAACAGTTTTTCCGAAAAAGGTAATCTTGAACTCTGGGTTTACGAAGGACAAATCGGTGAGTTCATATTAAATAACAACAGTAACGTTGACAACTCAAGAATTAAAACCGCCTTTCCTATTGGCACGGGTGATATTTTAAATATTCACGATCTTGATCAAGGATTAGAACAGCTTAATAAATTATTTTCACAAAAATTTAAAATGCAAATAAAACCCGCAACTCGACCGGGTTATAGTGATATTGTATTAATTGAATTAACGGCAACAACAAAAATAACACAACAGATAGTTTTTAATTACACTAACGGCGGAACCAAATCAACGGGGGAAGATCTTTATAATATAAAATATAGCAAAGAAAATTTATTGGGTCTTAATGATTCTATTTCGGTGTCATTACAGCAAGCACTTCCCGACATCAGCAATAAAAGTGAATCGATTCGCATTAATGCTAATGTTCCTTATGGCTATTGGAATTTTAAATTCAATTATAATCTAGGCAGTACCATACGCACCATTAATAGCAACACTATACCATTTAAATCAAAAAGTGATATCCAAACAACCCAGTTGTCAGCAAGCAGAGTGTACTCAAGAACTCAAAAGAGTAAACTTGAACTAAATTCAATGATTGAATTTAGTGATCGTAAGAGCTTTATTAATGATACCTTGATTACGGTCTCATCAAGACAAATAGCATCAGTTGATTTTGGTTTGCTCTACACACGTTATTTTCAAAATTCAACATTAATATTATCACCCAGCATTTCAAATGGTGTGGCATTATTTGGTGCCATTAAGGACGCAGCCGATATCAATAAAAACCAAGCACACGCTGAATATAATATCATCAAGCTCTATAGCTATTACCGCTATCAAATTTTTCCTTTTTCTCGTTATCGATTTTATTTACAAAATTCAATCAACGTTCAATATTCGGATAAGGCGTTATACGGTGAAAAACAATTTGTTCTCGGTGGTGAATATTCTATACGAGGATTTAAGGAAAACGTGATGTCGAGTGATAGTGGTATATCAATGCGTAATGACATCATTTTACCCATTGGTCATTGGATGTTACCTTGGATTAAAAAGCCATTAATAGCACCATTAACACTTAAATTTCATTACGACATTGGAGAGGGATATCCGTTTGTTGACGGCAAACGTAAATCAATATCGGGATGGGCTATTGGGATTAATTATAATTATAAGTGGTTTACTGTTTCGTTAACATCGGCTGCACCAATAATTAATCCAGATATTTTTGTGGAAAAACAAAGTCGCGTTACCTATTTAAATTTTAATGCTAACTTTCTATTTTAATCTGAGATTTGTGTAAAACAACATTATTGCCACAAACACCACCATACGCGCATGCATTTTACTGAAAACGCTAGCGGTTTCCCGCTAAAATCGGGCAGGAATGGCGTGTGACTTCTTATGCGCAGCCCAAGTTTTAGCTAGCTTAGAGCACTCAAAACCACAAAAATGTGCTTAATATTATGCCAAAAATGCCGAAAACATGACAATAAACTACAAATAGTCATGAGTTAATACCCTATGAAAATAAAGCAAAAAATACTAATTGGTGCCTCGTCCTTAGTTTTAATTGCAACATTATCCAGTGCGATAATATTGAGTTCAATTGCGGTTAATGATGCCAGCGATGCGCTTAACTCTCAAATTAAAAATAATTTAACCGCTGTGCGCAGTAGTACAAAAATTGCTATCGAAAGCTATTTTGAAACCATCAATAATCAAATTATAACATTTTCAAATGATCGAATGATCATTGAAGCGGCAATCAGTTTCAAAGATGCTTTTACAGACTATAAATCCGATTTGTCGATTACGGATATTTCGAGTTATCGAGCTCAGCTAAAACACTATTATAAAGATGAATTTAATGTCGAATACGCTAATCGTAATAATGGTAAGGTTTCTGATGTTGATGCCTTGGTTAAGCAACTCGATGATGAAAGTGTATTACTCCAATACGCTTATATAAAAGCAAATAAACACCCACTGGGAGAAAAGGACAAATTAATTTCGCTCAATAACCAAACTCAGTACGATAGTTTACATAGCCGCTACCATCCACATATAAAAGATTTTTTAGATAAATTTGGTTATTACGATATCTTTATCGTGCACCCCGACACTGGTGATATTATTTATTCCGTCTTTAAAGAACTCGATTATTCAACATCACTAAAAACTGGTGCCTTTAGTAGAACGGGGATTGGTGACGTTTTTAACAAAGCAAATTCATTAACAAATACCGAGCAATTTGTTATTAGTGATTTTGCATCTTATCAGCCATCTTATGAAGATCCGGCCTCTTTTATTGCTTCACCAATATTTGATGGCACAAAAAAAGTCGCGATTCTAATATTCCAAATGCCTATCGATCGTATAAATTCGGTGATGACCCACCACAAAAAATGGAAAGAAAGTGGTCTCGGTGAGAGTGGTGAAACGTATTTAGTTGCTAAAGATAAAACATTACGCAGCATGAGTCGATTTTTAATTGAAGACCCTAAAGGTTATTTTTCTGCTCTCAAAAAAACCGGTATGAATAGTGACTTATTGAATAAAATCAAAGCTAAACAAACATCCATCGCATTACAACCTGCCAACACACCCGGTGTAACTGATGCGCTTGCTGGTAATACCGGATTCGATATTTTTCCTGATTATCGGAATGTTCCAGTTTTATCTGCTTATGCGCCATTAGACATAAAGGGATTACAGTGGGTCGTCATGAGTGAAATTGATGAAGCAGAAGCTTACGCTTCAATTAAAGCAATGAAGTTCGATATCAATATGGTTGCTGTGATTTTATGCATTGTATTAGTCGTTATCGGTGCGGGTGTTAGTTGGTTATTTGCCGGATATTTAGTTCGCCCTTTAAATGAAGTGGTTAGTGCAGTGCAAGATATCGCAAAAGGTGAAGGCGACTTAACCCAACGGCTTAATTATTCACAAAATGATGAATTAGGTGATTTATCCAATAACGTAAATTTATTAATGGAAAAACTACAACTCATATTAGGAGAAATGTCTCAATTAATAAACAGCTTAGCCGATTCTTCGGCACAGTTGCAATCGGTGGCTAATACAACAACTTCTGGTATACAGGGTCAGCAAATGCAGGTTGAACAACTGGCAACAGCGATGAATCAAATGACAGCAACGGTTCAAGAAGTTGCTCAAAGCGCACGAAATGCCGCCCAAGGTGCTGAAACCGCAAAAAATCATACTGCTGTTGGATTTGAAATCATGAACAAAAGTATTGCCGAAATCGATGCATTAGCCAATAAAGTAACAAGTGCATCTGATGTTATCCAGAATTTAGCCAGTGATACAGAAACAATTGGTAGTGTACTTGATGTTATAAAAAGCATTGCAGAACAAACCAATTTGTTGGCATTAAATGCCGCGATTGAAGCTGCACGAGCCGGTGAACAGGGACGCGGTTTTGCCGTTGTTGCTGATGAAGTTCGCACCTTGGCATCTCGAACCCAAGAATCTACAAATGAAATAGAAACAATGATCGAACAATTACAATCGGCTTCTAAAAAAGCCGTTAGCGAAATGCAAAGCAGCCGGGAAAGTGCCATTGCCGGTAAAGAAAAAATGGCCGAAACCGGTAATGCCTTATCAACCATTCGCGATGCAGTTGATTCTATTTCAGATTTAAATTTTCAAATCGCCAGTGCATCCGAGCAACAAAGTGCGGTCGCTGAAGAAATTAATAGCAATGTGGTCAACATTAGTACCAGTGGTGAAGCAACGGCATCAGGCGCATCACAAACATCAGAATCTAGCGAACAACTTTCAGAAGTTGCACACCGACTACAAGAACTGGTACAGCAATTTAAAGTATAACCACCTGAAATTCAAACAAGGTAAGACATGCCATTTGGATAACGTGGACTGCACATAAAGATTTAGACTTTCATTGGATATTTTTAGATGTGGCACTGACGTTAATCAGTGCTACAAATAAAATGAAAACCACAACTGAAACCAGCAGCCAGTTTTATTGAAATTATATAAATCCTTTTATAACATCCATCCTTGAGTGTTTATGTTAAATCAATTACTCACTACTTGCATTAGTTATTTTACATTTATTTTATTTTTTGACTTTTAATGCCTAGATATAGCCATGTTGAAACAACAGTATCGGGATTAAGCGAAATACTATCGATACCTTGCTCAATTAACCATTGCGCAAAATCCGGATGATCGGACGGCCCTTGTCCGCATATACCAATATACTTATTAGCCGCTTTACATGCCGCGATGGCTTTTTGAAGTAATACCTTCACAGCAGGATTACGTTCATCAAACATCGCAGCCACCAAACTCGAATCACGATCCAAACCGAGCGTTAATTGTGTTAAGTCGTTTGACCCGATTGAAAAACCATCAAAATACGCTAAAAATTGTTCGGCCAATAAAGCATTACTGGGAATTTCACACATCATAATAATGCGTAAATTATCCACACCACGTTGCAAACCATTCTGTTTTAATAAGCTGATAACATTTTTTGCTTCTTCAACCGTTCGTACAAACGGAATCATAATTTCAACATTCGTCAGCCCCATTTCATTGCGCACTTTTTTAACGGCCTGACACTCTAAGGCAAAACAATCTTGAAAACTAGTTGCAACATATCGTGCAGCTCCTCGAAAACCAATCATTGGATTTTCTTCATGAGGCTCATAAACATGGCCACCGATTAAATGCTGATATTCATTGGATTTAAAGTCGGATAATCGAACAATGACAGGCTTTGGATCGAATGCTGCAGCCAAGCTTGCTATGCCTTCTGCTAGAGTTGTTATATAAAAATCCGTGGCTGAACGGTAAGCCGAAATTTTAGTAGCGATAACTTTTCGCACGTCATCGGGTAACTCACTTGCATTAGCATCATAATCAATTAAGGCTTTGGGATGAATACCGATGGTATTATTTATAATAAATTCAGTTCGAGCTAAGCCAACACCAAAATTAGGCAATAATTGGAAATTAAATGCACGCTCTGGATTGCCGATATTCATCATTATTTTAACGGCTAACTCAGGCATAGTATCGATATCAAGATGTTTTACTTGATAATCCAATTTCCCTTCATACACAAAACCCGTATCCCCTTCAGCACATGAAACCGTCACAACGCTGTTGTTGTGTAAATTCTCGGTAGCATCATCTGTACCAACGATTGCTGGAATACCCATTTCACGAGCAATAATGGCCGCATGACAAGTTCGCCCCCCACGGTTGGTGACAATTGCCGCCGCTTTTTTCATTATCGGTTCCCAATCGGGATCGGTCATATCGGTGACTAAGACATCACCGTCATTCACTTTATTTATTTCAGAAATTGATGCAATAATTTTAACTGGGCCATGACTAATTTTTTGTCCAACACTACGCCCTTCAGCCAACACCGTACCCCGTTGTGCTAAATGATATTGTGTTAACTTTGCGCCAGTATTTTTGCTTTGAACCGTTTCAGGGCGCGCCTGCACAATATATAATAATCCATCGTTACCATCTTTCGCCCATTCAATGTCCATTGGCTTTTGATAGTGATGTTCGATTGTTATCGCATATCGAGCTAACTGCTCAACATCAGCATCGGTTAATGAAAATTGCCGTTGCTGTTCATCTTCAACAGCAACAATTTTGGTCGCCGAGGTTTTATCAGTACCTGAACCAAAAATCATTTTTACTGTCTTACTGCCAAGCTTACGTTGAATAATTCCCCGTTTATTGCTATTTAAGGCTGGCTTATAAACATAAAACTCATCCGGATTCACTGCGCCTTGCACAACCATTTCACCAAGACCATAAGCCGAGGTTATAAAAACCACTTTGTCAAAACCAGACTCCGTGTCCAGTGAAAACATGACACCACTGGTGGCTAAGTCGCTGCGAATCATTTGTTGAATTCCAACAGACAAAGCAACATCGGTGTGTGAATAATGTTGGTGAATCCGATAACTAATGGCGCGATCATTATACAAAGATGCAAAAACACTTTTAATAGCCTGTAATATATTTTCTAGCCCATGGATATTTAAAAAGCTTTCTTGTTGTCCAGCAAATGAAGCATCGGGTAAGTCTTCTGCTGTTGCCGAAGAACGCACAGCATAGCTACTATCACCATAGCGTTGTTGTAATTGCAGGTATGCTTGTTTGATGTCTTGTATAAACCCATCAGAAAATTGAGCAGCTTCAAGCCAAGCTCGAACCTTTAAACCCGACTGTTGAATGGCGATAAGATTATTTTCGGTGAGTTCCGATAATTCAGTTTTTATTTTAGATGTTAAATTATTATAATCAAGAAACTGCTGAAAGGCATAGGAAGTTGTTGCAAAACCACTTGGCACCCGAACCCCAAGCTTGTCTAATTGGCTAATCATTTCGCCAAGTGAGGCGTTTTTGCCACCAACAGCTGCAATATCAGCAATTCTAATGTTTTCAAACCAAATTAAATTATCAGACATCGATTTTTCCGTGTATTTAAAAACTGCCTATAATATAGTTTAGATTATTATCGATTTAAAATGCGAGCAAATAATGCAATTTAGTGTTTATTATATATCTGACCGAACCGCAATTACCGCTGAGTCATTTGGTCGAACCTTGCTCTCGCAATTTGAGACGCAGCACTTCAAACACATTACCTGTCGATTTATTGATAACAAAATCAAAGCACAACAACTTAGTCAGGAACTGCAATCCAATTCAAACGCTTTAACAAATAGACCCATTATATTTAGTACATTGGTTAATCCTGAGTTACGAACAATAATCGCACAAAATCATTGCCATTTTTTTGATTTATTCGATTTAGTCATTCCCGATTTAGAGCAAATATTAAATAGCAAAGCAACATTTAATCCTGGTTTGGCGCATGGCAATGCTCAAGATGCCAACTACGAGCAACGCATGGATGCCGTTAATTTTGCTTTAGTTCACGATGATGGTGTTAGTGTGCACCATTATGATAAGGCCGATATCATTCTCACCGGCCTATCACGTAGTGGTAAAACACCCACGAGTCTTTATCTGGCCATGCACTATGGTCTTTATGTTGCCAACTATCCACTGACAGAAGAAAATTTAAATAGTGATAACTTACCAACCACATTAACAAAATACCAATCTAGGGTATTTGCATTAACAATTCAGGCAGATAGGTTGCATAAAATAAGAATGTCACGCCTTCCCCATTCTCGTTATTCTTCTTTAAACCAATGCAAACTTGAAATGCGACAAGCCGAGAAATTAATAACAAAAGCAAATTTACCATCACTGGACGTTACCAGCAGCTCGGTCGAAGAAATTGCAACAACGATTTTGCTTTTTTATAATTCAAAATTCAAAACACTATTATAATTTAAATTTTATAATCCATAACATAACGTTCGGTACGAATCGATTTCATAAATGGAATTAATTTAACATGCTCAGGATGTTTTAAATAATCAGCCAGTGCTTGCTCTGATTCAAATTCTGAAGATAAAATAATATCCGCCGAATTTTCTGTGCCAACTAAATCAATACCAACTTCAAGTTTTAGTAACCCTGGAATGATACCATTAAGGTTTTCTAATAATACTTTGGCTTTTTGTGCATTTTCTTTTTTCGAGCTTGTTTGTAATTTCCACATGACTATATGTTTGATCATAAAATATCTCAATAACGATTGGTTGTCTTTAAATTTAAAACTTAAAACAGGATAAGCTAAAATGAAACGATGAAGTTAATCAATTTATCATTCCACTATATTTCATTATCAAAAAAATCAAAATTTTAGCGGAAATCTCAATATTCAAACCTGAAATTTAAATTTACTACAGTTTACTTCAATAAAATCATTTATGTTCGTTTCATTACCTTGAGGTTTAAACACTAGATTCCCGCTAAAATCACGCGGGAATGACAGTTGCATGGGTTTCTGGGCGTAACCATGCAGAAGTTATATTTGAAGAATGGATTGTTTTTAAAACCCAATTTTAAAATAACCGTCATTCCGATAGTCTTTTGAACCGGAATCGAAAGTTAAAACATTAAGATAACGAAACAAAGGTTTACATCTATAAAACAACTTATTTTCGTTTCATTACCTTGAGGTTTAAACACTAGATTCCAGCTGTTAGTGTGACAAGCATTTATTAGCACTATCGGAAGACAGTTTGTATAGGTTACTAATAATTATTAAGCGCTAATTTGCATGTCTATTTGACACCAATCACGAACAATATTGGCGGTAATTTCTAAAGGTGAAAAATCGTATTGTGCTAACTCAGATCGCGAGAGTAGTTTTACTTGGGCGAGCTCGTGGTTTATTTCTATAGTACCCGAGGCACTTACTTGATAGGCAATTATAATTTGATTTTTGTCAAAGAACGAATAAGTACCGATGTAACGTTGGATGCTGCCCGACAATCCCAGCTCTTCTTCAAGCTCTCGAACCACGGCATGTTCTGGAGTTTCTCCAGCTTCTAAATAACCCGCGATAACCGAGAAAACCCCTTCTGGCCACTGCGCATTTCGGGCAATAACATACTCACCATTTAATTCAACTAAAGCTGCCACCACTGGAACGGGGTTATTCCAAAAAACAAATTCACATTCGTCATTTGAACAAGCTTGCCGGCTTTCACCATCAACCGACGTTGCAATGATATCGGCTTTGCACTCAGGGCAATATTTCATTAGTAGCGGATTATTTTACTTATAACTGGCTACTTGGGAAACGAGGATTTTTTTTAATTTGTGACGCAAGCTGTTTTGGTAGGTCATTGATGTCGATGAGCACTAAATTTAACGTGCCATCATCTAGCTTGCTCACATTAGCACCTTTTAAAGTGGCTTTAATGAGATCCGGCTCGATATCATAGGCATAACCACTTATAAAATCGACCGCCAAACCCAATGGACCAAAGCTTAGCGCATTTCCTGCAAGTGCAATATCGATGGATTGATTTAATACTATTTCAACGCTCTGAAATCCTTCTTTTTCGATAAGTAATACAAAATCACCGGCACCACGAGGTACTAATACCGTTGCGGGGCTATTATATTCTCTATTATTAACGGTTAATCTTGCGCCCTCTGGGGTTGTAACAACAGGAACTTCAACCATTTTACTGTTGACCACATAGGCACAGCCATTAAGTGTTGCGAGAAGGATAAAAACAGATAAAGTCTTGTACATAATGTTGCCCCAGATGAATTAAATAACCCTGCTATTTTAACGACTTTTGATGGGCTATAGCTAGCAATTTGTCGGCACAACTAGCAGGATTTACATTATCAACATTAGCCCAGATTGGCATAAAAAAATATCTGCTTAAACTCATCACCTTAATGTTGTTACTCTAGATTCCCGCTAAAATCACGCGGGAATGACGGTTTGTGTAGGCTACAGAGGGTAGCTTAACTCGTGGTTTCTGCAGGAAAATGAGGGATTAAAACTTCATGACCAAAGCAACACCGTCATTCCAGCGGGAATTGCAGCTTTAAAACCTGATATGTATAAGTTTGCTTCAATGTTGTTAGCTAGATTCCCGCTAAAATCACGCGGGAATAACGGTTTGTGTAGGCTGCATAAGGCTAGCTTAACCCGGGGTTTCTGCAGGACAATGAGCGATTAAAAAACAGCATCGCCATTCCAGCTGAAATGACGGTTTGTGTAGGTTATAGAGGGTAGCTAAAGTTCGGGGTACAGAAAATGAGTGGCTAAAATTTCATAACCAAAACACCTTTGTCATTCCCGCGTGGTTTTAGCGGGAATCTCAGCATTAAAACCTGATATTCATTGATTAGGCAGCTATTGCTTTGAGGCTTGGCTTGGTGTTTTCCGGTTGGTTAAGGTCGTTAGCACATTTAGAGTAGTTGCATTTTCAGACGAAATCGCACCTTCAACACGCTCAACAAAATTTAAAAATGCCTCTTGTGCTTCCTGCTCTCGATAAGGGCCATCAGCAGTCACAAAGTTAAAATATTCGCTGGATAAGCTTTGGTAAGTGGAGCGGTAGTTTTTCCATTGCTCGCGAAAATGAAATACACTTTCCAGTGATATAAAGACAATAACCAAGACACTAATAAAGGTGGTAATAATTTCAATATTATTAATTTGAAGGTTGATTAGTACCGGGACAATTGCACCACCGAGTACCGTGATGGAACGCATCCAGAGATAGAACCGTTTAAATCGTTTGGCTTTTTTATCATACCATTCTAAAAAGGGATTAACCCGTTCTGCAATATATTCTTCGGGTGACATACTGCCATAACTGCGGGGTTTTTCGTGTGAGATGTGAATTTCTAATTTATTGTTGGTATTATTTTCCATAGAATATCCTTATTCCGTTATTCGTTAAAACGAAATTAAATTTTTAGTTTTTTAACACATGACTAAATTCTGTTTTTATAATTTGCCGAATGGTGCTAGCTTCTGTGGTTGTAATTACAGGAGCTTTTTCGGTGACCTTCAATAAATTATCATTATAATTATTGGTTAAAAGATCGGTTTGTGCGATTGGTTGGTTGCTCTGCTCAACGACCATGGAGTCAGACGAACATATTGTTATTATCATGGTGATGCTAATTAAAAATAATATTAAAACTAGAAAATTATCTTTGTTATTTCTTGTCATTTCTAAACCTCTATAAATTGAGCTATAAAAACGTCCTAGTCATTACAAATTCCGTAAGCGGATGTCCTATTAATAATATACTATAATATTTATTATTCCACCGTTACTGATTTGGCCAAATTACGCGGCTGATCAACATCGGTACCTTTTAATACAGCCACATGGTATGACAGCAACTGTAAAGGAATGGTATGAATGATGGGGGATGTTTCGTCTTTGGTGCCAACAATATCCATCACAAAAATACCTTCTTCTGCTTTAAAATGGGAGCGCTCATCAGCAAATACATAGAGCTGGCCACCACGTGCAGAAACCTCCTGAAGATTCGATTTTAATTTCTCTAACATATCGTTTTGCGGTGCCACCGCGACAATTGGCATATTTTCATCAACCAGTGCCAGTGGCCCGTGTTTTAGTTCACCTGCCGGGTATGCCTCAGCATGGATATACGATATTTCTTTTAATTTTAAAGCGCCTTCCATTGCGATTGGGTAGTGTAAACCACGTCCTAAAAATAATGCATGTTCTTTATCTGAAAATGCTTCAGCTAAATCTTTAATCTTATCGTCTAACTCCAGCACTTTTTCAACTTTTTTGGGTAAAGATGTTAACTGTGCCACTAAATTTTGTTCCAGCTCGTCGGACAATTTATGACGCTTGCCCAATGCAATAACCAACAGCATCATTGCAACTAACTGAGTTGTAAAGGCTTTTGTTGATGCTACACCAACTTCGGGGCCAGCGCGAGTTAATAATGTTAAATCGGATTCGCGGGTGAGTGAGCTCTCTGGAACATTACAAATAACAAGGGAATGGCCAAAACCTAGGCGTTTTGCTTCTTGCAAACCGGCTAAAGTATCAGCAGTTTCACCCGATTGCGAAATCGTGACAATCAGCGAATTATTACGCACCACCGGTTTGCGATAACGAAACTCACTGGCGACTTCAACGCTACACGGAATGCCTGCCAAGCTTTCAAACCAGTGCTTACCAATTAACCCGGCATGGTAGCTAGTGCCACAGGCAATAATGTGTACACCATTAACGCTATCAAATATGTCTGACGCGCCATTACCAAAACTTTGTTCTAACACTCGGCCATCAGCAATTCGTCCTTCGAGTGTGTTACTAATGGCAGTGCCTTGCTCGTAGATTTCTTTGAGCATGTAATGTCGAAAATGTCCGCGCTCGGCGGCATCGACACTGAGGTCGCTTTGTTTGATTTCACGATCAACAATAGTGCCGTGCACATCATGGATAACAAGTTTATCGCGTGTAATATCGGCAATATCGCCATCTTCCAAATAAATAAATCGTTGCGTCACCGGTAGCAAGGCAGCAGAATCGGATGCGATATAATATTCGCCAAAACCAACGCCAATAACCAGTGGGCTACCGCGGCGTGTCGCAATTAAGCGATTGGGATCATTATCGCTAATGACACCTAAGGCATAAGCACCTTCGAGTTGTTCGACGGTATCCAGTACTGCCGTAAATAGATCTTTATTTTGTTTAAAATGATGATCGTGAATTTGGTGCACAATCACTTCGGTATCGGTTTCAGAGGTAAAATTATAACCGGCTTTTTTCTGGGCAACGCGCAACGCATCGTGATTTTCGATGATGCCATTGTGCACGATAGCAACTGATTTTTCTGCGATATGCGGATGAGCATTGGCTTTTGTTGGTTTGCCGTGGGTTGCCCAGCGAGTATGGGCTATTCCGATAGTGCCATTTAGGCCATGTTGTGCAATATCGTCTTCGAGCGCTTTTACTTTGCCGGGCATTCGACAACGATCCACTTTGCCATTAGAATCTAGCACGGCAATACCGGCAGAGTCATAACCGCGGTATTCCAACCGCCGCAGACCTTCTAATAAAATAGGAACAACATTTCGTTCTGAGATTGCACCAACAATTCCACACATAAAACAACTACCCCAACTCGTAAACGCTACTGACGTTTATTAATCTTAAATTATTTCTTTTTAATCGGACGAGTCCAACCCGAGACCGATTTTTGAACGCTCCTTGCTAATGTTAACTCGCCTTCCGGTGCATTTTTAGTTAATACTGTTCCGGCACCAATGGTTGCACCTGCGCCCACTTCAATCGGGGCAACTAAAACCGAATTTGAACCCGTCGAAGCACCATCGCCAATTTTGGTTCGGTGCTTATTTGCGCCATCATAATTGGCGGTTATGGTTCCAGCGCCAATATTAACGCCACTGCCCATATCGGTATCACCAATATAGGTAAGATGATTGACCTTACTGCCCGACTCGATAATGCTGTTTTTAATTTCGACAAAGTTTCCGATGTTATTATTGCCTTTTAAAGCTGAACCTGGCCTTAACCGGGAATACGGTCCAATGCGACAACTTGCACCCACCTTGCTGTCTTCAATGTGGCACATTGGTAAAATTTCAACGTCGGATTCGATAGCCGAATTTTTAATCACACAATTCGCCCCAATGCTGACATTATCGCCCAAGCTAACAGCACCCTCAAAAACAACATTGATATCGATGCTAACATCGCTACCAACCGTTAAATTGCCTCGAATATCAACTCGAGCCGGATCGATTAAAGTCACACCTTGTTGCATTAATTCATCACATTGACGCTGTTGATAACAGCGCTCTAAATGAGCCAATTGAAGTTTACTATTAACACCGAGCACTTCATCACTGCTTTCAGCTTGCACACTATTAATGGCCACTTTATTTTTAGCCGCCAGACTGATAATGTCGGTTAAATAATATTCACCTTGCGAATTATTATTTTTTAATTGCGCTAACCAGTCACGTAGCAACGTGGCTTTAACAGCCAAAAATCCGGTGTTCACTTCTTTAATTAATTTTTGTGCGTCACTGGCATCTTTTTCTTCGGTGATGGCCAACACTTGTCCGTTATCATCACGAATAATTCGACCATAACCGCTGGGATTGTCGAGCAACATGGTTAATATCGCAAGCGAACCATCTTTGGCGGCTTCAAATAAAAACGTCAGTGTTTGCGGTGTGATCAACGGTACATCACCGTATAACACTAATACCACGGCATCATCATCAAATTGATCGACCGCTTGCTGCACTGCATGCCCGGTTCCCAATTGCTCGGCTTGCTGTGCCCAAATTAAATTGCTGTCATTAATGGTGTCACGCAATAAATCACCACCATGACCATACACCACAATAATTTTATTCGCTTTTAGAATTTTTGCACTTGAAATGACATGGGCAACCATTGGCTTGCCGCCAATCGGATGCAACACTTTTGGTAACGAGGACTTCATGCGAGTGCCTTGACCCGCGGCTAAAATAACGATATTAAGCTTCATTTTATAGTTTTATATTATTACTCTGCGATTATAAACCATTAATGTACGGTTGGCGGGAATGAGCCACCTTCAACTTCGCCCGAACTAAGCTCGGCTGCTGATGCCGGTCTGACTTCGCGCACTTTAATTTTAAAATCAACCTGCTTGCCAGCTAGAGGATGATTACCATCCAGTGTAATTTTTCCGTCTTTCATTTCGGTGACAATCATGGTTTTTTTATCACCGTTTTCATTTTGAAACTCAGCTTGCGCACCAATATGGTGAAAATCCGGTGGTACATTATTTAATTCATCGGTATACAATAATTCTGGATCAATCGCACCAAATGCTTCATCCGGTGCAAACTGCACAACAACTTCATCATCCGCTTGTGAGCCTTCTAAACTATTCACTATCTTATCAAAAACACGTTCATCAACACCGTGAATATAACTAATGGGTATATCACTCTGCTCTAACACCGCACCATCTTGGTCAAGAATCACATAGGTCATACTAACGACCATATTTTTTGCTACTTTATGCTCTGCCATCGTTTTTTGTACCTTCTGGAATTATTGTTATCGGCAACTATATGCCAAGGTTAATCCATTTTATTAAAATTTTGAAATAAAAAAGGGCAGTTTTAACTGCCCTTTTCACTATTTATTGTAGCAAAATAAATTGCTAAATTCGATATCGTCTATTTCGCCTTGCTGCGTATCCGCTTAATGGTTTGAAGCTGGGCGACCGCCTCCGCCAATTGCGCTTGCGCTTCGGCAATCTCAATTTCACCGGTTCTATCTTTAATCGCTTGCTCGGCTGCTTTTTGAGCTTCTAAAGCCGCAGTTTCATCCAAATCACCACCGCGTACAGCAGTATCGGACAAAATTGTCACCACGTGTGGCTGTACTTCTAAAATGCCACCTGAAACATAAATTGACTCTTCTTTGCCACCAACCAAAGTCACACGAACTTCACCGGCTTTGAGTGGCGTTAGCATTTGAGTATGACGAGCATAAATACCCACTTCACCCATGATAGCAGGCGCAACAACGATCTCAGCAGTCTCAGAGAAAATCTCCTCTTCCGCACTAACAATATTAACGTGCATAGTCATCGCCATGATCCACTCCTAATTTATTGCCTAAATTATATCGTTTTCGCTTTTTCAACAACTTCCTCAATGGTGCCTACCATGTAGAATGCTTGCTCTGGTAAGTCATCATATTCACCGGCTAAAATGCCTTTAAATGCGCGGATTGTGTCGGCTAATGACACGTACTTACCAGGTGAACCAGTAAACACCTCAGCCACAAAAAATGGTTGAGACAAGAAACGTTGAATTTTACGCGCACGAGTCACGGTTAATTTATCTTCTTCAGACAACTCATCCATACCCAAAATCGCGATAATGTCTTTTAATTCTTTGTATTTTTGTAATGTCCCTTGCACACCACGCGCCACATTATAATGCTCTTCACCCACCACCAATGGATCTAATTGGCGTGAAGATGAATCTAATGGATCAATCGCAGGATAAATACCAAGCTCTGCAATAGAACGTGATAACACAACAGTCGCATCCAAATGCGAGAAAGTGGTTGCTGGTGATGGATCGGTTAAATCATCGGCAGGCACATAAACCGCCTGAATCGACGTAATCGAACCTTTCTTGGTTGACGTAATTCGTTCTTGCAAAGCACCCATTTCGGATGCCAAGGTTGGTTGGTAACCCACCGCAGACGGCATACGTCCTAATAATGCCGATACTTCGGTTCCAGCCAAGGTATAACGATAAATATTATCAATAAATAATAAAACGTCACGGCCTTCATCACGGAAGAACTCAGCCATGGTTAACCCCGTTAACGCAACACGTAATCTGTTTCCTGGAGGCTCATTCATTTGACCGTAAACTAAAGATACTTTATCAAGCACGTTAGAATCTTTCATTTCGTGGTAGAAATCATTACCTTCACGAGTTCGTTCACCCACACCGGCAAACACTGAATAACCACTGTGCTCAATCGCGATGTTACGAATTAATTCCATCATGTTAACGGTTTTACCAACACCGGCACCACCAAACAAACCAACCTTACCACCTTTAGCAAAAGGCGCGACTAAATCGATAACTTTAATACCGGTTTCTAATAAATCATTAGCAGGTGATAGCTCTTCATAAGCCGGTGCTGCACGATGAATACCCCATTTGATTTCTTCACCAATATCGCCAGCGCCATCAATAGGAGTCCCTAAAACATTCATGATTCGACCCAGCGTTTTGGTACCGACAGGAACTTGAATTGCTTGCCCAGTATTGGTCACCGCCATGTCGCGTTTTAAGCCATCGGATGTCCCCATCGCAATCGTACGAACAATGCCGTCACCCAATTGCTGCTGGACTTCCATGGTTAAATTGGCTTCGTCTACGACTAACGCATCATAAACTTTAGGTAACGCATCACGTGGAAATTCCACGTCAACTACCGCACCAATAACTTGTACAATTTTTCCTGAACTCATTCGTCAGTTCCTCTTTTCAAAATTTTAAAATACTTAATTCACCGCTATATCGTGATCCAAGACCAATAACATAACGACAATAATTAATTCAGTAATAAACCATCATTCCAGTGTGGCTGGATGCCGGCTTAAAACACTACCGGCATGACGGGTTATTAAACTTAATCCTGCTATTCATCCGTTCCAGTTGTGCTGGATGTCGGCTTAAAACACTACCGGCATGACGGGTTAAACTTAATTCCTTGCTAACCATCCGCTCCAGTTGTGCTGGATGCCGGCTTAAAACACTACCGGCATGACGGGTTAAACTTAATTCCTTGCTAACCATCCGCTCCAGTTGTGCTGGATGCCGGCTTAAAACACTACCGGCATGACGGGTTAAACTTAATTCCTTGCTAACCATCCGCTCCAGTTGTGCTGGATGCCGGCTTAAAACACTACCGGCATGACGGGTTATTAAACTTAATCCTGCTATTCATCCGTTCCAGTTGTGCTGGATGTCGGCTTAAAACACTACCGGCATGACGGGTTAAACTTAATTCCTTGCTAATCATCCGTTCCAGTTGTGCTGGATGCCGGCTTAATATATTACCGGCATGACGGGTTAAACTTAATCCTGCTAATCATCCGCTCCAGTTGTGCTGGATGCCGGCTTAAAACATTACCGGCATGACAGGTTAAACTTGATTTCTGAAAACCATTTACTACTGGTTTCAAATTACCAACATTACAATGGTATAACACTTAGCCTTATTTCAACCGTCACCCCGGTAATGTTTTGAGCCGGGGTCTATGTCAATGGCACATCAACCTAAATCGACTACCACAACGTTTTAAACCGCTGCCGCACCCGCAACAATTTCTGACAATTCTTGCGTAATCGATGCTTGTCGTGCTTTGTTGTAAACCAATTGTAAATCGGAAATAAGATCACCTGCATTATCAGTCGCACTTTTCATCGCAACCATTCGAGCAGCCATTTCACAGGCAATATTTTCGACCACACCTTGATACACTAATGACTCGATATAACGTGTCAACAAACCGTCCAAAACCGATTTAGCATCAGGCTCATAAATATAATCCCAATGATATTTAAGTTCTTTTTCTTTCTCGATTTTTTCAAGCGGCAATAACTGCACCGGTGTTGGCTCTTGTGTCATGGTGTTGACAAACTTATTGTAAACCAGATACAAGCGATCTATTTCACCGTTATTGTAAGCATCTAGCATAATTTTAACGGTACCAATTAATTCATTGATACTCGGTGAATCACCAATTTGAGTTTTTTGGCCGCGCAAATTTAATTTAACCCGACTAAAAAAACTACTGGCTTTAGAACCGATAGTACACATGTCGATAGGAATATTTTTTTCTTGCCACAGCGCTAAATCTTTAACTGTCGCACGAAATAAATTACTGTTTAAACCACCGCACAAGCCCCGATCAGATGAAATAATAATATAACCGACTTTTTTAACTTCCCGCTGTTCTAAATAAGGGTGCTTATATTCAGTTGCAGCAAACGCTAAATGTTGAATTACTTCATGAATCTTATCGGCATAAGGTCGTGATGCAGACATGCGCTCTTGTGCTTTACGCATTTTACTCGCCGCAACCATTTCCATGGCACTCGTAATCTTCTGAGTATTTTGAATACTCGATATCTGGGTTCGTATCTCTTTACCAACTGCCATCTATATAGTCTCTTATTTTATTCGCAGCTATATCTCATTGAGACATAAGGCGAATGTAATGTCGTTACTGTAAAACCTAATACGTACTGGTTGATTTGAATTTTTCAATAGCCGCTTTAAGCTCAGCAGCAATACCATCATCCAACTTACCGTCAGTATTAATTTTTTCTAACAAATCAGCATTAGCCGATTTTATTCCTGATTGCATGGCTTCTTCAAAATCAACAATTTTATTAACAGGAACATCATCTAAATAACCTTCATTCGCAGCAAATAGTGACACGGCTTGTTCGGCAACGGTCATCGGCGAATATTGTTTTTGTTTCATTAATTCGGTGACACGTTGACCACGCTCAATTTGCTTACGTGTCGCTTCATCTAAATCAGAAGCAAACTGAGCAAACGCGGCAAGCTCACGATATTGCGCCAAATCCAAACGAACACCACCACCTAATTTCTTAATGATACCGGTTTGTGCTGCACCACCCACACGCGACACGGATAAACCCGCATTAATCGCAGGACGAATACCAGCATTAAACAAATCGGATTCCAAGAAAATTTGGCCATCGGTAATTGAAATAACATTGGTTGGCACGAAAGCCGATACGTCACCGGCTTGGGTTTCAATAATCGGCAAGGCGGTTAACGAACCGGTTTTACCTTTTACTTTACCACCCGTTAAACGCTCTACTTCCTCAGCATTAATACGTGAGGCACGTTCTAATAAACGAGAATGCAAATAGAACACGTCACCCGGATAAGCTTCACGACCCGGAGGACGACGTAATAATAAGGATACTTCACGATAAGCCCAGGCTTGTTTGGTTAAATCATCATAAATGATTAACGCGTCTTCGCCTTTATCGCGGAAGAACTCACCCATAGTACAACCCGAGTAAGGTGCAATATATTGCATGGCTGCCGATTCAGAAGCACTGGCAGACACCACAATAGTGTGAGCCATAGCACCATGCTCTTCTAATTTTTTAACAACGTTCGCGACTGATGAAGCTTTTTGACCAATAGCAACGTAAATACATTTAATGCCGGTGCTTTTTTGATTGATAATCGCATCAATTGCCACCGCAGTTTTACCCGTTTGTCTGTCACCAATAATTAATTCTCGTTGACCACGACCGATTGGAACCATCGCATCAACTGATTTCAAACCGAGTTGAACGGGTTGATCAACTGATTGACGTTCAATAACACCAGGAGCGATTTTCTCAATTGGAGAGGTCCCGTCTGATTTAATTGGACCTTTACCATCGATAGGAATACCCAAACTATCAACCACGCGGCCTAATAAACCTTCACCAACTGGAACTTCTAAAATACGACCGGTACATTTCGCTTTGTCGCCTTCAGTAAGATGCAAGTAATCACCTAAAACCACAGCACCAACAGAATCACGTTCTAAGTTCAACGCCATACCGTATGTATTGCCAGGGAACTCAATCATTTCACCTTGCATAACATCGTTTAAGCCATGAATTCGAACAATACCATCGGTAATACTAACCACTGAACCTTCATTTTGGGCTTCAGTAGCAGAGTCGAAATTCTCAACCTGTTTCTTAATTAATTCACTGATTTCAGCGGGATTAAGTTGCATTTTTATTTCCTCTTTGTGCCTATATTTAAGGCTTCAAACTAATATCGTTTAAAGGACGCCAAGCTTTTGTCCAAGCTTATCTAGTTGCCCTGTAACAGAACCATCAATCACCATATCACCAGCACGTACAATGCTGCCACCAATTAGTGATTTATCAATTTTAGTAGTCAAATTTATTTCTCGACCAAGACGCTTTTTAAGCGCATTAACCAACGCTTTCTTTTGGGCTGCACCTAATTTAAATGCAGAAATAACTTCAGCATCAATCGTGCCTTCTTCTGTGGCTCGGTGCGCTTCAAAAGCTTGAGCAATTTCGGGTAATACGTTTAAACGTTTATTGCTCGCAACAACTCGAACAAAATTTTGTGCCACTAGATTCAAACGATCACCACAAATCTTCAACACCGCATCAATTAAGTCTTGAGTTTGATACCGTGGATTTTGAATCATCGCTATCATGGTTGCATCGGATGTCACAGCGGATAAAAACTGTAACATTTCAGACCATGATTTAAGATCGTTATTATCTTTTGCAATATCAAACGCGGCTTGAGCATAAGGTCGTGCAATGGTAATTTTTTCTGCCATGCTATTTATTTCACCTACAGTTCGTTTTTAAAGTTGAGCCACTAAATCTTTTAAGATATCTTCGTTAGCAGCCGCATCAACTTCGCGTTTTAATATTTTGCTAGCACCAGAAACAACAAGCGTTGCAACCTGACCACGTAATTCTTCACGAGCCCGATTAACTTCCTGTTCAACTTCGGCATTTGCCGCAGTAATAATACGTTCGCCTTCAGTACGCGCATCGCCTTTAGCTGCTTCAACAATTTCACTAGCACGTTTTTGTGCTTGGCTAATAATGTCTTGCGCTTCTTGCTTGGCTTCATTCAATTTTTCAATAGCACGTTTTTCGGCCAATTCTTTTTCATGAGCGCCACGTTCGCCGGCTGCAATACCATCTGCAATGGCTTTTTTACGTTCTGTTAACGCAGCCATTATCGGTGGCCACACAAACTTCATCGTAAACCAGACAAACAATGCAAATACAACTGACTGCCCGATAAGTGTTAAATTAATGTTCATATTAGAACCTTCGTCTTAATTTAAAGTCCGATTATTCGTGTATTAAACTGCTGCTACAGCGAATAAAATGTACATTGAAATACCAACAGCAATCATTGGTACCGCATCGACAAGACCCAT
>CAZEPW010000055.1:0-24180 GCA_964514215.1 uncultured Thioalkalispiraceae bacterium
CAATATTTCTATACTTGTCTAAATCTGCCATGTTATTGCTACTCTGTTTAATTAATATTTACCGATACTCTCGGCAATCCATATCATACCCTTCAACGCCGCAATCCATTTTGCCACGCAAGGAAACTGTTAATTCGAATAAAGGACACCTACACAATGATGACTCAATATGGAGGGGTTAACCTCGAATTATAACCTAAAGTTATGCCAAGTGGATAGAATAATCATGAAATATAGTGTGTTTTGGGTGAAATATTGACTTGCCATGCAGAAAAGAAAATTTGTAATGGAACGTGATTTTGGAGTTGTTCTAGCCAGCTGGGTTCAAGTAGAGCTTGCACAATTAGTACAAAAAGAAACTCAACATTATTCTGGTGAAATTGATAGTAAAACTATTTATGATATTTTTACTACTCATTTTGTAACCGATCACGAACCCAGTAGTCTTGAGTCTTATCATATTAAACGTAGTAATAATCAATATAAAATTGAAACCACACTACAAGAAAATAATCCCAATGTCACTATTTCAGGTTCGGGTGAAGGTGCAATATCGGCAGTAGTTGATGCCTGTAAAAACACTTTGGTGTTGAAATTAATGTAACCGATTATAGTGAACACGCATTAGGTGAAGGAACCGATGCACAAGCAATTGCCTTTATTTTTTTAAGTATTAATGGCCGTCGTGTGACTGGAGTATCAATGAAAGCCATTATATCTGCGTTAAATCGATATCAGCTTGAACAGGTTCAAGCGGCATAACTAGTTTAGTAATATCCAATACTGACTAAAGTAAATTCAAACTAAACTTCAAAACCTATCTATTCAGACTGTTAGCGTAATATAATATTGCGCTACGCATCTCTATTACAGTCTTTATTCATTATTGTATTTTTTGTGTCACACTGTATTGGTTGGTGTGATAAAAATCGGTGTTCGAAATTTTATTAAATGATCGATTTCCATTTTCAAGAAAAGGAAATTTTTGCATAAACAATCCTTGTTTATATTTAAAATTGTAGATATTCTATTTAACATTAAATTATTACATAATCCAACGAAAACACCACTTAACACCTTGATTTAATTGATATGACTTCGGGAGATTACGTAAATAATGAACGATCCTAGACTTATAAAAAAATGAAAAGCTATTGAAATTCAACTTATACAAGCGGCTGACTTTTTTTATAAAGAGCGCAAAAAAACCGCCATGTTCCGAAACCCCTTAGCTCCTCGTTATCTGCAATAAAATCATGAACATATTAAAAAATATACTTGGAACACTTTTCCTAATTATTGGGCTATTAACAATTGCACTTTACTTCTTGGGCGTTTTCTCAGTTAGTATTAATGGCTATCAAATACCGATGGGTTACAATTTTTCCATTGAGTTTTGGGGGGTTATAAGTGCGTTTCTTTTATTTAGTGGCGGTTATTTACTTATTAGAGGCAGCCTTATATCAAAGTGGTTTTTAATAGGCTCAGTAGTCTTTTATTTTCTAGGTGCAACAATACCATATTGGTCAATGCATGGTTTTGGTGTATTTGAGAGACTTATGGATGATTTCTATTTTTCTTTGTCAGTACGTGTACTGTTAATATTAGTAGCTATTTATGCAATTCAAAAAGTAACTGAAGCTAATAAGGCGTTTAAATCGGACTTTTAAAAGCGGTGCTTTGCTTGTTTTTAAAATAAATAAATGTGGAGCATCAATTTTGTGGGAAATATATAACCTCTTTAAAGGATTCCAAATAAATCATTTACTAATGGCGTAACAACTTTAATTTAATTATTAGCTATTAGTAAGCGTAATAAAGAAGCTTTAGAAATTTCGAAATTAGCAATCGATGTAACGAATGATTTAGAGTTGAAAAAAAATTGATCAGGCTTTATTAGGCGTTGTACCGAATCTATGGCCTTAAATAAAGCTAACAATAGTTTACCTAGTACTATAATTTGATACCATTAGTTACTTAATCTAATGCTTATTTTAACCTAATTGTTTAAATGAAATAATAGTTATATATTTCAACTCCAACATTAATAACTAGAGTTGTATTATGAATACAAAATTTAGTTTTAAAAAATTAATTTTAATAATGTTACTAATTCTATCTATTTGTTCATGCTCATCACTAAATAAAATTAATAATACAAGAACTATTGAAACTGAAAATCTTGATTTGATTGAGTATGGTATGAGTGTACAAGAAATAACATCCCAATTGGGATACTCGGGTAAACTTTTGTTTGTTTTCATATCTGAAGGTAAGGAATACAATATAACACTATTTAAAGCAACAAAAAATTCAACTCCCTATTTATTCTTACACGAAGAAAATACATTGATTTCAATAATAACAGAACAAGATGGAATGGCTATATTAAATCAAAATTATGGAGAGCATGGTAACAATATTCCAAGCAGTAAATATTTTAATAAAATTATAAAAGGGTTTGAAAATAAAAAATTAAGATTGGAGTATTCGTTTAAATAACCCGAAATATATAATTATCAACATAAATCTGATAATGGAGCTCCAGTAAGTGCGATTACTTTTTCAGTATTATTGTTTTCAATATTACCTAGCCCAATACAAATATTAATTGTGGCAAATGCAGTTAATACTATAAGCAAGACAAAAAAATGGAACCTATAAAAAAATAACTCATTTAAAGATAGTAGTGCGGTAAAAAAACGATTCATAGTAAACAAAGTATATTAATTTGAAATGCCTAAAAGTAAGTTAGGGAAAAAGCAGAATTAACATAACGTGAATTTTGTCGAAGACTTGGTAGGGAGCATACTTTATTTTTCAATGTGAGCTTGGGGAAAGTCGTATTGATATTGCAAAGTTTTATTGGATATGTAAAGCTTGTGATTCTTCTCCTAAAAAACTGATAGGTTAATAAAATATTTTGAAGGACTAGATAACTCTAAAAAATTATCTGTAAAGTGAAAAAAATCTAAGGTACTTAAGAGCGATTTCAAGAACGCGCATTGTTTATTTGCAAAGAGAGCAACAAAATCGTCTGTTCTCGAAACTCTTAATTTGACGTTATACGTGATATAGAGGATGGATATGATTGAATACACGAATTCTGTTCAGAACATTACTATAGATATGCTAAAAGGTTTTTTTACTGAATGGAACATGCCTCAAACTCCAGATCATCACCTAAAGATATTAGAAAATAACAGTTACATTGTGTTAGCGCTAGATACAGATACAAAATGTGTTGTAGGGTTTATTACCGCCTTAACCGACAATGTTCAAGCAGCATTCATTTCGATGCTTGAAGTATTACCAAGCTACCAAAACAACGGGATAGGTTCACAATTGGTGATTACGATGTTGGAACAATTAAGGAATGTGCCCTCAGTTGATCTAATGTGTAATACAGCTCAACAAAAATTTTATTCGAAGTTCGGAATGAAAACATCAGTCGGTATGGTTCTCCGAAAAAATTGACGCAATCGTAGCTAGCAAAAAATTCACAACACGCTGATCACGGTGCTATGAGTTCACTAAAATTACATAGGAGGTAATATGAAACAAACATTTAATAATTTAAGCGAACAAGAATTTTCAGATTTGGAGGTATTTCCTGGAACAAGTTGGAGTGTTTTAACCGAACCAGTACCCAATGGCTCAATACATCGTTTAAAAATGAAAAAAGGTACAATTATCCCACCACACACTCATCCTGCTGATGAATTTGTATATGTTCTTTCAGGAACAGCAAAAACTGGAAATAGAGTTTGTGAAAAAGGTACTTTTTGGAAAACGCCTGCTGGTGTTCGTCAAGGTCCACATGAAGCAATTACTGATGTTGAGTTAATGACTATACGACTTGGTCCAATGGGTGAATTTGAAAAATTATAACAATATACCCTAGTTCATCGTTAACTCTTAATGCCAATATTTAAGAATTAATCAGTAATAGTTTTTCTCTTTTGCAAAGCGAATAAATAAGTCAATTCATTATAAGGCGTTTTTGTTTTTCCAACATTGAATGACGATCTTAGCCCAGTTAAAAGCCAGTGCTCGAAGTGTTGTTTGATACGATTTACTTTGAGCGCGTTTTTTATCATAAATTTTTTTCCAAAAAAAATAATGAATGATCTGATGTGCCCATTCTACAAAAATCTGGCGTAAAAAGTCGGACAGGTATAACGCCAGTGATTCCAGTAATATGTGCCACTACGATTAACAACCGGTGCTACGCCAAATAGACAATTCATTTTACGTTGTGTTGCGATATAAGTTTTTAATTTAAAAATATGTCCATTTGTGGCTGCTTTTTTTTACAAATAAAGCCATTTTCTCTTACTATTCCTGCTAGCTTCTTTATTAGAGTTGTTCCATTCCAATAAGCTCACTCTATATGCTTTAGCTTCATCCTCTAAATCAGTGCGCATCCAGTCAGTTTCGATTTAAAATTAACAACTAAGGGGTGAAGTATAATGTTGATTGGTTTAAAAAATGACTATCATAGGAAAACATAATTAAGTGTGAAAAAAAACTGGCCCCCATGAACTAAATCCTTAGTTTATTACATACAACTTGGATCTGCCGTTACTTTATTGTAGGATATTTCCTGTAGTTAAACAGTTAAATAGAAAATTTTTGGGATGGGTCTATATTTATAATTTATCTTGTTAAACTTATAGTGAGTTAGTCATGTTTGTAAATCGAATAGCTGTAATTTTTTTATTAACGTTAGTTTTATCCGGTCAGGTTTATGCTGATAAGCCGAAAAAAACTATTTCTGCAACAGGATGGTTGCATTCAGCTGATTTTAGTATGGATGGTAAAGTATTCTATTCTCGAGGAAAAAATTTATCTATTTATAATACAAAAAATTATAAATTAATTAAAAGAATTCCAAAATTTGCGTATGCCGTTAACATTAAGTTTAATTATTTTATAACTGCTGCAGCGAATCAGGCTCTTGAACTGCGGGATATTAAAACTCAAAAAATGATTAAAACATTTACTGGTTTTTCTGACCGAGGTACGAGTACAAAGAAGATAAGTGACGATGCGCGTACACGTAGTGCGGTATTGACACCCGATGGTAAGTATTTAATAGCATGTTCAAAAACCAAATTTATGGTTCGGATATGGAATGTTAAAACGGGTAAACTCATTAAAGAGTTGGATTTTAGTTTTTATCACAAGTCTAAATACGATACCAGTGAAATTTCAATGAGTTCTGGTGGAAAATATTTTGCAGTTTTGGCATACAAAAGCAGGGTTAATACCCGTGGACGAATTTATTTAATTGAAACCCGTACTGGTGACATTAAAAATAAGCTGCCGATAAGACTTGAAGTAACATCGTATGCACTAGGTTATAAAGGCAATAAAGTCGTGTGGGGTGATAATCTCTATAATATAATACTAGGGGGGTTTGAAAAAAATAAAAAAAGTTTAAAGTTTAAAGATAAAGGTATAAGAGCCATAGCAATGAGTCGTAATGGAAAGTTTATTGCCTCGGTGTCCAATAAAGAAAATATTAAGCTTTGGGATGCTAAAACGGGTAAACAGTTGAAGTTATATGATGACCATAGCACCATTATTCTGTCGCTTAATTTTAGCCCAGATGGTCGACTTTTAATTTCAACAGATTTAGATGATGTTATAAAAATTTGGAATGTTCAAAAAAGGAAAGGCCCTTTTAAAGATACTCGACAAAAAGGTATTGTTCATAAATCGATTAACTATTGGAAACCGTTTAAGGACTTTAGTGTTGCGAAAAAAATATTTAAAGGCGAATTTTCGAATTTAGCATATTCTGATAATATGTTTAAATTATATTATATTTACATGCAAAGTGAATACTATGGTTTTTGTAGAAAAAAATTACCGGCCAATTCAGTCAGGCGTGCATCGGTTAGTCAAGTTCAAACTCGCGATGGCGCAGGAAATATAATTCGGCGTGAAAAGGCGGTTGAGCACATTGCTTATATTGCCCCCCAGTTTATTAAAAAATATGATGAATTTTATAAACCGGCAAAATTGTTTTATGCACGACGGGCTATGAAAAAACAGATGACTCTTATGAAGGATATACAAGATAATATTGGAAAAAATGGTCAATCAATACTGGGGGCATCGGGACAAGTCGCAATGAAGCGAATGAGAGCAGAACCGATATTGCAGGTTATTAATTTTTTTAAACAAACACCGTGTGATTCAGCTACCATGTACCAAATGCGAGAAAATTTTAGACGAGCAGCTTATAATAAACCGTCTTTACAACAAGCTGGTATTAAAATACCAAATGCCAAAAAGGAAAGTATTTCGTTTAAAGACTTCTTAACCAAGCGGACGATTTATCAAGCATGTATCAATGCAAATAATGAGCAATTTTATTGCAAATGTTTTAATAAAAAGGTTGATGAACTGATGACTATAAAAGAATTAGATTACTATTCAACAGATTTTCGTCGGTTTGAGAATGAGGTGGTTATTGATATATGGTCAAAACCGAAAAATCATCGAGCCTGGAAACTCATTAAGCTTCGAAATCAATGTTTGCGGTAGTTAATAAAACTGGATCCCCATGAATTGAATACTTGATGGGGATAGCAATGAATTCATAGAAATGGCTTACATTGACCAAAAGCATTAGGGTGTTCAGCCTAAAGTTGTTTGCTTATGCAGTATCATTGTATAACTCAGGGTGAAATCAATGCCCAAAACATGACTTAGCCTAGCCTAACTTCTTATGCTTGGCATCCACATTGAAATCCGATACTCAATACCAGCAATGCATGCCTTCCACTTCAACAACATTACTAATATAGGCTCCAAGTAATAATTTTAGCTTATTAGAACCTGCTGATATTTATTTATGAATTAATATGTTACCTGCTTATTTGGAATACAAACATAAAGTGCTCTGGAGTGTAAATCGATACCGCAATAGCTAGGATGAGTGTTATTATACATATTCATTGAGTTTGTTTGTTGACTCTAATTTAACTGATAAAGCAAAGTTGGAGGAGAGGGACTCAATAAGCATCAAAAATTTCAGTCTGACTTCATAACACGATATTTTTTTGTAAAGAACGCAAAAATCCGCCATATTCCCGAGTTTTTAACTCGGGGATAGATTAATTAAATCAATCTAAAATGGGAGTACCATGCAAAAGCGACATAGAATACAATTTCCAAAACCTGAATCATCCAATCTTAATCAAGATGAAGCTTATTTTTACCTTCAAGGATCAGGAGGTCAACGTAAAATCAGGTTTCATGATTACGATGAAATTTATCAGGTACAAGGCCTGTATGAACAGATATTTTATGATCGTTTAAAGTGCACATCCCCTGCTAAAGTTGCAACTATTCTTGAATCCGCTGTAAAGCAATCTCAAGATAATTTTTCTGAGCTACGCGTGTTAGATCTGGGTGCAGGTAACGGCATGATGGGGGAGGAGTTAAAAAAACATGGATTGTCTCGCTTAATAGGTGTGGATATTATCCCTGAGGCATATGATGCGACCATTCGAGATAGGCCTGGTTTGTATGATGCTTATTACATAGAAGATTTCACTCAACTAAGTGAAGAAAAGAAAGAAGATATTGCGTCATGGCAATGTGATTGTATGGTTACAGTTGCTGCTTTAGGTTTTGGTGATATTCCAACAAATGCATTTATAGAAGCATTTAATATTATTAACGCAGAAGGGTGGGTTGCATTTAATATAAAAGAATCCTTTTTTGATAATACTGATGATTCAGGGTTTTCAACGATGATTCGAGAATTAATATTTTCAGAATATCTTGATGTCTATCATATTGAACGGTATAGACATAGGTTTTCGATTGAAGGTGAACCACTTTATTATTTCGCAATTGCTGGTCGAAAAAATTTCGATGTACCTATAGAATTTATTGAATCAAAAAATATTATAACTTAAAAGAACCAAGCAGAATTCATTTTTCATCGGTCAAAAAACGGCCAATGAAAAATGAACCTGTTAATTTACGTTAGATATAAAAAATACATATATTGATTAATGTGGAATGGCTTAAAGATAATATATTATAAGTTCTTATTTTAAAATCTATCCGAAAGCAAATAAAATATTCGAAGCCTTTTTATTAAAAACTCCCTTTTAGAAAGTATTTTTAATCGACTTTTAATACCGTGAAAAAATTTATTTTTATACATGGTTTGCTCGGTTCAAAAAATAATTTTTAATATCTTGAGAAGGAATTTACTAAATATCATACAGACTCTATTGAATTAATCGAATTTGGCTGAAATGATGTTTTTTTTATTAAGGTATATTTAATTAGGAGTTAGCATGTTTCAAGGTTTATTTATAGCTATTATTTTAATTCCGCTACTGATTATTGTAGAAAGAAATAAAGACAAAAAAATGCACATTTGGGAAATGTTGGTGATTTCTGTTGTGCCTGGAATAGTCGTATGGGGATTAGGTTTGCTAATTATGATGATCAAACTTTCTATATGGTTTGTCTTATTAAGCTATACAGCTTATATATTTATACCGTATTTTATAATGACAGAACAATACAATTTTAAAAGTAAAGAAGCGGCAATTTACACTGCATACGTTTCATTGTCATTCGTAATACTATCCGTTATGTATTGGCTAGCTATGGTTTTAATAAGTAGAACCATGAACGATGCATAAAAATAATATCCTAATGGTTGCATCGAACTAACATGATCTAATTGACAGTTTTTAATATTGAACTAAAAAATTATTGTCTTAAACTTGATGAATTTAAAGGTTAAAACAAATTTTGAGCTACACCGACGAGGTAAAAAATGCCTGTTGAAATTATCACTGAATTAATACTAAGGCCAATATTAGAATTAATACTACACGTTATTGGTTATTACACATCTCGCATTATTTTACCTATTGTAAGCTTAGGTAAAATAATTGTCGAACCTGGAGAAAAAGGCACTAAGGTTTATCCTAAATGGCATGGGTTCAATAAAGCATCAACAGGTAAAGTAATACTTCATTGCGAAATGGGTGCTTTAATTGGTATCTGTTTTTGGCTAGTAGTTATAACTATTGCTGTTATCTACGTTTAAAATAAATACATAATAATACGTCTATGGAGGTTTTTGTTGCTCATGGTCAACTGTTGTACTGTTCCATTAATAACCAGAAAAAGGTGAAACGTTAGGGCTAAATCGAAAGATAATATACTGATGTTACGTAACAACAAGCATAGTAAATTTAATGACAATTAATATTTAATAAAAAAATAATTTTATTTATTTCTTTACTTGGTAATGTTAATACTAAAATACCTACAGTTGGGTGGAATAGTGATAACGAAATTACGAGTATCGTAAAGGTTATTTTATCAGATCAAAGTGATATTGATTTATTAAATATAAATCATCAAAAAATTAAGCCTGGCGTTATAAAAGTATAAAAAATGAAGCTTATAACAATAATATTAGTAATTGTCTTTAGTCAAAATTTATTCGCGGATAACACCAGAATAGCGTCGGTTGATATCAATGTGACGAAGTTAAAGTCTATATCAAAATTAGCGCTTTATAATGGAAATGAAATAGCGAATTATGTTTTTACGATATGTTAGGGAGAGTGATTAAGTCTAATAATATAGATAATTATTGGACTTTACGAGTGCCATCGTATAGATTCATATCTGATAAAGTGATTCGAATTGGTGAGTTACCAAAACAACTAGCGTTAAAAAAATATGACTTTTCACCTGATTTGTATCAAAAGTATTATAGTGATAGTCAACGATTATTTTAGCTTCCGCATGGAATAAACGGCATCTAGTTTTAAAAATGTTAAAAAAAGGAATTAATCCTAATAATGTGTAAATTTCAGGTATATATTCATTACATGCTGCTGTGCTGAGTAAATATATTGATATTATTTAATTATTGCTTGAGTATGGAGCAGATCCAAGAATAAAAAGTATTAAGGGTGATACGCCGGTATATTTTGCAGAATATCTAAATAATATGAAAATAATAAAATTACTTAAAAGTTATAAGAAAAATTTTAATAAATAAGAACTCTTATTAATTGCCCTGAGTGTGTCGTTGTATATTTAAATTAATTATAAAAGGAATTTCAATGTTCAATATATCAAGTATCTATCCAAACAAAGAAGGAATTAAATTTGATTTTGATTATTATCTAAATACACATATGCCGATGTCGATAGAGATATTATCAAAAGCAAAAGGATTCAAAGGCATTTCAGTTGAGCGTGGAACGAGTATAGACAATCCTAAAATAGAATCGTTTTATATTGCTATGTGCCAGTGTCGCGGAGCTAGGCGATGCAATTGGGATTAATCCGCCCAGTTTATATTAAGCCTTTGGCAGTAAACACGGGTTATTCGAAGAAGCGGTGCAACTTTACATTACTCAAGGTAAGGGAGGTTTTTTACCTGCTGCGCCACTCATGCTTGATTTTCCGCTGCTGGACAGATTGCCTGCAATGGTGTCAGGACCGTAAGTAGTGGATGTGCTGATACCGCTAATGACGCCATTGGCATCAACGGTAGCGCCCCAACTTCCGGTGTCATCACCATTGAATGTGCCTTCATATTTTCCGCTGTACAGGAAAAGTAGGTTGTTGCGAAAGGTATTTTTAGCCTGTGTACGTGTGATCATTGAGCGAGCTAGGCCATTGGCAGTATTCGTTGCGTTAGTCGTTATGGTGATACCATTGGACTCATCGCCATCGTTATCGATGGATTGCAGAAACATTGCAATATTTTGTACTTGGACATTGTTTTCATCGATAGCACCGCTGACCAGTTCAACCAGTTCAATCGGCGTGATAATTGCCTGTCCTATGGTTTCACCATTTTGATAATTGAATTTTCCGAGATTATCGGTAAAACCAGAAGTGCTCTGTGTTGCTGGCGGGGGCTATTCACGCTACTACCATCACCCGCCGCCGTAGGCGCTTAAAAATAGTGATATGAATACCAGCAGAAGAGCGTAAATATGTGTTTTAATTGTCATAAAATGTCTCCTTTTCAAAATAAATTAAGGTGTCTGTGCTTAGCCACCATTAACCGTGATTTGTAGATGTTTTTCCATAACAAGCTGATTTTTAATAATAATTATTAATAAATATTAATTTTTTATGACAAATTCAATAACGACTACGCATACTGACAGAACTAAAGAGGATACCGGCTATTATGCTGTGGATGCTCGGCGGGTGATTCAAATCTTTGAGATGTTTCAAATGCGTCCGAGTCATTTTATTGCCAGTGGCGAGACCGGCGCGCACGGTGTTTATTATGATGCTAGAAAAATCATCAAGGGTAGCACTGACAATAAATGGGGGCATCATACTTCTAGGGCGATTAAAAGTTTTTGTCAGTTTACTCAGTCGCAAAACGGAACCGTCATACCCTGGCAGGAATTGGTTGAGCATCGGGATTTTTATGATGGTAAAGAGGGCGCTGGGCGGCGCACCGGCAATTTGTTATTAACAGAAAACCGTTTACGGTTTGAGCACACGGCTTTGATCGCAGCGCGTAAGCAAGGTGGCTTAACTCAGGAACAACTGGCTGAAAAAGTGGCGTTGCCGCTTCGATTTATTGAGGCCATGGAAGACGGTAAGTGGCAAACCGTCGCTGAATCTACGGCTGGAATGATTAATGGAGCATTGTCTGTCAATGAACAAATACTGTTTACTAAAATATCTGTTGCTGTTGACACAGAAGCGAGTGATTCGCCAGCAAGTTTTGCTGCTCGATCCGGCTACATGAAAAAGGTTTTTCTAATTGGGCTGCTTTTCGGGCTTAGCTTGTGGTTGTTTACTTCATTCGACTGGCGTAAACCAGCTAAGCATGATTGGGTTGTAGTATCAACGATAGGTGCAACTGTCGTCGAATTGACTCGCCATGAAATCACTAACCGTGACTACCTGCAGTTTATACAGCAACAACCAAATTTTAATCGGGAAACTATTTTGCCGGGCTTGCATGATGGTGATTATTTAAAACATTGGGTAGCTTCGGATCACTACCCGATGGATGTCGGTGATCATCCGGTGACTTATGTATCTTGGTACGCAGCTCAGGGTTATTGCCAATGGGCTGGTGGACGTTTGCCGTTTTTAAAAGAATGGCAAATGGCGACACAATCAATGCAAACAGATTTAACGCAGGATAAGCTTACAATGATTAATCTTTGTGATAGTCGCTGTGCTACAGCTGCTGGTATAAGCCCAGATCGTTCACCTAAGGATGTTATGGTTGATGACGGTTATGCTCAGACCGCACCGGTTACCGTTGGTTTTATCAGCAACGAAGGTTTGACGCATCTTTATGGTAATGTTGCCGAATGGTTAGGTGAAACCTCGGGTGAACAGGGCTATATGATCGGTGGTTCGTTTCTGGCAACGTTAACCGAGGCGGTTAGCAATAAAGCAGTATCTGCAGCCAAACGTTTGGCTAGCCGAGATTTGGGGTTTCGCTGCGCCAGAAGTGTGCAACCTGAAATAGTCGAATCCCGAATAATCGGATCAGGAACAGAACAACAATGAATAAGTTATATTATTTTTTACTGAGTTTATTTTTGTTGCTGCTTGCAAGTTTCAGCATGGCCATCGCTTCAGAAAAAAATGTGTTAGTACTGATTGATACCGCCCGACGTTTACCGGTGAATGATCCTGAAAAGGAACGTCTGTATCGGGAGGTATTAAAATATTCACCTTCGAACTCCCAAGTATTGTTTAATCTTGCATTGATATTACAGACAAAAGGCCAATATGCCGATGCCATTCCTTTCTATCAGGATGTTCTGAAACAAGATTCAACAGATGCAGTAGCGCATTATAATTTGGCTAATGTAATGCTCGCACTAAATGATTCCGGTTTATGGCAAGCTAGTGCCTGGCATTTCCGTCAGTTTTTATTTTACGGTAAAAAAGGCGGGCAATATAATAAAGCTCAAAAATCTCTGAACACATTGGAATCAAATTTGACAGCACTCTACTCCAGTTACCGTAAAAAAAATTATTCGCGAGCTCAGTTGGCGAGCATTTTGAGCCAACTTGGCTCACGTGATATTGTTCGTGGCAACTCAAAATACGATGGCCCCCGATTACCACTAATGCTTAATTTTTCAGCCCAATCTGCAGCATTAACGCCTGCGGCAAAACAACAACTTGATCAGCTTGCTGCAGTGTTAACCATTCCCGCACTACGCAAAGATCGAATCCAGATTGAAGGTTACACCGATAGTTATGAGCACCCTGAATTTACGCAGCGATTGCGTTACGCAAAACAACGAGCGGAACAGGTTCGAGCGTATCTGGAAAATAAACATCATCTTTCTGCCGAACGGTTTAGTATTAAGGCTGTTGCCGATCTTGAAATTATTTCGGCAAACAATACCCCAGAAGGACGCGCGGCGAATCGACGAGTTGAATTGTATAATCTTGGCAAAGGTAAAAAAATTGCAGCACCACTTAATGAATGATGATGAATGACAAAACTGATTGTTAAAATTCAGATTGAATCACAAAACCCGCCCAATAATAGGGATGATCTCTCATCACATTTTTACGCAAGCGTTTACGCAGGCGTAATTTTGCAAGTTTTAACGCTTGCTTAGGTTTCATTCCTGAAAACCAGGCACGATAAAATTCCTCCATTATCCATGCCGTTGGTTTATCCGCCACCGGCCAGAGACTCATGATGACATTTTTCGCACCGGCCTGACGAAACGCGCTACGTAAATTACTGGCACCATCACCAATGCTGGCTAAATATTTCTGATTATCAACCACCGAACCTAGCCCGGTATTACAGGCACTGAGTATCACCAGTTCAGTACCCAACAAATTAAGCGAGGCTGCATCCGATGCGGTGAACAGGCCATCTTGTTCAAAAGCATTAATTTCAGCCCCGGCAATTAACTGGTTGGCACCAGACAGGGCAAGCCCTGAATTTAACTGCGATAAAACCCACGGGTAAGCCAGATACCAAATGTCTGCTCGACGAGAATTGATTTTGCGTAGATTCTTTGCTTGCCAGTCATCCGATAAAAAATATCCATGGCTCGCGATGTGAATAAATTTTGGATTGTTACGCTCAAACAAGGCAAACTCGCTGGCTTTTTTGCCGGTTAACAATAACACCTTGTCGGGACTCAGCTTTTCAATAGCTTTACCTTCTTGTGCGGTATAAGCAAGTGGTACAAAAAAACGTGGCCATGCCGTGCTGCCATCACGTTCCAGTCCGGCAACATTCAGATCAATCGACACGGTTTTTAATTCACCGCCATAGTCTGGATTCGCCAGAATTATGCCGGGTGTTGTTGTTGTTTGTTGATTTAATTTTTCCTGATGCGAGAACAGTTGTGTCAGCATTGACCAGCTATTACTGTAGGATACCAGCATATTGCTGTTTACTAGCAATGAAAACGGTAAGGCATTAAGCGTGCCTGCGGGAGAAATCACAATCTCAGTGGTTTTTTTAAAGTTGAGTGAGAGTGGTTTTATTAGCTTTTCGGTTAGTTGTTGCTGTTGTTTGGTGAGAGATGATTGGCGCAGAATAGCTTGTCTTAGTTTTACGACATGTTGACTGATGCTGCTAGCCGAGCCAAGATCGGTAAACTGAATTGACGCGTTGGGATGATTACTCGATAAACTAAAAGCCGCGTAGTGATCTTGACCATCAAAAATATTGTTATAAATAATATATTCGATGAAGGTTTTCGTTGGACCCGATCGGAACATGTCAGCTACTTTTGGTGTAACTTGCAGCCAGCGTGTGTAAATAGCTGATAATTGTTTAAGTTGGTTTTCCAGTGGTGTTACCTGTTGTTGCCAAGTTGCATTGCTATTTGTGGTGCGGTCACCCAAGCTATCGAGTGTTTGCCAAAACAGAGTGTTGTTTGGAACCGGCGGTTTTGCTCTGCGACTGGAAGGCTTGGGGTTTTGGCCAACAAAACTCAGCACATGGCTGAGTGAGCGATTTAATTCTGATCGTATATTGGCAAAACGTGCAGCTGAACCTGCATAACGTTCCTGATTAATGAAGCCGCCGGCATAAGCGCGATCCCATGATGGCAAGCCATAGCTAAGCTGGAATAACTCCATAATACTTTGGTTGTTTTGTCGGGTGGGAACCTTGTCCCAATATTTTTGTGTTTTTGGATTGAGTCGATACTGTATATTTGAAAATTCCATTGCGGATTGCAGATAACGCTGCTCTATCAATATGGTATCAAGCAGTGGTGATCCAAGCTGGTTAAACAAACGTTTTTGCATGCTTTCATTTGTACTAATACGACTTTTGCTAGACCAGTACCAGTTTAGAGTTGCAACAAGTACTTCGTTCGAGGGTTGTTTTAATGAGACCAGTCCGGACAGTAATTGGCTTTTGCAAATGGAGTATTTGCCTGGCCATTCATGAATTTTAGGCGCTCGGCAGCGTTTGCCATCGATTTTTAGTTTTTTAAGGAAAGCCGTATTGTTAGCCGGCGTTGAAGATTTTAGATAGAGTTTTAGAAGGGTTGCATTGTCTATGCGAATTGAGTTTGTTTCAGCCGCCATCAAGTTTGCTGCAGACCAGCTGGTGTCGATAAGAGAGATAAATAATAGAATAATATTACGCATGAATATCATTGTTGCTACTTTTTTTGTCTTAGTTCCAATTGAAAGTAAGAATAAAAATTTCAGGAGTAAACAAAATATAACTCAATATCTCGAATATAAACAGGGGATAAGTCTGCAAAAATAAAAAGTCAGATATTCATTAATTAAATATTGTATCTTTTTTTTGTTTTTAGAAAAAGGGTATAAAATATAGCATGCTGTGGTTTCAATTTAAAAATGAAATAGCCGTTTAGCTTTAGCTTCTATACTATGAAGGTTTCATGTTAATCTAGTAATCGTAAAAATTGGACATTTAATCAGTGATTAAACTAATTCATTCTTTAACTGCTTGGGGAACTCCTGAATTTAAGTCTACCCTACAGGAAGAAATAAAAAAAATAGACATTAAACGACTTCCCTTGCAAGAAGGTCTGTCACAAAGTAGCTATGTTAGTGATACTGAAATTACTATACTGATTCTTAATATCTCAGAGACAGCAGATAACATTATTGTAAAAACCGGAATTTATTATACTGGTGTAATCGCTGGTAGCTGTTGTGCTGACGACCCAACGCCAATGAGTGAGCTGAATGAATATTGTGAGGTTTTGTTTAAAATAAACAAATTAACAGCAGAAACAACACTCGCTCTTTTGGATATTTAACGTAGCTTACATTAAAAGTAATTCGGTATGCTTAAATCAACACTAGTTTCAATACAATTTGGCAGTTTAATTAAGCTGGCCAAAAAAATTCACCAGTAACGCAATATGAAACCGCGGTATTATGTGGTGTTAATGTGCCGTTTTTTAATGGTTTTCAAAACGGTAAAGAAGCAGCAACAATATTAGCCATAGGTTAAGGCTGATTTTAGTCTAAAAATCCAAATTATTGCCTCACTTTTGTCTATTATAGACGTCTAAGGGATATGATAAATGGTCGTCAACAACAGCGTTTAATTCGACAATCGCTAATAAAGCAACATCGAGGTATATGGACGGAAAAGAATTCTTACACAAAATGCACGCCGGTGATGCAACTGTGTGGGAGTCGCTAATGCCCATGTTACGGAGTATTGCACTTGGTGCTTGTGCCGATTTGGGCGTATTGGATGAGCTGAAAGAAGATATTGTTCAGGATGTTGCTATGCGGGTGTTTACTCGTTGGCAATCGTATGCGGCAAAAAGTGCTTTATCAACTTGGATCTATTCCATTGCCCGCAACCGTTGCCTTGATGAACTACGTAAGCGTGTCGTGCGTGGTGATAATCGACAGTTAATCGATGATACCGATGACGACTCAAATGAAAATCATAGCCTGAATGAACATCATGATCCTAAGTTTGAACTCGTGTTATGCGTGCAACAAGTGTTGGCCGAATTAGAAAACCAGGGGCCAGCACGCAAAAATAGTCGCCGTATGATTGAGGTGCTGATCTATTGGGTTGAACATTCGCCAACAAGTGAAGAGCTTGCTAATTTTTTGAGTACATCAGTTCAGGCAGCCAAACAACGCAAATACGAAATTCGCAAACGAATGGAAGAGCTTTGTCGTCGATATTGTGGCAATGATGATTGTTCATTACAACTAAATGGGAAGTCGATATGAGTCGAGACGATCAAAAAACCGATGAGCTATTTGATAGACTTGCTGGAAAAATTCCTCGTGATAATACTGACTCGAATCTGGGCGCTCAAGTATTACGTGATGCAATACGCGCTCAGATTGATACTCAACGTGCCGCCGAACTGGCAAGCAGTGATGACTTGAGAGCAGAACAAAAAGCCAAAATGGATGTGATCAAACATCAGTTACTGGCGCAGGGACTGATTGGTGTTGCCAGCAGCTCCGATTCTAGCTCGACAAATAAATCCAACTGGCTGCGACGTTTGCAGCAATTAATTTTTGCTACTGGTTGGGAACGCCCTGTTGCGTTAGCGATGAGTATGGTGTTTGTGATTACCATTGGGGTTCAGCTTGGGTTGTCTCCCAATTTGGAGCCCGATATTATTGTTCGTGGTGGTGCAACACCGGAAATAATTGCTCCCAATGCAACAAAATTTTCTGAAAAATTAGCCAAATCATTGCGCGAGCTTGGTGCAAAAGTGCTTATCGTGAAAATAAATGCGGATGATTTAACAATGCGAGTTGATGTGCCTAAAGCTATTGATTTATCAACGATTAAAAAATTATTTGAGGATAACGGTATCAAGCTGGAAGGTTATCCACCGTATCGGTTGACAGTAAAACAGGCACGTTAAGATGGATGCTCGCGATGCGTTAAATTAATTCATAAAATATCTGACTTTTCTCTGGCTGATGCGTCAAATGTACAGGGTATAGAAATATATTGAATAGTATTACGGGTATTAATAAAACGTATTCTGTATAAAGGAGAGCACACACACATGAAACATAACGTTACCATTTTAGGAGCCAGGTTTATGGCGCATTTGTTTTTTATGATGCCCGTTATGGCCTTGGCCAGCACTAGCATTAATAGTCTTGATATTAATGCTCCTTCAAGCGCCAGTGTCCCCAGTTCAAACCATTCAAACAATAGCATGTTACCATCCTCAAATCCATTAACTGGTCCGATGAGTGATGCGGCATTAGGGCAAATCATGATGCAGGTGGAGGCTGAACCGCCGGTTAAAACTCGTGGAGCTGGTGGTAATAAACTCGAACGTTTATTTGCCGCACGTTGTCGTTCGGTGGTCTTTATTGCGCATAAAGTGGATACGAATGGTAAAAAAGGCACCTATACCGGTACCGGTTCGATTGTCAGTATGGACGGTCATATATTAACGGCTGAACATGTTATTTCCGGCAGCAAGATGGTTGCGGTGGGTATTTTCCCTTCTTGTAAACCCGGAACACAACCGGAGTATTTCGCGGCCAAGGTTGTCAAAGCCGACTCGAGTCGTGATCTGGCTTTACTGCAACTCATTAAATTACCATCGGATATCTCAATCATGCCAATTGGTAAATTGGATGAAGTACGCACAGGCTCTTCTGTGGTTTTGATTGGCCATCCGCATAATTTATTTATGTCGTTGAGCCAAGGCACCGTCAGTGCTATTCGACCGAATTATAAATTTACCCGAAATCGACAGGCAACCGTGATCCAGACGGACGGCGCGCTTAATCCAGGAAATTCAGGTGGGCCAATGATGTCTGACGATGGCAATTTGATTGGCGTCAACAGTTTTATGAAAGGCCAAGCCAGTGCCGGGTTAAATTTCGCTGTGGCGGTGTCTGATGTGCGATCGTTTATTGCCACTAAAAGTACGCGTCCCAAATCCATTGCAAAGGCATCGGTGGTAAAACAAAAATTAAAAAAATCATCATGCAAACCAAAACCATTAAAAAAATGGAAAAAAGATAAAGTGAAGTTTACCTTATTTGATTTTAATTGCAGTGGCAAAGGTGATGCGATATTGGCTATTCCAGACGATAAAACGAAAAGTCCCTTTATGGCGTTTGATCGAAACAATGATAAAAAACCCGATGCCATTATTAGTTTGAATCGTCAAGGTCAGCCACAAACCTCAGAATGGGATGACGATTTTGATGGTAAAATTGATTACCGTGGTGAACATAATAATGGTGAGTGGCAACCGAGTCGACGTATCCGGCTTTAAGTTGTAACGCATTAGTAGGAGCGCTATCTTGAGAATTTGGAAAATACTAATTGTCGTGGCAGTCTCATCGTTACTATTACCCGCCTGTTCCGTTAAATCCGTATCGAATCAGGACATCGAGAAACAAAATTTCGATACTAAAAATATCGCTGCGAATGAGCCGGATACAACAGAGCAACAATTACGTGCTGAATTAAAAATAGCCGAAACAAAATACGGCGTTAATAGTAAGCCAGTTGTTGTTATTTTAAAAAAACTGGGCGCTTTTTATAAATCAAGCCGTAACTCAAAAAAAGAAGGCGCGGTTTATGATCGGCTAGCCCGTATTCGTTGGGCACCAAGAAAAAACGCACTGCGTCTGGCGATTAAATATGCCGAGCGTATTCATGGTAGAAACAGCCCGGAATCGATAGCGGCACGCATCACTCTGGCACAGTTTTTTAGTCGCGCATCACGCAGGCAAGAGAAATTTGCTCTTTTGGAACAGAGCCTCAAACTGGCGCGTGAACGATATAATCATGGGCAACCAGCGCTTGCGAAAATTCTTTATCGAGTTGGTTATTTATTTAGCAAGTCAGCCATTGATAATGATGATCCAGAAAAAACCGCTAAACTCAAATCGCAATTGATACGGGCAGAATCACTATTACTTGAATCACTTGGACTCTATGAAAAAAATGCTGATCCGGATCCGCGTTATCGTAAAAAAGTTGTCAAGCGATTATACGTGCTTTATCGAATCAGCAAACAATACACTAAATCAGTTGAAATAATTGAACGTGGTTTGCGGATAGATGTTAAATATCATGATGGAAAACAGCAGGATGTTGCAAAAGGTTTATATGAAATTGGAAAAAAACAAAATAGTCTTAAACGCTATAATGCGGCTTTATATGCTTTAAAGCGCAGCCTTGAGTTGGATATCGCGCAATATGGAAGGCAACATCGCTATGTTTCTGTGACGCAGCATGAGTTGGGTAAAGTGTATGAAAATTTAATGCAGTATAGCAACGCCATTGAGGCATTTAAAAGTAGTTTGGCAATATCAACAACGCTTTATCCTAATGGCAGCAGCGATGTTGCTTTGGATCTTAGGGATCTAGGCGATGTTTATAGAAAATTAGGATTCGATGAGCTTGCATTACCGTTATTAAAAAATAGTTTAGTGATGTATAAAAAACTATTGCCCAATGCTCACCGAGCAGTTGTAAAAGGATACCATCATCTTTCGGGGCTGTTAATTGACATGGGCAATTATTCAGAAGCGTTGACGTTATCGTTACGTGTGCTTGAGATTTTGAAAGCTCGGGATAAACCAAAAAATCAGGATATCGCCTATGCAATGAATAGCCTAGCGATTATCTATGACAAAATGGGGAATTATTCAAAAGCATCCTTACTCTATACCAAGTCGCTAGTAAAACTGAATAGTAATAAAAACTCGGAATATCCCACTATTCTAGGAAATTATGCGGTACTGCTTGCTAAACTCGGTCAAAACAGCAAAGCATTATCCCTGCACCAGCAAAGTATTGCGCTTCACAAAAAGAAACGCCCAATAAATTATTTATCTTTAGCAAAAGAACTCAGTAATCTTGGAGGACTTTTTACGGAAATGGATACACCCGAAAAAGCCGTTCCGGTATTGCAACAAAGCTTAACCATTCGCGAAAATATTTTCCCTGAAAATCATCCGCTGATAGCGTTAAGTTTAAATAATCTAGCCGTTGCCTACGGTATGCTTGGACAGAATGATAAAGCCTTATCAATACATTTGCGTATATCAAATATTTATAAAAATCTATATTCGGCAGAACATCCGGTTATGGCAAAGCATTTTAATAATCTTGCGTTCTTGTATTTAAAATTAGATAATTTTAAAAAATCTGAATTAATGATGTTTAAGTCGCTAATGCTAGCTCAGAGTGGTCAGGGTAATCAGGAAATAACGTGGCGGGTTCAAAGTGGGTTAGGTGTTTTATATGCACAACTACAACGTCATGAGCTTGCTATTTTTTGGGGTAAGGAATCGGTTAATACCATTCAAGGATTACGTGCAAATTTAACTGAATTGGATAAGGAAACGAATATCGGTTTTTTGCAAAACAAACGTTATGTTTTCCAAAATCTTGCCGATCTATTAATTACCCATGGTCGCATCGGGGAAGCGCAAGCTGTGTTACAAATGTTAAAAGAGCAGGAGTTATTCGATATTTTACAGCGCTCGTCCAAATCTGATCCACGAAATACCCGTGTAGCGCTTACCGGACTGGAACAAAAACGTTTTGCTAAATACTATGAACTTCGAGATCAACAAGTGGCTTTGGGTAAAGAACGTGCTGAACTGCTACGCAAACAAAAACTCGGTAAGATATCTGAGATCCAAAAGAAACGTGTAGCCGAAATTAATGCAAAACTGCTGCCGCTATTACGCGAGGCAATGCTGGTCTTTTTACAAAACCTACAAAAACAATCGGATCAGTTTGCTAAAAATAAAGCCTATCGTCGGGGTGAGTCTCCACTTCAAATGGTTGAAACCAATTTGCAAAAGGCAATGATTAAGGTGCAAAAAAGTGATCCCGCAGCTAACATTGCCGCACTGCAATATGTAGTGACGGATAATCGAGTTTCGATTTTATTGAGTACTCCGAGTAATCCGCCAATTGCTAAACAAGTTAAGTTTGACGGCAAGAGATTAGGTTCTGATATTTTAATAGTACGGGAATTATTGATTGCCTCGCATTCATCGCGAAGTGATTCTCAATTTCTTAACACGAAATTGAACGCATTATATAAGCTGTTAATCCAACCCATCGCCCAAGAACTAAAAACACTCGAGACCAAAACATTAATATTGGTTCCTAATGATGTATTACGCTACATCCCCTTTGCGGCATTGTATGATGGGCAACGGTATTTAATCGAAGATTATACTTTGACTCTCTTTAATGAAGCGGTGAAAAAAGATTTTACAAGCAAGCCAAATAACAACTTGCAACTGGCTGCAATGGGGCTTAGCCAAGCGGTGGATAAATTTCCTGCGTTAACCATGGTTCCCGATGAATTAACGGCAGTGGCAATTAAATCAGGGATAAAGGGCAAAACCTATTTAGATGAGGCGTTCACCCGGCTAGTATTAAAAAATGCCCTCAAGCAAGATTTTACTATCTTGCATTTGGCCAGTCATTTTGAATTTGTCCCGGGTCGTGCTGATGCCTCGCGTTTTTTTCTGGGTGATAAAAGCGCATTATATTTAAGTGACATCGTCCGTGAAAATTTTCGTTTTGACAATTTTTCATTAGTCACCTTTTCGGCCTGTGAAACGGGTCTTGGCGGTGGGCTTGGTGCCGATGGTAGTGAAATGGAAAGCCTCGGAGCTTTGGTGCAAAACCAAGGTGCCCGAGCAGTAATGGCAACACTTTGGAAAGTTGCAGACAGCAGTACGTCTGAATTTATGTCATTATTTTATCGTTATTATCACGAACAACAATTAAGCAAAGCCGAGGCATTACGTAAAGTGCAATTAATAATGATCAACGGTAAATCCAGTGGACGGCGAAGCTGGTCACGTCCATATTTCTGGGCACCGTTTGTGTTAATGGGAGACTGGCGTTGATTGTTAACTATTGCGATGCGGATATTCAATGGTTTAAATTGAATGAGAAACCAAATGAAGGAATTTTTAATGGCTGAACAGATCTGGTGGTATTCAAAAGAAGGGAAAAAGTATGGCCCTGAAACACTAGCAGAATTACATAAACTGGTGAACACGGATGTTTTGCAACGAGATACGTTAGTCTGGACTGATGGCATGGATGAATGGTTAGAGGCACAGCAGGTTAAAGAATTTAACAGTGTATTTGAAGGACCGCCGCCGTTACCAACGGACTCAGAATCCATATCCAAGATATACGACAGTGTTACAAGTCGTTACAGGGATAAGCGTTTTGTTTTTGAACCTATATCGGCAATAGGCAAAAAAAATATCGATACTGAAAATATCAAAGTACAGTTAGCTAAGGATGTAAGGCAAAAATACATTACGATACTCTTTAAGACCTATAATACTGTAGGAATAGCCATTGGTATAATTGTTGGTTTTATTCTTATTTTTATTATTTTGGCCAATTCAGACATTCGAACCTGGTTTTTGCTTGTTTTACCGTTTATAGGTTATGGTTTTGGTGATGATATTACCAAGAAAATTCAAGAAAAAAAGTTCAAGGATAAAAGTGATGAGTTAATTCAAATTTTATATGATGAATATATTAAAAATAAAAAAACACAAGAAATGATCTCGAGTATTTCCGGAAGTATATTTGTTTTATTTGTTATTGGCATATTTGTTTTCAGTGAACCCGCTCGGCATAAAGCGATGAATATTTATAAAAATATAACATCAAATTCAAACTGTGTGTTGCAATCCAGTTCGGCATATAAAGACGCATTTTTTATAAAGGGTAAGTCTGATTATGGTTATACTGTCAAGGCGAAAGTGAAAAATGATGGTGAGCTCGGTGAAATTTCACTGGTTGCCAAACTCATTACATCTGAAGGCAATTTTACTCGGAAACAAAAAATTCAATTAAAAGCAAACGAGGTGCGTGAACTCGCTTATCAATTTCCTGAACCGACTGTTAATGTAACGAATGTACGTTACAAGTTAAGCTGTGGTCCATGAATTTAATGATTGTTAAAATTTGAGATACTCTATTTCGTATTAGTGTTAACAGTGTAGTTTTATTGTCGCATGAAAAAGCTTAAATATAAACCGTCGGTTGTTTAAGTTAATGCTCTTTAAAAATAGTAATTGGTATTGTTAAACATTAATCCCAAAATTGCGCTGCAACTTTATCCCGAGATTGACCTTTGTATTGCCATCCAGTATCCAATGCGAGTTTAGTTA
>CAZEPW010000056.1:0-13003 GCA_964514215.1 uncultured Thioalkalispiraceae bacterium
GTCAAATGTTATACCGGCACAAATTAGATAAAGGTTATATTGATAGTTATATTTTTGCAGCAGCAGATAAATTATCAGTGGATCTTATTGCTAGTGCAAAATCTGACCCAGAGTTAGCTGGTGAAACGTTTAGTAGTCAGGAGTTTCAAACGATTGGTTTAACGCTGGTTAAACCTTGGAATGCAACAACGAATTTTGTGATGCCTCTGGCGTTGTATCACAGTAAAAATATTTTTCGCATCGGGCGTGATCCATTTGGTGATCCCTATTTTGTTAATTTTGAAGTGAATACTTTATTTTGGCAGCCAGAATTGGAGCATCGATTAAATAAAACCGATAGTGTTAGCTATGGATATTCATTGAGTCTTAGCCAAATACCGGTTGATCTCAATATCTCCCGACCACCATCCGAACGTGACATTGACTTTAATTTAACTGATTTAAAAAAATATCGACTTAAAAGCAATGTGTATCTTAGCTCTTCAGCACCTTATATAAAGTATCGAAAAAAATGGTCGGACTCGATAACTACGATTACCGGATTGCGCTATAGTGATATTCAAGTACGCCAAGGTTTACGGGAAACCCAATTGTCGCCTCGTGCAACAATTGAATATCGCTATAATCCCGATACCTTGTTAACAGCAACCTGGGGCAAGTATGTGCAGGTGCCACCCGGTGCTGAAATCGTTAATGGTTTTGGAAATCCTAATTTAAAAATAACCAAGGCTGAGCATCGTATTCTGGGCGTTGAATATAAAATAACTCCTAAATACAGTATTAAAACCGAAGTTTATGATAAACCATTAACTGATTTAGTGGTTTCGATAGATGATAATGATCCACCTGATAATTATTCGAACGAAGGTAAGGGGCGAGCTTACGGTATTGATATTTTTATTAAACGTAAAGCTGAAAAACGTCGTCTTGGGTGGCTTAGTTTTTCAGCATCAAAATCAACACGAACTGATTTACGAACAGGTATCACTCGAGATTTTTCTGGTGATATTCCGTTATCCGTAACCGCTGTGTGGGGGCAACCTTTTTCTGGTTCATGGAATAAATGGGATTGGGGTGTGAAAGCAAAGCTCAAGTCGGGCACACCGTATACTGCGGTTATCGCGCGAAATAGATTAATTTCAGGAGATCCAACATCGCGTTGGGTTGCTCAATATGCTGAATTTAATAGTGCTCGTACTCCAAATTATTTCAAAATGGACTTACGATTGACAAGAACAGTATTATTTAAAGAATCAACATTAAAATATTATTTTGATTTGCAAAATGTTACATTTTCTAAAAATATTACGGGTTATGATTATGGTAATGAATTTGAAAAAATAGACAATCCCGATAAAATTACTGGTATTGGGTTTTTTCCATTTTTTGGTGTTGAAGTTGATTTTTAAATAATTAAATAAGGCGTAGAACGATGACAGTATTTACTGATTTTATTAACATCATGCACAAAGGTGGCCCTATTATGTGGGTTATTTTTATTGCAGCGAGTATAGCAATGGTTTTGTTAGTCTGGCAGAGTAAAAATTTAATTTTCTATTTTAAATTATCAACAACAGATTTACTTAATTTATCACAACAAGAAAATTATCTTCCGCTGTTTGATAAATCAAAAATAATCAGCCCATTAGCACAGCTTCTAAATTTATTAAACTGGTCTGAAATTAAAACCAAACATGACTTTGCACGAGAAATGAATGTTCATATGGCTGATATTGCACTTAAAATAGAGGGAAGTTTACCAACTATCGCTACGATTGGTACCTTGTTACCCATGTTAGGTTTGCTTGGTACAGTAACGGGTATGATTAATGTGTTTGACGTTATCGCAATACACGGCAGCGGTAAACCAGAGGAAATGGCAAATGGTATTTCACAGGCAATGTTAACCACTGCCAGTGGTTTGATAATTGCCATTCCGGTAATTTTTATGCATCACATATTGCTGCGTCGACAAACTGTGATTATGACAAACTTGGTTCAGTCAATGCAAATGATTTTACATCATGATATTGAGGTTATTAAATCAAAAGCGGATACATCCGTTGCTGCTTCGAAATACAGTTCGAATTCAGGAGTGTAATTTATGGAATTAAATAATTTGATCGAACCGTATAAAATCCCAGAGACTAAACCAGAAATCACAATGACTCCTTTGATTGATATTATTTTTTTAATGTTAATATTTTTTATGGTGACTACAGTATTTCCAGAGAATAACGGTATGGTTATTCAAAAACCCAACGCGGAACATAGTTCAACGTTAAAATTGAAAAGTGAAATCGTTAAATTAAATAAGAGTGGTGAAATCAGTCATAAAAATACTATTTTAAGTTTTGATGATTTAAAACGCTCATTACAAAATGATTTTGATAATGATGCTAATTTATCGGTAATTATTCAAGCTGACAAAGATTCTACCACCGAATTTTTAATTAAAGTGATCGATATTTGTAAGTCTATCGGTATAAAAAACATTGGTGTAGCCACAGAAGAAAAAAGTAACTAAAACAGTATTAGTAGTATGTTACATAATAATTATTTATCAAAATTATTATCATTAAGCATTGCTGTGTTCCTTGTCGCGATACTTATTTTATCTGTGCCGTTTATCTCGGGAACAATAAAAGATGATGATATTACACCGATGCTGGTTGTTAATTCGATTGATTTTTCGAAAAAAATAATTATAAAAAAGCAAAAAATTAAAAAAACTCCAAAAAAAATACCTAAAAAGAAATTAAAATCTGTAAAGAAACCGATTAATAAACCCAAAAAAATTATCAAAAAACCAATTTTAAAGAAAAAACGTATGGTTCCGGTTGAAAAGAATTTTTCAACCAAAAATAAACGCGTTGAAAAAATTGCAAAAAATAACGACGAGCAACTTCCGGTACCTGAACCATTGTATCGTGTAACCGAAAAACCACGGTTATTACGACAAGGCATTAAAAAATATCCAGAAGATATGAAGCAGTTAGGAATAACTGCGACAGTCATTATTGATGCTTTAATTGATCGGCATGGCAAAGTTCGTAAGACAACGGTATTTAAGTCAGCGGGAAAGTCGTTTAATGATGCGGCTATTCAGGCCATTAAAGATTCAGTCTTTATTCCCGGTAAAATTGCAGGAAAACCTGTCGCGGTATTATTTCGATTACCGATTAAATTTAATTTGGAGTAATTCTATAAAAATATTATCATATTAATCTTTTTAAAGTGATGGTTTTTTTGATAAAACGTACATTCATTAAATAACCATTCCCACTTGTATTGTTTATTTAAGTTATATTTACTTATCCCAAGTTCAAATTCTTTATATCGCGGCAATTGTTTCGTTAGCGGCATTTAAAACTTTTTCTTCATCCATGGCAATGCCACTGCTATCGATGAAGCCTAAAACGTGTTGCACATATTGGGTTATAAAATCGATGTCGCTACCAACTGGAGTACCACCCGATGTGATAATCACACTTGTTACAGCGAATCAAAGTTTGAGTGACAGAATACGAGCTTATTTAACGTCCATTGCTAAAATGCAAACCGATCCGAAATTGCCGGGTGGTTGTTTCGTGTGTAGCAGCACCAGTGAAATAGGTGCTAGCTGTTTTCCTGCTGAAGCATCTAAAACTGTCACTAAGATTAATGCTTATACTAAATTAACGTTAATTGAATTTTTTAATGCTGAAAAAACGCAAGGAAATATTAGTAAAAACCAATCCGCTAGCTTGATGGCAAATTATATTATGACCATACAGTTTGGTATGGCAATGATGGCCAGTGATGGTGTTGGCATTGAAGCACTCATTGAGGTGATCAATTATTCGGTTTCGAATTTTTAAAAGCATCAACAACAAAATCAACAAAAGCCCGCACTTTTGCCGTTAGATACTGCCGGTGTGGATAAACGGCGTAGACATCGAATTTTATTTGATCATAATCATCGAGTATTATTTGCAATTCACCACTCGCAATTTCTTTTTCACAGCTTAACAATGGTAACCGTGTTATACCAAGCCCCTTGGCAACCATTGCTACCTCAATTTCAGCGCTGTTACACATAACCCGAGGATCAATAGTGACATTGGTGCGTATGCCGTTTTTATAAAAGTCCCATAATGTTGGCATTCTATATAGCATATTTATTTCTATATATTAACTAATTATACTGCACAAAAGCTACCTAAAGCAGTAGATGTCCACGTTAAAACAAGCATTGATAAAGGAGTTCGATACATGAAAATTCTTGCATTTACTGCATCAAGCAGCTCAAAATCCATTAACAAAAAGTTGGTTAATTATGCAGCCAGCCAAGTTAAAGCAGCTCAAATAGAGTTGCTTGATATTAATGATTATGAATTACCGTTATTTAGTGAAGATCGAGAAGCCGATTTAGGGCAACCTGAACTCGCAAAAGCATTTCTACAAAAAATTACTGATAGTGATGCATTAATGATCTCATTTGCAGAACATAATGGCTCGTATACTGCCGCGTATAAAAATCTTTTTGATTGGGCATCACGTATTAACTCAAAAGTATTTCAAAATAAATCCATGGTATTACTTGCGACATCACCGGGAGCCGGTGGTGCAGCTAATGTATTAGCAACGGCTATCAGTTCAGCACCCCATTTTGGGGGTGTCGTTAAAGCTAGTTTATCAATACCACGTTTTTATGATAATTTCGATTTAGAGCAAGGTCAAATTAGTCATGCCGAATTAAATTCACAATTGATTAAGGTCGTTAATAGTTTTAACTGAAATTAGTGCAGGAGCATACCATGAATAACAACATAGAAATTTTAAAACGAGACAGCCTTCCCGATGGCGGCTTTGCCGGTCTAAAAGAACACCGCTTGGTAAAAGGGGCAAGATTATTTGGCGTAAATGAAAACAATGATGGCAGTTGGCCTGGTATTGGTAATTTTGTTTATCTTGCCGATGCACGATTTAAGCCTCACGGTGAAACACACATGCATAACCATCATGAAATAGATGTTATCTCTGTGATGGTTGACGGACGGATAAAGCATGAAGGTTCATTGGAGCATGGCAAGGATTTAAACATTGATGACGTACAAGTTCAGCGTGCCGGTGGCGAAGGTTTTTCTCATAATGAAATCAACCCGGATAATAACTGGAACCGAATGATTCAAATATGGGTTTTACCGGAAGTCTCTGGACAGCCTGCAGACTATAAAGTTTATCAACCTAGAAAAGATCAACTAACTCGAATATATGGCGGTGCTGAAAATAGCGAAATTGCTTTCCCAGCAAAAACAAAAATTGATGTTGCAGTGCTAACAAAAGGCCAACGTATAGAAATTGATGAACCTTTTATAGTGTATATTACTCGTGGCACTGGCTTGGTAAATAATAAGCCGGTAACAGAAGGTGATATGATACGAGGTACGATGTTAAATTTTGAAGCCATTGGTAACGTACAATTGATAGTTATTCATACTAATCATTATTTATCGCATTGACAGCATTCATTCGTGAATATAAATCTTGAGCAAAGTACTCTGCCATTCGTTAAGCATAAAATTGCGTTAATTGCATCGAGCGTTTAATTCTAATCGATTAAAGATAAAATAAATTTGTCCGCTATATTGATAGATGAATATAATAATATGGCTAGGATATTGGGTGCACGAATTAGATGAGTTTCAACTTTTTAAGTTTCAATAATATATCAATTAAAGCTAAAATTATTAGTTTAGCTAGTTTTCTAATTGTATTAATGCTTGGTACAACTGGTTATGCATTGATAACCATGAATTCCATAGGTAAAAAGATGACAACGATTGCCGAGCAAGATATGCCTTTGACCAAAATTATTACTGAAATAACGGTTCATCAACTCGAGCAAGCAATTAATTTTGAGCGAGCATTACGCTATGGCGAAAAAATGAAAAACAATGAATTGTCAAGAGCTAATTTTAACAAAGCACTTTCAACCTTTAATCAATTAAATAAAAAAGTAGAACAAGAATTAAAGAGGGGCCAAATTGTAGCCCGAGATGCACATAAATTTTCTGGTTCGATGAAAGAACGAAACGAGTTTGAACATGTTAGTAATCTGCTCTTGGATATTGAAAATCAGCATACGATATATGATAACGATGTACGTCAGGTGTTTTTTGAGTTATCAAAAGGAAATGTACATCAAGTACAGGAGCTAGCTGAAAAAGTCGAAAAAGAGGAAGAAATAATTGATCAAAATTTGGAAAAGCTTCTCTTAGAAATTGAAAATTTTACTGAGTTATCAACTCGTGAGGCTGAGCATGATGAACAAAGAGCGTTTAAAATATTAAGTATTGCTGTGTTTGTATCGATAATTGTTGGCGTTGTTAGTGCTCTGGTGATAGCTAAAGTGGTATCAACAGGTATTAATGCTGCCGTTAACGTAGCTAAAACAGTGGCTTCAGGTGATCTTACCCAAAAGATAAACGTTTATTCAACAGATGAAATTGGGATGTTGTTTTTGGCTCTAGAAGCTATGCAAGATAAATTGAAAAATATGATTTTGAATATACAACAATCTGCTGCTGAATTAGCTGCTTCTGCAGAAGAAATGGCCGTTGTCACTGAGCAAACTAACAAAAATATTTTACAAGAAACAAGTGAAATCCAACAATCGGCAACGGCTATTCATGAAATGACTTCGGTTGTTGGGGAAGTGGCTCGAAATGCATCTTCTGCAGCTGACTCAGCCGGTAACGCTAATGATGAAGCGTTAAAAGGTAATCAAATTGTTAAACAAACGATAGCTTCAATTCAACAATTAGCGCAAACAATTGAAAATAATAATAGCGCGATTACTCAACTTGGAAATGATAGTAATAGTATTGGCAGTATTCTTGATGTAATCAAAAGTATTGCAGAACAAACTAATTTATTAGCATTAAATGCTGCAATTGAAGCTGCTCGAGCTGGAGAGCAAGGGCGTGGCTTTGCCGTTGTAGCTGATGAAGTGCGTTCGTTAGCGCAGCGCACGCAGAAGTCAACTTTAGAAATTGAAGAAATGATAGATAAATTGCAAATGGGAGTTAAAAATACAGTCCAAACAATGGAGCTAGGGCAAAAGCATGCCCAAAATAGTGTCGAACAAGCAGCTCAAGCAGGCGCCACATTAGAAGTTATAACTTCTGCAGTATCCAATATTAATGATATGAATACACAAATTGCGGCCGCAGCAGAGCAACAAACAACAGTTACAGAAGATATTAATCAAAATATCACTGAACTTAGTCAAATAGCCGAACAAAATTCAACGTCGGTAAATGAAATGTCATCAACCAGCGAAGAAGTCGCTAGAATGGCCACACACCTTCAAAATTTGACTCGCCAGTTTAGTCTTTAACTTTGATCGTTGCCTCTAATTTTTAAAAGCTGCAGTATTGATAGGTAAGGTTTATTGTTTTTTGTTAAGATTGAATAGCGCTAGTGATGCTATAATGTTATTTTATCCAATGAATCGAATGTTTCTTTTGCATCGGAAATTGAATTAGGTTTATCGATTTTTTCTACAACCAATATGACAAGCAGGTTGGCTGTTGCTGAAGTGGTCATATAAATAACCCCGTCATTTCGCAGCCCCAACATTTCATCTGCTCGGCGTTGAAAAGAAAACCCTTGCGCTGTAAAGCTATTTGAAAATAATTGCAAAAACTCGCTACTGTCACCAGAGTCCGCATCTGGTTTTAAAAGTAGTATGTAATCGGAATTTGTTTTTGAGACACTATTATAGCGATACATTTTGCTTCTACTATCGTTAGCAGCTTGAAAATTACTAGGGCCAAATTGTTTTTGTTGGAATTCGATATATTGTGGAAAGTCGGATTGTATAAAAATGAAGTAAATTAAAGTTAACACTATAACGGCGGCTATGGCTTTAATCATAATTTTCACTTATCCTATTTTATGTGGTTATAAAATAATTTAGTACATAAAAAACACTAAAGCTAGGTTAATGATGTTGATTCATTAAAACTAGTTTAATTGGTTGCAAGCCCATGGATTTTTCCTGTGCTTCGCATAATGTAACTAATTCACCAAATATCCAAACATATTGATACTCCAGTGCTTTAATTGTATGTTGGGATACATCAATAAGTTGGAATGCAGTAAGTGATAATAAATCACTTGCATGCAGTAGTAAGCCGATATAGTTTGCACAGTATTTTAATTGTTCTTTGATAACCGGTATAGCTGTTGTTTGCTTTTTATCATCTTGCTGTTCGTATTCCAGTAGTTCTTTAATAATATAAGTGACATACGTTAAATTTCGCATAATTTTATTTAATTGATAAATTTTTTGAAGTGTTTTTATTAATGCGCGACAACGTTTTTGTTGCTCTAACGGCATATTTTTAACAGCTAAAATTATGCGCTGGTAAAATAGGGCGTCAACTTGTTCTAGTTGCAGATGGAGTTTATGGATTAGTTTTAATTCTTCTATTTTTACACTTTCATTATCATTTATACTTTCGTCATCTAAATAAAAATTTTTATAAGTGAAATCAATACCCGCTGTAAAATAACCGGCTGCAAGTGATTTAACGCTATAGCACATATTGGCGTTATAATAAGCTTCTGAAAGTATGCGTAGTTGAATTGCATTTTTTTTAAAATGATCACTGCCAGCAATAAGAGCTTCATAATGATCAGCATCGTATTCCATCTGTTCATTTAATTTAAATCGGGCTTGCAGGTTTTTGTTTACTTGGTTGCTATCGTATCTTTTTGCAATTTGGCCTTTTGAAACTACAGAATATAGCTCAAGTTTTTTATTACCCACTGTGTAGACCTTATAATTATTTTTATAGTATTAACTAGCTTTTAATGTGTCAGCACAGCGTTGTACTATTGCTGCAACCGATTCAATCGCTGTTATATTCTCAACACTTTTGCCTGCTTGCCAATAATCTTTGCGTCCAGTTTTATCGAGTGAAGCATGTTTTAGCTGATAGAGTGATCGTAAAGCATATAGTGTACGCATAATATGTTTGGTTTTGTTGCCTTTTAACATCCAGCGTGCAATTGCACCACATTTTAGTCCGGTTCGTTGGACATAGGGGCTATTGATTACGGCAACAGGAATTCCGGTGATGCGTTCACTGTGGACGATATCATCTGCCTGTGCATTGATAATGGCTTTTTTATAGCTGTCACTGGCTGTGCATTCAGTGCTGGCAATGAAGCGAGTCCCCATTTGCACGCCGGCATAGCCTAGTTTTAAGGCTGCTGCAAAATCAGTTTCATTCGCGACGCCTCCGGCACAGACTAATGGTAAATTTAAATCGACCAACTCATCAAATAATTGTTCGGGTGTTTTATTACCGGCATGGCCTCCGGCTTGGTTATTGACTGCAATGAGTCCATCAACGCCAGTGTCCAAAGCTTTTTTAGCCCATTTTATTTCGGTGGCATCATGATAAACGCTGCCACCTGCTTGATGGACACGTTTTACAACCCAGTCTGGTTTGCCGAGTGAGGTAATAAAAAAAGATACACCTTCTTCTAATGCGATGGCGACCCATTCTTGCATTTGCTGATGGTATTTTTTGGATGACTGTTCTATCAAGGCATTCATGCCGATGGGATTATTGGTGATTTGTCGAATTAAACGCAAACCCTCACGAAATTTGTATCCGTGAACATAGCTTAATGATAAAGGCTGCACAATACCAATACCACCAGCTTGGGAAACTGCAGCAACTAACTCAGGATTGCTGCAGGGATACATTGGGCCACAAATTAAAGGTACTTTTATGGCTAAATGCTGGCAAAATTCATGGCTTGCAGTGTTTTCAGTTTTACTGTTATTCATGGAATGAGTCCCAGTTGCCAGGTTGCACAGCTTCTTGCTACCAGATCGCCATGTTGATCTTTGATTTCCGCATAAACTTGTCGCTCTATATTGCAATCCGCTTCAAGTGTGAGTTGCTCTTGTTTAACGTGGGTAATTGCAGTTAAATGACCGCGTGCTTTTTTGAAATATTCTATCGATAACCCGGTAACGATTCCACGAACACCCGGTGGTAAGCCCGTGAGTAAGGCTAATCCTGATGTAAATTCACCTAAATTTATTAGTGCGATAGCGTGAATACAATCAAGGTGGTTACGAACTTTGCGGCGATCCGATAATTCTATATGGGAATACCCTGGTCGTAGCTCAATAATTTTAGCGCCAATGCTGCCTGTATAAGGCACGATTATTCCAAATAGCTTACTAAATAGCCATTTACCGCCCGGTAATGCCGATAAGCGCTGCCATAATTTTAGTAAGCGCTCACCAAGTGAATTGCTATTATTGTGCATATTATTCCCATCACTTGTTAGATTAAGTCCGTTAAATTATAGACTTGATATTAGCCTAAATACGGAATAAGCAGGGCGTTTAAGTTAGCAGTAGTTATTCATGTTGAATAAATACGACATTAATACTTTTTATGTTGAATATATTCAACATCACTGATCTGTATTAATGCTACCAAAGCAAATCGAACGGGCTAATAAAATCCTAAAAGCAGATTCATGTTGCTGGGTTTTGGGTGGGTTTGTTGCTTCGTGGTTTCAACGTATTCTGGTTATGGTTGGTTTTGATGTTAGTGGCAATAGCGCTTAGATCAATCTGAACATAAACTAGGCTTTAATACTGCTGCAAAAATTATTTAGCGCGTCGACTAACATTGGGATTTGTTGGTATTCTTCATTCCGGCAACAAAGATTAATTTCATCACTTATTTTAGTGATTTCTGGGAATCCAAATGGCGTGCCTAAGCTCTTTAATTTATGTGTTTCTTCTTCCAATTTATTCCATGAATGTTTCTGTTTTAATTCTAAAATGATGGACATGCGACTGGGTAGATCGGTTAAAAATTTTTCGGTTAGTTTTTGGAGCTTATTTACTTTAACGGTGGTTGGGGTGGAAGGCTTGGTGCTTGATAAATATTTGTAGAGCACTTGGTTAAAGCGCACGATGTCAATGGGTTTTGTTAAAAACTCATTTGCACCGGCATCGATGCAGCGTTCAAAATCTGATTTCATGGCGTTAGCTGTAAGTGATACGATTGGAATCTGTGTGTCGTTTAGTCGAATTTTTTCTGTGGCTTCGATACCATCCATCACGGGCATTTGCATGTCCATTAATATTAAATCAAATTTTCTTGTTTCACAAATTTTTACGGCTTGCTCGCCATTTTCAACAATGGTGATATCTGCACCGGTGTCAGTGACATACATTTCAATTAGATTTTGATTATCAACAGTGTCTTCGGCTAACAGGATATGGCCAAATAAATTTTTTGTCGGGTTTAATTGCGAATCGTTTGTTTGAGTGCTGGTGTGATCCAGAGAATAAACTAAATTATCATCCGATATTTCTCCAATACTAATATCAAAACTAAACTTGCTACCGCGCCCGGGAGTTGATTCAACTGAAATAGTACCACCCAATTTTTGAGCCAGTTGTTTGCAAATATTTAAACCCAAGCCTGAGCCACCGTATTTTCTTGTGGTGCTAGAATCGGCTTGAGTGAAGGACTCAAAAATTTTATTCTGTTGTTTGGTGGTTAATCCAATGCCGGTATCAATCACATCAAAGGTCATTTGGCCATGCTCTTTGTTGCAGGTGATGTTAACGTTTATGTCGCCCTTTTCTGTGAATTTTATTGCGTTTGAAGTAAGGTTGATGAGAATTTGTTTCAAACGAACAGGGTCTGTTTTTATTTGTTCTGGCAATGGAAAGGCATAATTAACTTTAAACCCCAAGCCTTTATCGCTGGCATTAACTAAAATGGCCGATTGGATTTCATCAAGAACTGCAAAAGGTGAAACGTTAATTTGTTCGATGTTTAATTGTCCTGCTTCAATTTTTGTGATGTCTAAAATATCATTAATTAGATGTAATAAATGTTTACTATTACGTTGAATGCTAATGAGACAGGAGTCGGCTTTTTCTTTTGGTAGTTTGGATTTTCGCAATAAATCTGAGAAACCGATTATCGCCGACAGTGGTGAGCGTATTTCGTGGCTCATGGTGGCTAAAAACATGCTTTTGGCCTGATTGGCTTGTTCGGCTAAGCGGCGTTGTTCGATGAAGGCATTTTCAGAAAGGGTAACGCGCCGGGCAACGTAAAATGTAATGACGATACCTAAAATTATCGCGATAGCACCGATAATGGAAATTAAAAATATCGAGGCATTATTCTGCGTTGAAATTTCATCAAGCTCGGCATCGGCATTGCTTTGAAAAGCATTGGATAATTGTGTTAATTTTTTTCGGACATCAAGTTGGATGGGAATGATTTCATTGGCCAATTTTTTATGGGCTTTTTTAATTCGGCCATCAAGAATATCTTCCGCGGTTTCTGCTTGTGCGTTACCACCCAGTTGGATGGCTTTTCTGGCAATTGTAAATAGCTCGATGTCTTTTAGGTGGTGCAGTCTTTTTTTGACAGTATCGTATGACGCTAAAAATTTTGAACCATAACGATCAAAGTCAGTGTATAAGTCATTTTGTAAGATTTCATCTTTCGTTTGCGCCATGCGATACAATAATAAAGCGCGGTTATTTGCGGCATCACGCATGATAAATGCATTGGCAACATCCGCTAATTCGTGAGTAACTTCGTCAACTTGTTGTTCGTTATGATGAATTTGAGTAATTGCAATTGTCATTAAACACGCTAATAAAAACAATACAATTAGGAAGCTAATAATGATTGTTAATTTATTCTTTGTAGCAGGCTTTGTGTGGCTCATAGGAGGATACCAAGCTTTGATAAATGCTGTATCGGTTTTAGTGGCTTTATCTTTAATGTGATTGTTTAGTATAGAGTCTGTTTGGTGGTTTGTAGGGTGGGCACTGCCCACCAGAAGATGCGAAATTTTTTGGTCGGTAGTTGATTACCCCGACGAGGTGTGGTTTTGGTGGGCAAGTGCCCACCTTACGACAGATTATCGGTGTAAACCCGCA
>CAZEPW010000056.1:13103-23939 GCA_964514215.1 uncultured Thioalkalispiraceae bacterium
GTGGTTTTGGTGGGCAAGTGCCCACCTTACGACAGATTATCGGTGTAAACCCGCACGCGTTGCACGGTTTTGTTGTTCAAGTTGTTTCATGACTAATACTAAAGCATCAGAATAGGGGACGGTGCCAGCACTTCGAATGATTTCTTTACCTCGACGGCTTAGTGCAAATTTAATGAATTTATTGGCCAATTGGCTGCGTTTAGAGGATTCACGCACTAAATAAAGTGGCCGATATAATAAATAGGAGCCATTTTTAATATTGCCATAAGTTGGTTCAATGCCTTGTAATTTTAAAATTTTAACGTCGCGCTTACGGGCGCTGCTGACACCGGTGACACCAATTCCGCGGCGATTTTTAGTAATGCCTTTTTCAACTGGGCCGGATGAGCGTTCGACATATTTAGCGCCGGTAAATTTTTGATCAAAATTGGCAAAAACCAGTTCGCGTAAGGTTCGGCCAACACCCGATAAATTACCGCGTCGAACATAGAGCTCTATTTCAGAGTCGATGCCGCCTAACTCTTGCCAGTTGGTAATCTTGCCAAGGTAAATATCGCGTAATTGCGACAGACTAATGGTTTCGACCGGATTATTTTTATTAACGATAACCACCAGTGCATCCCAGGCTACTGGGACTTGCTGGGCATTTCGTTCTAGGGGGTGACGTTCTAGCGCAACCCGACAGGCACCGCCGATGTGTAATTCACCACTGGAAACTTGGCGGATGCCTTTGGTGGCTCCACCACCTTGCAGCACAATTTTAACACCCGTTTCTCGTTCATAGGCTTTTGCAAGCTCGGCCATAAAGGCCTTTTTAGTAATGCCGCAACCTGCCCAATACAGTGTATTGGATTCATCTGCGGCATAACCAGTTAGAATAGTGCTGAAAAACACCATGAATGACAATTTGATAATGAGTAAAGACCGTAACATTGTTTTCCTCGCACTCGATGATAAGTAAACTTATATTTATTGTTATTTTATATTTACATTAGGTTAATCTAATACAGCTTTTTTTTCTATAGCGATTAAATACCTAATTTAAAAGATGTTATACACCGATTTTCAAACACTTCAAGAACTGTGTTTTAATAAACAAATCAGTAAATTTTATTTTACATAATACCATCATTCGATTGGTTGCGAGCTTATCTATAGCTGCAACGCATTGCTGCTTTAGGTGAATAATATTTGATGCCATTTTGACAAATTTAAAATTTGTATCGCCAGAAAACAGCCTGTTTTGATTCTCGAAAAAATTAAACAATTGCCTTCCAGAGAGTGCGATATTTTTTGATAACCAATTGGCTTAACACAAGCTGTGATTTTGGTGGGCCGAATGCCGCCACCATACGATTGGTTTTAAAGGTTATCCAGTATGTAGGGTGGGCAACATTTAGATTTTATTTTGCAAATTACTCTTTAACTAACCCCGTTTAAGTTGTTGATAAATATAATAAAAATTAGTTGATTTTGTGTCATGGAAACTAAAATTAAAAACCCCGTGAATCACTATTATCAGTTAGCGTTTTGATAAAAAAAAATTATAAAAATCCTAAAGTTATCTAACGGTAAAGTCGATAAGGTCTATGCTTAACGTAAGTAAATGTAGCGGAGACTTGGTGGCATCCGATAATAAAATTAACGGAGAATAATAACGATGATATTAAATCTAAAAAAAATGACAAGCGCTACCGTGTTGGGGGTCGTGATAGCAACACCAAGTTTTGCCGGTGAAGTCGTGATACACGGCTTTGTGCGTACTGGTTATGATGTTACCAACAGCGCCGCTAAATATGCCGGGGTGGATGATAACCACGGTGATTGGGGCAGCACGCAGGCGGGTATTAATTTTTCCACGGTACTTGATGCTAAGTGGAGTATTGCCGCCCAAATTCATGGTGGTGTTGCTGATAATGAGTTGCGTTACGATTGGGCGATTGCAAATTTCCAAGCCACTGAAGAGGCTCGGATTATTTTTGGTCGACAAAAATATCCTTTGGGCTTGGTGACTGAAAATGTTGATGTCGGGGTCACTTTTCCGTGGGCACGGCCGCCACAAGAGCTTTATCATTTGGAAATCAGCAGTGAATCACCGAATTTTTTCGTAGAAGGTTTTGATGGCATATCGGTAGTCTACGCCAGTGGTGATGATTGGGAATTTACCGCACAACCGTTTACTGGACAATCAGGTTACAGCACCACTAGCACTGATTATGTTCGCCAAATGAATGGGATTAAACTAGCGGCTGAAAATGAAATGGTTTCCTTGCAAGTGGGTTACGCGGCTAGCCGGGTAACGACTGCTACTGTTGGAGCTGTTGCGGCACTTAGTGAAAATGCAAAAACAACGATTAACTTTGGCGCAAAAGTCGAAATCAACAATTTTACCCTCATGCTAGAAGCTGCCGATACGCAAGTCACTAACAGTGATGAGTTTGATACCAAGGGAGCTTATATTTCAGTTGATTACTTGGTGGGTCGCTACCAACCTTATGTTTATATCGCCCAAGCTGAAGGTCATAAAGCCACCGGTGCTGCTAAGGGCAAGCTCGATCAGCAATCAGTTGCTGTTGGTCTTGCGTATCACTATAAACCCAGCATTGTGTTTAAAGCGCAATGGTTAAATGTAAAACCGGATGATCCTGCTGCTGATGGTTTATTGGCTGCATTACCTAACGGTGAAACCAGTGTCGATATCTTATCTTTTACAGTGGATGCGGTCTTCTAGAGGAGAATCAATATGAAAAATAAATTAATCATCAGCTCGTTCATTCTGGGTTTGTTAGCTTGGTCAACGGGCGCCTTGGCAGAAATCGCGATCATTGCCAACACCGGCTCGGGTGGTTCACTCGATGCTAAAACGGCTAAAAAACTATTTTTAGGTAAAACCAAAGTGGTTCCCGGTATGAGTTCGGTTTCCTTGGTGGGACAGGTTGATACTAGCCCGGTGAAAGCCGAGTTTACCCAAAAAGTCACCAAGAAAAAATTAGGCAAGTACAAAGCCTATTGGTCAAAAATGATTTTCTCCGGTAAGGCTGTGCCCCCCAAAGAGCTTGCCAATGATGCCGAAGTGAAAGCACACATTAAATCACATACCGATGCGGTGGGTTATATTGATGCTGGTTCGATTGATGATTCGGTTAAAGTTTTATTACGCGTGCCTTAATTACAGTAAAGCTAGTATTTATACTAACGTTTAAGTTGTTGGTGTCGTTTTAAAGAGGAGTTCACAAATGCGGTTATTTTATAATTTGTCAATTAAATATAAAATTATGTTTATTGCAGTCTTGGCAATTTTGGGTTTTTCAGGCAGTTTTGTTGTGAACTTCTCGGTGGCACAAAAAAATGCTTCTGAATTGCATCGTTTAGAAACCGTGGTTTATCCTATCATGGCCGCAAGCGAAAAAGATTCTGTATGGTTGGACAAAGTCATTAAATTATTAGATGAAGCCGTTGCTGTTGAAGAAGAGGAATTAATCGAAGAAGCCGATAGTGTTATTGCCGACATGAAACTGGCTTTTGTGAATATTGCTAACATTGATACCGGCAAAAGCAAAAAAATGAATCAGATGCAGCAGCAACTCGACACTTATTATAAGCTCGCACGAGTCATGACAGTGGGCATGTTGAGCGGCACATTAAAAGCCGATCAAATGCAAGCTAAGGCCAAGCAGATGCAAGCGGCTTTAAAAATATTTAAAGACAATTTAGAAAAGTTTAAAAAGAGCAGTAAAGCCGATTTTACCAATATAATTGCCAGCACTACCGAAACAGCGCAGTTTAGTATTATTCTCAGTGCCATTATCGGAGCCGTGTTAGTGTTTGTCTTGGCCGTGATAGCCTATGTTATCGCCGGCAGTATTACACGCAACATTAAAAATGTGTCAGAAAATTTACGTGAAATTGCCAATGGCGATGGCGATCTAACGCAACGTCTACACGCAGCAACCAATGATGAAGTTGGTCAGTTGGTGTCTTATTTCAATACCTTTATGGATAAGCTGCAAACCATGATTCAAGAATTAACGGGTTACAGCAGCCATGTTGGCAGTGCCGCCGAAGAGCTAACCAATATTGCGCAGGAAAGTAAAGAAGGCATCGAAAGCCAACGCGCCGAAGCCGAGCAAGTGGCTACTGCCAGTAATGAGATGTCGGCCACCATTGTTGAAGTTGCGCGTAATGCCGAACAAGCCGCCACTGCCGCCACTAGTGCCAATGACGCTGCAACCGATGGCAGTGCCGTGGTTAGTAAAACTATCGGTATCATTAATCAATTGGCTAGTGATGTTGGTGCCGGTTCGGGTGCGGTGAATCAATTGCGGGACGATAGCGAAAGCATTGGTTCAGTATTAGACGTGATTCGCGGCATTGCCGAGCAAACTAATTTATTAGCATTAAACGCAGCTATTGAAGCTGCGCGTGCTGGTGAGCAAGGTCGTGGTTTTGCGGTGGTGGCCGATGAAGTGCGCACACTCGCGAGCCGAACTCAAGAGTCCACCAAAGAAATTCAATCGATGATAGAAAAATTACAAAGCAGTGCCGGGCAAGCCTCAGAAATTATGAGCCGCGGTCAGTCAACCTCAGAACAAGGTGTCGCCGAAGCTGCCCATGCCGGTGAAGCATTAGATAAAATTACCGAGTCGGTATCGGTGATTAATAATATGAATGAACAAATCGCAAGTGCTGCCGAAGAGCAAAGTGTGGTGGCTGCTGAAATTGATCAAAATATTATTAACATTAGCCAGTCTGCAGACGCTAATGCTGAAAACATCGGACAATTAGCAAATGCGGGTTCGTCATTAAATAATGTGGCAATACAAATGCAGGAATTGGTAGGGCAATTTAAAGTTTAATTTTAAATTAATTGTAATGATATTAAACCAGCTAGTGCTAGTTGGTTTCACGTTAAATCAATTTAGTTCTATTAGTCACTCCTACTGCGTGCTGTCGAATTTAAATTAGGTCACTATCACGGCAAGCTTTAATAGGAGTTTTGGTATGCGGTTTTTTTATAATCTTTCTATTCAATATAAAATTATGTCGATTGCTGTGTTGGCAATTATTGGGTTTGCCGGCAGTTTTATTGTTAATTTCACGGTCGCGAAAAAAAATGCCAGCCAGTTAGAAAGATTGGAAATAGCTGTTTATCCTACTATGGCGCGTAGCGAAAAAAATCGCGTGGCTTTAGACAAGGTTATTAATTTATTGGATGAAGCTGTGGCGGTGGAAGAAGAAGATTTAATCACCGAGGCCGATGATGTTATTGTTGGGATGAAACAAGCTTTTAATGAAATTACAAAAATAGACAATACCAAGAGTGAAAAAATAACACAGTTAGTGCAGCAATTAGATACCTACTACAGTTTAGCAAAACCCATGACCCTTAGCATGTTAAAAGGCACGGTTAAAGCCGCGCAACTGCAAGCAAAGGCGCAACAAATGCAAAGCAGTTTAAAAATATTTAAAACAAATTTGGATGCGTTTCAAAAAAATAGCGAAATTGCATTTACTAAAATTATAGCGACCACCAACGAAACGGCTCATTTCAGTATAATTCTAGGTGCAGTGATAGGTGGGGTGTTAATTTTTGTTTTAGCTATCACAGCTTATTTGATTGCTGGCAGCATCACACGCAATATTCGTGGCGTGTCTGATAATCTACAAGAAATTGCCAATGGTGATGGTGATTTAACTCATCGTTTGAGCGCTTCTAGCAATGACGAAGTTGGTCAGTTAGTTGACTATTTTAATACCTTCATGGATAAGTTGCAGGGCATGATAAAAGAATTAACCGGTTATAGCAGCCATGTTGGCAGTGCTGCCGAAGAGCTAACCACCATTGCACATGATAGTAAAGAGGGCATCGAAAGCCAACGTGCCGAGGCCGAACAAGTTGCCACTGCCAGTAATCAAATGTCGGCCACCATTGTTGAAGTTGCACGTAATGCCGAGCAAGCGGCCACTGCCGCCACTAGTGCGCACCAAGCAGCCACGCAAGGCAATGATGTTGTTGAAAAAACAATTGCGATTATTAATCAATTAGCAACCGATGTTGGCTCCGGTTCGAGTGCGGTGAATCAACTGCGTGATGACAGTGAAAGCATCGGTTCAGTGTTAGACGTGATTCGCGGTATTGCAGAGCAAACCAATTTATTAGCTTTAAACGCTGCCATTGAAGCAGCTCGTGCCGGTGAACAAGGCCGTGGTTTTGCGGTGGTAGCCGATGAAGTGCGTACCTTAGCAAGCCGAACTCAAGATTCCACCAAAGAAATTCAATCCATGATCGAAAAACTTCAAAGCAGCGCCGGGCAAGCAGCTGAAATCATGAGCCGAGGCCAATCATCCTCCGAGCAAGGTGTCGCCGAAGCTGCTCGTGCAGGACAGGCGCTAACAGAAATAACAGAATCCGTCTCAGTGATTAATAACATGAACGAACAAATTGCCACCGCAGCCGAACAACAAAGTGCTGTTGCCGCTGAAATTGATCAAAACATTATTAACATTAGCCAATCAGCCGATGCCAATGCCGACAACATCGGGCAACTCGCTAATGCGGGTTCATCACTCAATAATGTTGCCATTCAAATGCAAGAATTAGTCGGCCAATTTCGAGTGTAAGCCAATAGTATAATGATGTAATCTCAGGTTTTATGTCGGGTGGTATTGTCCACTATTCATTTAACAACATGATATCCATCGGCATACTAATTTATTTTTAATTGGATACCTCATGCTAAAAAATACTAGCCAATCTAAAAATAATCTTACCATCATCGGAGGGTTTATTATTGTCTTAGTATTATTGGCAAGCCTAGTGTTAGTTGCCATTACTCGAATTTACAATAATGAAAATCAAGTCACTGAAGTATCTCATGAGCTAAATGATGTCACGCAAGCCTTCGTGATGCGCGATGCGGCAAATAACCGGGCATTATTATTGTATCGAATGGCACAAATAGAAGATGCAATATTACAAGATGAACTTTATGCTGATTTTACACTTTTGGCTTCAAATTTTATCGTATCATTTAATAACATTAAACGTAGCTTACACCACGAAAAAGATATTGAATTGCTAGATGAAACTCAAAAATCAATTCGCCGTGGTGGTTTGGTTCAAATTGCCACCGCCAATGACATTATTAATGGGCGAATTGAAAAAGCGCAGGCAACGTTGGCTTCAGAAATCATTCCAATACAACTTGATGTTAGCCGGCAACTTACCGAATTATCCGAAGCTTTCCAAGATAATGCCGATGAAGAATTGTTGGCCATGTCAGAACAAAATAAATTCTCTATTTTGGTGGTATCAATACTGGGTAGCATTGCGTTTATATTAGGAATTATTATTACCTATTATGTTACCGTTCGTGTCACCCGTTCTGAAAACGCCTTCGTCGAACAACGTTTAATAGCCGATGAAGCAAATCGCGCTAAGAGTATGTTTTTAGCCACCATGAGTCATGAGATTCGTTCACCGCTAGCAGCAATTATTGGTTTCTCTGATATATTACGAAATTCATCATTATCTGCTGATAAATCAAATTCAAGCCTAGAAAGTATTCACCGTAATAGTAAACACTTATTGCACTTGATTAATGACATTTTAGATATCACTAAAATAGAATCAGGACAATTTGATATTGAAGTCATTGAGGTCTCACCGTTTAAAATTCTAGAAGAAGCCGAGCAGGCTGTTTGGGCAAACATAAATGAAAAATCGCTGAATTTTAAATTCAGTTACGCTTTTCCATTACCTAAAACAATACAAACCGATCCAATACGATTAAAACAAATATTAATTAATTTAATTTCAAATTCCATAAAGTTCACTAACAAAGGTAGCATCAACGTTAATGTGTCATTTCATTCAAAAAATCAATTAATGATGTTTGATGTCATCGATACCGGAATAGGATTAACGAGCGAACAACAAAGTAAAATTTTTGAGTCATTTACCCAAGCAGATTCGAGCACCACAAGAAAATATGGCGGCTCAGGATTGGGGTTAAATATTTGCACTAAATTGGTTAAAAAACTAGGAGGTGAAATATCCGTTGAATCTACTATTGGCCGTGGTAGTAAATTCAGTTTTACTATTAATAGCGGTTTGATTGCTAAAGATTCTCTAATTTATACACTAGAAGACTCTGCTACCACTACCACTAGTGATATTAATAATACCGTTGAGCAATTACAAGGCCAAGTATTATTAGCCGAAGATACGCTTGATAATCAAAATTTAATAGAAATGTACGTAACCGAAACCGGGGCTAACATCACTATTGTTGCCGATGGCGCACAAGCCGTGAAAATGTGCGAGTCGCGACAATTTGATTTGATTTTAATGGACATGCAAATGCCCGTATTGGATGGTGTTGAAGCAACAAAAAAAATTCGTTATGGCGACAAAAAAACTCCGATAGTGTCATTAACGGCAAACGTGTTAAAGTCAGATTATGATCGTTGCTTTGCTGCAGGTGCCAATGACTTTTTAAGCAAACCAATTGATACCAAGCAATTTACTGAAATTTTACAAAAATATTTAAAAAAATCAAATCAGAATACCAATCAAGTCATTCCAGCGATTAATCTTGACAAATTAACCGAAAAATTCTTAAACGACTTACCCAATAGAATGAAAATAATAGTTGACTCCAAAAATCAAAAAAACTGGCAAACAGTAGCGGAAGAAACCCATAAACTCAAAGGGCTAGGTACTTCCTTTGGCTACCCGGAGATAACGTATATGAGCGCTGAAATTAATCTCTGCTGTCGAAATGTCGAATATGATGGGATCGAATCCCTGATTGACGAGCTTGATGATTTTTGTGTCAGTGTTGAAAGTAAAAGAAACGCTTAAATAAACTTTCGTTATTGTTATTTGCAGTCAATGGCGTTCGAATTTACTGGTAACAACATCTCAAAACAATATTTATTGATTTTAAAAGCAAAAATAAGTAAAAATCCAAGACCTATTCATTGAGCATTTTTAAAAAACAGTGTTTGCAAAATTGCACAATAAGTCATTTTAACGAAAAACATTTTAACAGATAATAACTAAATGCAATTTTGTTATTGCTGTGATGCAAAAATGCAAAGTCATTTAGTGGCTTTATTTAAGCGTTAAACCGTATTTTTTATTGGCGTAAATGAAAAAATAGAAATGCAATTTTGCAAAAAAAGAAAATAAAGACAAAAAAACAAACGATTTGTAAACCTGATCTTAACGAAAAAACAAATATAATTTTTTTTAGTGTTAGGAGTTACATAAAAGCAAAAAACATTTTGACTTATTTTTTATGTTGCAATACATTTGCTTCGTCGGGGGTAGCTACCAACTTCTTTTAAATTTATAAATTAAATTTAAAACATGGAAGTCAACAATTTTTTAAATAAAAATTTGTTGTACATCTTATCAAAATTAATAAGGAGATTTTTAATGAATAAAATAAAAGCAATATCAATGTTGTTTAGCGCAACAGTTTTGGCTGTCGCTGCAAGTTCAGCTTCTGCTGAAGTGTTTGAAAAATACCCAGGTACATTGTGCCATGAAGATCGCGCATCACAAGATGCGAATGTTCGTCACGTTTACAATGGTGGGCTATATAGTGCTTCTGCAAACACATCTACAGTAAACTGTCCTATAACACGTAAAACCGGCACTGGTTTAGGTTCTCTTTATACCGACGCAACAGTATACGTTCATGATGAAAGTACTTTAGGTGATATCGATTGTACTATTATGAATCGCTCAGTATTAGGTAGCTTAGGAACATGGACTAGCGTTTCTTCAACTGGTGTTGATACAGCGTCTTATGGTCAAATTTTAAGCTTTGGCGCAGAAGCAACAGGCGGTTTTTCTGGATACAGCTATTTACGTTGTTATTTACCAGCATCCGCTTCAGGTGAATATGTTCGAATTAATGATTACACAATTACTTACTAATCCAAGTTGTTGTATCACTAATTTGAATACCATCAAAATGAACCAGGGTTAAACCCTGTTAGCTAATACCGATAAGGAAAAATCGAAATGGATAAATCTAAACTTGCAAGCATTTCTATTATATCAGTACTTGGCATCGTCATTTTGATAATGTCGTTTAATCGGCAACAACCTGTCACTGCTGGTGTGGAATCTTCCTCACCAGTAGTTTCTGTTGTGTCGCAAAGTAATGATGTTACACAAAATAATGATCGTCTTAGTCAAGTAGAAAACAATATTAATCAACTTGCTTCCCAGCAAGAAGCAATACTCAGTTCATTACAAGCACTTGTTGCCGCCACTAAGCAGCAACCTGTTAAAGAAACGACAGCTATCGAACAAGAAAATAGTGTTGTTGACAGCAGTATGAGCACCGCTAGTAAAGAACAACAACGTCTCGATGAAGAAGCAAAAAATAATGAAATTTTCGCTAACAATGAAAATGCTTTTTATAATGAACCAGTTGACGATGGATGGCGTACAAACGAAGAAAGTAAATTAAACACCATTTTTGAAAGCAATGATATGAATGTCGATAATGTTGAGTGCCGGGGTAGTTCCTGTCGTGTTGAGTTGGCCGCTAATGAAACAAAAGATGCCGCGAATGATGATATGGAAAAATTTATTCGGGCTATGCCAAATTCAAGAGGGCAGTTTAAGCTTGAAAAACAAGCGGATGGTAGCTTAAAAACCATTATGATATTTAAACCTGCGAGTAATTAATGTTGTTTTATCAGGAGATTGCCGCTAATTAGTTATGCGAGCATTTCCATCAAACCGTCACCCCGGTAGTCTTTTTAGCTGGGGTTTCGATTTTAAAGTTATAGTGCATTCAAAGCACCGAG
>CAZEPW010000057.1:0-22514 GCA_964514215.1 uncultured Thioalkalispiraceae bacterium
TATGCAGTGGATTGCAAATCCATCTACCTCGGTTCGACTCCGGGTTCCGCCTCCATCTGTTAGCCCGGGTGGCGAAATTGGTAGACGCACAAGACTTAAAATCTTGCGGTGGCAACACCGTGCCGGTTCGATTCCGGCCCCGGGCACCATTATTATTCAAACTTTTCTTTTTCGTCCTATCAATTATGCGTTGAATTCAGTCCAATAAAATAGCGATTACTTGTATAATAAGTTATGTTTTTTATTGATAATCGCAAACATTTTTTTCGGCCTTTTTTTGGTAAATACCGCGAACAAGTGATGGAATGCTTGCGCCTTCTTTATGGGCGATTGTATGGTGAACAAGCTGATTATTCTCACGCTTTTACTCAAGAACAATTACTCGAAGTTTTCCAAGAAGCCATTACTCGGTCACCAGTGCTTGATGAAGAAGATGCTAGTGATTTTTTAGCCCCCAGTAAAAATGAGCGTGAACAAGCTCACTGGATTCGTAATCTTTTGCAAGAGCATGGTTGGTTAGAATGCCATGCTGATGAAACTACATTACAAAGTACTTATGGTTTTAGTCGGATAGGTCGTTTATTTACGCAACCGATGGTTGAAACTGCTGGTGCACGATTTAGAACACGGCACCGAAATACGCGTAATACCCGTAATGCATTGCAATCTTTTATTGATCTTGGTGATGTTTATGATTTACTCGATGCTTATGAAGCATCGGCTCGTATTGTGAGTGATTTTAGCGATATCATTTCAGAATTGGATGAACGTAAACGCCAATTAGTCAAAGAAGTTGAAGCGCAGCAAGTGATTCAACAAGCCAGTGATGAATTTTTTGATTTTATGGAACGACGTTTCATGCCGGATCTTGCTATTCGGTTATCAACCGATAGTGTTGAAAAACACCGTGAAGAAATTCAACAAATTATTGCCAAAGCACGTCGCAAACGTAATGATTTTAAAGCTAAGGCTGAAGCTGAGTTGCGTAAAATGGCGCCGGAGTTACGAACTGTGGATAATGCTTCAATTTATCTTCGAATTTTAGATGGCATTGAAGCACGTATGTCAAATGCCAGTGAAATTATGTTGCCTGCACTTAGATTGGCACTGCATAGTTTTACACGACGGGCAGATATTATTATTCGACAATTAAGTTACAGTAGTTATGGTGCGCAGGGTAGTTTATCAGCCCTATGTCAATCTTTTATTGAAATGTCGACATTAGATAAGGATGCTAAATTATCCGCTATGGCCGAAGCTATGGCTGGCTTATCATTTGGTTTTATTGATCCTGAAGCAACGTTGAAAATTAATACAACCACTCGTAAACGCTTAGTGAATACTGCAGTAGAAATTCAAGGTGAGGTTAATCGTGAGTCACGTAAAAATCTCTTTATACAACAAGTCTTAGAAAAGGCCTTTCAGGTAAATAATAAAGAGCAAATAAACTATGTTTTAACTGCTCTCAAAAAAGGACAGCGAGTGCATAGTAATCACCTTCCTGTTAATAATGCGAATGAATTTTTGATGGCAGCACATATCATCGAAATTGCTTCAGCTGGAAGTGACTCATCAGAGTTTAGCTTTAAAATTAGCGATGAATCTAATAAATTATTACCAACTGAGACTGAGTTTTATAAAAAAACCGATAATTTTATTATTGAACTGATAGATAAAAACGAATAGGTTTAAAGATGTTATCTGAGATAATAGAAAAGCAATTAACAAAAGAAAATATTAGTATCAATGAATTTCGAGAGTTATTAATTCGATTATTAAATTACAGTGTATTATGTCGGGATGAGAGCCAAATTGAGCAGCAGCTTTATGATCGATTTTTGCGAATTTCAAATTTAGTTACTGAGTATCTTAATTTGATTGATGTTCGCATTTTTCATGATACTCGGTTTGAATATATACGTTTATATCCGCCATCGAGTCAAGTTCCCGGTATGGAGCAAGCCGATAGTTTAGCATTTTCGGGTAGTCTTCGTGCACGTCTTAGTCAAACAGAAGTTGCATTAATATTAATTTTACGTTTGCAATACGATAACGCGTTGCGCGAAGCTAAAGTAGATGATAAAGGTTTTGTAACGGAATCTTTTGAAGCGATAAGTATCGCAATGAAAAATATTATTGGTCGAAATTTACCTGAAAAACCAAGTGAGCGCCGACAATTATTTAGTCGTTGCAAAAAACTTCGCTTAATTGATTATCGAACTGAAGATGATATTTTAAAAGCCGAGTCTTGGTTGAGAATTCATCCTATGATAGTGAGTTTTGTGAATGATGAAGCTTTGTTTGCATTAGAAAATACTACTGCAGACACAGTTGGCAAGACTGAGAGTAAACGTGACATTGATGAATCACAAGCAGATGACCTTATTTTAGAAGAGTTGGATTAAATAAATGTTTTTAAAGAAATTCATTTTTGTAAATTGGGGTAATATACCCAATACTGAGTTTGAAATGGGGCCGGTAAATTTATTATCCGGTGGCAGTGGTTCGGGTAAAACCACTGTGGGTGACGCCATTCAAACCATTATGACTGCAGCGCATGAAAACCTATTTCAATATAATCCTGGTCAGGATGAAACGACACAACGAGGACGCGGTGGTAAACGTGTGCGGACCTTGGCTTCATATGTTCTGGGGTGTGATGATGGTAGTTATGCTCGCCCAAATGATGCCACCGATGGTTATCTTGCGGCGATATTTCATCCAACCAAAGGTGAGACGGCTGAACCATTTACTGCAATTATTGCGATACGTGCGTGGCTTGATTTAACTGCAAAACAAATGGTTGCTCGACAAGATGAGTTAATGTTTTTAATTTTACCGGGTGTCGGTGTCGAACAAGATGATGATAAAGGCTTCGGTATTGGCCATTTAGTTCGTAAAGATAAATCGGGCGAATACGTTGTGCCGATGGATAAGCTGACAAATTTATTAATAGCCGAATTTAGTAAAAAGCATGTTGAAAAATATGATTCAAAAAAACGCGCTTATTTAAGGCGGTTATACGGCATCTTACAAGGTAGTCATGATTCCGTTTCGGAACAAGAGGCCATGAATGCTGCAAAAGCATTTTCACGTTTTATGGCTTATAAACCTGTGGATAGCATTAATAGGTTTGTGTCAGAGGAAATTCTTGAGAAAAAAGATTTGGGGGAGGCGATTCGTTCTATATCTGGACAGTTGAAAACCATTCATGCAATGGAACGCGATGCCCTTAAACTGGTTAAATCAATTGATATTTTACAACAGGCGGAAAATCAAACACTATTATATATTGAAAAATGGATAGAATTTAATGTCCTCGATTATAGTTTGGCGATACACAATAATATAATACAACAAAAAAATCATGATAAAGAAAAAAAGAAACTACAACAGTTTGAAACTCAACTGCATGAAAATGACAATCAAACGGTAAATGCTCAACAATATTTAGAGCAAGCTCATGAGCAACTATTGCAATTAGAGGCGCAGCGCCAAGGAATTAGTGCGTTACAACAAAAAGACAGTTTTGAGCATCAGTTGCAACAACATCAAGCAAGCTTAACGGAAAAAGCAAAAATATTATTACAACAAGATATGGAGTTGCAGCATAATATTAATCAAATTGTTTCACTGCGTGATGAATTGCAAACTGCTGCGATGCAACAGTTATTACCGCAATTTAGTGATATGGAAAGTGTAAAATTATTAACGGCGGTTACTAAGATTGGTGCTAAAGCAAGTGTTGATATCAATGCTATTTTACAAAAAGATTTAACCTCAGATTTATCATTAATAGAACAACATTTAGAGCAAGTGCAGCATGCTCAAAGCTTGCATAATCAATGCTACCAATATTGGTATCAAACTGATGATGGCTTGAGTCGTTTTGAACAGTTAACTGGTGAGTCGCATTCGGCAAAAACGCGTTATAAACGATTGCAAAATCAACATGAACAAAAACAAAAAGAGATTGAACGTTTAGAACAAAAAAAGGTGAGTTACCCTGGTTTTGTACAACGTGCCATTGATGCCATTAAGCAAACCTACCCACAAGCTGATCCTCGTGTTTTGTGTGATCATGTTGAGGTAATTGATGAGCGCTGGCAAATGGCTATCGAAGGGTATATGGGAGGGGCTCGTTTTTCTATTTTAGTGGATGCCGAATTTGAGGCGCAAGCGATTCGTATCATTCGTGAACTACCGGGGAGAGATAATCGTGCACGAATTATTCAAGGCGCGAAGGCGCAACGTGATTGTGATAAATTACGTCAGCATGCTAACTCAATAGTTACAATTCTTGAGTTTTCACATGCCACGGCTATGCATTATGTTACTGCAAGTTACGGCTCAGTATTAATGGTTGATTCGGAACAGGAGCTAAAGTCAACTGGGCGAGGTTTAACCAGTGATGGTATGGCCGCAGGTAGTTACAGTATGTGGCGTTGTGATATACCGGATGGTGATTTGGTCTTTGGCGCTAATGCTCGAGAACGTGCTCTAAAAGCGAAACAACGTGAATTAGAACGAATTATAGAAGATTGGCAACAAGCCAATGATCAAATGCAACAATTAACTCGGTTGCAAAATAATGTACGGTTGTTAAACAAGCTTAATTATGCTGAAACCTTATCTGACACTATTGTTGTATTACGAGATATCCAAAAAGTAGAAAATTTATTAGAGCAATTGGATTTATCTGAACATAAAGAACTTGAACAAAAACTGCATGAACTTAAGTCGAATGAACGACAGTTACAGCAACAATATACCGATTTGATTCAAGCAAAGGGAGCATTAATTGTCAAAATTGATAATGCTACTAAAGCGTGTGGTAAGCTTGAAAGTTTACACGATGAAACTCAACAACACGTTGTTGAGCAAGAAAAGAGCCTTCGATCAATTGCACTGTTATGGTCAGATTTTGATGTTGAACAAAGGCTTATTTATGCTGAAAATGAGGCTAAAAATTTAAATAAAGTATTTTTTGATAATAATTATGAAGATGTAAGAATACAGCTTAAAAAACTTGAACGTGATATTGCTAAAGCGATTCAGCAACATAATGAACACTGTATGCCATCCGATACGTTGATTTATGATAATTATTCAGTAGAACCTGATTATGTCTTATTCAAATTGATTTGCAATACCTATAAACAATTGGATTTAATTTATAATCGATTAAAAAATAATATTTTAGTTGAAAAATATGAGCAGCTGCATCAATTAAAATCCAGTTTTAATAATGCCTTTGTTACTCATCTTTGTCATACCATTCATCAAGCTGTTAGTAGTGGTAAGCAGCAAATTACTATGTTAAATAAAGAACTTGAAAATCATAAATTTGGTGCGGATCAAGAAAGTTTTCGATTTGCCAGTAAGTCCATCCCAGAATATCAAGAATACGCCACTTTTTTTGACGAGGTAATTAAACAACCAACCATTACCGATGATGTGGATTTATTTGAAATTCCGCTAAAAGAAAAGTCCACTCTCGTTCGAGATAAATTGCTGTCTATGTTATTAGAAGAAGATGAAACTAAGGCATTAAAAGAACTGGAACGAATTGCAGATTATCGAAATTATAATCACTATGAAATATACAAAGATGTTGCAGGAAAAGAATCTATTGCTTTAAGTGAATATGGCACTGGTAGTGGTGGCCAACTTGAAACACCTGCTTATATTATTCGTGCTGCTGCTGTGACATCGGCACTGCGTTTTAATGAAGGAACGACTCATTTACGTATGGTGTTAGTTGATGAAGCTTTTTCTAAGATGGATGAATCACGTTCACGAGAAGTTATTAATTATTTAACCGAAAGTCTTGGTTTGCAACTTATATTTATTATGCCATCGAGTAAAAGTGGGCCGTTCATGGATTTAATTAGTAACGAATTTGTATTTGCTAAATGTCCTAGTGACATTCTTCGAGGACAGTTACAAACTCAAGTGTGGGTTGATAAAAAAGAATGCAATACAGATAAAATTAAAGCACTTTGGGCGAATCATCGAAGAATAAAACAACATCAGGCTGAAATGGATTTTATGAAGGAATTTGAAGGTGCTTGATAAGCCGCCATGGTTAGATGAGCAACCTAATATAAAAACATTTTTAATAACAGTTTTAAAAAAATATGAATCTAAAAATACACTGAAATTTAAAATAACTAAAAAAATATTACCTGAATTGTATGGTTCAGCTGAAACTGCTGATACTACATGGTTTTTATTAAATGAACTTTGTACAAAAAAATTTAAAATATTTGAATTTAAAAATAAAGGAGTTCAAAACACATTAGATTATAATCATCTTAATGGTATCTTGCATTTTCAAACTGATTCTGAAGATATGTTACGTTCTTGGTTGAAACTACCATCACAAAAAGCCTTGCTTGAATCATGGCAGTCGTTGATTGAAAATAAAAAAAGCATGTTTACCGGTGATAGTCGTTGTTTAAGCGATAAGCTGGTAGTTATTAAAGGTAAAACTCAAGATAATATTGTAAGTGGTTTTATTCAAATCAGAATGTATTTAGACGATGGTTTAACGTTACGAAATTTAAGTGCTAAATGTTTTTGGGGAAACTCAAAATTTTTGGATAATAAAATAGATTTAATTAAATCATTATATCCAGAGTTGAAATTAACAATTCGACCAGTTGTTGTTAATGTTTATTTGCCAGAAAAAATTGAGGGCATTTTATTTATAGAAAACCAAGATAGCTATACTCAAGGCATTAAAGGCAAAGCCGGAATAGCACAGCAAATGAAAAATTTAGCATTGATATTTAGTTATGGTAATAAACTAAGTGCTAAACGAGTTCGTAGCCACTCAGGCGTTTCTTTTCATTTTGATGATAACAGTAATTTCACGATGAAAGAAGAATTTAAGCAATTTTGGTACAATGAAGTAATATCTGAATGGCCAAGCTATTTCTGGGGTGATTTGGATTTTTCAGGAATGGATATGTTGGCTAATTTAAAGCAGAGTTTTAAATCTATTGAAGCTTGGCAAGCAGGCTACCAACCGATGCTTGATTTAATTTTACAGGGTATTGGTCACAGTCCTGAGTTAATGACAAAACAACGTCAAAATGATCCAGGGAAAACAGGTTGTCAATATGCCGATGAAAAATTGTTACCCGCTCTACGGATAACTACTAGCGTTTTATTTATAGATCAAGAGTGGTTGGTTTAATACTAAAAATAATGTGATTTTTCTTAGTAAAACCAACGATTATTTGAGCTTAGTTACATATTTTATCGGTTGTAACTTTTTCAAAAACATAAGCTTTGTCAAGACTGTTTCGTCTAGTGCCTTGGTGATAGAAACGTAAATCTACATCAAGTTGGTAATTAGACTTTGTTGGTTTTAATATTAAGTTATGTGTAGATACGTATTTAGTATTATTTGAAATAAAACTAAGCGCCGCTATCACTTTTGAAAATGTCCCTGAAAACCTTAGATGGTATGAATATATAATTAATTTTACTTTTGAACCAATATATGCAGGCTTGATTTTTAATGCAGGGGTTTGACAGAAAGTGATTAAATTTCCGATTGGTTTTATTTTTTTTATTAGATCAATAACGGCATATTTTACTTGAGTTTTGCTTTTGAAAATAATATGTTTTGATTTGCTGTAACTTTCTCTTTTATCTTTTTTTGCTTTTTTTAACTTTAAATTGAAGTGAAAATATTTTTTGGAACGTTTCGTTTCAATTAATTCGATATTATCAAACATAAAAGTAGTGTTGAGGATTCTTTTATATTGATATGCCTTAGATTTTACGCGAACTTTTGCGTTGACGAGTATATCAGTAGCATTAATACTGTAGCGGTTAATTTTAATTCCATAATTCTTAGCTTCATTTTTTAGTGCTGAAATTATTTCTAAAGGCCTAGGGTTAATATTCTGTTGTTGTTGTAACCATATATTTGTAGCCGCGCGTTTTGAAGATAAAGCATTTGCAGTATTCATGTTAATGAACTGCACCAAGCTTATTAAGAAAATAGACATTAAAATTTTCATAAAAAATCCTTAATTATTATTATAAAATAATTATATATGAATTTTTATGATTGTTAATAGCTAAACTGTCGAAACTTACATGCGCCACGAATTATTATGATCATGATTTTTAATCGATTGGATATCATCATTATTGAGCATTGATGATAGGTAGTTTTCAGCATCGATGCGCTTGTTGTAAGGGCCATTAACACCTTCACGTGTAAAAACATACCATCCTTGGTTCATCACATGAAAATATCGGTCAGGATTTATTCGATCCGAGCTTCCAGTTCTTAAATTGTCCATATATAAGTCCATTATGTTGTCATCGTATACTATTATTATTGGCTTTGAGCCATGAGTATAGAAATACATTTATCGTTCGTCTGTAGGGCAAATCTGTGTTATTTGTAAGATTTGCCTTACAATTTGTGTTGTAAGATTACCGCTTGTACTCAATAATTTGATATAATACAGTAAGTTACAACTATTTTTTGATGTCGAAATTAGAGTGAATTTCAAATGGCGGGATTCAGCAAAAAGCAGTAAAATAGCCATACATCCTTGTAACAACCAGTAGTAAAAATATGATTATATTTGATTTAGTATGTGAATTGGAACACCAATTTGAAGGTTGGTTCAAAAAAACCAGTGACTTTGACACCCAGCTAATGAATGGACAATTAACGTGCCCTGTTTGTGGCATTAATGAAATTTTAAAGCTAAATGATAATAATACAGCTAATAACGTTATCGAAATTAAACCTTATAAATTATTAAAAGAAAAATTAAATAAGAGTGAGTTGCTCTTAAATAATACCGAAGTTGATCTGAATGCCTTAACGTCAGATTTTATTGAACGGTTAAATAATTTTGTTGAGCAACATTTTGATGATTTGGATGTAAATGTGTTGACTCAAGTAAATTCAATTGATAATAGTAATATAATTAGTAGTAAAGCTGAACAGGATGAGGTTAAAGTGATTGCTGATGACGGTGTACCATTTTTAACAACTAGGCCTAAGAAAAATAAAAAATTAAACTAAGTTTTTATTTATTCATGTTTACTTATCAGAGCGATAACTCCGGTTAATAGAGCTTTAGGACTCGGGGGACAACCTGTAATCGCAAGATCAACGGGAATTATATTTGAAACAGCTCCTGCAGACGCATAACTAATACCAAATTCTCCACCATTAGCACCACAATCGCCAACGGCTATTACCCATTTAGGTTCAGGTGTTGCGGCATAGGTTCTGCGTAATGCTTCTTCCATATGCCTTGCGACAGGGCCGGTGACAAGCAGTAAATCGGCATGACGTGGTGAAGCAACAAAATGAACACCATAACGTTCAATGTCGTAATAGGGGTTATTTAAAGCATTTATTTCTAACTCACAACCATTACATGAGCCAGAGTCAACTTGGCGAATAGATAAGCTACCACGAAATCGTTTATCAACAATTCGTTTTACATTAACGCCCATTTTTTCTAAAGCATCATCTGTTACAACATCTTTTGTAACGACACCAACCTGAAATATTTTTTTTAGAATTTTTAACATGAGTAATCCTATAAATCATGTCCAGAATATGAACCGTTAACTGATTTATTACAGACTGGAAAATCAGGAACAATATTACCGTGAATTAGTTGTTCTAATGCTGGCCAAGTATGCCACGATGGATCTCGAGGAGCAAAGCGTGCTATTTTTCCATTTGCAGCAAATCGAACATAGGTAATTATTTCACCACGCCAGCCATCTATGGTTCCTATTGCCTCTGAATCTGGTTCAATATCATCACCATGCCATGGCGTAACAATACCGGTATCAGGTAGTTCATCGATCATATAACAAATTAAACGTATGGATTCATAAATTTCTTCAGCTCTTACTTTCATCCGAGTTAATACATCACCTTGTTCGTAACAGGGAACTCGAACTGCAAATGAAGAATAAGGTGCATAACCATGATCTTTTCTAACATCATACGCCATACCACTTGCACGGCCAACATAACCAATCGATCCTAATTTTTTAGCGGTGTCTAATGATAGTATACCGGTGCCTAATAAACGATCTTCGAGTGAGCTGTTGTTATAAAATATCTCCATTAACGGGATTAGTTCGTCAGCTACTTTTTGACAATGATTTTTTAACGCTTGGTTTGCATTACCTTCTATGTCAGTTTTAACACCACCGGGAATAATTTGATCCATCATAAACCGGTGACCAAAAATGTTGTCTGCTAACTGCAGATGATCTTCTTTTATGCGGTGTAATTGGTATAAGGCAAATGCAAAGCCAACATCATTACATATAGCACCAATATCACCAAGATGATTTGCAATTCGTTCCCACTCACACATAATTCCTCGAATAGAATTAGCGCGTGTCGGTGGTTGTGATTTTGCTGCACGTTCCATCGCCATGCACGCTGCCCATGTATGAGCAACAGTACTATCACCCGATACTCTAGCTGCTAACCGTGCAAGACCTTCGCAATCCCGTCCTTCTGCTATTTTTTCTATGCCTTTATGGACGTAACATAGGCGTTGTTCTAAATTAAGTACATGTTCTCCTACCGCTTGAAAACGAAAGTGCCCAGGTTCAATTACACCTGCATGCACTGGACCAACCGGTATTTCATAAACACCACTTCCTTGGGCTTGAAAAAATACATAATTCTTGTCTGGAGGTGTTTGATCTTTAGGGTTTCCAGCAACGGGATATTCTTTTCGTAACGGGTATTGTTCTTCTCCCCAAGCTTGGTGTCTTGTCCAACGTCGAGTATCAGGGTGATCGGCAAATACCACACCAAACATATCCTGAGTCTTACGTTCAGGGCGATCAGCTGCTGGATAATAAATCGCATGCGATGGTAAAATTGGAGTTTTTATGGTGACGAATGTTCGGGCAATTAAATAATCCCCCGAATATTCAAAGATTGCATTGATGCGAATATCGTCATCTAGATGTTCTGCCCACATACCCGCCCAGCGAAGATTTTGTTTGTGTGCAATTTGGGCGACTTGCCCCCAATCTTCGGGATCAACTTCGAATACATGGGCAGGGGCTAATTGAGTTGATGATTGAGCACGTAATAATATATGTTCACTTTCAAAGTGTTTCAATAATTCTTCTAACCATTTAAATTCATTCATGGTAGTAGCCCTTGGCCAGAAATTAATATTGTTGCTTTATTAAACCAAGATGATAAAAACTCAGGAATTGATAACCCGAGCCATAAAACAATGCTTAAATGAATAATAACAGGCCACATATTCACTTTGACTGTTTGATGTTTTTCTGGAGCATCACCGTAAACCATGGGGTGTAAATGACGAAATAAACCGGCAAATGCAACTGTTAAACCAAGCAGTAAGGGCAAAGTAAGCCATGGGCGCGTTTCCATTGTTGCTGTTAGTAATAAAAATTCGCTGGTAAATACTCCAAAAGGCGGAAAGCCTGCAATGGCTGCCGTTCCAATTAATAGTCCCCAACCAACGGCTGGTTGAGTTTGAATTAAGCCTCGAATGTTTTCAATTTTTTGGGTGCCAGCAATTTGACAAGCGTGCCCTACGGTTACGAATATTGCTGATTTAGTTAATGAATGCACCGTCATGTGTAATAAAGCACCGAAAGTTGCAAGTGGACCACCTAAGCCAAAAGCAAAGGTCATTAATCCCATGTGTTCGATTGATGAATAACTGAATAAACGTTTAATATCACGTTGTCGGTGTAAAAATAATGCCGCAACAGTAAATGATACAATTCCAAATCCCATCATGAGATAACCTGCAAGATGAGGGTTATGACCTGCAGCACTGGCCTCTAAGGTACCATCGGTTAGCATTTTAATTCGAACTAATGCGTAGAGAGCAACATTCAGCAATAAACCGGATAACACTGCTGACATTGGTGTTGGTCCTTCTGAATGTGCGTCAGGTAACCATGTGTGCATTGGTACCAATCCTATTTTAGTGCCGTAACCCACCAAGATAAAAACAAAGGCAATCACCATGACAACCGGCTCTAATTGTCCGGCATGGCTTTGTAGTTCACTCCATAATAAAGCGTGGTCTGGATTTGGAATTGCATTAGCAGCTGCAAAATATATTAATACCGTTCCAAATAATGCTTGAGCAATGCCGACCCCACAAATTATAAAATATTTCCAGGCAGCTTCAATTGCTTCAGGGGTTCGATATAAACTTACTAACATGACAGTTGCTAAAGTTGCGCCTTCTAATGCAACCCATAATATACCAAGATTATTGGTCGATAATGCCAATAACATTGTAAAAATAAAACCTTGATAACTTGCATGGTAAAGTCGCATTCTGTTTTTCGATACTTTACCAAGTTGTTCTTCGTGCATCATATAAGGACGCGAAAAAATAGACGTTGTTAAACCAACTAAAGCAGTCAGTACAATTAGATAAACATTAAACTCATCTATATAAAACTGTCCTAGTTGTCCACCTATCGGTTTTCCGGTGTTTAATACTTCATATGCCATAAAAACACTGGCGATTAATGTTCCGGCGCTAGCAATAATATTAAACCAACTACAGACACGATGACGTGCGATTATTGTTAATAATAAAGCGGATATAAGCGGAATCGAAAGAGCCGTATATAATGCGATCATTCGTCTTCATGCTCCGATAGCCGACTAAGTTGATTAACGTCCAAGGAGTCAATACTTTCTCGAATATGAAAGAAAAACACACCGAAAATAATAGCCGCAACTAAAACATCAAATGCAATACCCAGCTCGACTACCATGGGCATGCCATGTGTCGCAGCAACTGCCGCAAAAAACAATCCGTTTTCTAAAGACATAAAGCCAATAACTTGTGAAACGGCTTTATTTCGAGTGACTAACATCAACATTCCCAATAATACAACAGCCATGCTAATTGCTATTGTATTTCGAGTAATTCCATCCGCTAATTGAGTAATGGGCAGTGTAACGTAGTAACAAAATATAACTAATGCAGCACCGGTCATTAATACAAATGCGGGTTTGTCGACATGGTGCGGCTCTCGATCAATTTTAAGTTGGTGCACCAATCGATGCAGTAACCAAGGAATAAACAGTGCTTTTAATGCAAAGGTCAATACAGCAGAAATATATAAATGATGTTGACTGGTAGCAAAGGCAACTAAGGCTGTTGTTATCGCAACGAATGTACCTTGTGCGGCAAAGGCGTTGACCATCGATAGCACACGTGTTTGAGCTAATAGTATGAAAGAAGTAAAGAGAACTAACGAAGCTAGAAATAAGATTGCTTGTTGTTCTATTGGTAAATTTATTAACATATCAATAATTCTCCAATATGATATGACTCAGTAAACCAACTAGCGCTAATGTGACTGCTAAGATTAAAAACCCAGGGACTCGAAAGACTCGCATTTTAGCTAACACAGTTTCACTTATAGCAAGTGTAATGCCGAGAATTATTAACTTTCCGGTAATCGCCAATATGGCAATAACGATAGAGGTAGCGGTTAAATCTGTCGCAATCCCCCAAGGGAAAAAAATATTTGCGATTAATACGCCATAGATCATTTGTTTAATCATTCCAGCCCATTCAATAAGGGCTAAATGGCGACCGGTGTATTCTAATATCATCGCCTCATGAACCATGGTTAGTTCAAGATGGGTGGCAGGATTATCAACAGGAATTCGACCTGTTTCAGCAACGGCAACAAGTAATAAGCTTAAAAATGCAAATAACAAAGACGGCCGTAAGGTTATATTGGATTCTAATAATTGTAAAATCACTGTTGATAAATTAGTACTCGAGGCAACCATCGCTAAGGTAAATACCGCAAGTAACATTGCAGGTTCAGCCAATGACGATATCATCATTTCTCTTGAAGAACCCATGCCGCCAAATGCTGTACCAACATCAAGCCCAGCTAAGGTAAGAAAAAAGCGTGCTAAAGCAAAAAAACCGATTAATACTATTACGTCAGCTACTGCATATAAGGGCAGGTTGATGCTAATCAGCGGAATGACAGCAGCGGCTAAGACGGTTGTAGCAATGACAATATACGGTGTAAAACGAAAGACCGGTGAAGCAGTGTGCGATAAAATAATTTGTTTACCGAATAAACGCCATAAATTTAAATAAGGTTGCCATATTGTAGGTGGTCTTCGATTTTGAAGACGACACTTTATACGTTTAATCCAACTGGCAAATAATGGTGCTGCGATGATAAAAATAACCGTTTGTGCAAACGCGAAAACCCACTCCATTACGTTATCATCCATAATAATAATATCAACGTTAAAAATGAATAGGCTAAATAATGCCGTAAGTGCCCGGTTTGAATTCGAGTTATTCGTTTTGCAGCATGGTGAACTATTTTAGCTATTGGTAAATACAACCAATTCCAAGTAATATCTTCAACGTGCATCTTGTGCCGAACGGATGCAGGCTCGAGATCCATGTGGGGTTTTGGTTCCCGCTCAACCGATTCTGTTAGACGCCATACAGGTTTGAATATTCTCCTAAATGGTTCTGAAAATGCTGAGCCGGTATATTGCATTCGAGACGTTCCTCCACCAAAACCACAATCCCATGTATCTTTTCTTGCCATTGGGTATTTTTCTTTAGGCAGTAAATATTTATGTGCTGTTGCCCATAGAAATAACGCAAGCATTATGCCGATAGCAACTAATGGCGCACTGTATGTCGATTTTTCAGTTGATATCGGTGTCAGCCATAACCAACTTTGTTCAGTGGCTGTTGTTAAGCTTTGATTCATTAGTGACATCGGGATTGTGTTTAACATGTCAATGACGTAACTTGGAAAAATACCTAATAGAACACAAAAAACAGCAAGTAAACCTTGCGCATAGTTCATGCCGATACTCGCTTCATGTGCAGTTCTAGCCCGTTTTGAACGTGCTTTACCCAAAAAAGAAATACCATAAAGGCGAACAAAACATGCAGCGCCTAATGCTCCCGTTAGTGCTAAAACTGCTGCACTGATAGGAATTATTGCACGTAACACGCCGCTTTCTAAAGTCACTGCTTGTAGCGCAGTTTGAAAGGTTAACCATTCAGAAACAAAACCGTTGAAGGGAGGTAAAGATGCAATACTGATACAGGCAATTAGAAAATACAATGCAGTCCAAGGCATTCTATTAATTAATCCGCCAAGTCGTTCCATGTCTTTTTCGTGAGTCCGTTGAATAATAGAGCCTGCACCTAAAAATAATAAGCTCTTAAAAACAGAATGATTTAATGAGTGGTATAACGAAGCAATTAATCCGAGAACACCTAGGGTAGGGTGTTGGGTTCCGAAAAAGATCATCGATAATCCTAAGCCGATAAAAATAATGCCAACATTTTCGATTGAGCTATAGGCAAGCAATTTTTTTATATCAGTTTGTACTAACGCATATAACACACCAAAAATAGCGGTAATACTGGCCATAATTAAAACCGCAACTCCCCAACCCCAATGTACATCGCCAATGAGGTCAAAAGTCATCCGTATGAAACCATAAATAGCGACTTTTAACATGACACCTGACATTAATGCTGAAATATGTGATGGTGCAACTGGGTGGGCTTCAGGTAACCAAGTATGAATTGGAACAAGTCCTGCTTTCATACCAAAGCCAAGTAAACCAAGCACAAATGCAATTGAAGACCATGTTAATTCCAGTGGTGCTGCTCGCATGGCGTCAAACGTTAAACCACCACCAAATCCGGCAAGCACACCAAAACTTAATAGTATTAGAATTCCACCAACATGAGCCATTAGTAAATATAAGAACGCAGCACGACGATTAGAGGCATTTTGATGCTGATAGGCAACTAAAAAGTAACTCGATAATGACATCAATTCCCAAGATACCATAAATGAAAAAGCATCATTAGCGATGACAACCAATAACATCCCAGTGATAAATAAACCCGTGAAAAAACCTAAAACAGCAAGTGGCTGTTTTCCATGAACAAACTCACGCATATAACCAGGGCCAAATAAACTAATCGCCACTGTAACCAGACCTATAATTGACAAAAACAGGCCACTAAGAGGGTCTAATTTTATTTGCCAAGGTAACCAGGGAAGACCTAAAGGTAATTCATATACTTGAGGGACAGTTGTTATCAGCACCGATATCCCTTCGTATAGAGCAAATGCTCCACTTAATCCTAATAATGGGAAAACGATCCAAGTCATAATACTTGGATATCGATCTGAAATGAGAGATATCACCGCAGAGGCTATGGGTAATAATATACTTAGGTACAAAAACGAAGGCATGAATTATTCTTCTTCTGAGTAAGGCTTAAAATATAACATTGCAGTTTCGTGCTTGCTACTAACTAACCACCTTAAATTCAGCAGATTCTAGTATAATTAAGCTATTATTATTATGTGATAACTTTATCAGAATTAATATTAAAGGTTAAGAACTAAATTATTGTTATAAAAGCATTTAATTGCAGTCTAATTAAAAGTAATAGAGTGGTATTATTGATCTAGGGTGTTTTGAATGAGTGAAGTTATTATAAGTGTTATTTTAGGTATTATTGGTACGGGGTATTTTGTTTATGGCAAAAGACAAAAACACGTACCATCATTTCTGGCGGCCGTTGGATTATTCACGGTTCCTTATTTTATTAGCAATGTGTACATTTTAATTTTCACAGGATTATTGTTAGTTGCAATGCCATTTTTTGTTGATATATAAATTATTTTTAACTATTTAAATCATTATTTAACATAAAAAATCAAGCTCATTGAAATTCATAAATACATTCGTTACCCTTTAATCTAGTTAAAATACTGTTAATTAAACTTAGAGTTAGATTATGAAATTTAGCACTGCTCACAATAAGGACGTGAAAATTAATACTATTAAGTATGAGGTGTTGTATTATGAGTAGTAAAATAACCAATATCATTTCTGAAAATAAAATAGACCACCAAACTACGGGTTATATTTTTATATTATCTGATCCTAAATTAGAAAATCATTTTAAAATTAGTTATTCATCGAATCTCGGTGACATTAATGATGTTGTAGATAAATATAATTTTAATAAATCAAGTAATTTTGAATTAGAATATTCACGTGTTGTATTACAGCCTCAATATACAGAATCTTTAATTCAACGTCGTTTATCTAAATATCTTGTAAATCGCATGCAAAGTGATTATTACCGATTTGATGATTTAGATACTGGGATTGATAATTTAAATCATATTGTTGATACAGCTAATTATTTATTTGAATTTTCAAATCCAGATTCAAACTTCGATGATTTTATTACCGATAATGACAGTAATGAAAAATCTGATGTTATTAGTCGAAAAGCCCCAATATTATTTCAAAGTTTTGATAAAAAAATTGATATTGCTTTTGATTATATATTAAATCAAACGTCACCGATCGATCCTGATTATGGCGTGCAAACATTACTTAAATTTATATTAAGCGTTAAAAAAGAAAGCTCTCAGGCAACAAAAGCTGCAGAAGCAGCTTTTAAATTAGCAGATGTTTTTGAGTCATCAGAAATCAATCCACGCAGTAAAGAAGATGTGTTGTTTTGTTATAAAAAATCAAGTGAACTTGGTCATAAAGAAGCGACAAAAAAATTATTGGATTTATATTATGATGGTTCGAAAAAATACAATATTGAGCAAAACTATTTGCAAGCTATAAAATATCTATCAATGCTCAGTAGCGACTATCCTGAGAGAGTTATATTATCCTATATATATTGCAATGGGCGACAATTTTTATTAAAGCAAAATATTCAAACAGGATTGAGTCTATGTAATTATGACTCTTCAGTTGGTAATTTTTGGGATTTAGATGTTATTAAGGCGAAGGTTTTAATTAGTAAACCAATGCCAGATTTAGGTGCAGAGCGACAGTTAGACTGGGAAGATGAAGAAGATGTAATTGTTATTGAAAAATACGCCAACAATCACCCTTATCAACTGTTATTAAATGTTGATAACAATTATTCTGATGATTCGATAATTAAATGCAAGTCGCTTATAGAGGTCAAATACCTTCTTGCATTATATTTGTTGGGAGATATTAAAGGAGTATATTGCGATAAAACTGAAAATACTAACAATTATTTTGTGAAAAAAGTTCCTGTTGATGTTGATAGCGCTATTACATTTCTGACTGAAGCTGCAAAAGCAGGGCATCCACTAGCCTGTACCAGACTTGCAGATTTATTAGAAGAGGGTGAAGTTGTTTCTAAGAACGAAAAAGAAACACTTCGATTTAGAAATCGGGCTCATGATTGTAAATGTAATATTGATACGCGCCTACCATTTCCAATTTTTGGTTTAAGTTTGTTTTAGTTTGTGTTTATTTAACTATTCCATTCTGGAAATATTCTCTAGTGCCGCGTTCACTCATGGCGCCAGCTATTCTGGTAACGCCTTGTAGATAAGCAGCTGTTCGTAAACTAATTTCTTTTTTATCGGCCAAATCAAATATTAATTTGGATTCTTTAACCATGATGGTATGTAGTTTAGAATTAACTTCATCTTCTTCCCAGTAATACCCAGAACGATTTTGTACCCATTCAAAATAACTAACCGTTACACCACCGGCATTTGCTAATACGTCAGGAATAACAGTAATACCTTTATTTTCTAAAATAGCATCAGCCTGAGATGTAACGGGACCATTGGCTAGTTCCAATATGTATTTTGCTTTAATACGATCGGCATTATGATGTGTAATCTGATTTTCGAGTGCCGCTAATACTAATACATCAACCTCCAATTCCAGTAGTTCGTCATTGCTGTAGTTCGCATGTTCAGCTTCTTCGCATACAGAGGCATCACAATATAACAATGCTTTCAACTCACGGCGAGTTCGTTTGTGATGCATAATCAGGTTAGGATCTAATCCTTCGTTGGTATAAATTGCACCTTTAGAATCAGATAAACCAACAATTTTAAATCCAGCTTGGTGCGCTAACATGGCAAATCGAAAACCAGCATTGCCAAAACCTTGGATAGCAATTGTTATATTATTAGGATTTAAATTTTTACGTTTCACCCATTCTTGTAAAACATATAAGCCACCACGTCCCGTAGCTGCTGTTCTACCTAAAGAACCATTTAGATGTACAGGTTTGCCAGTAATAACACCTGGAGTTTGTTCTCTTTTAATTTGATAATATTCATCAGCCATCCATCCCATAATTGTTGCATTGGTATACATATCGGGAGCAGGGATGTCACGTTTTGGCCCAATAACATCAGCAATAGCACGTATATATCCACGTGATAATCGTTCGAGTTCCAACTGGGATAGCTCTTTTGCATCAACGATGATACCGCCTTTCGCGCCACCAAATGGCAGCCCAGTTACAGCACACTTGATTGTCATCCAAAAACTAAGTGATATTACTTCATCGAGATTAACGTCTGGATGAAAGCGAATCCCCCCTTTTGTTGGGCCTCGAGTATCATCAAATTGAACACGATACCCTTTGAATACTCTAAGACTACCATCATCCATACGAACCGGTATACTGACCGATAACGCTAATTTAGGATATTCTAATCTCTCACGAATATCATCGGATAGTTCTAGGTGACGAAATACATCAGTAAGTCGTGTTTGGGCATCACTAAATGTTGTTGACAAAATATTTCCCGATATTGTTTTAATTAAGCCTAATTGTAGGCAATATTTTAGTCGTCATGAGTTTTAATGTCACAAAATTCATAATTTTAATCTAATTGTATTTTTAAGAGATATAATGTACTTTTATTATAAAACCATTATAAGCGTCAGATATCATTTTTTGAATCTATCTCATCAGAACAAAAGCAAGAAGGGTGACGGAAATGTTCAGCATTATAATAATCGGCCATTTTTTTTATTAACTTCGCTGGCTCGCTTTCATAAATAATCTTTGCACCAGTCTGTTTTGATAAAGACGCAACTAATGCCGGCAATTGCTCGGTGATGCCTCCTGTACCAGTTAACACTCCGATTAATTTGCCTTCATCATAAGCGATCGCAAATTCACCTAAAGTGCCAGATTGTCCGCCAATAATAATGACCATGTCGCTTGAACGAATATTAATTACTTCACGTCCCATTAAGCCGCTGCCAGTATAAATAATGGTATCAAAGGCATCTGATGGTGATTTATATTTATGTATATGTTCATTCAAACTTAATGCTGGCGAAATTCCAATTGACATGCCATTTTGTTTGCGTGCCCCTTGAGCACACTTATAAGGCAAGCCGGGACATGCTCCGGTTATCAATACATAATGCTGCTGTGCTATTATTTCACCTAAATGAAAAGCTTTTGCTTTTATATTTTCAGCCTCAAGATGACTGGCCGAACCCATGACACCTATAGTTAACTGCATAGCAGGTATCTCATTAACATAATAACTATAAACCGTAAATAATATTAAAATCATTTTAGAACTTTAATACAGTTTAGCATCATGATGTAGCGTATTGCTGGGTGTTTATAAACAAAACATCGAATTATTAGATATATGCTTGTTTACAGTCTAATTTACAATACTAGCAATTTATGTGTATCCGCCCTATAATTATTACATTATAATAGGCAGAATTAACCGCATTAGCTGAATATCAACAAGGTTTTATTCATAGACCCCAACCAGTTACATTGTGTGCTTATAATGTGAATTGTCAGAATATTACTGAACAAGATAATTATGGTATTAATAATTCAGATCTCGCTTGCGCATGGGAACACATATTAAGTCAAAATAATATTCCTCCAACGTGGAATATCACTAATAAACTTATTGCGCAAAATATTGCTGGAATTATTGCGCCTTCATTTGCATCCAATTCAAATAGTGATGCTAAAAATTTAATATTATGGGATTGGTCAGATCAATTACCACATCAGATTATTTTAATTGATGACAATAACAGATTACCAAAAAACTAATCTTCCTTCACTATGTCCAATACTAGAACGTATTGGACATAGTAGGATGTAGCGCTTATACTCTGTGCATACAATTACTTAGTTATAGTTATTTATATGCCTAACCCAAAACCTATTCCCTTGTATCCTTCGTACACTGAGATACAAAAACTGATTAAATCATCAAACAATTTATCTGATTATCCAGAGCTCAAATTGTTTTTAAATTCATCACGTGAATGGAAAAAAGTTCATTGGCAATGGGGCTTAGACTTTCTCTCGTATACTGGCCGTAACAAATCTGAACATACATTTATACGATTTAGAAACGAAATTGAGCGGTTTTTATTGTGGGCATTTTTAATAAAAGAAAAACCCATCGATGAGCTTCGTAAAACTGATATTCTGGAATATGCTGATTTCTGTTGGAAACCACCAGTATCCTGGATTGGCTATACTAACGCTAAACGCTTTGAATATCGTAACGGTAGCTATTATATAAATAAGGAATGGGTTCCATATCGATTAAAGCAAACCAAAAATACAACTGGAAAAAGTGATAAGAAAAAGTACAGACCATCACAGCAAACGTTAACCTCCTCCTTCACTGCAGTTATTGTATTCTATAAATATTTAATGGGTGAAGAAATATGTTATGGAAATCCGGCTCAAATAGCAAAAAAAGACTGTCGGCATTTCATTACAGATGCACAGGTTAAAGAAATAAAACGTTTAACTGAACAACAATGGGCGTACTTAATAGAATCAGCGATTGAATTAGCTAATAAAGACAAGCAGTATGAACGCAATTTATTTATCATTTCTGCATTAAAAAGTTTGTTTTTACGAATATCAGAATTATCCGAACGATCAAATTGGTCACCAATAATGGGGCATTTTTGGGAAGATGAAAATCATAATTGGTGGTTAAAAGTTTATGGTAAAGGTCGTAAGCTTCGTGACGTGACAGTCCCTACTCAATTTTTAGACTTTTTAAAACGTTATCGTTCTTCTAGAGGACTATCCCCTCTTCCCGCCTCTGATGAAAATGAACCTATCGTAGAGAAATTACGTGGCCAAGGTGGTATGACGTCCAGACATCTAAGAAGACTTGTTCAAGAAATTTTTGACATTGCCTATTTTAAGATGAAAGATAAAGAAGGTGAAGATAAAGCTAAAAAATTAAAAGAAGCTTCGACTCATTGGTTAAGGCATACTGGTGCAAGCATGGAAATAGAACGTGGTCGCGCACTCAAAGATCTGTCTGAAGATTTGGGACATGCTAGTATGGCTACTACGGATACTATTTATGTACAAACTGAAAATAAAAAACGTGCTGAAAGTGGGAAATCAAGAACAGTAATTGATAATGACTATAAATTACAAAAGTAAAGGAAATTTCATGAGCCTTAAAAAATATTAGTATTTATTAAGCTTTGTCTTTTATAATCCTGCAACCGATTTCATTATTAAACTTTGCTGTTGATATATTTTGATGTTGCTTCAGCGCACTATGCTAAACTCTGTACTAAACAACAGAGATTT
>CAZEPW010000058.1:0-21993 GCA_964514215.1 uncultured Thioalkalispiraceae bacterium
AGTTGGACCAGTTGGACCAGTTGGACCAGTTGGACCAGTTGGACCAGTTGGACCAGTTGGACCACAAGGGCCTCCAGGTGGCCCAATAGGGGGGGGATTTTAACCCTGAAATATATCTAAAAATGACATTAGTCGTTTAAGATGCATGACGATAGCTATGACCCGCACAGGTTTTTCTGTGTGGGTTTTTTATTTCCAGTGTTGTTTAAATGATTCTGGCTCCCAATCTTCACGAAACATTATCAATAGACTACTGGTTAATTTATTTTCTACCGGTATCCGGGCATCTTGTTGTGCTATATGCATATAATCATCCAGTAGGCGGTGTATTTTTCGATTAAGCTCATCGACGGATTCTTTTGTTAACATGCCCCATTCGAAACGGAAGTGATTGCCGTTACCCTGAAGTCCGCTGTGCACATAGGTTTGCAATATTGATTCGAAAAAAAATTTTTGTATTGGACCACTGGGTAACCAATTAAAACGGCGCGATATTTTTAATCGGTATCGATTACCTGGAAGTAAATCGATCACCCCAAATTTATCAAATTTAGTAAAAACCCCTGTTAGTTGCGGACTTGTAAATTGATATTTTGAGAGTATTTGGTCAAAACTCCAGTGATTAATAATACAAACTGCCACAACCAGTAAGCGTGTATCACTGACTAACATTTTTTCTTGTTGCAATGTTAACCCAGTTAATTGCTGTTGCTGGGTTTCGGTTATTTTGATTAATTCACTAAAATCCGTTTTGGCGAATTCACATAATTTTTCAAGGCGCGCTAAAGAACAGTTTTTTTCAGAAAACAAACGCTTAATACTCACGTGAGATAGCCCGAGTGCTGTCGCTGCATCTTGATATGTTAACCCCCGGTCATGAAAAACTGTTTTTAAGGCTGTGAGTAAGTTATCAGTCATTGCCATAATAGATCATCCCTTAACTGTATAGGTATCATATATTGATACATTTTGTATCAATATAGTTAACTATTTTGTTATTTCTGTCAAATTTTGATACTCGTCGTCATACTCCGTCCTTGTTCTTTTATTTCAATTAGCGGAGAGACAATAATGTTAGAACTTGCACTTCCACTGTTATATGCCGTTGCAGGCATCTTATTAATTCTTGAACACTTGCGTCCTGCTCACATAACAACGCTATCTTGGGCGTGGTATCTCAGGGCAGGGTTAATTAATGCGTTGCTGTTACTGGTGTATATCAGTTTTGAATGGCTATGGGCTTCGAATTCTTTTTTTAGTTCGGTTTTTACCTTGCCGGCATCAATGCCGGATTATATTGCTGCGTTGTTGGCTTATTTTATTTTCACATTTATTGTTTATTGGTGGCATCGATTGCGTCATCACTCCAAAATTATTTGGCGTATATTCCATCAGTTGCATCACAGTCCAAAGCGCATTCAAACCCTTACGGCTTATTACATTCACCCATTGGATTTAATCGCAAATTTAGTGATTAGTAATAGCATTATGTTTTTATTGCTCGGTGTTAATTTAGAGGTGGCTGCTTGGTACACATTAATAACGGGTAGTGCAGGTTTTTTAATTCACGCCAATATTCGTTTACCACGCCAAGTTGGTTATGTATTTCAAACTCCGGAGATGCATCGTTTGCATCATCAGTCTGGTCATCATGCGCATAACTATAGTGATATTGTGATTTGGGACATGATATTTGGCACTTATCACAATCCTATTGAGCCAATTACATCATGCGGTTTTGAAGAGCAATATGAAAACAAAATCATTCCTATGTTGTTAGGAATAAATATTTTTAAAAATAAAAAATAAACTCAAAAAATTTAAAAGGATAGTAAAAATGAATAATTTACAACAACGGTATATCGATTTTAATAGTTTTGAAGCTATTTATTCTAAGCCACTTACTATGAACCAGCTAGTACAAACATATCAAAATATATTCTCAGATCCCGCGTTATGGGATGAACAATATACCGAACAAGAGGTATTGGATAATTTACAAGACGAGCTTTCGGGAGCCGCCAGTATTCGCTTATGTGTACAAAATAATGAGGTGCTCGGGTTTTGTTGGGCTCAACGTTTAAATTATAGCAACATTGCACATACCATTAAAAATATAAAATATTATCAAGCATTAGGTAATCCTGATATTCATAAAATACTTTATGATATTATTGGCGATGAACCAATTATTTATTTACATGATCTTGGTATCGCAAGTCACTACCGAGGCCAGCTTGCACTTAATCAATTAATTTGCCCGGTGTTAATGTCACTGTCTGAACGAACCAATATCAATAAAGTATTTTTCTGGAGTATTGAGAACACCCGTGTTTTTAAACTTGCTGAGCGCGCAGGCTTTAAGCTTGTAGCAACAAAAAGTGGTATGCAGTTTTTTATTGGTGAACTAAAAACATCAAAAGTTCAAGATATTTGTGAGACTAACTAGGGAGGTTAAGTAGATGGATTATGTTGTGTATTTTCTTCTGTGTGTTTTTTTGATTATTGGTGTATATCAGTTCTATTTTTGGACTCAAAATCATCCAATAAAAAAGTCACGTAGCTTAGAATTAAAAATTGATCGTTATTTTTCACTAAAACCAAGCTGGGTTTGGATCTACAGCGGTTTGTATTATCCGGTGATTATTTTAGTGGTAATCACGACCGATAATATGCGGGAGTTTAATTACATGGCAACAAGTTATTTTATCTTGTTATTTATGCAAATGGTATTTTTTATGTTATTTCCAGTTGCAACTCCTGACAGTTGGCGAGAAAATATTAAAGGCAATTCTTTATCTGTACGAATGTTACAACTCGTACAACGGTTTGATAAAACCAGTAATTGCTTTCCGAGCATGCACGTCAGTATTGCTATGCTGTCTGCAATGCATTTTATGAATAGTTCTTTGGGCTTGGGGTATTGGCCACTATTATTTCCATTGTTAATCGCGCTTAGTGCACTCTATACCAAACAACACTATATTGTTGATTTGCTGCCGGGAGCATTATTGGGTTGGTGTGCCTTTCAATTATTCGTTTTCATGTATGTGCCTTTATAAATAGTAAATCATTTTTATCTCGTTTATTTAGCGCTGTGATGATTTAATTATCGTCCAGCGACTAAGTCTATTTTAAACAAATTAGGTTTGTTAGTTAAGATTAAGCACCAATATGTATTTATTTATGTTAAATGATTTCAAATAGACTATAATAACCCTTTTTTTAATGATACTTTGAATAATAATCTAAATGGGAAATTATAATGATAAAATGGAAATTAATAATAGCGTTGGTTTTTATGGTAACTTCAAATGTCGCTTTTGCTGCTAATTATGTTGGGGTTTCGCTTGGTCCAAGTGAGTTAGATACAACAGGTTTTGAGAATGCAGTAGCAACTAAACTTTATGGTGGTATTCGTCGGAAAAATTTGGGATTAGAGTTTGCATATTTAAATTTGGGGGATTTTAAAGTTAGGAATGCTTCGTTTGCAAAAATTGAAGCTTCAGTTATCGAAATATCGGGTGTTGGTTATTTACCGATGACGAATCAATTTGATTTTTTTGGCAAGTTGGGTTTTATTTCATGGGATACTAAAGGTGTGGTTAATGGCGTTGAAATAGGCAATGATTCTGGTTCGACATATACTTATGGCTTTGGTTTACAACTTACGGTTGCAGAGAAAGTTAGTCTTAAACTTGAATACCAGTATATTAATGATATTAGTAACGCTAGTGATGTCAGTGTTAGTTCGATTTTAATTGGTGGTATAGTTAATTTTTAATTTTATAGCAAGTTAACATAGGCGAGATAAAAATGACAACATTTAAGAATGTTGAAATAATTAAAAATGCAAATATATATTTTGAAGGTAATGTCACTAGTCGTACAATTAATTTTTTTGATGGTTCTAGTAAAACATTAGGGGTGATGCTTCCTGGAGAGTATAAATTTAATACCGATAAAAAAGAAATCATGGATATTCATTCTGGTGAACTTGAAATTTTATTACCAAATGAAACTCAGTGGCGAGTGATTCAAGCTGGTGAATCATTTGAAGTACCTGCCAACTCTAGATTTGGTATTAAAATTATTTCAATAACGGATTACTGTTGTTCATTTATCGATTGATTAATGGGATATAAAAATAAGGAAATAACTATGTTTAAAATACTGATGTTATTAATAGCGTTGTTCAATTTTCAATCTGCAATTGCTACAGAACAACAACTAACACCTGAACAACAAAAATATATTGCTAAGGTAAAGACCATATGGGGATCACTGGATCGCCAACAAGGCAAAGTAACGTTACCTGGTGGTGTTGCAACATTAAATATTCCAAAGACTTTTTATTATTTAAAACCTGATGATGCTGAAAAAATTCTTGTTGAGCTATGGGGGAATGTACCGGGGGCAGGGAAAAGTACGCTTGGAATGCTTTTTCCTGATGATTCTCGGCCTATCGATGGAGGTTCTTGGGGAGTGTCAATTGCTTATGAAGAAGATGGATACGTGTCAGACGAAAATGCGGATGACATTAACTATGATGATCTACTATCTGACATGCAACAAGGAATGCGCGATGCCAGTAAAGAACGGGTTGGACAAGGGTATGAAGCTATTGAGCTAATTGGCTGGGCATCGAAACCTTTTTATGAAAAACAGTCTCATAAATTACATTGGGCAAAGGAAATTAAATTTGGTCAGCAATCGATTAATACTTTGAATTATAATATTCGAATTTTAGGGAGAAAGGGTGTTCTTGTGATGAACTTTATTGCGGGAATGGATCAAAAAGGAATCATTGATTCAAACTTAGATACTGTTTTAGCCATTGCTGAATTTAGTGAAGGTTCACGTTACGAGGATTTTATTCCCGATGTTGATAAAGTAGCGGCATACGGTATTGGAGCTTTAGTGGCCGGAAAAGTAATTGCAAAAACGGGTTTATTTGTTGCGCTATTAATATTTTTAAAGAAATTTGGGGTTTTAATTGCTGTTGCTGCAATAGCGTTATTTGGCCGTTTGTTTAAACGTAAAAAAACGGAGTAAGTAACCTCGGATTGACAAGAATAATATCAGCGTAAGTTTATAATATTGGGGTTTTAACTCTGGATTCCGGCTCAAAACATTGCCGGAATGACGGTAATTTCAAACAATAGCCACTATCCTGACGCAAACCTTAGGTTTAACATTAGTTTATATGTTATTTTATTAATTTCGCCATTCCGGCAATGTTTTGAGACGGAGTCTAAAATAAAACGGCAAAATTCTCGCTAACATAAGTATGCGGGAATGACTGAAATTTTAAAAAGAGTAACAAAGTGCACGCATGTTAATTATTTCCAGAAATTTTGTTATTCCTCTTAGAGAAATAGATTTTAGTGCGATTCGGGCGCAAGGATCGGGAGGGCAAAATGTAAACAAAGTTTCTTCGGCTATTCACTTACGCTTTGATATTAATGCGTCTAGCTTATCTGAATACCATAAGAACAAATTATTAAGCTTAACCGATCATCGGATATCAAATGATGGAATTATCATCATAAAGGCTCAACAATTTCGGAGTCAGGAAAAGAATAGAATAGATGCACTAAATCGCTTACGTGATTTAGCCAAAAAAAGCGTTCACACGCAAAAGAAGCGCAAGGTAACTAAACCCAGCAAAGCGTCTAAAAAACGTCGTTTAGATAGCAAGACCAAGCGTGGCAAGCTTAAAGTAACTCGTAGCAAAGTTGATTATTAATCAATTCATTTGAAACAGCCGCAATGATTTCTACTGCTTCTTCTAAGCTGATTTCTTCAACGTCATATGTTGGTGGTCGTTCTTCTTCCATTGGGGTTCCCCCTATTTTTTGGTGTGTAACTTGCTCTAATATTAGTCAATTAAACGCGACTGTTCAAGTTATTTGTCACAAATGTTTCATAAGTTGTTGATATTAGTAACTTCTATTATTCCTTAATATCAATATTAGCTAATTCTTATATTAACATGAATGAAGTCACTTTTGTGAAATTCATCACATTTTTTGAGTCTTTACGCTATTTAGCACCAGTCCATAATGACGTTTGTAAGTGGTTACTTTTTGGCGTTAGCATGATTTATAAAAAATATTCACCTAGCCAGTTATTATTTTCATAATCAAATTGCAGTTTAGTTGGGTGCATTTTTAATGCAGCTTGAGATGTTAATTCTGTTTGAGTTGCTTGTTTGTTCGGGAATTTTTCCAGATCACAGCTATTTGATTGCACCGTGCGAAAGCTTATTGCAAAAGTATCATTCACTGTTGTCTTTACAATATCTGTATTTGTATGGAACAAGATACGTTTTGTCACCATGCAAGCAAAGTAGAGCTGTAATTCTATCACAATAGCTAATTTGCGTTTAAGCAACTCATTTTCAGCGCGTTGTGTCCATTCTATATGTAGCGTTTTATTATTAAGTTTGATTGTTGTTGAATATTTGTAAGGGTGTAACCAGCTATTAACGAGTTGAGCTGGTTTATTCCTAGAAAAATAGCTATCAGGTGTACTCATATGGAAAGTTACTATTGTAGTCCTATATCAAACAAATAATCATTATGTTTAATAGGACAGTATAAAAAATGATTCGTTCAATTTTAAAATGATAATTTGTGACGATGAGTTTAAAGCTGGTGGATTGTTGAATATTATTTTTGGCGTTTCTCGTTAAATGAAATAATATCAGGTTTGTCTTCCATATTGATTAAACCGTCATGTACGGCGCCACTTTCGATTGCAATTTTAGGGCTGGTGATATTGCCAATTATAGTGGCACTTTTTTGGACTTCGATTTTATGATGGGCAGTGATATTACCTTCAACTCGACCATTAATGATTAAAGAATTAGCCGTTAAGTTGCCAACCCATTTACCCGTTAATTCTACTACGATGATTCCTTCAACATCGCTATTCCCGATTATTGTACCACGGGCGACTACGTTATCTGGTGTTGTTATATTTCCAGTGAAAACGGCTCCTTCGCCGATTGCTGAAGTAAATCGTATAATTTCATCAAGTGTTCTTCTGGTATTGGTATGGCTCATAATATGTATTAGTGATTATTAAATAAAAGTATGTATATAGTTATTAACTATAGAAAAAAAATGTGAGTTTTAATATAGTGTATTCTTATATTTTTTATTGATTTAATAACTATGATACAAGCCAATAATCATTTTCAACTAAAATTGACTTTGCTAGTGATAATTTCAGTGGTAGTTATTATTGTAATGTTTTTTATTCCTGCAATTAAACAAGATTTGAATTACCATCAATTTAGTGATCAACGATTATTACTGGGCATACCGAATTTGCTTAATGTAATATCAAATTTGCCGTTTTTTATTATTGGGTTATTTGGATTAGTTTATTTAAAAACACATAAAGACGCGGCTATAGTGACAGATTTACGGTTAAGTTATTACGTGTTTTATTTTGGTGTTTTGTTGGTGGCGTTGGGGTCAGGTTATTATCATTTAAATCCAACAAACAGTAGTTTAGTATGGGACCGATTCCCCATGACAATTGCCTTTATGGCATTTTTTAGTATTATTCTTTCAGAGTTTATTTCAGTGAAACTTGGAAAAATGGTATTTATGCCTTTGATACTCATTGGGTTGTTTTCTATTTGGTATTGGGATTTTACCGAACAAAATAATAACGGTGATTTACGACTTTATGCATTGGTGCAGTTTTTACCCATGTTATTGATTCCGTTAATATTGATATTGTTTCGTTCACGTTTTTCTCATGTAAAATTGTTTTGGTATTTTTTAGTAATGTATGGTCTAGCAAAAATAGCAGAAACATACGATTCAGCTATTTACGACTATTTACAATTAATTAGTGGCCATTCAATTAAACATATCCTTGCAAGTGTTGGTTGTATTATTTTTTATTTTCAGGTGAAAAAGCGGCATTTAGTTTAATATAAGGTTTAATTATCTAATTGTTTGTGTAATTTGATGCTTATATACAAAGTCATATTTGTTATAATGCTCAAAATTCAATTGAAGAAATAAGAAGAAATAAGCGATGTTACTTGTTGTCTCCCCAGCTAAAAAATTAGATTACGATTCTCAAAATAAAGTCTCTATGCATACTATGCCGGATTATTTAAAAGATTCGAAGCAATTAATTGCTCGTTTGCGTGATTTTTCGAGTTTGGATATATCCGAGTTAATGGATGTTAGTACAAAAATCGCAGATTTAAATTTTGAGCGGTATGCCAAATGGACTCCAAACTTCACATTAAATAATTCTAAGCAATCAATATTAGCTTTTAAAGGTGATGTGTATACCGGTATGGATGCTTTAAGTTTTAATAATGCTGATTTTAAATTTGCACAAAAACACTTACGAATACTCTCCGGGTTATACGGTTTATTGCGCCCATTAGACTTAATGAAAGCGTATCGTTTAGAAATGGGTAGTAAGTTAAGCACAACTCGAGGCAAGAACCTTTATGAGTTTTGGGATACGATTATAACTGAGGGATTAAATGCGCAATTAAAAACCATTAAATCCGATGTACTTATCAATTTAGCATCAAACGAATATTTTAAATCAGTGAAAAAAAAGCATTTAAACGCAAATATCATTACGCCGATGTTTAAAGATTATAAAAATGGTGACTATAAAATGATTGGTATTTATGCAAAAAAAGCGCGAGGTTTACTGAGTCGTTATATCATTAAAAATAAATTAAATAACCCTGATGAGATTAAAGATTTTGATTTAGAAGGCTATCAATATAATAAAAAATTATCTCAAGAATTTAACTGGGTATTTACGCGAAAATTAAATTAAAGGGCATCGATAGTATCATTGATGTCATCATTGCATTCTATCACTCGATAAGCAGCGCTACATTAGCAACTATTAATATAATAACTAAGCCTACTGTACTATTGAGTGCTGTTATTGTGTTTTTTAGCTTTTTCTAAATTATATTCTCAATTTTTAATTTTAAACTCCAAGTTTGGGGTGATTTGCTTTTATTTTGTAAATTTTTTAGTCTGCGTCATTAATTTTATTTTAAAAATACGCTATCTATACTATATATAGTGTTGAATAATAAAAGTTATGATTTCATCAATATTCTATTATAAATCAATGATTACTATAAGTTTTAAATTTAAGAACAAATAACATTGGCCGACAAACAAAATGTTATATAACTTTACAGATATAATCCATTTATATATGTGTGGGAAATAAATGAGTAATGCCATCGGGTTGGAAATTCCGAGTCGGGTTAAACCAGATAAAGGTTCGTTTGATTCAAAACCAAAAAATGTCGAGCTTTGGGTCGAGGCTCTGCCTCGAGCGAGTGTTGGGCGCTGTGCTGAATTAATTTTTAACTTACTGACTGAGGTAAACAGCCTTGAAATTCGTTATAAAGATAGGGTGTTCTTACTCGAGTCGTTACGTGATCCTGTTCAGTATGTGTCTCAGGCAATGCAAAAACATTTTGTTGGCGCACGGTTTCCTTTACCGAAAAAAAGTCAAAATATTGCTCATGCAACGCGTAAAATATACAGTTTAATGGCAACAGGTTATAAAATAGCAATTGAAGATCAACTTAAATCTACATTATTCTTAAAAGACAAAAATTTATTATCAACCAATATTCATCGTTCAATGAGTTATTTGAGCCGAGTGTTGTTAACAACATATCAAGTTTATGCGCCATTACCTAAGAATATTTGGCGAGACATAAATAAGCTTTATGGTTATGCTGAGAGTGAAAAATTACACCGCAATCAAATATCAGATGTACAACATCAGTATATTAAGAAAACAAGTGTTGCCGGTGAATATTTACGGATTTTATTATTATCTTTAGCTGCACCAAACCGGCTTCATCATGGTGAAGTTGATCATGTTTATGTCAATTTAGAACGGTGGATGCGTTTAACTAAATTAAATAAAATAGTTGAAAATGATAGCAGTTCCTATGACTTTGTTATCGATTGCGATAAAGATAAACCGCCTAGCCATTTTACATTAAGCCAAGATACCAGCTCAGATAATGTCAGGGTTTTTAATACCGATGCACTTACCCAAGAACTCTATGATGAGCTGCAATTGAGTGAAGAAATTATTTCAAAAACGTTAGTTACTATTAAAATGCCAACTGCCAAGTTATCCCACGATTTGCTCCGACGCTTGATTGTTTCCTGGGGACCAATTCAAGAAAGAAAATTTGGACGGGTAAACAGTAATGCAAAAGTGAGTGTCTCGATAGGCTTAAGTACTGTGCATCAAACTATTTTGTCTGATTTTAAAAATAAACCAATTCCAGAGTCATTTAATATTGAAAACCAAAGTAGTGATGATGTGTTAGCAAACCAAAGTAACTTTGGTACTAGAAGTGTCATTGACGTAAAAGATACTGGAACGGATATTTGGGATACGGTATATGATCAAAATACCATTGCTTATAATGACACTAATTCTAAGAGCGATAACAAAACTAAAGTTAATACTTATGAGCAGTCACAAGATTGGTTGATATCCAATTACAGTGAAGGTGGCTTTAATTTGAAAAACTTAAATGAAAATAGTAATAAAATTCAGGTGGGCGAAATTATTGGTTTTAAATTAGGCTTATCGGTTGATGATATTGAGCAATGGTATGTTGGTATCATTCGATGGATGAGCACCATCGGTAGACAGGGGGTTGAAATTGGTGGTGAGTTTATTGGCACCTCTGCCGTTCCTGTTGGTGTCAGTTTGATGATCGATGATATTGAAGCAAAGCAAGCACAACGCGCTTTGTTGATTCCGGGTGCTAATGCTAATAAGCAAGATAATTCAATCATTACATTTCTCTCTAATTATCGAGTCGGTGCATCAATCAATATACAAATTAATAAAAGTAAGCTCAGTGTAAAACTAATGAGTGAGAGGGATGATCTCGGACTGTATCAGCAATTTGATTATGAAGTAATTGATGCTAAAAGAAGCAATAAACCCGCTGGGGTTGATAAAAAAGAATCTGCTGCGAAAAATGATATGGATGATGTGTGGTCTATATTATAACAATTGATTAATTTATGTACACTAATGCTTATCCTATACCCCCTTTTAGAGACTTTATTTTTTAGTTATTTGAATCATCTATTTTGGTTGTTTGTTAAACTAGAACACGATATCGATAAAAATTATTGAGGGTGGTAACCTGCTAAGGTTTTGGTTATTGATGGCACCCTAAGTACAATTTAGTACGATTGCAGCCGTTATAAATAGGTGATTAAACAATTTCTAGCCGTTTGGGTAACGATAATATTATCAATAATGACAAGGACTTTACTGTCAATTTAATCGGTTTGGCTGCTGTTCTTGCTAGCCAGTATTTATAGGGTAAATCAAGCATTAACCGCACCGAGTAGTGGTAATATGGTCATTATTGTTTTAAAAAAGCAAATTACATCACAGTATAAAGCGGTAACATCGTTTCGGTGTGGTTGATTGAAATATTGAGTCAATTTATACTATGAGAGGTCTGTAATGTATAGTAGCATTAACTGTATATGAATTATTTTATTAAATCTGTATTTCTATTTTATTTAAGCATGTCCTTAATATCTGTGGCTGTGGCCGATATTTATCAATGGCGTGATAGCACGGGCGGCATACAATTTGGTAATAACCCACCTAAAGGCAACCCTACCGTCACTATAATTTCAAAACAAGTGACTTCTAATGAAGAGAGTGGTTCAGATGATGGGGCCAAGTCAGGGGATTCCTCTGAAACTAAAGCAACGGCTATTAAAATATCTAAATCGAGTATGTTTAAGAATAGTCGTCGAACTAACTTACTCTATCAAGATAAAGAGAATACTAAAAAATCGCGAATTATCAGCGTCAGATTGTTAAAAGAAACCAAAAACTCTTTGGTTTTTGATGTAAATTATTATTTATCTGAAAAAATTTATGGCATTGCAAACCTTGGGATTATTCCAAATATGGATAATTATTCCTCTGTTTATACTAAAGCTCATCCGGGTCGTCATGCAACGACGATAGCGGTTAAACTATCGGATAGCTCTCAGTCTATTGTACGCTCATCTTCTTTAAAGCTATCAATAGCATTGGCGAAAGAAACGGGTTATGTCGGTCCATTGTTTGAACTTGATTTGCCTTTTAATAAAGTTTGGTATAAAAAATAACTTTATACTGTTTTAGTTTTTCATAAAGCCCTTTCAAGGCGACACTTCTACATTACCAATAAAATAAAGGTTTTTGAATGACCGATAATGATTATGCTCGATTAGATGAAATATTAATGGCGAATATAGATGATTGTTTATCGATTGATGAGGCGCATGGATTTTTGACCGCAATGTCGGTATCGAATATTAAATTATCCGATACAGATTGTTTTGACGTTATTTGTGGTGATAGCAAGTTGGACACTAAACTCGCTAAAGAGGTTACATCGTTAATATTAAATATGAACGGCGATATTGAAGTTATGCTAACTAATAATGTTCCTTTTGATATCTTATTAATAGAGACAGAAGAGCAGGGGGAGATTATTGAAGTTTTTGAAGGTTGGTGCCATGGTTTTATGTTGGCTGTTTGTCAAAATGAAAGTGTTTGGGATGAGCTTGGTAAAAATGAACAATCAATATTGTCACCAATTGCAAAATTAGCCCTGCTTATTAGCGACGAACAGCTCGACATGGAAGACGATGAATATGATTTATTAGTGGAGTTATTACCGGGTGCAGTAATGGGTTTGAATTCTTATTATAACAATAAACATTAATAATACATAAATTATGTCACAAAATAAAAAAATTAAAAATAGTGATAGCCCTAAATTAGACGAGGCACTAACAATCGCGCAAGGAATTAAGCAAGAAAACCAAACAAAAGCGCAAACTAAACTAATAGCGCAAGGTATTCGAAAAGGCATTGAGATATACAAAAATCAACAAAATAAAAAACAACGCGATATTAATAAGCGTAAGAAAAAACAACTTAAATCAAAATTAAACAGTGATAATTCTAATGTAGAACAATTAAATCAGTCGGATAATAATACATCCATTTTTGTTATGTGGGTGCCATGGGGTTTGGTATTATTATCGTGGATATTTTTTGTGATTTATATGAATAAATGAAAATTAAAATAAATTATGTAATCTTTATTTTAATCAATTTTATTTTTTTGACGGGCTGTTCTAGCAGTGCATTATTTTTTGTTAATAACCTCGCCCGATTTGACGACTATAATTCAAGCCTTAATATAGCGTATGGTAAAAATCCCAATCAAACACTTGATATTTATTGGCCAGATACTCTTTCTGAACTAGATAAAAATACAGTTCCAATTGTGATCTTCTTTTATGGTGGTTGCTGGGGAGCCTGTAGTGACTTAAAAAAGCAAGATTATCGTTTTGTTGCCCAAGCATTAACCGCAAGTAACATTATTGCAGTCGTGGTGATTCGAATAATATAATATTAATGGGGCATTCGGCTGGAGCGCATATAGCCTCAATGTTACTCTTTAATAAGCTTTACTTAACACCTGAAAGTTATAAAAAAATTAAAGGTTTTATTGGTTTAGCTGGGCCATACGATTTTTTACCGTTTGACGAATGGTATCAAGCTGCACTATTTTCGCCACCGGAATCCTATGGCCAATCGCAAACGATTAATTACGTTAATGGCTCTGAAGCACCTTCCATGTTACTGTACGGCAATGATGACACCCGAGTTAAAAAACGAAACATCATATCACTAACTACAACGATAAAACGTAAACAAGGTAAAGTGGAAACTTATATTATGATGATATTGATCATGAGGGTTTAATTGCTGCGCTATCAATACCTCTTCGATCATCTAAACCCATTATGAAAGATATCGTGTCTTTTATATCAAAAATAATAAATTAACTCTATTTTGTATAGCTGTTACGCTTTTATGGTTAAAACTTCCCTATAATTAATAGAGTTTAGGTTTTTTTAGGGTTTATACCAAAAAACATAAGATTAAAGATTAGAAAACAATAAGTAAGGTTTTATATGATGAACAAAATATTTAAAATTATACTGTTACTATCTGTAATAATTAGTTTAGCCAGTTGTGAAATAACGCCTAAAATGAAGTCTCCTGGGCATCATGTTCGTGGGCCTCATGCAAGCAAGCATGTGCATGAATCAGCTAAACACAGTAATAAACCGAAAAAGCACAAAATTGCGCAAAGGAACGTTGCGCACAAGAAAGTAGCATATCGAAAGTATTATTATTATCCTAATTTATCAGTATATTATGATCGACATCGTAAAGTTTTTTATTATATTTCAGGGAAGTTTTGGAAAGCGGGTAAGCGATTGCCAAAACGTTTTAAGTTAACTAAGCATCGAATTAGTCTTAAAATGAAAACAAAAAAACCGTATTTGGCATATAAAAAACATCGAAAACTGTATCCTAAAAAGCATGCTAAGAAAATGATGAGGCAAGTCGTTCAAAAGAAAGTTGAAGAAGCCGACTCTGGTGGTACCAATATTATTCAGTATAACAAAAACATCAAATTTTGATGTCTATTAAAATATTATTTCCACTTTAATAAAGTGGAAATAATATTTTCAGTTTCAAATGCTTTATTTCATTCTAACTCTTATCGAAAACATTGTTTTTTCTCTATCGTAATCGTCAACTTTGATATTGATTTAATCGTTTTAAGTCACAAAACTTTATTAAATTTATTTTAAAATTAAAATTTTAATAATATTGTCCGCTAGTGTATGTATCGAGACTAATAAACTGGAGACGGTATTGCGTATGATGTTAAATTTAAAAACATTTTTAAAAGTAGCTGTTATTTTTACACTGGCAACTAGCAATATAAATTATCTTTTCGCTTCAGATGATTGGGTTTATGATTTACGTTATAAAGAATTTATAGCTGAAGCAAATAAGGGCAATGGCGCTGCTATGTATGAGCTAGGTGTAATGACCGAGCATGGTCGAGGTACTGAAAAAAATATTAATGAAGCAATAACATGGTATGAAAAAGCAATAAAGCAAGATAATGCTTCAGCTTATGTGCGTTTGGGTAAACTGTATTTAGAAGGTGTTAGTATTGGTAAAAATTACGAGAAAGCCTTTAAATATTTACAAAAAGCCAAAGAGAATAAATCATATGGAGCTTATTATTATTTAGCTATTATGTATGAAAAGGGCTTAGGTCTTACTAAGAATTTATCGTTAGCTAAAATAAATTATGATAAAGCAGCAAAATGGGGCCATTATGGCGCTAAAGAAAAAAGTAAAAAAATAGCTGTGTTATTAATTAACGAAAAACGTAAGAAACAAAAAACTAATGAACAGAAAAAACAACTAGAATTATCTCAGTATGAAGAAACGGTGGCAGCAGAAGTAAGACGTAAAAATCAAACTAAAATTAATACTAAAAAAATGGCATCTAAAAAATCTAAGAAGTCACTTGTTGCGATTAATGATATTAAGAAAAATTTGTTAAAAGGAATGTGGTTTAATGGTGATAGTCCTTTAGGGTTTTTACCTTCCCCTAAAACTTATTGTATTTCAAAAAATAAACTTGGATTACGTTGCGTATCAAAAGAAATTGTGCGAAATACTGGACGTGAAAAAATTTATTATCTCATTGAAAGTAAAATAAGTGATATTAATAAATTAGGTGATTTTACTATTATCTATAAAAACAAAGTGACTAAAGTCGAAGTTTTAAATCAGGTTAATGCTTCAGGTGAACAATATATTTCACGCGTTAAGGTCGGCCCTCAAAAGAAAGAACATGTTTTAAAATGTAATGTTACTGGTAAGAATGTTAGTTGCAATAAAAATGGTATGGTTAACTATGTTTTTGTTAATTTAATTAAAAAGAAAGTTAGTAAACATGTTTTTGTTCAGGCATTTGAGTAAGATTTAGATTCATCAACCTGCTGGTTAAACTTGAAATATCAGCTGTAAATGCGATAAGCATTTATTCATATTATCGGAATGACGATTATTTTAAAACTCAAACTTTGAAATAACCGTCATTCCGGTAATTTTCAAGCCGGAATCTAATGTTAAAACCTCAAGGTAATCAAGTTGCGCTAATACTATTTTTATACCGATCTAACGGTTAGGTAGTTTTGCAGTGAACCCGTGGATTCCCGCTAAAGGCTTGCGGGAATGACATTAGCTGTCATGACAATTGTATTTTAAAATCATGCTGGATTAAAAAAGTGTCATTTCGGTAATTTTTTGAGCCGAAATCTAAAATTAAAACCTCAATATTATCAGCTTACGTTAATACTATTCTATACAGAGCTAAGGTTGATTCATTTTCTCTATGCGTTAATTATTATTGAACGTAAAATAAATATCATAACGTGTTTTTTTTGTTTCAATTGTGGTATTTGGCTTTAATGTCGATATGGCTTGGGCTCCTTTAGGGCGCTTTACGACAACGCGATTTTTTGCATATTGAAGTGATACCTCAAGGAGTCTATTTTCGGTCGCGTCGATCCCCAGTAGTTTTTGTAAAATCTGCATATTTTTTTTTACGAGAGCTGATTTTTTTCTATCGGGATACATTGGGTCAAGATAAATAACATCCGGTAAGTTCGTTATTGATTGTAAATATTCTAGACAGTTCTGTTGTATTAAATTAAACCCCAAATTTTGTATCGCTGTAAATGTTTCATCGTGACTGGCTCGATTTATGCCATCTGATACTAATTGAGCAATAATTGGCGATTGCTCGACCATTGTGATGCGACAGCCAAGGTTCGCGATAACATAAGCGTCTTTAGCGAGTCCTGCTGTTGCGTCGAGCACCCAAGGGCGTTTTTTGGCTGTTTTTAATCCGATAGCTTTTGCTATTGCTTGGCCTTTGCCTCCACCATATTGTTGTCTGTGCGCGGTTGAGCCTGAAAGAAAATCTACATGAATCTGGGTATCGGCTTCAAAATCGCGTAGTTCGATATAGTGTGGTGTGAAATTTAAACTTAGAGTGGTGTTTACGTTTTGCAACGATACGCAGTTTAAGTGATGTTGTTGTGCAAATTTAGCGGCGTCTATTCGACAGATCGAGTCACTATAACTAACGCTAATAATCGAATTGTTATCCATATTTTAAGTATAACGGATTCGATGCGAGGAACAAAAGAGATAAGATACCCAGTATTTATATTAACAGTAAATACCGGGGATTGTGTCACAGACCTTGGGTGCGATTGCTGCGGCACCTTTTATGGTGGCACATATTGGCTGTCAGGCCACATTTTTGTTTTGGCATTATCGATGATATTTTTTCGTTGAGATAATTTATTAACATCGCCTATAAGCAAACGATCGATAAAGAAGTCATTTGCTGGAATATCTGAATTGCCATTAGCGTCAACAAGTGAAACCACGTTTTCGAAATAACCCGGATAACCGCATAAAGTTATTGTTGGGTTAACTTCTAATGGGCGGGCACAACCGGCAACGGTTAAATCAATACTAGAGAATCCTAATGTCCAACCACCATTTTGTTCAAATGAATTTGATGAATAAACTTCATTTAAATTAAATTCAATTAAGCGCTTTAATTCTGGAGCTGTAATTTCACCTGTTGCTAAAATGTATGGTGCTGGTAAGAAACGATAAACATCTGAAGTACGAACATCGCCACTATTGATGGTGTTAGTAGGCTCAAATATCCAACTATATGAATTACTAAAATTACTTGTAAAGCCATTATTGTTTGTTGGAATGACAGTAGCATCAAATCGAAAGCCCTGTGTCATTGCTATGTCTGTTCCGGCAAATGCACGTAATAAATCGGTGTAGGCATTATTGAAAGTACTTTTTAATGATTTGATGAGACTGTACTAAATTCTGTGGTTGTTGTGATGGTATTGTTCAAATGTGGGAATAAATCTCATAAAAGTTAGGAGCAAAATACCGATAAATCATTTTACAAATGTTTCGGTGCTGAATAAATAATCAATTTTGAAAAAATAGTCGGTTTTTAGAGGCGTTATTGAGTCTTAGGTTGGTATAAGTAAAAATTTTAACGTAAGCCTTATAATCTTGAGGTTTTAACTTTAGATTATGGCTTAAAACAGTGTTGGAATGACGGTTATTCTAAAGTGTGGGGGGGGAATAATAAGCGTTATTGTTGTGTAAATTTCAGACGGTGAAATGTGATGAGCATCACTTTTGATATTTCAAGTGTACAGTTTTTGAGCCGATATACTTAATACCATTCCCTGAAACCAGATACTCAGGGAGTCGCATATATATAGTATGTATCGATGAGGTGGATATTTTGGATTAGCCTGTGAAGGAATTTTAATGAGCCAAGTTTTTATTAATATTTTTTACTATCAAGCTCAGTCACGGTTACAGTGGATAATGAAACAATTTGTATTGATGTTGTTATTATTGTTGCCAGTTCAATCAGTTGAGGCTGTAACCATCGGCAAAAATTTTGACCATTTTGAAACTAATTTTATTTTAAATGGTGCTCATCAGCGAATAAGGTGTGGCATTTGTCATAACCGAGGCCAATTTAAAGGAACGCCAACATTATGCACAGGATGCCATGGCGTTTCTAGCTCTATTGCAGTTTCTAAATTATCATTTGCGCACATTAAAAGTAACGAGGCTTGTGATAATTGTCACACAGAAAAACGCTGGACGGGCGCGCGCGTGGATCATAACTCCATTGATGGATCGTGTTTTAATTGCCACAATACTCGTAATGCGAAGGGCAAGCGCTCAAGTCATGTGAGCAGCAGTAACTTATGTGAAGATTGTCATCGCACCGTGGCTTGGCGACCCGCTCGATTCACGCATGATAATGTTTCACAAGCTTGTGCTAATTGCCACAATACTGTTATAGCTCGTGGGAAAAATAGTCTGCATATTCAAACAACGACAGCTTGTGATAGTTGCCATAGCACTAATGGTTGGAGACCTGCTAAATTTATACACGAAAATATCGTGAATAATTGTAATAGTTGCCATAATCGTACGCGCGCACGCGGAATTCCACTAACAGGGCATGTGCAGACAACATCAGGTTGTGAAACTTGTCATACAACCCGGGCATGGAAACCAGCAACTTTTGTTCATGACTCAGCTACGGGTAACTGCTCAAATTGCCATAATGGTTCAGTTGCAAGCAAACAAAGCTCAGGGCATTTTTCAACAACAAAGCAATGTAATGATTGCCATACTGTTCGTGGATGGAAACCGGCACGCTTTGTACATGGCATTAATTACCCTAATCATGGTAGTCGATTAAAATGCATTAAATGTCATAAAACAAATAATCAAACTATCCAATGGCGAGATCAATCATTAAGTCCGGATTGCGCTGGTTGCCATCGAAATAAATATACTCCGAAAGAACATAAAAATGCCAGTGTAGTTGCCCTTAAAGATTGTGCAGGTACTTGCCATAAATCCAAACCTGAACACTCTGCTCGAGACTCCGGTTGGGATTAGTTAGATTTATTCTTAATAAAATTGACTACTCTGAATTATCATTAATATTCTAATAATTAATCAAAAAATATTAAAATATTTTTTTCAAAAAATAAAATCAATTTTGATTGATAGTAGTCATTTTACTTAACAGTAAATCAGTTTATGAACCATTTTTGAGACCTAGGTTTACGAAAATTTTCTAATTTAATCTATCATTACACCAAATAACTATACCTGTAAGTTGCTTACTTGTATGGTAAAAAAACAGAACAAAAAACAAACAGGGTTTGCATAAAATGACTACTTTCATACGTAATGGATTTTCATCAAAAGTAATTCGTAAGCAGGGAATAACTAAACAGCTGATTTTTAGCATTCAAGTAATATTGACGCTTTTATTTTTAAGCCAATTTAATGCAGCTTTTGCTGAGAAGGTTACTAGTAATTTTGACCATTACAAAACAGGGTTTCCTATTGATGGTGCCCATAAGAAGTTAAAGTGTAACTCCTGTCATAAACTCGGTATTTTTAAAGGAACACCTAAAACCTGTAATGGTTGTCATGGTAATCGCGCTACGATAGCGGTATCGAAAAAACCAGCCGGTCATGTTCGTAGTACTAACGGTTGTGATAGCTGTCATGTTGATAAATCTTGGTCTAATGCTCAAATGGACCATAATTCAATAACAGGTTCATGCGTAACATGTCATAACGGCAGCATTAAAAATGCTAAACGAAAATCTAATGAGCATATTAGTTCTAGTGATAGTTGTGAAAATTGTCACTCTACTCGACGTTGGTCACCGGCACAGTTTTTCCACACTAATATTAGTAATCAGTGTGTTAGCTGTCATAATAATCCCAGTGCAACTAAGACTCGCGGTAAAACTGTGAATCATGTTCAAAGTAGTAATGAGTGTGAGGTTTGTCATTCAAACTTCAAAACTTGGAAAGGTGGTAAGGTTGATCACAATACAGTAACGGTCGGTTGTAATAGTTGTCATAATGGCACAACGTCAGGTCAGAAAAAATCGGATAACCATATATTAACTTCAGTATTATGTGAGCGATGCCATAGTGCAACTCGTAAAGATTGGTTAGGTGTTCGAATGGAGCATAGCGAAGTATCAACGAATTGCGTTAGCTGTCACTCAGCGGGTCAAGCTGGTGCGGCTAAAATGCAAGGTAAATCTAGCAATCACATAACGAGTAGTGACCAATGCTCAATTTGTCATACTAACTTCAGAACATGGAAAGGTGCCAAGTTTGATCATAGTTCGACTACTGTCGATTGTTATAGTTGTCATAATGGCTCTACTTCGGGTTTACAAAAATCCGCAACGCATCCTATCACCGGAAATGTGTGCGAAGATTGTCATAAAACTACTTCAAGTCCAACAGTATCAATATGGTCGAGCCGTATAACAATGGGACACGATTCCACAACGGATACCTGTTTACGCTGCCATGACGGTAGTACTAAAGGTAAATCAAAATCGGCTTCTCATATTCTTGTTGGGCAAGCAAAGTGTGATTTGTGTCATACCAGCCAAACAAGTTGGACTGGAACTGGTAATGTGAAAATGGATCACGGTGCTGTTAATACCGACAATTGTGTTAGTTGTCATACTGCAAATCGCGCTAATTCAGCAAAGCAAAAAGGTAAAACGACTAATCACATTATTAGTAGCAATACCTGTACTGAGTGTCATTCCAGTTTTACTACTTGGAAAGGCGCAAAGGTTGATCATGCTGTGATAACGAAAGGTTGTGCGAGCTGTCATACTGGTTCGACTTCCGGTGCGCAAAAAGGCATAAACCATATTCCGGTCACCGTGAATGTGTGTGAAAATTGTCATGGAGCCACTGCTAATCCAACCTTGTCGGTTTGGAAAACCCGTCAGAAAATGGATCATGGTTCAGTATCACCAAACTGTGTCACGTGTCATTCAGCGGACCGAGCAACTGCGGCAAAACAATTGGGTAAAAATGTTGGTCATATTCAAAGTAGTAATGACTGTATTGTTTGTCATAGCAAAGGCTTTACGACGTGGAAAGGCGCGACTATTGATCATGGTCTAATCACAACAGGTTGTGTTAGTTGCCATAACGGTTCCACCTCCGGTGCACAAAAGGGCATAAATCATATTCCGGTGCAGCAAAATGTGTGTGAAAATTGTCATGGAGTCAATGCCAATCCAATCTTATCGGATTGGAAAACCAAGGAGAAAATGGATCATGGCTCGGTCTCCACAAACTGTGTCACCTGTCACTCTGCGGATCGGGCAAACGCAACCAAGCAACGCGGCAAACATCCTGCTCATATTCAAAGTAACAATCTATGTCAGGATTGCCATAAAGTGTTTACCACTTGGAAAGGCGCGACGACTGATCACAGTTTAATCAGTAGTGGTTGTTTTAGTTGTCATAACGGCACCACGTCGGGCCTACAAAAAGGCACGGGTCACATGACGACCTTAAATGTTTGTGAAGAGT
>CAZEPW010000059.1:0-10959 GCA_964514215.1 uncultured Thioalkalispiraceae bacterium
CGACTTAATTTGTTTATTTAAATTATATTTGCTTATCCCGAGTTCAGGTTAATTAGACTGATTTTAAAAAAACAGGAAATAACTTAACCACGAATTACTGTCGATCCAATATTCGAAACGTATGTGCGATTAAATTTTTATCGTCGGGCTCATGACGCTCTTCAAAACTAACCAACCATTCGCCTAACGCATATTGGGGAAACCAAGCATCACCGGATACACTAGTATGAACCGTGGTTAGATACATTCGATTTGCCATTTTAAGTGTTTGCTGATAAAAAGACGCCCCGCCAATAATCATCGCTTCAGCCCGGTTGTTTACCACCGATAATGCCTCATCGATTGAGGTCACAACATCACAGCCATCGGCACTGTATTCTGGATTATGGCTCACAATAATATTTTGTCGCTTAGGCAAGGGTTTCGCGCCAAACGACTCAAAGGTTTTGCGCCCCATAATAATAGCTTTGCCCATTGTATGCTGACGAAACCATTTCATATCGGATGGTAATTTCCAAGGTAAACTATTGTTTACCCCTATCACCAAATTTTCATCCATCGCCGCAATAATTGAAATAATCACACAGCAACTGCCGCTTTTATTGCTCCATGACTTTGATAATTCACTAATTCAAAATCATCATAGCTAAAACCAAAAATATCTTTTATCGATGAATTTAAGTTTAATGTTGGTAATTCAAACGGCGCACGTGACAATTGTAAATCCACTTGCTCCAGATGGTTTGAATATAAATGCGCATCACCCAAGGTATGTACAAAATCACCCAATTCAAGATCACAGACCTGCGCCACTATCATCGTTAATAACGCATAGGAGGCAATATTAAACGGCACTCCTAAAAAAATATCCGCGCTACGTTGGTACAGTTGACACGATAACTTATTATCAGCCACATAAAATTGAAAAAACGCGTGACAAGGAGGTAATGCCATATTGTCAATTTCAGCGACATTCCACGCACTAACAATAATTCGTCTTGAATCCGGATTGGTTTTTATCTGATTAATGATATTACTGATTTGATCGATATGATTACCGTTTGGTGTCGGCCACGATCGCCACTGCGAACCATAAACAGGCCCAAGATTACCTTGCTCATCAGCCCACTCATCCCAAATCGAAACACCATTATCTTTTAAATATTTGATATTGGTGTCTCCTTGCAAAAACCATAACAATTCATGGAAGATTGAACGTACGTGACATTTTTTTGTGGTAACCAAAGGAAAACCTTTAGCCAAATTAAAACGCATCTGATAACCAAACACACTCAGCGTACCCGTACCCGTTCGATCTTCTTTTTTAATACCGTTATCTTTAACGTGCTGCATTAGTTCTAAATATTGTCTCAATTCGAGATACTCCGGAGTTTTAGTACCGTAAAATAAGCGAATAATTATTGCTCAATAATACCATGAAAAACCGCGATACGGACTTTATTCATTAACCTGTTGAAACCCCAGCATTTTATTAAACATTTTTAAACGTAGGTTGGGGTGAGGTGTTTTCGAACCCCAACAGTCCAACCTTTTTTCAACTTCCGCACGTTGCGGGTTCATGCTTCACCCGAATCGTGCTTTGGTATTTTCGTCGGTTTCTGGTTGTACTTTTTTAATATAAAGCTGCGCCATTGCTTCATAAATCGGAATTGGGCATACCACTCGCGAAACACTTTTTGCGATTAAGGCGGTTGCCATTAGCGGCATTAACATTCCTGAATTGTCGGTCATTTCCATTACGATAATAAACGCGGTGATGGGCGTTTGCACAACCCCGGTGAAATAGCCCACCATACCCAACAAAACAATTGCTGATGACGTGCTATTGGGAATAAAATCGGCCATCACCGAACCAACCCCGGCACCAATCGATAACGATGGGGCAAAAATACCACCGGGTATACCACTTAAATACGACACGATTGTTGCTAAAAATTTATAAAATGGAAAACCCAAATCAGCGGTGCCGCCAGTGACTAAACTCTTGGCTTCTAAATAGCCGGTTCCAAATGTTTGACCATTGGAAACATAACCAATCACACTTAATAAAATACCGCAGCTAAATGCCACTCTAACAGGATATTTTGTCACCGTAGCCGCTATTTTTTTTGTTCCCCAAATTAATAAGGTACTAAACAAACCACCAAGCACACCACCAACAACCCCGATAACAATCACCGCTAACCATGCCGATGATAATGGCAACACTGCGCCGGTTGAACCAAAATAAGTGTATTGATCCAATATTAATAACGCCGTTAACCCTGCCAGCACAACCGCAATTAATAATGTATTACTGGTTTTTTCTTCAAAGGAGCGAGACATTTCTTCGATTGCAAAAATAATTCCTGCTAACGGTGTATTAAACGCAGCTGAAATACCAGCCGCACCACCGGCAAGCACTAAGGCTTTAACCATTTTTTGACCACGAAAATATTTAAAGCGACGTAAGGAATACATGATAGACGCACCAACATGCACTGTTGGCCCTTCTCGACCGATTGACGCACCACTAAGCAAGCCCATACAGGTTAATAAAATTTTTCCTGCTGCAAGTTTTAATGACAAGACCGAATTACGGGCAATATTATTTTTCATCGACAATGCGGCAATAGCTTGCGGAATACCACTGCCCTCGGTTCCTTTAAAAACATGGCGCGTTAACCACGCAATGACTGACAAGCCTATTGGTGGTAATATAAAAGCGATAACAGGGTGGTTGTTATAAAGATAATGATAAAAATGATCCGTCGCACTACTGCCCAACGCAAACAACGCTGCAACAATGCCAACCAGTATCGCAAAGCCCCAAAATAACGTCCGCATTTTCCATTTATTGATTGAAAATACTTGCCGATGGGTTTTATGAAAATGTTTACGATACATAATTTAATTGACTATTCTCAGTTATTTTACACATGACGACGCTATTTTTTTATTCATATTACCCGCTTTCACAATACTAAATTCGTCAATAACTTGAGCGTTGTCATTAATAAATTTTGCATCCAACCGCGTATCGTTAACATCAATGATCATCGAACCCAGTTGCGCAATATTCACAATATTGGCAGGATGATTTAAAGGACCAGTATCAACTTTTGATGATGACCCCGTTACCACATAAACAGTACCCGCAGCATTTTCAGTATTTTTACGATAGGGATTATTATCATTGCCCAAACCAGTATCCAACATCATACCCGCTTGTAAACTTGTCGAAGCACCATAATGACATTGAATCAGCCCCGAGCGTTCATACATATGACTATGCCCGGTTAACACCAAATCAACACCGTATTGTTCTAAGAGCGGGAGAATATTTTCCCGAACCGTTATTAATCTACCCGAACTATCAGCGCTATTGTCCGAGTCATGGGTTCCTTTAGTATAGGGTGGATAATGAAATACGGCTATTAACCATTTTTGCGTTGTTTTAAGCAAATCAGCCCGCAGCCAGTTAAGCATTTTACCATCAGTGGCCAAATCGGTTTCAATAACATCTAAAAACACCATATGAACTTGCGCATAGTCAAATGAAAAATAATGTTCTGAATTTGAAGCAAACCCACCAAGCTCGGCTTTTGTCGGAAAATTAAATACATCAAAAAATGCCCAGCGCCGTGCATCATGATTACCGTATGCCGGCCAATAAGAATAGTGACGTAATGAATTTTCAAACGGTTCAAACACCGCTTGTTGAAATTGTTTATTCGAGCCGGAAGTGTAGGCGTTATCTCCGGTGGTGACAATAAAATCCAAATCCGGTTTTCCTGCTCTTTTATTATTTTTAAGCCATTGATAAGCGGAATCTCGAACCTTAGTAATTCCTTTTTTCCAATCGCCCGGATCGCCTAAAACCCAAAAACGCACATTACTTGCAACGCCGGTTTCAGGTGCCGTTTCAAACCAATAATCGTTATTTGCACCTTTAAATATTTTATCCTGTGTTCCAACGGAATAATAATAACGTGTTGCAGGTTTTAGATTGGTTAATTGCACTGTGTGACGGTTGGAATTTTTAATGTCATTTTCTGATTTATCTAAATGTTGATAATGGCGGCCATAACGAACGACGCCATAACCGTTGCTCTCAGACTGCCATTGGATGGTCGCCCGATCGTCACCGACCATTTGCAAATAAGGCGCTCGAATCCCCGAGTAAAAACTCCCGAGACTAACGTCCACAAAGCGACCCACAGCATAGATTAACACTAATCCAAGAAATACCAGAGCACTGCGTTGCAGCCAAAACCGAACTCGATTCATTTGTTTTTTATTTGATTTCACAGCGTCATTATTACATCCCGGTATTATACCTGTAATTGTCGCAATAGATTTAACGCAAGTCTATGCAATATAACACTATTTATGACATCGACGCATAAACTCAATATTGCTAATTTATGATATAATCGGTGCTAAATGATGAATTATAAATTGTCACTGCTGCGCCATTAATTTTTTTAGCGAGCCATTAGTAGGCTATACCGATTTTGTGTTCAGGGTTATTAATAACATCATAAACCGATGTCAGGCTTACGTTTTGCTTATTTTTTTGTAAGTTAAACGGAACAATAATGATAAATTGTATAAAATAACAAGACTTTAAATAAAATGCCAAAGCTAATACGATTTTTATTAACAATTACCTTTATTCACTTATTATTATTCTCTTTGCTAAGAGTTGCTTTTTGGCAATATTTTAACACCCCAGCCGATCCTCTAGGCTCATCCGATCTAAGCAAAGCGTTTTACTTGGGCTTAAAATTCGATTTACAGTTATCACTACTCATTATTTTACCGTTTTTTATTCTCGGTAATATCCGTATCTTTAACCCGTTTCATTCCGGTGGAATGCGGTTATTTTGGTTATTGTACTTATTTATCGCTTTGCTCGCTGTTTTACTGATTTATGCTGGAAATTTTGGGCATTACGGTTATCTCGGTAAACCCATCGATGCCACGATGCTGCGATTTTTTGAGAATATTGATATTTCAACACAGATGGTTTGGGAAACTTACCCGGTCATTGAATGGGGCTTAGGATTTATTGTGTTATTGGCCGCTTATATTTTTATCCTAAACCAATTAATTATTAGAAATAACTATCAAATTGCAGATCACCGGGGCATCGTTAAAAAAATTATCATTGCGAGTATTTTTACCAGCCTAATGGCAATCGGATTATTTGGAAAATTATCCTATTATCCGTTACGTTGGAGTGATGCTTTTTTTAGTCCGCATAATTTTGTTCCTGCCGTCACCAGTAATCCAATTTTATATTTTGCAAGCACCTTTAAAAATCGAAAAATTCATTACAGCGACAAGGAAACAAAAAAATATTACAAAACCATGTCGAAATACCTGGGCGTGGATCACGCCAATGAATCTAATTTAAATTACGTGCGTACTATTAACGGCAAAAAAATACCAAAAAACAACAAATATAATGTCGTGATGGTTTTTCTTGAGTCGTTTTCAGCATTTAAATCCGGGCTTTATAATAATCCATTAAACCCAACCCCCAATATTGACAGTCTAGCGCAGCAGGGTTATTTCTTTAAACGTTTTTATACCCCAAGCACCGGCACAGCACGCTCAGTATTTACAGCGCTAACCGGCATCCCCGATGTTGAACCAAGAAAAACCTCAACACGAAACCCGTTAATAGTTGATCAACATTTAATTATGAATTCATTTGAGGACTATAAAAAATTATATTTTTTAGGGGGCAGCGCCAGTTGGGGTAATATTCGTGGTTTATTATCTAAAAATATAAACGGCTTAAACCTCTATGAAGAAGGTCGTTATAACTCTCCAAGAGTAGATGTTTGGGGGATAGCTGATCATAATTTATTTAAAGAAGCTAATAATGTCTTAAAAAGACTCAAGCAAGACCAACCTTTTTTCGCCATCATTCAAACCTCGGGAAATCATCGCCCTTATACTATTCCGCAAGATGCCACCGGCTTTAAGTTAGACAACAATAATGATGACAAATTAACGCAATCCGGTTTTTTGAATAATGGAGAATACAATTCTTATCGATTTTTAGATTACAGCGTTGGTTTATTTATCGAAGCCGCTAAAAAAGAAGCCTATTTTGACAATACCTTATTTGTATTTTTTGGCGACCACGGTGTCGCTGGCACAGGGCAACATATTAAACAATCATACAGCCAGTTAGGGATTATGAATATTCATGTGCCATTGATTTTTTATGCACCCAAAATAATTACTCAAGCGAAGCAATTTAATAAAGTGGCCAGCGAAGTTGATGTGATGCCAACCATTGCCGGCTTATTAAATCATTCATATACCAACAGCACCTTGGGGCGTGATTTATTGGATTCTCAATTTGATAAAACGCGTTATGCCTTCACGATTTCTCACGGCTCTCAACAACGCATTGGCTTAATTAATGATAAACACTATTTTCAAATGGACGAACGTGGAACCAATGCCAGTTTGCATGATTTAAACAGTAACTCGGCACGAACCGATATCTCCGCGCAGTTTCCGACTGAGCGAAAAAACATGGAACAACTACTACGTGCAATTAACACAACGGTAAATTATATGCGTTATCACAATAGTAAATCTGAAATAAATCAATTGAAACAATCAGGAACAACAAAATGAAAGTATTAATCATCGGTGGTGGTGGTCGTGAGCATGCCTTAGCATGGAAATCGGCACAGTCTCCACTTGTTACAGCAGTGTTTGTCGCTCCGGGAAATGCCGGAACGGCTTTAGAAGAAAAAATAACAAATGTGGATATCGCTGCTGATAATGTTAGCGCGTTGTTACAGTTTGCTAAAGAGCAGACAATTACCATGACAATTGTTGGCCCTGAAGCACCGTTAGTATTGGGCTTAGTTGACCAATTTCAACAAGCGGGTTTAGCTTGTTTTGGCCCAAGTCAAGCTGCATCGCAATTAGAAGGCTCAAAAACATTTTCAAAAGAATTTCTTGCACGTCATCATATTCCAACTGCCGCCTACCAGTCGTTCACTGAAATTGATGCGGCAATAAATTACATACAAGCCAGTCAATTTCCGTTGGTCGTTAAAGCCGATGGCCTTGCTGCGGGTAAAGGAGTCATCATTGCTGAAAACCAACAGCAAGCCATTACCGCAGTGCAAGATATGTTAGCCGACAACCGCTTTGGCGATGCCGGACACCGCGTTGTGATTGAAGAATTTTTAACTGGTGAAGAAGCCAGCTTTATTGTGATGGTTGATGGCGAACATGTCTTGCCACTAGCAAGCTCACAAGATCATAAAGCTGCTTATAATGGCGATACCGGCCCAAATACCGGAGGTATGGGTGCTTACTCACCTGCTCCGGTCGTTACTCAAGCCATGCACAACACGATTATGGACAGTATTATTATGCCCACCGTCAACGGCATGGCTGCAGAGGGAATGCCCTATACCGGCTTTTTGTATGCCGGGGTGATGATTGGCACTGATGGCGTGCCAAAAGTATTAGAATTTAATTGTCGCTTTGGCGATCCGGAAACCCAACCCATCATGATGCGATTGCAATCGGATTTAGTCGAAATGTGCCAAGCCGCTGTTGATAAAAAACTGCATCATATTGCCATCAAATGGGATACTCGTGCCGCAGTCGGCGTGGTTTTAGCCGCGGCCGGTTATCCCAATGATTATCCAAAAGGCGATAAAATTCAGGGTCTTAGTGAAAATATTAGCGACAACCAGAAAATTTTTCACGCCGGAACCACACTTAACGATAAACAAGTGGTCACCAGTGGTGGCAGGGTATTGTGTGCTGTTGGGCTTGGTAATAGTGTTAGTGAAGCGCAACAAACGGCTTACGATCTCGTAAAAACCATCAATTGGGACGGTATTGAATACCGAACCGATATTGCCTATCGCGCTGTCGCACGCGAACAATCAAGCTAATGGTTTGATTTTAAACAATAATATCGCATAAATTAGTGAATTAAAGCACCAATTTGTATATTCTAACAACAATCGTAATTTCAGCAAGACATTAAGGCGATCTTTGATTAGAATAGCGAGCTATTTAGCCCTAATCGCGTCACTTTCTGGGTTATGTACGAAATTTACGTGCGTTGCACGATGTATCACGCAAAATTACGATAAGTACCATTGCAAACGCTTTTTTTGAGGAGTATTCATGTCTGTAAAACACCCTGTCATCGCAGTTACCGGTTCATCAGGTGCTGGCACCACAACTGTTAAAAATGCCTTTGAGCATATCTTCTATCGGGAAAAAATTAACCCACTCATTATTGAAGGTGATAGTTATCACCGCTATGATCGCGCTTCAATGAAAGGTGCTATTGAAGAATTTGCAGCTAAAGGTAAACAATTATCTCACTTTGGGCCAGAAGCAAATGAGTTTGAAATTCTCGAACAAACTTTTGAAAGTTATGCAAAAAATGGCACCTGTAAACGTCGTTATTATTTACACAGCGATGAAGAAGCGGAGCCATTTGGCCAAAAGCCCGGAGAATTTACTCCTTGGGAAGACATCAAAGCAGGAACAGATTGCTTGTTTTACGAAGGCCTTCATGGTGGCGTAGTCAGTGATAGCGCCAATGTCGCACAACATGTTGATTTACTTGTTGGTGTGGTGCCGATAGTCAATCTTGAATGGATTCAAAAAATCTTCCGCGATAATGACCAACGTGGTTATTCTGCTGAAGCCATTGTTGATACGATTTTACGTCGTATGCCCGATTACGTGAATTATATTACACCACAGTTTTCTCGAACCGATATTAACTTTCAACGTGTACCAACAGTTGATACCTCAAATCCATTTATTGCACGCGATATTCCAACGCCAGATGAGAGCTTTATTGTTATTCGTTTTCGCGAACCAGAACGAGTCGATTTCCCTTATATCTTAAATATGATTTCAGACTCTTTCATGTCTCGTCCCAACACGATTGTTGTGCCGGGTGGTAAAATGGGGTTTGCTATGGAGTTAATCCTAGCACCACGCATCCATGAAATGCTCGACGCAAAACGCAACAGCTAGATTTATAGCCAAGTATACAACTTAGCTAACATCATAACGGATCATCTAACCCGGTTTAATTACCGGGATACCGTTTAAAGCATTCGAGTTAACCGAAACTACGCATAAAATCGCAACATCTAGCATTAAAATCTTATTATTTGCATATACTTTGGTTTACTCAGTTCAGTGATCTTAATCAATATCTCATAGTATGATATTTGATATATTCACACAGTTTTACTGCACCTATTATATTTAACGCATTAACGGAAACATCCTATGAAATTTTTCTTACTAAGCTGTCTACTGTTCATTAGCCTATTTAATAATATTCATGCAACAGCATTAGATAAAAAAGGAAAGTGGTATTTCTACTACGGTTGGAATCGAGCCACCTACACTACCAGTGACTATCGTTTAACTGGCAACGGCTATGATTTCACCTTACGTAATGTTAAAGCTAATGATACTCAATCCGAGTTAGGAATTGATCCCTATCTTCATCCAACCAATTGGTCAGTACCACAAACCAATATTCGCATGGGATACTATTTTACCGATACTCTATCACTATCGTTTGGTAACGATCACATGAAATATATCATGGAACAAAACCAAACCGTTCGATTTGAAGGCAATATAAACACCGGTGGGAATTTTGATGGTGTACAAGATGGCGATGACATCACGCTCACTGATGATTTATTAATATTCGAACATACCGATGGTTTAAACTACTTTTCATTTGAATTAGAAAAGTTTTTACCCCTGTGGTCAAATAGAACGGGAGAACATGCGCTATCAATTTTTACCGGCCCCGGTGTTGCCATTATTTATCCTAAAACGAATGCAACGTTGTTTGGACAATCTAGGTATGACGAATTTAATATTGCGGGTTATGGTTTTAGTATGAAAGCGGGTTTAGAATTCATTTTTTATGAGCGCTTTTTTTCACGACTAGTTGTTAAATATGGTGAAATACGCATGGACAATGTTCGAACGACATCAAACTCCAGTGATAAATTATCACAAAAATTTAACTTTTCTGAAGCATATCTCGTTTTTGGTGGAATGTTTTAATTCTGTTTAACGGGGGTCTTAGGCATAACTTAAATCATTACTGCCTAAGATCTTGCGACATCACTTGAATTCCACCGGTTAATAAACTCACCTTAAAACCATTTTGAGCCAATAAAAAAGATCCGCTTGAACTTCGGGCTCCCGTTCGGCAACAACATATGTATTCAGTCGCTTTATCAAGCTCAGCCATACGCAGCCGCAACTCATGAAGTGGAATATTAATTGCTCCCGGTAAACGACTATGGTGGAATTCTTTAGCATGTCGGACATCTAACCATTTTGCGCCCTGCAGTACTTTAGATCGAGCTTCATCGGGAGACACTCTCGCCATCATTGGCTCAATTAATAATTCATCAAAATCTTTTTTTGATAAACGCATCAAGATGCCATCACTGGTCATGCTAACACTGGCGTTTCGAGGTGCCTTCGCAACAAGCGCTTCTTCACCAAAACTGGTTCCGGGCGTTAACGTTGCCAACTCAATTGTTCGCGTCACAACAGCAGTGCCATCGGTGACTATATAATAATAATCACCATCACTACCTTGTTCTATAATTCTATCGCCTTTAGCAACCTTAACCGATTCCATTTTCTCAAGAAGATTTTTAACATTTGCCGGAGGCATATTCTTAAAGGCCATAATTTGTCTAATTTTACGAATCCAATCTCGTGATTCGTAAACTATAGGGCTATCATCTTTTTTAACCGCATTATTTGGCTTTTCGTGTCGCTCAGAAGAACCCAACTGATTATTTGAAGGTTTAACCTCTTGCTTGGCTTCGGGTTTAACCTCTTGCTTGGCTTCGGGTTTAACCTCTTGCTTGGCTTCGGGTTTAA
>CAZEPW010000059.1:11059-21893 GCA_964514215.1 uncultured Thioalkalispiraceae bacterium
TCTTGATTAGTTTTAACTGTATAATCTTTAGCATTACCAACATCTAAATCTAATTTCCCTTTATCTATTTTAGGCCTTGTAGCCGATCTATTATTCTTTATAGCATTTAATTCAGGTTTAATTGTTTTAGTAAAATCAGCTTTAGTGCTGGAATCAGTAGTTTTGGCATTTTCTATTGAATCCAATACGGCTTTTTTGACTAACTTTTCAACATCATCTTGAGCCGAATCTTCAACCTTTTTAACTTCATTAGGTTTTTCAACTTCACTAGGCTTTTCAGGGCTTGTTATTTCAGCAACCGCCAGCTGATCCCACATCATCATGTAATCAAGCACACTATTATCAATTCTAACAATATCAACCGGGCTCATCGCCACAGCGGTGCATTGCCTTGGCTGGCTATCGTCTAACGGAAAACGCCCTTCTCTAGAGCTACTTCGAATGATTTTTTCAGTTTGAGAACGCGATGATTTTAATTGTACGTCACCTTTAAGAATATAAATTGTTTGATTATCAACATCACCCTCTCGAAATAAGCTAACACCCAAATTGACTTCTTCGATATAGGATAGGCTAACTAACTCATCAATACGTTCGTCTGATAAAGTAGAAATAGGCTCTAATTGACGTAAGTTTTCTCGACTTACTGCTACGTGATTTTTTTTATCGAGATTCCCCATGATTAACCGTAATAGATGTGATTATATAAATATAACTTTAAATTAAAAAAAGTAGCATCGAAACTAAATACTACGTAAGTATAGTTTGATTTCACTCAAAGCCTATTAATTTGTAACAAATAACCAAATTAACCAGCAGAATATGAATAAAACAGCATAATCATATTATAGATTATATTCTGTAATATAAAGTGATCCGTAGGTCTCACTAAACAAATGACACCACTCATTTTGAGATAAACATCACAATAACTATTAAATAATTCTACCGTTTTGCCGATTACTATTCTATTTCAAATAGGTAAATCCACCGCATGGCGATTACAAAGATACTCAGTGATATATTCGACTTAAATAATATTGAATTTACCTACATTGAGAATGTAGTTTCAAATAGCTCACAAAATGCCTGGTCAGCAAATGCAGTAAGCTTATCGAATCTTGCAAAAATAACCCTGTTAAATACCCAAAATGCGCTCATTTTTGCTATATGCCCTGCAAACCATCATATTAATCTTGCAAAAATAGTCGCTATATTGAAACAACCCGTATATTACTCCACTGTTTCAGAAATTAACTCCGTTATTGAATCATCATTGGCTAGCACGATTACTGAAATAATGGAGCAGCAAAATATACAAATCATTATCGATATTGAAGTAAGTGACTTAGTCACTGTACTTTTTAAAAATGACTTAGAAAAACAATTTCTCAGTGTTGAAACTGTTCAGCTCGAAAAATTAATTGCAGATAGTCCAATCGGTTGTCAATTCTCAGAAGAAAAACCCGAATTTATCTATCAACCCAATTTAACGATTGGTGCACCAAGATTAGATTTAATGAATAAAATAAAGAATATAAAAACATTACCAATTTTACCAGAAATAGCAACTCAAATTTTACAATTACAAAATGATCCCGATGCATCGGTACATTCGCTATCGGATATTGTTGCGCAAGATCCAGCTTTAACCAGTCTCATTTTAAAGTATGCTAATTCAGCCTTATTTGGCTTACGCGGCAGCGTAGAAACTGTTTATGATGCTATTTTACGTGTATTAGGATTTGATACTGTATTACATCTCGCGATTGGCCTATCAATGGGCAATTCGTTTAAACTCGATAAATCAGGCCCGCTAGGTTCACGAGCACTTTGGCAACACGCCGTTTTCAGCGCAGCAATATGTCAGAAACTGTCACAAAAGTGTCCTGTTGAATTTCGACCTAGCCCGGGTCAAGCGTATCTTGCAGGCCTATTACACGACATAGGATATTTAGTATTGGCAAGTTCATTTGAAACTGAATACTTTTGGTTGAATAAATTAATAGCATCAAAACCTGAAGTTCCGATGACGGTTATTGAATACCAACTATTAGGAATCCATCACACTGATTTAGGTTGCATCTTACTCAATAATTGGAATATGCCCGAGTTCTTAAATGTAACCGTTGTCGAACACCATAATGAAGACTACCTAGGACCTTATTGTGAGTTATCTGGTTTAGTGTTATTAGTTGATCGAGCTCTCAAATTGGGTAGCCAATCAGATGCTTTTACCGAGCTACTACCAGAAGAATTAGTTTCAAGATTAGGCCTGACTCACGATATTATTATAGAATCTGTTAATGAAGTATTAGAATGCAGTGAAAACCTGAATTTAATGGTTTCAGCAATGTCTGCTTAGATTGCTACTAAAGGCGTAAACCACCTAAACGTCGAGTCACTAAATAACGATACCAAAGCATTCCGATCAAAAAAGCAACAGCAAAAATTGTAATAAAAATGATAATTAAAAAATTTTGACTGTTCCCCAAATCATCCACATATTTTGCCTCAACAAATCTTGCCAGCTGCAGTTCAATGTTCGATTTTTCAGTTCGCTCTTTATCAAGATCGGTTATAAGCGCTACTTTAACTTTTGTGAGACCTTTAATTGATTCTTTCAATTTTGATATAATATCGTTTTGTGCCTCATACTTGGTATTTAGCGCATTATATTTTTCACGAACAGGAATATCTTTGGTCATATAAACTTCTTTAACCCAGCCGGTAATACCTGTGTCAGTCCTTATTTTAATATAACCTGCCTCACTCTCTATGACGTTCAAATGCATACCGGAGGTAACTACATCAATAGGTGCAATACTACTATCTGGGCTAGGTCGAACACCGACACGTAAATTATCACTCACATAAACGGTATCAGCCAAGCTAGGCACTGACACAGTGAACAAAATAAGACTGCTTAAAAATGTTAGTAATTTCATTCTTGAATTTATACTTGGTTTTAGATATGGCATTTAAATTTTTATACTTATTTCGATACTAGTTTTATTATACTCTTGATACGCATCTTAATTCTACAATACATTGTTGAATACAAAATATTATACAATTTTCAGGATGTTAACACTAATTGATATCGGCATCAGTTCAAAGCTCTTTATAGCAATAAGTTACTAAATTAAACAATTTTAATATAAATTAACCAGCTTCAATCATTATTTAACACTAAATATACCTTATTAAAGACCTGTTTTATCTGCAAGCCTATTAAAGACCGGCCAACACAAGGTCCCCACAAACATAATCCATCAGACACTTGAAATTGGGCACCATGAGTTGCGCATTGAACCATTGTGTTATCAAAATTTAAGAAAACGTTTTCCTGCCAATTTAGTTCGACCCCGGTATGAGGGCAAAAATTCTGGTAAGCAATTAAACTCCCTTGCCATTTAATTATAAATCCTTGTCGAACGTCATTTTTATAAGAATATTCAAACTGCATAGTAGCAAGTTCTTCAAGCTGATCAATTTCGCACAGATACATTTATATACTACCAATTTAGATGTTTTAGACTATAAACTTTAAAAATAAAAAATAAGAAGCTTATAATTCTAGCGTAAATTTGAGTTTTTCATTGTAAAACATGATCCTTTTTCGTTATTTATTAATTCATTTTATATTCTAACGAAGTTTAAAACGCGATTTATACTGAAATAGTAGCCTTTTCATCAAAAAAAATGAATTTTAACGCCACTTTGTTTCAGAGTATGCTATTGTATATGCAATTCGCAAAAGTCTAACGATCATAATTTGGAGCAACCATGGCTACTAAGAAAAAAGCAAAAAAGAAAACATCGAAGAAAAAAGCAGTAAAAGTCGCACCTAAAATCAAAGCTATTAAAGAACCTTTAACAAAATCGGCTATGTTTAGCGAGCTTGCTGAACGAACAGAATTGTCTAAAAAACAAATCACACTCGTATTTGATGAATTACAAAATTTAATTAATGGTCACGTTAAACGTAATGCTGCTGGTATTTTTACATTACCCGGTTTATTAAAAATCAAAGTTGTACGTAAACCTGCTACAAAATCTCGAAAAGGCATTAATCCTTTCACCGGTGAACCAACTATTTTTAAAGCAAAACCCGCTAGAAATGTCATAAAAGTTCAAGCATTAAAGGCACTTAAAGAAATGGCTAAATAAAGCAGTTTCTAAAGAAGTTAATTTCCATTAAAAAAACCCGATTATTCAATCGGGTTTTTTTAATTTTAAAATCTAAAACAACAAACAAAATTAAAAAGTAAACTTCATACCAAAAATAAACCCCTCATCAACGATAACCTTGCCTTGATTTTCAATATCAACAGTAACGGATTGGTAACCAATAAATAGTGTTGAAAGAGGAATTACTTGATAACCAGCTCTTATTCCAAAATCTATCATCTTAACACTGTCTCCAAACGAAACCGGATCAGGTGCAATATAATAATGCCCTCCAAATTCAAAGCCCGGTAAAGTAACAGGAGAAAAGGATAAATCACCGCCTAAAGCAATAACCGCAACCGTACTCGTTGGAATAGCACTATTAGTTACTTCACCATAATATGCACGCAAACCTAAACTTGCTACGATAGGTGCATCCATATTTTCACCACTAACCAATAACCCAGACATTGCTAGATAATCTTGATTACTATCGTAAATGACTCCAGCCTCATATTGTAACCGGTTGCTCGTACCACCACCGACATACATAAAGCGTGCAGCATCGTTGCTCAACTGCGCATTGATAGAACCTGCAAAAACTGAAGTATCGAAACAAAAAAATAGCCCGATAATAAAAACTCTCTTAAACATGAACAACCCCAAATTAATTATCATTATTATGGATATGATAGTATTTAATGCAGATTATTTCTAATATTAACGTCTATTAAATCTGAAGCGCACAGAAAAACTTTAATTATCAGCAATTATCCATTAACAAGTAAAAATTCAGACTCCAGCTCCAGACTTAAAGCACACAATTTACTTATTTGTTGCTCAGCATTAATTATGCTAATGAACGTAACACAATTTGTATATCTTGCTTTGCCTCTTGCAGCACTTTCATGCTGGCTTCAGCCCCTCCATCACTCAAAGCTAATTTTTTAAACGATGGCACATCCGCTAATACCGGTAACGTTGCAGCTTGTGATGAACCGAACATACTGTGAATTTTCGCCACAATAACCACGTCACTATAGCTAACAGCATTCACACTTTCTTGCATATAATCTGTCACTTGCATTGGAATTTTTTGAATTTCATTATCAAATCCCCATTTTTGAAGAATTTTAACACCAATTGCTTGGTGCATTGATTCAAGCAAATTATCAAATTGCTTTTCATGCTCCAGTAACTCTGGAAATTCTTCAATATATTTTAAAATTGGCAGCTTACCAATATTATGCACCAAACCCGCTAATAATGCCGTATCAACCTCTAAGCTTGGTATATTTCGAGCAAGCACGCTGCTGATTGCCGCAACGTAACTGCTTTCTTTCCAAATATTTTCAAGTCGTTTACGAACTACGGTATAAGTGGTCGAAAACATATTATGCAACACTAAACAGGTTACAATATCCCGAGTGGTTTTCATACCGAGCTTTGAAACGGCAGTGTAGCAATCACTTGCCAGTGTTGAAGTTTTGTATAATGGTGAATTTGAAATTTGTATTATTCTTGCGGTTATCGAAGCATCGGTTTGAATTAAGCTAGCCAAATCACGTAGACTTTTATCTTCATCGTTCACAGCCTTCCTGACTTTAAGTGCTATTTCGGGCAACGATGGCAAGCTAATACGCCCCATTTCAAATTCATCATTGATTCTTTGGGTTAATTGTTCAACACCGTTCAAAAAAACCTCCATAACTGCAATTTAGCTGTAAGGTATAAATACATCAGTGCGAGAACAAAATTAATAACAAAGAAACGCGCTCTGAAATTATCTATTAATAAACTCAGTTCAATTCAATAAAGTTATTGTTATTCTATAACATAGACTACATAAGCTATTTATCGAGTTTAATTTCAATTTCAGATAAGGTTTTCCGATAAACAGCTTGATGAACACCTGCCAGTGAAACGGCTTTTTGGGCATATTTTAATGCCATTGGTAATTCATTATTATCCAAAAAGACTTGAGCCAGATTATTAAACGCTGGTGCATAATTTGGCCAGTGCTTGATGATTTGTAAATAATGCTCTTTAGCAACTGATAGCTGCTTGTTCGAATAATAACTATTTGCCAAGCCCATTTTAAAATTCTGGTTATTTGGCCATCGAAGTGCGGCAGCTTGATAGGAACGGATTAAAAGCGGCCACTGCGATAATCGCTCTAAGCTTACCAGCGCAGTTAAATATCGAAGCTCATCAACATGAATAGGAAACTCGCCGGGCTTTAAAACTCGCAGCGCCCAATAACCTGCCCGAGCCCAGGTTCTCTCGAATAGTGCTAAAGTAACACGGTGTTGCTTACGCTTACCCGATCGTAAAATAATTTCATCCTGAGTTAGATCATAACCAACGACCACGGCAAAATGCCATTGCGGATACCAGTCTAACCCTAAGTTTTGAAAAACCAAAACCGGTTTACCCGATTTCACTTCATCGAGTAAATGTGGCAATAATGGTTGGATGAGATAAGGAATACGTCCAAATCGACGGGTCGCGGCTATTAATTCAACTTGTAAACTACCCTTTTTCTTAGGAATGTAAACCAGCGGTGTTAATTCCTTGGGTAAAACTTGAACACCACTGTCATCCAATACTGTCGCTAATGCTGCCGGTCCACATTGGTATTGCTCTTGAGGGAAAAACACCGTTTGAGTGAGTTCTGTAGCAGGAAAACGCGCCGCATAATCTAAATCATACAACGCATCCGTTTGTGGCGTGCCAGCACACGCATTTAATAAAGCATAAGCGCTAACAATACTAAAATAACGTAAACCTTGAAATATCCGAGGTATAAATAATCGCAAGAGTGTCAATTTATTAATTTTCAATCACAACAGGCTCTTTTCGTTTTCGCTCAACACGTCTGTCAATCACTTCACCGTCATGCTGGGGTTGTGGGCTATTTCTAACGGTTTTCTTAACAAACGGAAATAAATCGGTATATCCTGCAATATCAGTAAATAACAACACTAAAAATACTATCGCGATTATTGTTAAAGCATCACCACCGGCAGGTAGATCACTGATTTCAGATGCCAAAGCAGAAATTTCTGCATCGGTCATTGAATTTAATCGTAATTCAACTTGTTTAGGAGCAACGCCAAAAGCGACTAACTGCTGCTTTAATTCGGTTCGATTGATAGCTTGAATTAAAATTATATTTTCAGGTTGCTTAGAATGAACCGATTCTAATGTTGTTAACAATGCCGCTGAAACAGTGACATTTAAACTAAAACAAACCAAGATTAATGTAACAACCAATCGAGAAAACTTAACTCTACGAAAAAATAAACTCATCTTATATCCCTCAAGTAATTCAAGTTTTTCAATAATAGCGTTAAATCCAAGTAACTTTCAAATCAAATCGCCCCAATTATGTCCCAAAACGTTGATTAGCTCCCATAATGAATAAGGCCTGAATATTCGAAATATTCAGGCCTCCATAATAAATGAGCTTAAAAAATTAATGATGTAATGTTTTATTCATCTTATCAACACTAACATTATTAAAGTTTTTAAACATACGCCCTAAATCAGCAGGCGCTCCTCGAACATGCCCAAGGTAATCGGCCTGTTCATGACGATTATGTGCGACTAAATCAATTCTCTCACGAATATCGGGATTTTCTTGGATAAATTTCAAAAATGAAGTGCAATCAACTCGAACCACATCAACTTGGGTTAATGCCGAAACAGTTGCGGCACGAGGTGCGCCAGTTAACAGAGACCATTCACCAAAATATTCCCCGGATTGCAAAATCGCAAGATTAAGCTTTCGATTATACTCAGCATGACTTACCTTTGCTGTGCCATGAATAATGATATACAAAGCATCACCTTGCTCACCTTCTTGTACTATCGAGCCACCAACAGGCACACTCACAATTGAGGCACTTTCTTGTAAACTACTCAACGTATTGTTCGGTAAGTGTCGGAATACTGACACTGAACGTAATGCCGTTTCAGTTATTCGACTGCGGTACCGAGTTATAATGGCATCGTATAATGACGCATTCCTCAACACCAGATGTTGCATCGTTTCACCATTAAACTCTAATAAAACAGTAGGCTTACTAATGCGAACAGTTGATACTCTTGGCGTATTAAACATTGCTGAAATCTCACCAAACAACTCACCGGTTCCTAAATGCGCCAAAACAAAATGCTCTCGTTCCCGCTCTTCGCTCACTTCCACTTCACCCATGATAATAATATAAAGTTTATTATCAACCTGATGTTGCTGGCATAAAATCTCACCTTCATTGACATGTCTTACTATACCGTGATCCAGTAAATATTCTTTATCATCAACATTTAAATACTGATCAAATGTGAGCTCATTATCTATTACGTTAACAACAGTGTCTTGAACATTTACGTGAGAAACAGGATTCATATTATTTCTACCTCAGTGACGTGGCTAATGTACTTATAGTTAGTATCGACTCAATCTAATTACTATTAAATATAGAAGCGGAAGTGCTTCACAGTTTCACTATATTCTTCTTCGCTTAATTATATATCCATATATAACCATATCTAATATGTGTTAAATAAAATACGCTATGTCTAATTGTTTTACCGTTATATAATTTCTAGTTTTTGTATCTGCAAAATATCTTAACAAACAAAAATTAATGACATATTAAATTAAAATATATTTATACTTTGATTAGTTGCAAAAGAATTAATGTTTAATTAAAACTATTGGGCTTGCAACACAATTAATGTCATTAAAAAACTATCATATTAAATAACCTTGTAAAGATAGCAGCGTATAAATTTTTTGCAAATAAAGCCTGTGCCATATTTTATTAAGAATATTTATAACCATTAAAGTAAAATATTAAAGAATAAAAAGCTCTATTATTATAAGCAACCCACAAAAAATAAATAATTATCAATTATGTTTTTACCCCTAGACAGAAAACTTGACTGGCATAATCCGCCATATATCACATTAGCTCTCATTACGATTAATATGCTGATTTTTGTTATCTACCAAACTAACGACACAAATAAATTCAATGATGCATATAATTATTATATGAATTCAACGTTGTACGAGTATGAGTTACCAGCTTACATTAACTATTTAAAAAATAATTCACAAACAGAGAAAGCCAACAAAATAAATAGTGTTTTACAAAATAAAAACAAACCGTATAACTTACAGTTAGTTATATTTGATATGCTAGCTGATGGTGATTTCAAAAAATTACTAGATCAAAACCACATAATCAAACCAGATAATAAAAACTATAAACACTGGAAACAATTACATGATCAATTTGATTTTAAGTTAAATCATATAACAGGTTATCGTTATGCATTATTTGCATCTGAGCCAAAATTTTTAGACTTTTTTACATATCAATTTCTCCATGCTGATTGGAGCCATTTAATTGGCAACATGATTTTTCTTTTTATCTTTGGCTTTGTTTTAGAATCTGCTCTCGCTCGCCCAGTCTACATCGCATCTTACTTATTTGCCGGGGTTGGTTCCGGCTTATTTTATATCTACTTAGATCCCAATAATGCTAGCGCAAGTATTGGTGCCTCGGGCTCTATCTCAGGCTTGGTTGGTATGTATACGGTTGTTTTTGGATTTAGAAAAATTAAGTTTTTTTACTATCTATTAGTCTATTTTAATTATGTAAAAGCTCCTGCCATTATTTTATTACCATTATGGTTGTTATATGATTTATCGTTACAGCTCTGGGGACCATCCAATGTTAATAACCTTGCTCATATTGGCGGTTTATTAAGTGGTGCACTCATTGCGTTTTTTATTAAACGTTTTACAAATTGGGTGAATATTGATTATGTTAATGAAAATGATGATAGCGATAACTATTTATCCGATTATAATAAAGCACTTGATTTAGTATCTAAACTCGAATTTGAAGAAGCGAGTTTACTATTTCAAAACTTGTATGCGACAAACCCCAATGACGTTAATGTTCAATTTCAGCTTTATAATATTTCAAAACATAATCCAACTTCAGAGATGTTTCATATTCAAGCCCATAATTTATTATCCATCACTAAGTCCGACCAAGAATCTATCAATTCACTTTATGCTATTTACATAGAATATACGCAACTGGCTATTCCACCGCGATTAGACCAAGATATATTATTTCAGCTCGCGAGAAAATTTATAGATTCCCGTTATTCAGATGAAGCAGAAGATATAATATTATTATTATTAGAACAACGCCCCGACTATGAAAAAATACCAACAGGACTAGTGTTATTAATTAAACACTACCAACACGAAAAAAATACCACCAAAGTAACAACTTATTTTGAATTACTAAAAAATAATTACCCAAATAGTTACGAAGCTAAACAAACTGTAATTTAACTTCTGAACGGTATAAAAATAATAACGTAATAAATAATATTGGTGTTTAAGCTTTGGATTCCGGCTCAAAAGACTACCGAAATGACGTTTGTTTTAAAATTAGTAAACAACTAGCGATCGATTAGTTTGTTTAAAGCAATCAAAAACGTAGCTTACGTTACAGTTATTTTTTAAAGTTCAAATTTAACAGTAACCGTCATTCCGGTTGTTTTAATATTGGAGTTAATTAATCAGAAGTATTATTAAGGTTTTTTATCATTTCAATATAATCGAGCA
>CAZEPW010000060.1:0-21443 GCA_964514215.1 uncultured Thioalkalispiraceae bacterium
CTGCCGCATCATCATCATCATTTAAGAAGGCATCAATCATATCCCAACCCGACATGACAGCACCGGCACCAGCAAATGTAACACTGACTTTGGTCAACCCCGAAAAAGAACCTTTTACACCTAACATTACCCCCTTTTCAGCAATTATTAATTTTGCTGCAAATTTAGCACTGGTTTTAGTGCTAGCAACTTTACCAAAAACTTTTGCAAGACCGGATACAATCTTATCATCTCCCACTAATTTAGTTGAAACTTCTATAATTGTAAAAGGTAATGCTATTAACGCTAACACTAACTTTGTTGTATTTTTAATTTGTCCTTCAGTAGTCTTAGCTTTATTTAATTCAGAAATAGTCGACTGCAAATTCACCAACTCAAACACCAACATCAATACCGGTAATTTCGTGTTGGTAAAATCAATAATCGACGACAAATTTGCCGATTTACTTTTTGCATGAGTTGCAGCTAACGACATTTTAGCCGCCAAACTTGAGCTTCTCGGCACAACCACCACTTCGGCATTTGCACGCACAACACCGCTGCTATCAGTTTTTCTGAAAATTTCAGACCACGAATCATTATCAAAATCGACTGGCACACCTTTGTTGTTGGCGATTTGTGTGATGTCGGTGCTGGCAACTGCTTTATTACTTGCTGGATCAATCACATTGACGCGTTTATCCCCCGGATTTTTAACGGCCTTTTCAAACTCGGCGCGACGTTCGCTGCGTTTTAGTTTTTCAAGCGTGGTGAAGCTGCCGTCTAATATTAATAAATCAGAAACATCGGTGCCTTTGCTCACCAGATGCATCCCTTTTAAATCGGGATCATCTAATGCGATACTCAGACGAATTAAAGGATTAATGCTAATGGTTTGTTTCTTGGTGTAGTCGAATATTTGGCTTATCGACAACATGGTTAAATCGCCAATTATTTTTTGAAATAATTTTAACGAATCTTCAGATGTTTTAAAGGCTGATGATTTTTTTGATGCCTCAACGACTTTGGCAAAGGCCACCGGTCTGAACTTTCCAGAGCCATCAATAGGGTCGATGTCGCTCAAGTCTACTTTGTATTTTTCAGAATATTCATCCACTTGTGCTGTTGTTGGAAACAGCATGTCGTGTAATTCATGGCTGGCTTTTAATAGGCTTTTTAAATAGAGATGCCCGAGATCTTTATCACGCGGTACTTGATCGTGATCGCTCTGTAAATCCAGTCCTTTATCTAATATTGAGGGATCAAACGGTAACACATTAATTAAATCAACAACCGTGCTCCACAACAATCCATATCCCGGTGCTTCTAGCTCAGCATAGTCTTTTAATGCTTCATTAACTGAAATAAAATCGGGGTTTTGATCAACTATGTTTTTACCTGAAAATTTTCCATCTAAAAATTCAACATGGATCACTTTAAGATCGCGGATTGCTTTTCGTATGTCTTTACGCGCATCAACATATAAAGTATTTTTTAGATAGGTTTCATCAATATTATCTTTGCACTCACGTAATAAATCCGCTGAATCAGATTGATTTCGAAATTTATGTCGATGCTCGCTACAGGTTGGATAATTGGTTTCGTATAATTTTGAATCAAAAAATACTTTATAAGCCATCACCGCTGATTTGTAATGTGGGTGCGTTGCAGCGCGATTAATTAATTTTGAAAACTCTGATTTCACGCCATTTAATACACCGGAATTGTATTTTGCGATTCCAATAGAATCGTGCAAATATACAACCGGAATGCTGCTATCATTGTGTTGCTTTAATAAATAATATTCGGCGCTAGCGCTATTGGAGTTTTCAAGTTTGGCTTTATTACCATTAGCGGCCATAGCGGGAAATCCGGAATCATAACCCGATAAATCAACTTCTTGCATTCGTGAACTTCGGTTTTTAGCGGCTATATCTTTGCTTATGTTGCATGCATCCGCTAACAGCGGTGGCTTTAATTGGTTTATTCTAAAATCTTCCGGGTCCATTCCGCCCATAACATTAATGCGCGCCCACGACCATTGAACCTCGGAATAACAGATGGTAATCGTTGGCTCATCGCCTGCGATTTTATAAGGCACAATAATACGACTATCCATTTCGGTTGTTGCTGCCCGACGATCTTTACCTTGATAGGTTCGTAAATTAACGTCTTTGTATTTACCGTTTTTTTGAACCTCAAGCTCACGCCATAAATAATCGCCTTTATAAATATAAATAAAACCATTTTCGCGCGGTGTTTTTGCTTTAGCTGGATCTAAATCGGCGCTGGTATATACTGCCGGAACAATCGGAACCAAAATATTATCGCTATCATTCGAGTTATTTTTTTCATGCGAGCTAGTTTGCCCGAGCGGTATATTGTATTGCCCTGAATCATCATCAACAAAACTTAAATACAATTGTTGCTCAGCATCGCTGGCGTTTATTTTAAACTCGCGATGCGCGCCGACTTTATTTTGTGCATTGGCGGTAGCTTGTGCATTACCGGATTCATCACTAATATAATCGTAGAGTGTTTCTGCTGTTGATTTTGCCATTTTGTAATCCCTTTAAATTTAATCCTTTAAATTTTCCCATTGCCCATTTATTGCTTTATTCAAGTTTTCTGTTAAATATACTAATTTTTCAGATAATCGTTTAAATTTAACCAAATATTATTACACCTTTAGACTGACGTTAGTCGTAACCGAAATTGTTTTCGTCGGTGCATTAATAAAAGGCATAACAATAATGCTCTTACCTGATAATGTATCATCTATTTCTAGCTCAAGTTTAGGACCAATGTTTTTATATTCGTATAACACTGTTCCTTGAATCGATTTTATCTGCCAACTTACTTTTTGCAATTCTGATGTTGTTGGATCGGGTAAATTGGTTTTGCTTACTTTATACAACAACGAATCACTCACATTAGCTTCAGTTGAACCAATAACGCCTTTAATAAGTAATTTTCGTGCTGATGAATTTGGTGCTGGCACTACCGTTGGTTTTGTTGCTGCAGTCGAAGCTGAAGCTGCGCTAGAACTATTATTTGAAGACGATGTTGCCGTGGCAACTTTCGTTTCCAATGAGGCAGCATCACCTTCTTCATCTTTAGGGGCTTTATCCAAATCAACCACACCAATAACGGATTTTAATAATTTTAAATTATCACCGGCAACTTGAATATCAACCTCAAAAGGCAGTTCAGCTGCGTCCAGTTGTTTGGTTCCCTGAGCTGAAACGGATGATGGTTTACCGGCACCGGGTTGTTGCAATGGCACCGGCGGGGTATTTTTAAAATTTGAAATCATCAAATCGGTTTGACGAACAACGGGGATTCCTTCAATAAACACATTAGCCGAACCAGTAATAAACTCTGCCATGCCTTTTACTGTGCCCGAAGCAACACCGCCACAACTGCCCGCTTCATCGCCACTGCTAACAGCAAAATTGGATGTCAAAATACAAGCAGGATTACCATTAATGGTAACCGAAGTTGCTGTCATTGCGGCATCGGCCGATTTAGCAATATTGGCATAAGGGACTGGACGACATCGACGCGGCGTTTTACAAACATCGGATGTGACTAATGTGCCGTTTGATCCGGCATGAACGGCTGTTAACCCATTGAATAATACATTGCTCATACACCTATCCTCCCTGAATAGTTTACATTACGCAGCCTCTATAATATGTCGCATGTAGACTACTTGTCTAGAGTTTTACGGGTATTCTGACTGTGGATTGTCTAAAAATACAGCACCTCGAAACGGGTAGTCATTAGCTTCAAAAACCAAACAGTTATTAACACTGGGATAGTCAAAATCAAATCGCGCACTCGCTAGAACCAGTCCAAGTGGTATGCTGGCAGCGCCTATTTCACCTAGGGCAAGACTAACATCAAGCTCTTCAGGCATCTTACGCGGTTTTAATTTTGGTGGCTCATCCAATTCACCAATTTGATAAGCGACTCTTAACTGTTCTGGTAGCTCATTTGGCCACACGGTATTTGTTGTTTGCAGCCATTCCATCGCAACACGCCGCTCAGTAACACCAGTACGAACAACACAATCGATACTATCAGTATGATGTCCCGCCATTGTAGCAGCAGATTGAATGGCAAGACCTAATCCCGGTAAATGCTTTTTATCAGCCTTGCCAGTATTAGGCTCGGCAACATGAGCCAAACCTTTGATGACTGCGCGCACTTGTTGATTTGCCGGATCCATTTTTTGTATCACAACACAAGCCGCGGCCTCACCCGGAATAACACCATCAGACATCAATGCACTACATAACCGCCTGCTCTCGATGAGGGCATCTAGCGTCAATTGATCCAGTAAAGAATCACTACCAGCAAATAAAATACTGTCAAATTCATTATTGGTCAATTTTTCACAGGCGAGTTGTAGCTGTTGCACAACATTAGCCTCTGATTTCAGAAAGGCAAAATGCAAAGCCGTAAATTGTGGTAATTCAGCTTTTATGCTTTGCTGCCAAGCTTTTACATCAACAAACTCACTACGTGCCGCAGCAGGTAAAACGATTAGTATCAAATGTTTTTTTTGTGCTAACTGGTTTTTAACAAGATGATCTGCAGCTTGAATGAGGGCCGCTTCCAAACTTAACAGCAATCGATCGTTAGGCTCAAGGATACTTAGCTTCGTCATCGGAGCAGTTAACGCCGCACTAACCCCATCACCCGATGGCGAAGGCACAGCAAAATTGGCATCATCAGCAGCACCCGAAAGCCGTCCAGCGACCGCACCAAATAGTCCAAAATCTTGATTACCTGCTATCGATTCTAAACCATAGCCCGTAATCACGAGCTGGCTGTTATTTGTGTTTTGTTTGTTTAACATGTCCTTGTTACCCAAAATAGCTTGACGGTCTATTTTACACCAAATCGGCTGTAACTAAGTGTATTAATTTAAGTATCAGGTGGAATGTTTCGTAAAATAATCAATATAGCTTACTACTGCTAAAAAATAAGTAAGAAACCAAACTTTAAATTAAATCTATAATTTGCAGGATCAAACTTGAGCATCGATGTTTTTCCCTACAGTAATTTTTAACCATGAACTATGGTTAATTAATTTCTTATGCCAATAAGTTTAATAAAAGTACTATGAATGGCAAACGATATACATTTGCCATTCACCTCGCTTACGTTGTTTTAATCTTGATCTTAAATTTACGTAACAAAATTAATAACGTTATAATCAGCATACTTGGAAATAGCGGATCAAACTTTGCGTTACTAACTAAAGTACAACCACCACTACTACCAGAATTATTTTGCTGTACTGGTGGGGGAGGCAATGTCGCACCGGGGGAACCCGATATCGCATTAAAAGCATTTGCCCGACTACCCGAGGTTGTTTTACCAATTAATGATACATTAGCATCTGCAGATTCAAGCAATCTAGTTTTAATCTCGGCACCGGTAAAAGTAGGATTAGCGCCCTTAATTAACGCAGCAATACCCGCGACATGCGGTGCTGACATAGATGTGCCCGATTTATAACCGTATGAATTTGTATAATCAGTCACTTGAGTACTAACTTTAATGTCTTCTAGTATTACGCCAAAAGGAACGATTGTTTTCTTCACGCCAGTAGTCGTTACAAAACTAAACCGTACACTTAGATTTTGGTTGCTATACAAACTTATATCGTGTGAAATCAAAACAAAAGGAAAAGGAGTAACAATAGATGGAAACTTATTCTTTAAACCACTTGCCATTCTACCTGTTAACGTATGTTGGCTAGGAATAGCAGTATTTACTGAATTATCAAGACATGCATTGGTAAGTCCTTCAGCTATATTAAATTCATTATTATCCGCTAGTAACAATATCCAATTAGCACCATCAAATACCTCAACATCAATATAATCAGTATTACATGCGACATCCCACGAAGCGTAATAACTTAATATAGTTTTTTTATTTTCAGTACCCGTAATAATTTTTGAAGTTATTGTTCCATTGATTGACTCAGCATAAATAGGAATATCAATTAATTTTCCAGCATCAAAATTTAACTCAGCAGGATTTCCACCGAGAACGATTAAACTAGGATCATTTTTTTCATTGATACTCCGTATCCAACCCCATGTGCAATTTATTCCGTCACAATCAAGTTTTGGTGTAGTGGCAGAAAAAAAGGATTTATCAAAACAGTTATTTGGATCTACTGCACATGAAAGATGAGTAGCATCACCAGAAAATGGATCAGGTAAATTGATATCTGCCAGAGGTATAATATTTTTTCCAGTAGCGATATTTTCAGGCTTAGTTTCTAAACCAGTAACGGTGCTTTTTATGTTTACACCAGGTGCACCAAGATTAACTGAACGTGCACCAAAGTTTGAAAAATTTGCAATTAAATCAGCTTGATCCGTTGCAGCCACACTGATGACACCGGACGCCGTACCAACAAAATCGGCATAATTAGACGGCCAGTCATTTACTTGATCATTATTTTGCGTTGAATTACCAGCAGCAACAACCAGTAGCACGCCATTATCAACTGCATTTTTAACAGCCGCTGTTAAAACAGTATCTTCCGGACCAGGCCCACCTAAACTTAAATTAATAATATCAGCACCATTTTCAACGGCATAATTAATTCCTGAAATTAGTGAACTATCACTTATTGAACCAGCAATATCACTGGCCACTTTAATAGCCATTATTTTAACGCCAGAGGCAATACCTGGAATACCGATACCATTATTTGCTGTTGCAGCAATTGTGCCCGCTATATGTGTACCATGATCATCTTGTACTGGATAAGGGTCATTGTCACCATCAGCAGTGTCAATACCATAAGCCGTTGCATTACGACCAACCCACATAGCATCCACTAAATCGGGATGAGTATAATCAACACCAGTATCAATTACAGCAACGACCACATTAGCGATATCGCTAGGATTAACATTATGCCAAACTTCCCACGCTCGCTCTGCATCGATATCGTTACCAATTGTTTTATCTGCCGTATTAGGGAGAATCAGTGAGCCTTTTGGTAAAAGAGTGGTTAAATCAGGAGCTGTGTCATGCAGCCCCCACATTTCGTTAACACCACGATTAGCAGCACCAGTATAAATTGGATCATTTGGAGGGCCAATTGGCGTAGTATTATACAACTCACGATAATAATCATACGAAACCAAGGCAACACTTGGATCAGCTTTATAAGCATTGTAAGCATCGACTAAATTAACGTCTTTTTGAATTTTAACAATCGATATAATTCCTGCAGCAGGGCTAGCTATAACTCGACTACTTAGCCCCATTGCCTTTGTTTGAGACGAAAGTGTGTTAAACGATTTTTTATTTTTATAACTAATAATCAATCTATTCGGGCTATATTTTAATTTTGATGAATTAGCTTGTATTGCTTTAGATAAGCCTTTGCTCGTATTAAAACCTGATGCAAAAACAAAGTTACTACTAGTATATATTGATAGCGAAACTATCATCCATATTATATTTTTCTTATTAAACTTCATAATTTCCTCTTTAATTATTCATCCGTGACATAATTTATTTATAACCGAAATTTCGATCAATTTTAAACGTACGATCATTTGAAATGTTTTCAACAAGCTTCGATTTTAAAAATAGCTTTTTTGCAGTAACTGAATTTTCAATAGTGAAAAAATCATATACAAAAACAGTTTTCGAGCTTAACGATTTTTTAGTGAAACGAGGTAATGTTGCCTCGAATTCGTCAATATTATTACTCAATGTGCCGGTCTTATAAGATATAATAAGTTTTTGTGAAATTTGTGCTTTATTGATTGCCTGTTTATTCGAATCTGGCTTACTTTCATCCGCATGTCGCTGTTGTTGTCCACAGGAAATAACCGTTAATAAAACTGGCAAATAAACAAACACACGAACAATATTGTTGTTACTATTTTTATTCTGATTCATAGGGATATCTAAACTCTCTTCTTTTTATTTGTTTGGATTGCTGCTAGAAGTTGCAAGAGTATTGAACAGCGACGGTGAGTGACATAATTATAAACGAATTCGCAATTAATCCTTCAAATCTCTATATATTCATCCCTAAACTGTTAACATAATGCAATATTTGCCTTAACTATTCAATGCACACATCCCACAGTCAGCACAATACGTGAAAAATAAAATCTATTTTTGACTAATAATTAACCGTGTAAATTGACGGTATACAAAACTCACTTTGTAGGACATGTATTACTTCCAGCATGAAATTATACTCAATCCAATTTAAACAAACAGTAAGTTAAGTCACATAGGTTGCTGATATCATTTTATAAATCATTAAAATTAATTTTCTTGATAACAGCATTCACTATTTTATGAATTTATAATTAAAAAATAAAATTAAAATAAAGCTCTATTTATAGCATTAAACCCATTTCAAGACCGCGTCTAATTGTGAAATTATAAATTGCTAATTTTTAACAGTCTCGTTATTATCATGCTGATTTTATAAACAATCACGAAAATAGTTAAAGGATGAAATTATGCAAGTAACAAAAATTTTACTGGGTACTCTTATTATCGCATTATCGTCTTATGCCTTTGCCGGTATAAAAGACAAAAAAGCAATTAAAGGCAGCGAAGCAAAAATAACCACTGCAGCAGCAAGTGTGAAAACCGCCTGCGGCAACTCCAAGCTCGATACTAAAGTAGATTGGACACAATGGGACAAATACGACTATAAAAAAATGAGTCGTAAAAAACATGAAATTTTGCGTTTCACTGGTGGCTTAACTGAAAGCGTATTATCTTCAATGGCAGACTTGTGTAAAGATGCGGACTATAAAGCTGAAGTTGCTAAGATCACATCGTTAAAAATTTCAGGCAAAGTCGATCAAACCAAGCCGTATGTGGCATTCAATTTAAATGGCAACACACTTGATATTACATTAAACGCAGATGGTGTTTCCAGCTGGAAAAATGCAGACTTATTAAAAGCTGTTTGGGAATAATGAATTTAAAAGGCAAATTTTATTTGCCTTTTTTTCAAGGATTGAGATGAAAAAATACATACTACTGTTATTAATAATTTTTCCTACTCTGGGATTTTCTGCTAACACCTACCAAATGAACGACTTGCAAGAACTAGCCAAAACAAAATCGTGGCTAGAGTTAACAACACACTTAACTGACATATTGCCTTCAAAAAGAGATATTAAGTGGCAAGCACTTGCCGAATTAGCGCTAGTCTCGCACTTTAAAGCATTAACAACCGCTGCAGACTCAACAAAAACATTTGCATTTCTAAATGACACATTTCCAAAATTTCCGTTTTTAATAAAAAATAAAGAATTTATGACACTGCGCAGTGAATTTGGTACCAGTTATTACGAACCATGTTTCTCTTATAACAATAAAGATTGCCATAAGGAACTTTTGGGTTTTATTAAAATCGATCCCGATCCATTTTTTGCATTTAAAATCGCCAAACAAGTGCGCCGCCGTTATTCTAATAATAAAGCCATTGAATATTATGCCTTAGCATTATCACAAAAAGCACCAAAATCAAGCTGCCATGATAGCGATTTAAAAATTGCATTAGAAAGTGCTCTACAAACAAAACCAAACAGTAACTACGCAAAAGCTGCTAAAAAAGTTGCCTTTGGCCAATGTTTTAAAGCATTAAGAAAAAATATTATTATCGTCGTTAAAGCGAATGACAATGCCAAAAATAATGCTTGCAAAGAATTAATATCGCGAAAAGCGATTAAAGGCATAACACACAAAAAATGCACTCGGTTTTTAAAAAAATAATTTAATGAGGAAGACAATATGAAATTTTTTAAAACCTGTCTTATTCTGGTATCCGCAAGTTTATTATTGCCACTAACAGCATATGCTGAAAAACTCGGACAAGCTAAGTTATTTAAAACACATTCGGGCAATCCAATAGCTGAACTAACATTAGTGCCGTTAGGTGATAAAAAAGAAAAACGCATGCTCGCCTATTTCAATACACCAGAATATGAACTCAACGGTGAATATAACGTCTACCAAGGACAATGCCAAACAACTCGCTGCAATACCGTTATCTATAAAGTGATTGGTGGCATGCGAAGAAATTTTATTAGTAACAGTGGCTATTACGGCGATTATTTTCAATTAATTCTACCCGGACGCAATAAACCACTTGCCGTGTACTATGATGAAAAAAAATCAAAATCAATTTCAAGCAACGATATTTATAACCAATACCGAATCTCTATCGGTCGAAATAAAACCGGTAACTACAATGCCGAACAGGTGTCACAAACTTTAAATAATGCGCTGTCTAAATTACAACAAACCTGTCAATCAAAAACCACGCTAAAAACCAATATTGCAGCGTTTCAAAAAAACAAATTAATTCATTTAATTGGCATGGGCAAACATTACCTTACTCAAATTGCATTAAAATGTTCTGATATTGATTATCAGCAAGAACTTAAAAAAATTACCGAGATTATTTTTTTACCCGAAAATAAAGCCAAAGCTATCGAATTGAAATCAAGCACGCTTTTCATTTATCTTTCTGAAAAAAATTATAATCCTAAATATGAAACAGAGTTATGGTTGGATAACATTTAAGTTTCAAATAAACCGTCATTTTAAAACGGAGATGTCCATATAAATCACTGCCTTATACAATATTTTCGGCACAACCCATTACTAACAAAATTTTACTGATCGCAGCATGTATCTAAAAGTATAATCGTCGATAAAACATTAAAGGACAGAAAATATTCTGTCCTTTTAAATAAACTATAGATATTCACTACCTCTTTTTTTTCTGAAATAATACATAGCAAACATAAGTAATAATAGGAACATTGGATCAAACTTAGCAGATTTATTTAAAGTACAACCAGCTACAGAAGGATCTTCACCAGTTGCTGGTGGTGCTGGTGTTCCTGGATTTGGTGTCGGGGTGGGAGTTGGTGTAGGAACAGGCACTGGTTTTGCAGTTACAGTGATTTTTACTGACATTGTCACAGCCGGTGACTTACCATCAGTCGCTTCAAAATTGATAATATTAATACCAACATCAGCAGTAACCGGTGTCCACATGAATGTCGCTAGTCCATTGCCTTTGGCGACGAATGTTGCACCATTAGGAAGGTTTAAAACACTGAGTGTTGGGATATCGCCATTATCAGGATCTGTTGCAGCAATATTGAAGGTTAAGTTTTTTCCTTCTTCAACTGTTTGGTCGACTATGGCTGAAAAAACAGGCGGTCTTTCATTGTTGACCAATACTGTATTTACAGCATTATTATTTTGATTTACTGGATCGGGGTTTAATGCTTCCACGTTTGCTGAGAAGATATTACCAGTAGCATTATTTATTCTAACAACGACATTAAATATCGCTGTACCCGATGCGGGCAAACTTGCTAATGAACAAGTAACAATTCTATTTTGAAGAACATTAGTAGTATCACAAGTTGCGCCATTAGCTGGGTTTACTGAAACAAATGTTGAATTTCTTGGTAAAAAACTACTAACAACAATACCTGTTGCAGGATTTGCACCACTATTATTAGTTACTGTAATAAAATAGCTTTCATTTGAACCTCGCACAGGATTAAGATTTGCACTTGCAACTCCGATACTTAAATCAACACTTCGTGAATCAGAGTTCAGCTTCCCCCAACCTACATCTTCTAATACTTGAGCTGCTAATCCTATATTATGATCTGGCCCACTATATGATGGCTCCATCATTTCATCTGGACGTCTAAACAAAGTGCTAAAATGAGAAACTGATGAACCACTTTGTACTGGGTTAGGAGAATACATGCCAGCATGTCCATTTACTTCAAAACCATTGTTATTATTCGCTACTGCCAAAAGCGCAGGACCAACCCAATGTAAATTAGTACCCACGATCCTTGTCCCATTATATATAGCAGATTTATTGCCATTAGAACGTTGTATATTTGTCGTCATTTCAGAATACTTTGCTGGGGTGGCACCATGATGCTCCAAATTATTAATAAAATTATCATGCAATCCTAAATACCTTGCTCCTGTTTCCGAGGTCATTTGCGTAGAAAAACCTAACCCATGTATCAACTCATGAGTCAACACTGTAATAAAATCAATGTCTCCGCCGGAAGGCGAGGCATCAAAACCGTAATACCATTTACGTGAACCTAAAGAAACATTTCCATCAACATCGCTATTTATTTGAACCCATATATCATATTTAGATATACCTGATGAATTACCATTTAGATTAATTCCTGAAATTTTTTCAGCTATAGCACCATGATATAGTGTATTGCTAATAGGGGCTCCTTGAAAATTTTGATAAAATCTAATAGATAATGCCCCTGCCAATATAGCCCCAGTACTATCTCCTTTCAACGATTCAAATCTAACATTAACATCAATGTTCACCGCACTATTAAGTCGATTACTTAATTTATTTACGGCATATTGAATTGCATTTAACCTTGCTTGGCCTAATGTTGTTGCCGTATTTCCAGTCGCCCTAAGATTAAACGGGGTCGTATCATTAAAACCAAAACCCGCATTATCAGCATTCTTTATAGTAATGACTGAAGAGGCAAAAACGTGCGATACAAACAATCCTAAAAAAATAAAAGCTACAAATCTAATTTTAATTATCATCTAAATTTATCCTTATTACTTCCTAGTTGAAATTTTCAGTTACTGCTTAGGCGGGATAATTAATTCAATATATGAACCACCGCTACCATCAACAGACTCTTTTAAGTCAGAATATTTTTTTACTGGAGCAGCTGAATTATTTAATATATTATTTGATGTTGTAGTAACACTAGGTTTTTTAAGAGGGGCATCAAGGAACTCACCCGATTTTGGATCAATATTTACTGTTAATGCATCAGTCGAAATAACGGGCTTCTTCGCTACCGATGATTTAGTATCTGCATCATTTGAAGAACAAGCCACAATTAATCCTGTTCCGAGTAAGATTGAAATTTTAATTAATTTGTAAAATGACATTTTGTTTTTGTATCCCTGATCTTAAGAAAAAGAGTCTGGTATTTTTTTATTTTTTTATACCTAGTTTAAATCTAGTTTAAATTCAGACTTTTATTTTGTTTTGAGTTTATAGTGTGACATGTTACACAAATAAAATATTGTATGTTATACGTACATCACAAATCGGCTTGATTGAGGTAGGAAAGATATAACAAATTTATAAATTGTTTTAATTTCTGATTGTGTTAACTATATAGTACGTTGTTTTTGTTGTGCCGCTGTTAGATTAAATCTAATAGACTATTTAACAGTGGTGGGCAGTGCCCACCCTACAAAAATAAGGTTATAGTGTTTGTTTGTGGTGCAGGTAATCGAAAAAACTAGAAATATAAATGAATGTCTTGTTTCTTAATTTTTTTAAACGTAGTCTTTGCATCGTTGTCGGATAATCAGCAAACAAAATATCTACCGCAAAATAACGCTAGAAATAAATCAAAAAATGAAGTTATTAAATTTATAATCTAAAACCACCGTGTTTTTTGCGATGCATGTAGTCGATAAATAATATTCCAAATATAAAACCTAATATGATCATGGTGGACAATAGCACCCAATACCATAGTGGCATTTGCGGTTGAATGGCGGCAAGTTCTTCGGGGCTTGGTATTTCTTCGCCGTTTAAATTAGCTTGTGCTACTTTGATGCGCATTAATAGCTTTTTGATTTCACTATTTAATTGCGCTTTGCTAGGTTCGTCTTGCTCAACACTCTCCATGATGGTGGCGTTTTGTAATTCTTCCATTTGTTTCTCGAGCTGGTCTATTTTTAAATTGGCAGCTTCAAGTTCGGCGCTATTATCGGGTGCTGGTGTGACAACTTCGATTTCTGGTTTATCTTCCGAGGCACTAGTGAGTGCGGCTTTGGATTCTTCGAGTTGTTTTTTTAAATCTTTAATAGTGGACTTTGAATTGGCAACTTGATCTTCCCGAGTTTGTAAATCACGCTCGCGTTTGGTAGCGCGTTCTTTCAATTTTTTTAATTCGGCTGTCGCTGTTTCTAATTTTACAGTTACTTCACCGAGCGCTAAAATTGATGGTTTTTCTTTTATTAGAAATTCTGTTTTTATCCAACCTTCGATGCCACTATCGAGTTTTATTTTGGAAAAATTTGCCTGACTATCGAGTATTTCGACTTTTGTGCCACTTGGTAACGAGCTAACCAAAACACTGGTGTCATCGGCAGTTTGATGCACTCCGAGTATCACCCTATCGGTTACATACATGTTTTCAGCTTGCGCTAGGTTAATACTAAAAAATAATGCTATGGCGAGTTTTAATAATGTGTTGTTCATAATAGTTTTCGTAATGTATTTTAAATGATAATAATTTTATGCGGCGATTCCACTATGGCGTAATAGCGCATCGATTTCGGGCTTTCGGCCACGAAAGGCGGTGAATAATTCCATCGGTTCACGAGAGCCACCAAGCTCTAATATATTGGTTAAAAATGCGTGTCCGGTGGTTTTATCAAAAATGCCGTTTTCTTCAAACAGCGCAAAAGCATCGGCTGATAATACTTCGGCCCATTTATAGCTGTAATAACCGGCGGCATAACCACCAGCAAAAATATGCGAGAAACCATGTTGAAAGCGATTAAATGTTGGCGGGATATTAACAGCAACTTCTTGGCGAACTTCGTCTAAAATTTCTTGGATACGTGCGCCTTTGGCCGGATCAAATTCCAGATGCATTCTAAAATCAAAAATCGAAAACTCTAATTGCCGAACCATTAACATTCCAGATTGAAAGTTTTTAGCGGCCTGCATGCGATTAAATAATTCTTCGGGTATGAGTTTTTTTGTTTTGTAATGCTTGGCAAATAATTTTAGTGCATCGCGTTCCCAACACCAGTTTTCCATAAACTGGCTTGGCAGTTCAACGGCATCCCACGCCACACCGTTTATGCCTGACACGCCAACGTAGTCTATTTTTGTTAGCATGTGATGCAGACCATGACCAAATTCATGAAATAAGGTAATGACTTCATCGTGTGTAAACAAAGCCGGATCACCACCCACCGGTGGTGTTAAGTTGCAAGTTAAATAAGCAACGGGAGTTTGTATGGTGCCATCTTTGTAACGCATGCGTGCTATGCAGTCGTCCATCCACGCACCACCGCGTTTGTGTTCGCGTGCGTATAAGTCCAAATAAAATTTACCGCGCACGGTGCCGGTTTTGTCTTTTATTTCATAAAAACGCACGTCTGGGTGCCATGTTTCGATGCCGCGTTTAAGTTGGCTTATTTCTATACCATACAAACGTTTCACCACTTCAAACATGCCTTTGACGACACTGGTTTCAGGAAAGTAGGGTTTTAGTTCTTCTTGGGTGATGGCGTATTTATGTTGCCGTAATTTTTCTGAATAATAAGATAAGTCCCATGCATTTAATTCTTCAACTTGGTGGTGTTGTTTGGCATAGTCTTGAAGCTCGGCTTTATCTTTTTCGGCAAACGGTTTAGAACGTGTTGCCAGATTTTGTAAAAATTCTAATACTTCATCGGTGCTTTGTGCCATTTTGGTGGCAAGCGAGCGTTCTGCGTAGTTTTTAAATCCTAATAACTGCACCAGCTCATGCCGATAGGCAACGATGCTATCCATTATTTCAGAGTTATCCCATTCACCTTTGCCGGGACCGTGATCCGATGCCCGGGTGACATAAGCGGTGTACATTTCTTTGCGTAATGCTTGGTTATCGGAATAAGTAACCACGGCATAATACGATGGAAAATCTAAAGTAAATTCCCAGCCTTGGTTATCATTATTTTCTGCCATTTGTTTTGCCATTGCGATGGCCGAATCGGGTAAACCGGCTAGTTCGGTTTGGTCTGTAATCAGTTTAAACCAGGCATTGGTTGCATCTAACACATTCTCTTCGTATTTGGTGGTGAGTTTGGTGAGCTGTTGTTTTATCTCTTTATAACGCGCTTTCTTATCATCGGATAAATCAATTCCAGATAAGCGAAAATCACGTAGCGCATTATCAATTATTTTTTTCTGACTGCGATCTAAATGATTGTATTCTTCGCTGTCGGCTATTGATTGGTAAGCATTAAACAAGCCGGCATGTTGTCCGACTTCGGTTCCAAATTCACTGAGTTTGGGTAAACAGGCATTATAGGCATCTCGCAGCTCATCGCTATTAACGACCGAATTCATGTGGCTCACTGGTGACCATGCACGATCTAATTTATCGCCAACTTCTTCTAATGGCTGTATAAAATTATCCCAACTATAAACGTCATTTTCGGCTAGCACGGTTTCAATTGCGGCTCTATTTTCTGCCAGTAAGGCATCAATCGCGGGCTCGATGTGCTCGGGTTTGATGTGTTTAAATGGTGGTAGCCCATCAAATGTGAGTAGCGGGTTGGACATTAAGTTTACCTTTTTTATGTGCTTATTAGTAAATAGGGTGCAATTTGATTTTTTATTCTATTTCAAATATTTAGAGCTAAATTAGGTTGTTTCAAATCAACTAGGTTATCATTGTTAATCTAAAAAGTATAAACCTAGATCAATTTGGTTTAATTGGTTAAGTGACACATAATGAATAGTAATTCTGACAATATTGTAACTGATAGTAACGCCGTGCCGTACGATTCTCTGACCCCCAATGTGGTATTAACCAGCTTGGAACAACGGGGTTTTGAGTGTAATGGTCATTTATTAGCCTTAAATAGTTACGAAAATAGGGTGTATCAAATCGGGCTCGAATCGGGTGATTATTTAATAGCCAAATACTACCGCCCTGCGCGCTGGTCTGATGCCACTATTTTAGAGGAACACCAATTTAGCCTTGAGCTTGCGAGCTATGAGCTTCCAATTATTACCCCAATAATGGATAACCACAATAACACCTTATTTCATTATCAGGGTTTTCGCTTTGCATTATTTGAACGTGTGTCTGGCCGTGCACCCGAGCTTGATAATAGCGACCATTTAAAGATGCTAGGGCGCTTAATGGCTCGAATTCATGCGGTGGCGGCAACCAAACCATTTTATGATCGACCTAAATTGACATTGCAACGATTTGGCACTGAGGCATTGGCATTTTTACTGGATCACGACTGTATTGCTTTAGAGGTTCGGCACAATTTTGAATTAGCTGCACGTGAAGTATTAGACTTGTGCCAACAAAAGCTTGCCCAGTATTCAATGATTCGACAAATACGCTTACACGGTGATTGCCACCCCGGTAATATTTTGTGGACGAACACTGGAGCCCATTTTGTGGACTTGGATGATTGCCAAACAGGCCCGGCAATACAAGATTTATGGATGTTTTTGTCAGGCAGCAATGCCGAAATGGAAGCGCAACTGGCGCTTATTCTTGGTGAATACACCCAGTTTTTTGATTTTGATCCAAGCGAATTAGCCCTGATAGAAACCTTACGCAGTTTACGCTTAATTCATTATAATGCATGGCTGGCACGCCGTTGGGGTGATCCGGCTTTCCCGCAACATTTCCCATGGTTTGATTCGCCACGCTATTGGGAAGAGCAGCTAATTACATTGCGCGAACAAATTGAACGAATGAACGGGCCAACCTTGCGCTGGCCGGTTTAACAATTTGTGACTAGCTTGGTTTTTGGTGGGCAGTGCCCACCCTACAACCGATAATACATAACAGTTACACTGATAGTAACTACTTACTTGCGCGCCATACACCGGCGGCTGCATCATTGGGATCAGTCTCGCATTTGCCTGCAGGGATATTGGCTGCAGCGGGTTGTTGCACATTAATATTATTTTGCTCAGGCTGATTTTCTGCTTGTTTCTCTGAAGCATGCTCATCGGAGACATGTACGATAAAACCATTTAATTGCTCAAGCCAATCATGACGCTCGGTATCGGACCCCGGAAATTGCGCTGACAAATAGCCCATCACCGCACCCATATACTGCAATGTAATACCAATATTATCTTGAGCACTTGGCGCGTGTTTGGTTACTGCCTCAACTAAATCATTGATTAACGGTTCTGACAGTTGGATTCCGGGTTCTTCACTCATTTTAAAGCCTCATTATTGGTTTTCGTTTTCAATTTAGCCGACGATCTTACCGTTTATCGAAACTTTAGCAACTTTAATTCCGATTAAATCAAACCGATAACACGGCTAAATTGCAGTTAAGCCGTAGTAATCCGGTGTTAATCAAACGCAGCAGATTCTGCCTGCAAATAAGACCAGCTGGCATTTTTGCCTGCTAATAATTTAAAATTGGCTAGGTTTGAATAGGCGGATTGATCTAAAGATTTAATCGCAGCATTTGCTCCAGCATCTTTTTTAACTTGTGCGCTCATGTGACCGTGCAATAATTTTAAATACGATAACGTTGGAAAATCAAAATCGGATAATGGCCCCGGTTGACCATGACCGGGTATCATAAGATATGCTTTAAATTGTTTCAGTTTTTGATAACTCTGAATCCATTGTGCCACATTGCTATCTTCAACGACTGACAGTAATCTATCGGCGTAAAGAATATCCCCCGCAAACACCACTTTATCTTGAGCCACTTGAACGATTAGCGGTGCCGGTGTGTGAGCAGCACCCACGGCTTTCACCTGCACTTTTAAACCGCCTAAATCCAGTGTTTTTTGCGTGCTTATCATCATTGTCGGTAACACCGCTAAGGCCACACTGTCTTTTTTTCGTTTTAAAATAGTTTCAATAATAGTGCTATAACGACCATTGAGTTTATCCATACGTTTGAGTTCATCGGGATGGCTTAGCAACATTGCGCCTTGTTTTTTAAAAACGGCATTACCGTAAAAACGATGAGCTTGGGAATTAGTGTTCACGGCGTATTTTATTGGTAGCGCGGTAATTTTTCGGATGTGTCGAATCATTGCTTGCGCCATTTCAACGCTGTAACCAGTGTCGACCACTAATACCGATTTGCGACCAACAATAAAACCAAGATTCATGCGATAGCCATTATTTTTAAATGAGGGACCTTCGAGGGGACCAATCCAAGCATAGCTATGCGCGGCTATTTTTTGCGGTGCGGGTAATATGTCTGCCACCACTGTCGTTTGATGAGCGATAATTGAGATGATATAAAATAGTGTTATTTGCCAGATTTTCACATTTGCCTCCAATTTAATGCATCATAAAATTAATAACGGTGCTAATCCAACAATTACGGTTAATATTTAGCGTATTAATAACGACTAAATGATTATGTCATTTGTGACCCAAAATAGAGACTGTTACAATCACATCTAATCAACATAGCTTCTTTCAAGGAAAAAACATGAGCACAAAACATTATGATTTAATTGCCATTGGTGGCGGTAGTGGCGGAATTTCAATAGCAGAACGGGCAGCATTACACGGTAAAAAATGCGCCGTTATTGAGAATAAAGTCATGGGTGGTACCTGTGTTAATGTCGGTTGTGTTCCGAAAAAAATCATGTGGAATGCCGCGAGTATTGCACATGCTTTGGATGACGCGAAAGGTTATGGCTTTGATATTACTAAAAATGGTTTTAATTGGAACACCTTGGTTAATGGCCGAGAAAATTATATAACCGGCATTGTCGACTGGTATGCCACCTATTTAGCCGACAATGAGATTGACGATATCCGTGGCCACGCAAAATTTATTGATGCCAATACCATTGACGTTGACGGCACGCACTATACTGCCGATCACATCGCAATTGCGACCGGCGGTTTCCCTACTGTGCCGACAGTTCAAGGTGCCGAGCTAGGCATTACCTCTGACGGTTTTTTTGCCTTGCAACAACAACCCAAACGAGTTGCGGTGGTAGGTGCAGGTTATATCGCAGTCGAGTTAGCCGGGTTACTTAACGCACTGGGTAGTGAAACTTCATTACTGTTACGCAAAGATCATTTCCTACGCAGCTTTGATTGCACCATGCGTGATACCTTAATGGAAGAAATGTTAGAAAGCGGTGTTAACATCATGCCACGCATCGATATTGATCGCATCGAAAAAATAAATGGCAAGCTAACCATTCATTGCCAATGCGGTATTGTGCTGGAAGATTACGATGAACTTGTTTGGGCGATAGGACGAACCCCTGCAACTGCAGACTTAAACGTTGGCGCTGCCGGTGTCCACATTGAAGCCGACGGCACAATTCCCGCCGATGAATTTCAAAACACCAATGTTAACAATATTTATTCTTTAGGCGACATCACGGGCAAAGCACCATTAACACCAGTAGCAATTGCCGCAGCTAGACGTTTAGGCGATCGTCTTTTTAATAATCAAACTGATCGCAAATTGGATTATGAAAATATTCCAACCGTGGTTTTCAGCCACCCGCCTATCGCAACTATCGGTCTAACCGAACAAGAGGCACGCGATATTCATGGTGATGCCGTTAAAATTTACAGCTCAACATTCACCAATATGTACCATGCTTTAACCGAGCATAAACCAAAAACCAGTATGAAATTAATCACCGTCGGCGCACATGAAAAAGTAGTAGGCTGCCACATCATTGGTATGGGAGCCGATGAAATGTTACAAGGTTTTGGCGTTGCCATTAAAATGGGCGCAACCAAAGCCGATTTTGATAATGTCGTGGCAATACATCCATCGAGTGCCGAAGAACTCGTGACCATGCGTTAAAGTTTTTTAAATACGATTATGATGTTGCTATCACTATGACTATTCGCCATTACCAACAACACAGCCCTAAAATCGGTGATGCGGTTTATATCGATGCACAAGCCTGCGTTATTGGTAATGTAATCATCGCTGCCGATAGCTCGGTTTGGCCTATGACGGTTATTCGTGGTGATGTTAATACCATTCGCATTGGCGAACGCTGCAATATTCAAGACAATTCAGTGTTACACGTAAGCCACGATGGCCCCTATGTGCCCGGTGGCTTTGGCTTAACACTCGGCAACGATATCACCATCGGCCATCGCGTCACACTACACGGTTGTAAGCTGCACGATTTTTGCCTGATCGGCATGGGTGCAACGGTGATGGATGGTGCGATCGTTGAAAGTGACGTAATCGTGGGTGCCGGTAGCTTGGTAACACCCAATAAAATCCTCAAGAGCGGCTTTTTATATACCGGCTCACCTGCCCGCCAAATCCGCCCCCTTACTGCAGATGAAATTGAATCACTGCGTTACTCTTCGCAGCATTACGTTCGCCTTAAAAATAATTATTTATTGCAAGAGATATAAGGTCAAGTTAAAAGCGCACAGGAGTGATGGATGAAATTTAATTTTTAATTAAAACCGTCATGCCGGTAGTCTTTTGAGCCGGCATCTCTTGTTGATTAGAAATGAGTTTGTTATTTCAGCATTAGTGGCAGTGGACTCCCGTTAAAAGCACACGGGAGTGACGGTTTTAATTAAGCTTTTAGTTATTACCGTCATGCCGGTAGTCTTTTGAGCCGGCATCTCTTGTTG
>CAZEPW010000061.1:0-20798 GCA_964514215.1 uncultured Thioalkalispiraceae bacterium
AAAATATAACTATCAATATAACCTTTATCTAATTTGTGCCGGTATAACATTTGACTATCAAAATAACGTGGCACTGTAGTTATTTGATCGGCATCTGGATCATCATCACCAAATTGTTTATTTAATTGTGCAGGTGAAAATAATAAATCAATGTAACTTCGTCGAAATGCCACATAATAACTATCATCACTATCTTTACTGACAGGCCCCTCAGCAATCATTGATGCTGATATTGTTGAAATATCAAATTTATAACGTTGACGATCGTTTCGTGGCGCACGTAATTTGACATCAATAACACCACCCAGTTTGTCACCGTATTCAACGGGAAAACCACCTAAAAATATATTTATGTCTTCGACCAATGAAGGATTAATTGTCGAATGAAAACCACCGAAGTGATACAAATACCCTACTGGTGCATTATTAACCCAAACACTATTATCATTTTCATCACTTCCACGCATATAGACTTTTGATGATGACTCAGATGATTCAACTATACCGGGCAGTGACGTTATTACTTTTAAAGGATCACCTTGACTACCTGGCGCATTGATTAACTCGGATTTGCTTAAACTAATTTTAGAAACTTTTTCTTTAATACGTCGCTCGGTAACTTCAAAACCGATACCCTGCACAACTTGTGGATACAAATAAAGGCTGAATATTAAATTACCTGCGGTATATTCTGTTAGTAAGTCTTGAAATCCCGGTGCGACAATTTTAATTTTATCATTTTCGTTGATATCCTTAAAATTAGCCTGACCTTTATCATTAGTATTTTTTACGAACTGTTCGTCATTAATAACGACATAAGCCCCTTCAATCACAACACCGGTACCACGTTCTTTTATTGTGATATTAATCTCATCAGCATTAATACCCGTATTAAATGCCCATGCAATAGCTGCAAAAAAAATAACTCTAGAGGATTTGACATTACTATTTTGGTACATTTCGGATAATCCTTATTTACTGTACTTAGCTCTCATTACTATAATTGTTTTTAAACTTTAACTATTATCGAAAATTACTATTTAACCTGAACTCGGGATAAGAAAAATATTTACTACTGTTTAAAAATACTATACGAGCACAAGTGTCAGGCTACACCCCTTCCGTAGCCGGTGGATTTAGTATTATTCATACGTAACTACTTAATTTGTTTATCTCGAGTTCAAGTTATTTACCATCGTTGTTGAAGCGATTATATCAGTTAATAAAAATCTAATTGTTACAAGCTGTAACACTAAATTTAGAAAAACTCTAATTTTTTAAACCCAAATTTAATATCGCTAAAACTCATATATAGTTACACCTTAGATAAATGTGAATCTGTTGAATTTTTAGTTTACTCATCACTGCGATTCATCATAATACATATATTAATACAAGATTTTTCGATGAAATAATCGTAGATTAAGTTTCGAGTACATAAAGAAAGGCAATTTAAAACATTTAATCTTACCAGTGTTATTAACACTAACACGACAGAAAATAATGATAGCACCAGAGTAAAATATATACGCAGAGCCATAACTAACCCTGCACATCAAACACAGATAGAGAAAAAACTAAAACTCATGAGCAAGACTTATTTAAATGTTGATTGAAACAATCTTAACATTGCTTGCCACGATGCTTTATCGGCTTTGGCATTGTATTCAAGCGGAAGCCCAAACTTCTTGCCTATTGCGGTTGCTTTTGGATTTGTAAAGCTGTGTTTCGCGCCATCATAATTAATAAACTTATAATCAATTTTTGAAGCTTGCATTACTTTCTTAAAATTATCGATTTGTTTTTTTGTTACAAATGGGTCACTTTTTCCATTTAATACTAAAATTTTTGTTTTAATCTCTCCCGCTTTTGGGGTTGTTATAATTTTCATGCCGCCATGAAAACTTGCAACGGCATCTAACGCCACGCCGCGACGCGCCATTTCCAATGCGATACTACCACCAAAGCAATAACCAACAGCCGCTATTTTATTTGGATTGGTTGTTTCGTGTTGTTTTAAAATGTTAAGTGCTTCTTTAAAACGACGTTCTGCTACGTCTAATTTAGCCATCACTTGTTTCGAAAATTTAGCCGCATCTTTAGGATGCGTCGCTTGTTTGCCATTACCGTACATATCCAAAGCAAAAGCAGTATAACCTTGCTCAGCTAACATACGCGCACGTTTTTTGACATAATCATCATGTCCCCACCACTCGTGGATCACCAAAACGCCGGGGCGTTTACCACTAACGCTATCATCATAAGCCAAATAACCACTAAACTTAACACCATCAAGTTGATAACTTATTGTTTTAATTTGAACGGCTGCATGAACAGATGAGATACTAAAAATACAAAGTAGTAAAAAATGTTTAATTTTCATAATATTTTTCCTTTATCCCTATCAGATGGTAAAACGTAATATAAACGAGTTTTTGGTGTTTTAAAATATTAATTTGTTGTCCTAAACTATAATTAACATGGGCTTATTATTTGAGGCAATTTTGAAGTTTTAATGATTTTTCAATTTCCGATTAAAGGTTATTCTACTGAACGCCAAGCTATCTTAAAAAATTATGCTGTGGACGAAAATACCTATGTGGATTATTTAGTATCAACAGTTAAAAGCTCTGAGTTATCCTTACAATCAATCCAACGACTTGCAACTAATTTGGTGCTTGAAGTTCGCGTTCGCCATAATGAACAACAAGGTATTTTAGCATTCATTCGACAATATAATTTATCAACTGAAGAAGGCATTGTTTTAATGTGTTTGGCCGAAGCCTTATTGCGTATTCCTGATTCGGCTACCGCGAATAAACTGATACGCGATAAACTAAGCCAAACAAATTGGCAACAATATTTAGGTGAAAGTGATTCGGCATTTGTTAATGCTGCTACTTGGGGGTTATTACTCTCGGGTAAATTAGTGCAATTAAAATCAGATGTCACCAATAATATCACACACTATATTAATGCTCTCATTGGTAAATCCAGCGAAGCCATTATTCGGACGGCATTAAAAGAAGCAATGCATTTTATGGGCACCCAATTTGTACTCGCAGAAACCATTGACGATGCAGTGCGCCATGAAGGCCTATTCTCTTTTGATATGTTAGGCGAAGCAGCTATTACTAGCAACACGGCAGATTGTTACTTTAACGATTATTTAGCAGCCATTAAAACTGTTTCTCAACTGGAAAATTCTAATAACTCTGTTTCAATTAAACTATCTGCTTTACATTGCCGTTATGAATTTGCAAAACAACACGACTTACATATTGAACTCTATCCTAAATTGAAAGATTTAATTGAAACTGCAATCAAATTAAACGTTGCCATTACTTTAGATGCAGAAGAAGCTAATCGACTTGATATCATGCTTGATGCTTTTAATTATATGTATGATATTGCAGTAAAACATCATTGGCCACACTTGGGTATCGCTGTACAAGCTTATCAATTTCGTAGTTTAACTGTTTTGAAGTGGTTAAATAACATTAGCGAAAAAAATGTTTGCAATATTAATGTTCGGTTGGTTAAAGGTGCATATTGGGACACCGAAATTAAACTAGCGCAGCAACAGGGCTTAGATTTTTATCCGGTTTATACTCGAAAAGAAAATACTGATTTAGCTTATTTATGTTGTGCGCAAATGTTATTTGACTGTGAGTATATTACACCGCAATTTGCTTCGCATAATGCACATACTATTGCAGCGATTATTGAATACTCAAAATCTTATAAAAATAAACCCTTTGAGTTTCAACGTCTTTTTGGTATGGGTGAATTGCTTTATGACTGTTTGTTAAAAAAACATAATATCAACTGTCGAGTTTATGCACCGATAGGACGTTATAACTCGCTATTATCGTATTTAGTAAGACGTTTATTAGAAAACGGTGCAAACAGTTCATTTGTGCAACGTATTGAAAATTCAGAAATTGATGTTGCCAATATTGTTTGCGATCCAATCGTCACGATAAAACAACATAGCTCACATCGTAACCCCCATATCCCGCTACCCAAGGATATATTCAAACCAAAACGTTTAAGTGCCACTGGAATAAATTTAGCCAATTTTCAACAGTTAAATAATCTAGACAAAATTTTTAATGACACTTATAACAAGCACTATTTTGTATCAGCCATTATTAATGGCACATGCTCTTCTGATATTTGCCATTCAAAAACAACGCAAAAAATTGTAAACCCAGCAAATAATTCTGATGTTATTGCACAGCTTGAGCTTGCTAACGCTGATGACATTAATAACGCTATGGCATATGCCAAAACTGCTGCTAAAAAATGGTCGACCAGTGATATCAAATTAAGAACCGATTGCCTAATTAATTTAGCTGATTTAATTGAAAAAAATTCTAATCAACTTGCAGCACTCTGCGTTAGAGAAGCCGGACGCTGCATTAATGATGCGCTATCTGAAATTCGTGAAGCAATCGACTTCTGTCGATATTATGCAGTTAACGCTGTCGCGCTTTTTGAGCCACAATCATTAATTGGGCCAACCGGTGAAACTAATATTTTAAAAATTCAAGCTCGGGGTATTTTTGCTTGTATTAGTCCATGGAATTTTCCAATTGCTATTTTTACTGGCCAAATAACTGCCGCCTTGGTTTGCGGCAATTGTGTGCTTGCCAAACCAGCACAACAAACCAGTTTGTGCGCGAGTAAAATTATTGAATTGTGTTACTTAGCTGGCATACCACATTCTGTTTTACATTTTTTACCTGCGGCTAGCGTTGATATTAGCAATGCTTTATTTCAACACCCTGATTTAAGTGGCGTGGTTTTTACCGGTTCATTGGCCAGCGCCAACAATATTAAACAGGCACTCACTTCCCGCCCGGGTGCGATTGTGCCGTTAATCGCTGAAACCGGTGGCATGAACGCGATGATTGTTGATAGCTCGGCTTTAGCCGAACAAGTCGTAATTGATATTTTAAGCTCTGCTTTTAACAGTGCCGGTCAACGTTGTTCTTCGTTGCGGTTTTTATACTTACAAGATGATATTGCTAAGACTATTATTGAATTATTATTAGCTGCCGTAGTTGAATTAACAATCGCCGACCCGCATTACTTAGCCACGGACATTGGACCGTTAATCGATCAAAAGGCGAAAACCAAAGTTTTACAACATTTACGTTATTTAACCGATAGTGATTTTGCAACCAGCTTATATGAGGTTAATTTAACGCAACAACACACCCCATCAAACAACTTGTTTGTGCACCCTGCTATATTCGAAATTCAACAGCTGTGCAATATACCCGAAGAAATTTTTGGGCCGGTATTACATATCATTCGTTACCCGCAGTCAGATTTAATACAAATTGTTAATGATATTAACAACAGCGGCTTTGGTCTCACGTTGGGTATTCATAGCCGAATATCCAGCAACATCGAACTGGTTTGCCAACACGCTAAAATTGGTAACATCTACGTAAATCGAAACATCATTGGTGCAGTGGTTGGTGTGCAACCCTTTGGTGGCCAAGGCTGCTCAGGCACCGGACCTAAAGCCGGTGGACCGCATTACTTGAAAGCGTTTTGTACTGAGCAAGTAATCAGCACCAATATTACCGCAATTGGCGGTAACAGTAGTTTGCTAAACACCGAGCCAGATTGATTGCGGTATTCCAAGGTTAACTGCATGCGGCAATGACGTGCTGAAATGACTAATAAACCGCCATCCTAGGTATGTTTTTGGTTAAGATGTAGTATTTAGTTTTTATTATCAATAGATTAAGCTTTTAATCCGCGCCAGAAACATACCAAATGGCGGGCTATAATACCGAATAAACCGCCATATCAACACCAAATTGATTGTGTCATTCAGCTTCCATTCAGGCACGCCTCGCTATCATTTAACGACACAATGGTAATCACCGCCACCAACTTGAAACAGGAGCAGCCATGAAAAAGCTTACTTTAAAAATGTTAATTATTTCTATCAGTAGCGTATTGTTTATTAGCACAAGTTACGCCGGCAGTTATAATAATTCACATCAGTATCGAGGCCATAACTCAGGCTACAACAAACAGCACACACCACGGTATAATTACGGGCATTCAAATAACTACCGGAATCGGGGACACGTTCGCACTTACCGTTCACACGATCAATACCGTGTTCACCGTCACCATAGCCAATGTGGGCACCAGTATTATCCACAAAGCCACAGTTATGGCTATAGTAACGGCCACGTTAGCAACTCAGTCACTTACATTGAATATGGTGCGAACGATCATACCGCAGCAACTATTGTTGGTGGTGCAATTGGTGGAGTCGTCGCCAATGATCTTTCTCACGGGGATGGCGTTGCCACTGCTATTGGCGTTGTTACCGGTGCAATAATTGCGGTGGGTTTAGATCATTAATTTAAAAATAGTAATTTTAATATAAACCCGTAAAATAATGCTTATTGAGGTGAGAATAAATGGACTAAACTAAAAATAGCATGTCGATTCGATTTAAAAATATTATTCTGCTTTTCATTTATTTTTTTTCTACTGCTTTATTCGCCGATGTTTCTGTTAGTGTCGACATTCAAGGTGTCAATTCTGAAATTGAAAAAAATATCAGATTGTATTTGAGCATTGAGCAACAAAGCAAAATTACTAACATCAGCCCTAGCCGGCTCCACTTATTACACCAAATTGCCACTCAAGAAATTCGCAAAGCGATACAACCCTATGGTTATTATCAAGCGAGTATCGAATCCAGTTTAACGAATAGCGAAAAAAATAATTGGCTAGCAAGCTATAAAATTAGCCTTGGATCACCAATTATTATATCTCAATATGATTTTAAAACGAGCCCTGAGATAGTGCTAGATGATGAATTTACTAAATTACTAAAAAAATTGCAAATACACAAAGGTGAAATATTTAACCATGTTCGTTATGAAACATTAAAAACTGAATTAGCCTTGCTTGCTGCCGAACGAGGTTATTTTGAAGCCAGATTTAGTAAACATGAGGTCACTGTCAATCTTGAAAATTTCAGTGCCGAAATTCAATTGCATTTTGTCAGTGGCAAACGTTATCACTTTGGTCATGTTAAATTACAGCAAAATATTTTAAACCCTGAATTTTTGAAACGTTATATTCCCTTTAAAAAATTAGACCCATACACCTTTAGCAACATGCTCGAATTGCAACAATCCCTAAGTGATAGTGATTATTTTCGGACTGTTGAAGTATCACCACTAAAAATAGATTCCACTAAGCTTGAAGTACCCGTAACAGTATTACTAACGCCACAAACTCATAGTCGATATAGTGTTGGCGTTGGTTATGGTTCGGATACTCGCGCTCGTGCTAAACTTCGATGGGAAATACCATTATTAAATAGTAGTGGTCATCGTATTTCAGCAGAGACGCGTGTTTCAGAACTGGGCTACAATGTTAGCGCACAATATCGAGTGCCGGTGTATAACCCGCGTAGCGATCAAATAATTTATAATACCAGCATCGAAAATAGAATAACCGAAACAAGTGAAAATACCGTGCGCACCATTGGTGCTAGCCTTAATCATAATCGTGGTGCTTGGCGTGAGTCGATCGCACTCAATTATCAACAAGAAGTATTTTTTATTGCAAGCGCTGAATCTAGAGTGCGTACATTAATACCGAGTATCAGTTGGACTCGAATCTGGGGTGGCGACTTTATTAATATTTTTGACGGCTTACGTTTAGATTTTAGCGTCCGAGGTGCTAGTGATGATATTTTTTCTGATGCCAACTTTTACCAAGTAACCGGTAGTCTAAAAGGCATCAATCCACTGGGTAAATCAAATCGTTTAATTTCTAGAGGAAAACTAGGTGGCACATGGCTTAATGAATTTGAACAACTACCAAAATCGTTACGTTTTTTTTCTGGCGGCGCAACCAGTGTACGTGGCTATGGTTTTGAAACATTAGCACCTGTTAACGACAGAGGTGAAATTGTTGGTGGTCAATATTTAATGGAGGGCAGCCTCGAATTAGAACACAGCTTTAACGAAAAATGGGGCGCGGCGATATTTATTGATGCCGGTAGTGCCATTAACGATCTCAATGACAAATTAGCGCGTGGCGCAGGCATTGGCTTACGTTGGCGTTCCCCCATTGGTCCTGTTCGAATTGATCTCGCCAACGCATTAAGTCGGAACGATCGTCCTTGGCGTTTGCATATTACTATTGGTCCTGATTTATGAGCTTTGTTAACCTTAAAAAATATTTAATTATTTTAAGCTTGTTATTATCACCTTTGATAATTTTTTTTATTTGGCTAGCCAGCACTCAATCTGGTTTACAATTTATAGTAGACCAAACCAAATCATTCAAACCAAAAAATATTACCTATGAAAAAATCACGGGTAGCCTAATTAGCGGCATTAACATTGATCAATTACGTTACCACAATAACGACTTAACAGTATCCATTGATAAAATTAGTATTAAATCTAATCTTACCGACTTATTGTTTGCTACACTCAGTATCAATAAATTGCAAATGAATAACTTAAAAATCACTTTAAACGATAACAACAACAAAAATACCGTAAAACCACGAACACAAATAAGCCTTCCTCAAGTTTACCTACCATGGCGTATTAACTTAGAATTAATCGAAGTAGATGATTTCATTTTAGTGCAAACAAATAAAACAACAAAACTTAAAAAAATAAACCTAGTTGCTAATTTTTTTGCTAATAACATTACTATTAAACAACTTGAAGTTGCTTCTGATGACTTTAAAATTAACCTTACCGGTAAAATTAAAACAAATTCCCACTATTCTCATGAGCTAAAAGTTAACTGGAGTTTGGCTTCACAAAATTCTGAAACCACGATAAAAAAACATTTTTTTGGTTCAGGGTTTATCGAAGGTGATGTACAACACAGCGTTATCAAGCAACAGCTTCGTGGTGATATTAATGCTAGATTAAGCCTGACTATCGATGATTTATTAACGACACTGCGCTGGCGTGGCGAAGTATCACTGGATAACTTTAATAGTACAACATTAACAACAAACTGGCCGGAAATCTCCGGTAAATTGCAGTTTAGTGCAAAAGGCGATTTATCCAGTGCCAAGCTAACCGGAAAAGCCAAGATTAAACACCCCAAATACGGGCTAGTGGAAAGTCAATTTAATCTAACAGCACTGAATTATAATCACATCCAAATTGATGCAATCACTTTAAAGATACCTGATAGTAATAGCCTAGTGACTTTACGCGGTGATTGGCATGCATCGAAATCAATTACGGGTGATATTGCTCTGGCGCTGCAGTGGAAAAATTTACGCTGGCCATTAACAGGCAAAGCCACCGTGCAATCGAATGTTGGTAATGGTTGGCTCAAGGGTAATCTTGAAAACTTTCAAATTGAACTAGCAGGTGATCAACCACTACCGTTTGCTCCAAAGTATACGATTATTGCAAAATTACGTGCTAGCGCAACAATTCAAAATATGACCATTAAGTCTTTTGATATTTATGAACATAATACAAAAGGTAAAAGCGATAAATCTAGTACAAATATTCATGCCAAAGCTAAATTAACGTGGGTACCAAAACTAACATGGCAAACAGAAATTGGTTCAAAAAATATAAACCCTGGACGATTATTTAAAGATTGGCAAGGCAATATATCGGCTTCAATAACAAACCGTGGTAATGTTGAAAATAATATATTAAAAATAAACACCACACTCAATAAATTGTCAGGTAGCTTACGCGGTTATCCTGTCTCGGGTAATGGTGCATTGTATTGGGATGAAAATAAAATAAATATTACGGCCTTAAAATTCAATTCAGCTAATTCAAAAATAAAAATTCATGGACAAATCTCATCCAAATTAAACATAAAATGGGATGTCAGTAGTAATAATTTAGAGGAGCTCTACCCCAAAACTAAAGGAACTTTATATTCCAGTGGTTACATCTTAGGTAATCAAGATAGCCCACTACTCCATGCGACAATAACGGCTAAGAATATTCAATTTAAAGATTATAAAGTTAAACATTTTAAATCAAACTTGGGCATTGCACTATTTAATTGGAAAAAAGTGAATATTGACATATCGGCTGATGAACTTAGCTATGGTGATTATACTATTTCTAATTTTAATATAACGGGTAATCACTCGCGGATAACAGCAACACTAAACAGTAATTTACTCAAGGCTAAAACAACTATTATTGGACTGTCCTCAAAAAATTTGTGGCACGGTCATATTTCACAAATTGATATTACTAGCAAAGAATTAAATAATTGGAGTCTTGTTACCCCGACTAAATTTAGCATAAAAAATAAAGATTTTAATCTAAATAAATTATGTTTAAGCAGTAACAAGTCTCAACTGTGTGCCAATTTACAACACCAATCGAACGAATGGGTAAGCAACATTCGCCTAACTAAAATTCCTTTAAATACATTACACTCATGGTTGCCTGAGGATATGAAACTCAATAGTAAGCTAGACGCCAGTGCAAAAATAAAATTTAAAACTTCTGAGAATTTATCAATAAACTCTCAACTGGCACTTACCGCAGGAACAATCGATTATCCATTATTAGAAGGGAAAATTGAAAAACAACACTTTCAATCTGCTAGTGCAAGTCTAAAACTAATTAACCAACGATTAAGCGCCACAGCTAATGTCACTATCAGCCCAGAAGATAAATTACAGGCGCAATTTAAGCTAGATAATATCAATACGACACAAAATAAATTATCAGCCAAGCTTAAACTCAATATGCACGATCTAAGTATATTTGAAACATTATACCCTAACGTACAAGACTTAACGGGTAACTTCGATTTGTCATTGATGGCATCAGGCACTTTAGCGCAGCCTAAAATCACCAGCAATGTTCAAATGCGCAATGCTAATTTTAAGCTACCTTATCTGGGTTTACACATTTCCAATATAAATTTTTCGGGCGGTAATAAAAAATCAAATACATTAAATTTTAAGCTAACTGCACAGTCAGGCGATGGAAAAGTACTAATTAAAGGCATTACCGAACTTGATTTTAACAACGGCTGGCCAACAACCATGACGCTAACAGGCAGCAACGTTGATGTCGCTAATATTCCAATCGCACACGTTAAAATATCTCCCAACTTAAAACTGTCACTGCGTCATAAAATTATTAACATAACCGGTGAAATAAAACTACCCTACGCAAAACTGCAACCAACTGATTTTAGCCAAGCAGCACAAGTTTCTTCTGATGTTGTTATTGGTAAGCAATACAAACACGACCAAAAAAAATGGTTGGTGACAACAAGAGCAAAATTAATTTTGGGTAAAGACGTTAATTTCAGTGGTTTTGGATTTAATGGTCAACTCGGTGGTGCACTTGAAATTCAAGATGATCCAAATCAACCAAGTAAAGCGCTGGGTAAAATTGATGTTATTGGTGGCCAGTATCGCGCTTATGGCCAACAATTGGATATTGAACAAGGGCATTTTTTATTTACAGGTGGGCCACTGAGCAATCCAGGCTTGGATTTACGTGCTGTGCGTAAAACGGGTGAAATCAGCGCAGGACTAAAAATTCGTGGCAGTTTATATTACCCCAAGGTAGAAATTTTTTCGATACCGGTTATGTCTCAAACCAACGCACTATCGTATATATTGTTAGGCCGTCCGATTGAAGAAAGTTCAAACGATGAAAGTAACATGATGTCCCAAGCAGCGTTATTACTCAGTTTGAGTAGCGGTAATATAATTGCACGCTCCATTGGTAGCAGTTTCGGTTTAGATGAAATGCGCATTGATAGTAGTAAGGGGGGCGATCAAGCATCACTGGTTATTGGTCGTTATCTTTCACCCAAATTGTATGTCAGCTATGGCGTTGGTTTGATCGAAAGTGTCAATACATTTAAACTTCGCTATCAAATATCTGACCGTTGGCAGCTAATTGGTGAGAATGGCGAACAACAAGGTGCGGATTTTCTCTACACTTTTAACAAATAATGACTTATTTATTGGTTTAACGTCATTCTTGCAACACCCAATCACAACTAGCCCAATATTTTGTTACGCCAGTTATGATAAGATAAGCTTATGTTTAAAATCATTCAGATATTCATTTTATATGTAAGCTTAGTATCGTGCACAACGATTACACATAATGGTCAACGTTATCAAGGTCGTAATGAAATATATCCTGTCATTGCGAGTGTTTTTTCTGATAATAATATTGAACTTAAAAGTATTGATATTCTAAAAAATGAGTTTAAATCTGGCTTTGTTTATCAATCAAACTTTGGTGCTAAACTCAGATATAATATTTTTATAAAATACAGCAATACTTTATTACAAGTTAAATTATCAAATATTCAGCAATACAGTATTAAAAAAAATCAATGGCTTGATGAAGATAGATTGTTCTTTTTTGATAAAAATACATTAGTAAATAAAATTTCTGATCAGATTTATAATATATTATCCAACCAAGAACAGTATAATCTCATTAAAAACCAAATTTATAATGATTTTCAATTTCATTTCTTAGTGCTACGAGATTTACCAAAAACCAAAGCCAATGATTGGATAAAAAAACAGATGCTTGGCCGGACATATGAATTACAAGTATCCTTAAATAAACTCAAGCCAAATACTAGCGGCATATTAAGAGACAAACAATTTATTGCCGAATTTTCTAATAGTGAACAATCCAAGAACAATGATCTTTTTCTTATTAACTACTTTACCAATGATAAATCATTATCAAGCAATAATAATTCGTCAATAACTATAACAGGTAAACTCGTTGAATCCATCAACATTGAAGATAATTTACTAAACGCTTCAAACATATTTTTAATTGAAAATTAAAAATACAAAAAACCGTTTAAATATAAACCTGATATTTTAATTTGAGTTTTAATCTCAGTAGTGTCAACATTGATTTGAAAATCACGATATCCAGCTTCAATTCCAACATATTGCAATGGCTCCAGACGTATATACAATAATACATCCACTAATGAGCCTTGCTCTATTTTTAAAAAACTGGCATTAAACCCGACGGTTAATGCTGTTAGAGGTAAATCTGTTTCAACGCCAAGATATAACAATGGCACTATTTCACTCAAACCGGTTTGAGCGCTACCGGACAATTCTCCAGTTAGTGCCACTTCACCGCTAAAATCTTTTATGGTAAAACCAATATCAACTCTTGTGTCTGAATTCTTAACTTTCCAATATAATGCAGCTTCTAAATGATCTAAATTTAATTGAGAATCTACTTTTTCATTAATTGAATAGCTAACACCATTAAAGGTAAGTGATTTTATTAATGTATTACTTCCTTTAGCTCGGATATTAGTTTTACCAATTCTAAAATTGGGTATTGCTGAATTTTGTTGTTCAATATAAACATAAAAAAAAGATTGAATGTTTTTTCCAACATTTAAATCATTTTTTAGATTAATACTATCTTGTATCGCGCCATTATCAGTAACATAACCACTGTATTGAGCAGACCAGAGTCCTGCAGTGGTACGAACGCCTAATCTATCTGCTTTGGCTATCGTTGAGATACAGACCAATAAAACATACAAAATTATTTTAACTGTGCTATGAAACATCTTCTAAAGTATATTCTTTAATTATTACTGCAATCTTATTTTTTGGAGAACGGCTGAAATAACTTAGGGGTGATTAAAATACCCGCAGTTTGTTAGGTCTCGAAAAAACGCATCCCAAGCTAGCGGGTATTATAAATATAGATTAAAGTGATCTATGAACACCAACATCGGTGTGTGATATTATAAATGAATACTGTCTTTAATTATGTGACTTTATATACTTATCTTATCTATTTTTATAGCGATTTAGATCAAATAAACCTGAATAAATAGGGTTTTCATACTGGTGCTTTTTATAAAACCAGTCTGATATTTTCCAAAAATTAGGATTAGTCCGACGTATACCGAATAATATAACAAATTCATTATAGCTTTTTAAATCTTTTATTTTTTTATAGTGCTTAACAAATTTTGATATATCTTGATATTTAACTTCAAAAAAGAAATTAGGATATGCTCCAACAAAACCTGGAATAATATCTAACGAGTCATTTTTTTTAATTCTCATTTCATCATTATCCAGTAATGACATGGTATTTAAATAAAAATTATTTCTAATAATGGTATAAACCAAATCATTTTCAACCGTACCATCAACCTTTATACGTAAAAACGCTGTATCTGGAAAAACACTGCTAGGTAGTCCTCCTACATCACTAATTTTATGCAATTCATGAACAACCTTAGCCTCGACCTTGGATTTAGCATTGGTCTCACAATTCTCGCCAACTACTTTACAACGATTAATATAATCATTAAATGAAAAACTGCTGTTATATAAATGATGATTGAGTTTTTCATAAAATTCTTTTTTTACATCAATACTATTAAATTTAATTTTGCTCTCATGCGAAAATTTTAATTCTTTTAGAGATTTAATTAAATTTTTAGTTTCATCTGTTCCGCGATACCAATATTCATGAATTTTCATTCTTGTTTCTGTTGGTAAAAAAGCTAAAAACTCTAGCTCTGCTTCATAGCGAATAAAGTCCATGTATAATCGAGTGGATAATTGATGCCCAACTGTGCCATAAACATTAAAACCTGCCGATAGCAGGTAATGGATACGTTCAAATATCGGGTAATCAATCACCCAGCCAGTTTTGGGGATTTCACCAATAAAACCTTTTAACACTGTCGCGCTGTCATAATGGCGGTATACGGTGAGAGCGACATTATCATTAGAATGATCCGCATTCCAAATTTGTTCAATACCAAAACCGTCATTATTTGGCATTTTTTGATTTAAATATTTGGCTTTTTCACGCATATAGTCACGTGCAGTTTTTTGGTAGGTTTGCCAAATATCAAAAGGATTTAAAGTGTCTTCTTGCTCGGACGGTAAACGCAATTTTTCACTATTTTTTCCTAAAAATACTGAATCTTTGCTAAGAAAACTTTTTTCTGGATCCATAAAGACAACCCAAAAATGATCATCAATAACATTGAGTGCAATCGAACCTCGGCAAACAGGCCCTTTTATAAAACCACTAACAAAAAATTGTGCTTCATCAAGCATAAACTGATAACGACTTTTTGCGGGTATTGCTGAAAATGTTTTAAATGGATTCGCCGCATTTTTTATTTCGTAAGATGGCAAATGTGTCACTGAATAATCATTATTAATAAATAATTGTTGATAACGTTTCATACGCTTATTATTTAATGAATACGGCATGTGTGTTTTGTCGACAATTACACGATTATAGCGTTTAATTCGATAATAAAATTCATTGGTTCCTGGGTTATCATAGGGTCGAGTGGAGTTTATTATTTTAATTTTTTGACCAGGTTTCGTTTTTGAACGTACTAGTGTAAAAAAAATTTTACTCGAAACATCATCAAAATATAAGTGCCCAGCAAATAAATGTTCATAAAGGTAGCGCGACACCAATTTTTGTTTTTTAGATTGTCCATTAAAAAATGTTTCCCATTGAATTATTTGCTCTTTAAGTGCGTTTGATAATTGCTGTCTAGGTTCTACTTGTGAACCTTGTTCAAGCCATGTTTCTATGGCTTTAAATTCTTTACGATTTAGCGCCGGCAATGCAAACGGCATCCCCCAATGAGGATTATTTATCGAAAAGCTTTCATAATCCTCAATATCTGGACAAGTTTGTCTATGAACAAAATATTCATCCTCTAATATTTCTTTACCAATACCATATTCTTCAGAAAGACGACCTTTAGAAATAAACTCTTGTTGTCGTTTGGTCGTTAATACTTTATATAATAAGGAATTATCAAGGTTGATTTGTTCATTTTGACGACGCTCGTTAAGAATCGGGGTAAACTGTTTAACTCGCCACTGTGCTGTGGTTGAGGCATCAATATCCAAGCGAGTTGGTTCTTGAGAAAAAAAACGCGCGCCATTATACACCGGTTTGGTTGATGCACCTCGATCAATACCTTCTATCGAGGTAAAATTTATTTGGCACGGTGCATCGTTACAACTATGACAGACTGCACATCGCTGCGTTAGTATGGGTTGTACTTCATTGTTAAACGAAATATGATTATTGAGCTGTAATTCATTCTCGCTTAACAGCCGTTCTTTTGGTGATGAAGGGCCATAACGTCCAACATAATCTTTGAGCATTATTGAGCAACTGGAAATTAGCAATAGTAGTGATATTGATATTACTGTTTTACTAATACGGGATACTGGAATTAAATTCTGAACTGTCATTGCTCAACTCGTCGATAATAATTTTTTTATAATAGTGAATAAATCATATTCTATATAGTATTAAATATCTATCGCTAATCAATTCAAAATTTAATCCAGTATCACTTCATGCCTAGTTGGTCGTTAGTGTAATCGTAGCTGAGGCCATTTTTGTAATCGGCACCGCAATTGTATTTTTGCCAAGAAGAAAATCGACAATTTTTTGCGGAAACGACCAATAATTTAAATCAGCCGTTACCGTTATTGGACTTGTTATTCCTTTGGGTAATACAAAATTGTAATCCACAATACTGTATCCTTTTGCTGGGATGCGGGTATCATACAATACACGATCTGCTTGCCATAGTTTTAAGTCAACAATATTACCTTGCTTATCGCCCAGAATTACTTTAAATGATTTAGTGCCCTGTTCGGTTACGCCATCTTTTATTTTACCCAACTGATAAAAAACAGTTCCTTTAGCATCGGTCATTTTAAAATCCAACCACATTTCCCTACCCTCAGGAAACCCTGTTGGTAATTTATGTCCTGCGCCTATATTACTCACCTTGACTGAAATGGTTTGCATGGTTTCAAAACGTAACGATGTCTTGGGTAGTATTTCTATTGTTGCTGCAGCACGTAGCATTTGCTCTGCTAGATTTGAATGTTGCTCGCTACCTAACATTTTGGGAACCATTACGTTGCCACCAACAAAATAATGCGTGTAAATTTGTTCTCGGTTTTTACTAAATGGCGTGGCGCTGCCCGATTTTTTTGTGACACCGGGGCCCATTGTCATATGACAATCCTGACATTGAATATTTTGCCCGGCATACCAGCTGTCTTTCCATTCATCAAATGTTCGTTCAATGGGTAGTTTATTAAATGGATGGCTAACATTATGGCACTGACCGCAAAATTCTGATTTTGTGTGTAATTCTGAATAAGCGGTATCGTGAAATGCTGACTGTGCGTCTTTGAATGGCCCAAACATTAAGCGTCGACCGTGTAAATTAGGTGTTAATACAAATGCACCATTACCAACACCGGTGGTATCTGAAACATTGTGGCAAAATGAACATTGCACACCTTGGTTTGATACCTCACTCATATTTTCACCTGAAGGTGTTGCTTCACCGGTAACTAAACCAATTGGAGTATGGCAACCAATGCACAAGTTATCCACAGCTCCATTGGTACTTTTACTTGCTAAGGCTAATACCGCACGATAAATCGGATCGCGCCAGGCATTGGAATGCATGGAACCTTTCCATTGTTTGTAAATTTCTATGTGACAACTGCCACACAACTCCGGTGAATCAAACATGGAGGATGTTAACTTTGTTTTTGATCCGGTTGTTGCACGAGATGGATAAAATGGTGATGTATCGTTATTAAGAGCAATACCGTGTTCAATTTTATCGGCATTATTTTTGTGTTGAACTATTTTAAAATTATCTTCTGCTGTTGTATTTTTGATTTCAGCCATCAAATGTTGTGGCAAAATTGCAATTAGAGCAACAACCGTACTTATACGAATCATAAATCGCATATCGTTCCCTCCTAAATTTTTATTATTGTATGGAACGACTGGTATGCAGTTATTTAGAGTTAAAATCGAAACACTCTTATTATTTATATTTTTTTTCTAATATCGTATCGTTAAATATCAGAACTCATAGCATAATATAAGTTCCAATAAACAAGTATAAAAAGTATGTTATTTTTTAAGATATTCTTTCAAAGATTCATTTATGGTTAATTTATATACTTAAATCACATTAGAAGCCGGTAAACGATTAACGTCAGTCACAACTTGATTGCAATTAATATTTCTTGTTTTAAAGCGTTAATCAAAATGGCGGCTTATAAAGTCGTTGCGAGATATTTTTTAATATTTAATATACAAAAATCGATATACACCCGCGCTATATGTGAAAGCTGTTGCCGACTCTGATAAAGCAAGCTAATGCTGAACTTAGGAAAATTATATTCTGGTAAAATTTGCAGCAAACGTTTTTGTTTTAATAGTTCAGCCACCATGAAGGGGGGCTGCTCAGTAATACCAACATGTTGTAATGCTAAATACCGCATGTGTGGATAATCATTGGCACGTATCGAGGGATTGATTAATATTGTTTCACCACCCAAAATCCATTTCACACTGCTGTCTTTTTTTGCCCAAGCAACGCACGGAAAATTGGCTAACTGCTGTGGCGACGTAGGCAAACCATGTTGTTTAATATACTCGGGGGTGGCAACTAAAATATGCTGATACTCAATTAACTTTCTGGCAACGGCAGACAAATAATCAATTTCACCAATACGCAAAGCAACATCGATTCCATCTTCAATTAAATCGACATTTCGTTCAGTGGCATACAAGTCCAACTGTATTAACGGAAATTTAATTTGGAAGTCGCTTAATAGTGGCCACCATGGTTCAAAATTTGGCGGTAGTGATAACCGCAATGATCCTCGAAGCTCAGACTCTCTACTGTGCAATGCTAAAATAGCGGCATCCATTTCTTCAATACCGCGCGAAACGTATTCATAAAATATCGAACCAGCCCCCGTTAATCGAAGGCTTCGCGTGGATCGCTCAAGTAACCGAACCTCTAAAAATCGCTCAAGCACAGCAACCCGACGACTGACTGTCGCCACAGGAACCCCAAGATAACGCGACGCTGCTGAAAAACTGCCTTTTTGCACGACCCTGACAAATAATTCCACCGATTTTAGATCCATATCTGCTCCCAATAGCACAACTTGTAAGCACTGTAGCCTATTATTCCATTTTTGAGAAGATACTTCTTATTTAACGGCCTTATTTTCATTAATCGAATTGTTTAAGCTGTCATTTATTCCACTAAATAACAGGAGATTCAAATGACAAAAACATCCCGCTTCAACTATTTACCGTTAACACTGTGTGCCTTATTACTGGCACTTATGACATGCACCCCAGCAATCGCGGCTCAGACTCAAACTCAGGCAATCAAAAATCTGATCACGCAATATGAAACTCAACTCAATGCCAGCAACACCGATGCCATTCTAACGTTATACAGCAGCAAGCCAATTTTCATGCCGCAACATTCTAGCGCACAAGTCGGCAGAGCTGCCGTGGCATCAGCCTATCAAGCAGTCTTTAACGCCATTAAGCTCGATATAAAATTCAGCATTTATGAAGTTGTCGTTACAGGTAATAGTGCATGGGCAAGAACAAGCTCATCAGGCCAAACAACCATTCTGGCTAAAAACGTAACCATTGCCGAAGGTAATAATGAATTATTTATTTTCAAAAAAGAAAATGGTAAATGGAAAATTCATCGTTATTTATTTTCAACAAGCACAGCACGCCAACCTTAAAAAATCACTCAGGAGAAAAACATGAAAGCCGTTATAATTACAAAACCAGGCAATGCCAGCGCATTAGAAATTCAAGATATCGATGAAACCATAACCCCCGAAGGCTACGTTAAAATTAAAAACAAAGCTTTTGGTTTAAACCGTGCTGAAATTTATTATCGTTCAGGCAACTATGGTGAAATAACTGAGCCACGAATTCCAGGCATTGAGGCCGTTGGCGAAATTTGTGAAGATGCCAGTGGTGTCTACACCGTTGGACAAAAAGTCATGACAGCAATGGGCGGTTTAATGTTAGCACGCCATGGTAGCTATGCAGAATATGTGCTTGCACCGATAAACAATGTACTAGCGGTAAACAGTAATCTACCATGGGAACAGCTAGCGGCAATTCCACAAGCCTACCTTACAGTATGGGCGGCACTGGATAAAAATCTTGCTATCGAAAAAGATCAAACATTATTAATTCGCGGCGGCACAACAACCATCGGCCTAGCAGCAATTACGTATGCAAAAGCACGCGGTCTACACGTTATTGCAACAACACGCAGCAAAGACAATAAAGCATTATTAGTTAGCAAAGGTGCCGATGAGGTTATTATCGATGACGGCGCTATCGCTGAAACAATACGCCAACATCATCCGGAGGGCATTGATTGTGCTCTGGATATTGTCGGTGTGGGCACCATTAAAGACACCTCAAAAACCATTAAACATTGGGGACGTGTTTGTGTCGTTGGTATTTTAAGTGGCATGCCCGTGTTAGAAAATTTTGGATTAAGCTCGGATTTACCCAATACCGTTAGCATCAGTTTTTTCGCCAGCGGCCTGTTCGGTTCTGCTGAATTACCACTGGCTGAATCCCCAATCCAATGGATAATTGATCAAATCGAAGATAATAAAATCCCTTCGTTGGTTTCAAGAGTATATGACTTTGATCAAATACAAGAGGCACATAAGATTATTGAAAGTGACAAGGCATTAGGTAAAGTAGTGATAAAAATGTAGCAATTCAATAGCCAGTTTCACTGCGATGATTGCATTTTTAAAAATAAAATAATCCGTGAACAGGAGGCAGGCTGTCTAATCCTTTGATTATTCCAGCTATAAATAAACATTTATAGCTGGAATGACAAAACAT